>CAKTOB010000057.1 GCA_934589525.1 uncultured Oscillospiraceae bacterium | reverse complement strand
CTCTATTTTATTTCGCTCGGGATGACATGCCGGTGGGTGGTTCCGTTTTGACCGCACAGGTTATATTTGCAACGTTGCATGGTGGTGCTCCGCGCAGCGAATCAAAAAATACTGATTGCCGGGGGCAATCACACCTTGATTCCATCGATGAATCATCGCCGCTACATTGCGTGGTACCATTCATCCGCACGGGTTGTATACGGAACGTAGCGGGCGGCAGATTTGTATAGAGTAGTAACATAGGTAACAGGTAGAGAAGAGACATAGGTAACAGTTTTTGCTAGAATAAAGGCATCCGACAAGCAAAGGAAGTGGGTCAGATGTCATGGGAGACAAAGACTGTTATGGAACAAAGAGAACAATTCATCAGAGCGGCCACAGAAGGAAATGATACAATCAGTGCCCTGTGCCGGTATTATGGGATCAGCCGCAAGACCGGGTACAAGTGGCTCAGCAGGGCCACAGAGGGTCTTCCGCTTTGTGACCAAAGCAGAAGACCGCACCAGCAGCCTTCTAAAACAGCTGAGGACGTAGAAGCACTAATAGTGCAGACCCGTTTATCCCACCCGGCCTGGGGCGGGAAAACAATACGAGCTGCTTTAGAAGCTGCTGGCGTAGAAGGGCTGCCCAGCGACAAGACCTGTTGCAACATCATCAAGCGCAACGGACTGATCGATCCGGTGGAATCCGCAAAGCACACCCCGTACCAACGATTTGAAAAGCACCATTGCAATGAAATGTGGCAAACGGATTTCAAGGGAGATTTCTTGCTGGGTAACGGTGTGCGCTGCTTCCCGTTGACCATCCTGGATGATCATTCCCGATACAACATCCGAATCGAGCCTAAAGAGTTCGCAACAGACGTAAAAACTAGCTTTATTGCCGCTTTTCGTGAGTATGGGCTCCCGAATTCTGTGCTATCAGATAATGGCTCACAGTTTGCCGGAGCTCACAAAGGGCTGTCTACCTTCGAGCGCTTTCTCATGGATTTGGATATTCTTCCCATCCACGGAAGGCCTATCCACCCCCAAACCCAAGGGAAAATCGAGCGGTTCCACCGCACATTCAAACAGGAGGCTCTGCGCACCATGCCATCCAACATGGCCGATGCAGCAGCCATATTCGAAAACTGGCGGTGGCTCTACAACGAGGTCCGTCCGCACCATGCGCTGGGCTTGAAAACCCCCGGCTCCATCTACCAGGCAAGCACCAGAGCGTACTACGAGCCAAAGCCCTACGTATACGATGAAGGCGCAAAGCTGATCAAGGTCAACAACTGGGGCTACCTCCGCTTTGGCCCCAATCGCCTGTTCCTAAGCGAGGCCATGGCCGACACCCGAGTGGAAATCCGCTTTGATGAAAATGATAAATTCAAAATCATCTATAGAAATTACATCATCGCTTCGGTGGACGCCATTGAGGGAAAACTACTGAATCGCCACATCCGCAGACTGTAACCCATGTGTCTTCCCTATGTGTTACCCATGTTTCTCTTGACAAGATTGCCGCCCCTACAGGCGTTCTACCTCTGCGCCCGTTGTTCCTACAATGCGGAACGTGGTACCGCGCACCGCCTATGGCGGTTCTCCTTCCCCGACGGGGAAGGTTTTTTAGAATGTGAATGCAGGAACAGGGAAGCGGTCTTTCATTTGCACAGCTGGAGTATCTAAAAAAGAACGGCTGTTTTTAAAAGTTCATTTTATGTATACAAAAATCGAATGAATAATATGTAGTGATATACGGAATACCGTGGATGCTGCTGTCTCCGGGTTTCGTGCCGCTTTGGGAAGGGGCTGGGTTATGGGGCTTTTTTGACGAACATCCACGGACAAAAGAACCTTGTGCTCTTGCTATAGACAAAAGACGGAAAGTACATAGGGCGTGAAGCAATGTCCTTGTGCTGTGCTCAAAATCAGAAAATCTCTTGTGATAGTTTCTACAAACACGCTTCATAGAATCTTCATTTTTATGCAAACATCTGAAATATTTTGGAGAATGCAATTCCTGTTTGACAGCAAGGTACTGGATGATTATAATGTGCCACATAAGCAAAGTGAATAAAAAACTGATGCGGTTTTCTAGCACCTTGCCGAACCCGTGAGAAAAAGGGGGATTCTATATTCAG
>CAKTOB010000056.1 GCA_934589525.1 uncultured Oscillospiraceae bacterium | reverse complement strand
TATGCTCACATTCTGGACGAGGATAGAAAGGTCAATGCTCAGAAATTTGAGACAGCCTTCTATGCCAAGCCTGATCTCCGCAATGTCCATCCGCCGGAGGAACCGGCAAAATCGGAGCCTGCAACCCTGGACCTTGAAAGCCTTGTGGAGCAGCTTCAGAAGTCGCCGGAGCTGGCGAGTGCGCTCGCAGCCCTGATAGCGGCGCAAGCCCCGGCAAAGTGATCCGAAAAATCGAATTAGCAAAACGCAGAATTTTCTTAGCAAATTTCTGAAAAGCGTTCGAGTCCAATTAGCAAATATACATCATGCGGCGTATAAAAATCTCCCGGTAACGGAAGTGAAATTACCGGGAGAAGGAGGAACAAAAAAACGCTGCAAACCCCGAAAAAAGGCTTGCAGCGGTGCTTTCTGGCGTCCCAGAGAGGATTTGAACCTCCGACCCCACGCTTAGGAGGCGTGTGCTCTATCCAGCTGAGCTACTGAGACATTTTTAAGATTTATGCAATTTTCATTGCTCGAAGGAATCGAACAATCTGCCGCTTAGGAGGCGATCGCTCTATCCAGCTGAGCTATTGACGCATGGAATACATATGAAGAAGGGCCCAAGGTTTTGGGCGTTTTAAAAGGCGGTATCCTTACCGCATTGCGGCCTGGGATACGAGACCTACCTATTCTACAGAATTTTTTTTGGAATGTCAAGCAAAAATCGGCACAATTCTCGGGGTGGATATCATATACTGTCCAATAGTTTGCGAGAAAGGAGGATGTGCCGTGATGAATGCAGGCATGGTATTGGGAGATCTGGACGATCTGATCTTCGAAGAAACCGACGGGGGCCCCAGTCAGAGATGAGGCCCCCGGTTCGGGTCATTGATACAGCAGCGGGAACTGCTTTTTGTCGGTGAGGGTCAGAAGGGCGGCCAGGGTGATGACCATGGCACCGGCGAGGCCCACGGTGAGCCAGGCGGTGTCAAAGCCCCGGCTGTCCAGAATGCGGCCAATGCAGAGATTGCCGAAGCTGGAAAAGAGGCTGGATACAATGCTGGCAAAGGACTGGATCCGGCCCCAGTGGGTAGAGGGCACCCGGCGGGTCATGTAGGGCTGCGTGCCCAGGGTGTTGAAGACCTCTCCCAGAGTGAAAAGGACCATCAGCACAAAGTAGAGGACCATCTGCATCTGGACGAACCGGTAGCCAAACAGACCCAGAACGATGAGGGTTTCCCCCAGGAGAATTTTCCGCACATCCCGGATGCCCCCTAAGAAGGTGGAGATCACAGGGGTGGCGATGATCACCGTCAGGGCGTTGACGCTGGTGAGAAGCCCGAAAATCTCCGCTCCCTTGGCCCCGTAAAGGGCCTCCATATTGAGAGGCAGCAGATAGTTGAACTGGCCGTAAACAATGCCGCCAAAGCCCCCCAGCAGGGCGTAGATGATGAGGCTTTTCCGCTCCCGAAGCACCGTAAAAGCGCTGACACCCTCCCGGGTCTTTTCGTACTGGCTCACATGGGCCTTTTCCACCCGCAGCCGCTTGACGAAAAGCAAAATCAGCAGGGTAGAGGAGAAGGTGGCCCCGGCGGTAATGAGAAAGGCCAGCCAGAGGTAATTTTCAAAGAGGAACCCGCCCAGGGTTGGGGCCAGAACCAGTCCTAAGTTTAGGCCCAGGTATTGCAGACTGTAGGCCTGTTCCCGGGAGTCGCTGTCACTGAGGTCCGCCACCAGCGCATCGTAGGCGGGACCTTCGATGGTGGCAAAGACACCGGCGATATAGAATAGGGCTATGGATTTCCAACTCAGGGGAATGAGCCCGGCGATGATGTAGCAGGCCACTGTCACCAGGTCACACAGGACGATGATGTGTTTTCGGTTGTGGCTGTCCGCCAGTTTGCCGCCCAACAGCATCATGGGAAACTGGATAAAGCCCATGACCATGGTAATGAGGGCAATGGTGGTGGCGGCATAGCCCAGCTTGTTTTTGAGGATCAGCGTCAGCAGCGGCCAGATCAAGGCCCCCATGCTGGTGACGGTGCGCCCCCAGAAAAGTACATAAATTTCCCGGCTCAAATGCCGGTATTGGTCCAAAAATTTGGATAGATGCTTCATAAATCCCCGGCTTTTGCCGACCCGACCTTTCTATTTTGGCCCATTATAGCATTCGTCTCCCGGAAAATCAAGGAAACTGCAAAATCAATGAGCAAAAATTCCAACACCCCGGCCCCAGAGGATTTATTCAGAGTTTTCCAAGAAAACGGTTGACAAACGGAGGAAGCTATAGTATAATACACAAGCTGTCTTGAGACAGCAAGAAGCGGGCAACGCACATGGAGAAGTCGCGTAGCTGGCCGAGCGCGCACGATTGGAAATCGTGTATACCCCAAAAGGGTATCGAGGGTTCAAA
>CAKTOB010000055.1 GCA_934589525.1 uncultured Oscillospiraceae bacterium | reverse complement strand
TTTTTTTGATTGTATTTATAGTATAGCACATGAATCTGAAAAGTAAAGTTTTTATATTAACGATCTACTACGGTTTCTCTGGTTGGTGCATTCTTTAACCAACATGTTTCAAAAACGGGTACGTCCGTCGCTCCAATAATTGTCAATTGTCAATTGTCCATTGTCAATTTCCCCTTGACATTTCCGCTGCGTGGGTATACAATACTTCAGAATTGAATAGTTCAAAAATGAATTAAGAAAAGGAGGTGTCCTCTTGCAGCCCGGTATTGAAATTCCTCAGAAGATTTTTCTGGCCTACAACGCCGTGTGCAAACCCTTGTGCCGGGAGCTGGAGCTTCCCCAGACGGCTTTTGATATTCTCATGTTTTTAGGCAACAACCCGGCCTATAAAACCGCCCGGGATATTGTGGAACTGCGGCATATCAAGGCCAATCTGGTGTCCGTCAACGTGGACCGGCTGGTGCGGGAGGGGTATCTGGTCCGCTCTCAGCCCTCGGGGGACCGGCGGAAGACGGAGCTTTCCTGCACCGAGAAGGCCCAGCCCATTTTGGAGCGGGGAAGGCTTTTGCAGGCCGATTTTCTTCGGCAGCTGCTGGCCAACACCGACGAGGAGGCCCGGCAGACCTTCTGGCAGGTCCTGGGGGTCATCGGAGACAATTCAGAACAGATTTTAAAGGAGCATCCGTAAGTTATGAACCCACTTGTTGTTATTTTAGTCACCTTTTTCGCCGGTATGGGCGCCGGTCTCGGCACGGGCTTTGCGGGCATGAGTGCCGCCGCCGTCATCAGCCCCATGCTCATCACCTTCCTGGGCATTGACCCCTATCTGGCCGTGGGCATCGCCCTTTCTTCGGACGTGCTGGCCAGCGCCGTCTCCGCCTACACCTATTACCGGAACAAGAACCTGGACATTCGAAACGGCCTCATTATGATGTTCAGCGTCCTGGCCTTTACCGTGGTGGGCAGCTACGTTTCCAGCCTGGTGCCTTCCACCACCATGGGTGGCTTCTCCGTGTTCATGACCTTCCTCTTAGGCGTCAAGTTCATCGTCCGGCCCGTTATGACCACCAAGGAGGCCATGGCCGGGGTGTCTGCCAAAAAGCGGGCCATCCAATCTGTGGTCTGCGGCGTGATGATCGGCTTTATCTGTGGCTTCGTAGGGGCCGGCGGCGGCATGATGATGCTGCTGATCCTTACCAGCGTCCTGGGCTACGAGCTGAAAACCGCCGTGGGCACCAGCGTGTTTATTATGACCTTCACCGCCCTGACCGGCGCCGTCTCCCACTTTGCCATCGGCGGCATGCCCGACCCCCTGGTGTGGGTGCTGTGCGTCATCTTTACCCTCATATGGGCACAGGTCGCCGCGGTATTTGCCAACCGGGCCCAGCCCAAGACCCTGAACCGTGCCACCGGCGTGATCCTGGTGATTTTGGGCGCGGTCATCATGGGCTTCAATGCGCTGGCCTGATATGGCTTCAAACATCGCCGCCTGTTACCGGGCGGCGGTGCTTTTGTTTTTGGAAAAATCTATTGACGGTTTCTCCCAAAAGCAATATAATAGAAGTCCGACTTTATCCCACAGAAAAGAGAATCGCTATGAATTGGAACGAATTTACCCTTGGCGTCCGCCGGGGGATGCCGGTGGGTGTCGGCTATCTGTCCGTAAGCTTTGGCTTCGGGACCTTGGCCGCCGCCCAGGGCATCCGGGTGTTGGACGCTTTTTTGATTTCCGCCACCAATGTGACCAGTGCCGGGCAGTTTGCGGGCCTGACCCTGATTCTGGCCTGCGCCGGACTGTGGGAGGTCATTCTGACCCAGATCATCATCAATAGCCGCTACGCCCTGATGAGTCTGGCGCTCAGCCAGCGGATGGGGGAGCAGGTGGGGCTCCTGCCCCGGCTGTTCATCGCCTTTATGAATACCGACGAGATTTTCGCCCTGGCCATGTCCCGGAAGGAGCCCCTGACGGTGCCCTATATGCTGGGCCTGGGGCTGCTTCCCTACATCGGCTGGACGCTGGGCACCGCCTTGGGGGCACTGGCCGGGTCGGTTTTGCCGGAGGACATCCGGACCGCCCTGGGCATCATTCTCTACGGCATGTTCGCCGCCCTCATCGTCCCCCCGGCCAGGCAGAACCGGCCCATCCGTATTGCGGTGCTGCTGTCCCTGGTGTGCAGCTGCGCATTGGCCTGGGTGCCGGTGTTTAAAGGGATTTCCGCAGGCATTTCCATTGTGATCTGCACGGTGCTGGCCTCCACCGTCTGCGCCCTGATGTTTCCCGTGGAGGACCGGCAGGAACAGGAGGCCAAAATTTGAACATCTATATCTACATCGCCGCCATGGCCGTTACCACCTATCTGATCCGGATTCTCCCCATGACCCTCTTCCGCAAGCCCATCAAAAGCCGGTTTCTCCGGTCTTTTCTGCACTATGTGCCCTACGCCTGCCTGACCTCCATGGCCTTCCCCTCGGTGCTGACCAGCGCCGGGTCACTGGCGGCGGCGATCTGCGCTCTGGCTGTGGCCGTCACCCTGTCCTGGCTGGGGAAAGGGCTGGTGGTGGTGGCCCTCAGCAGCAGCGCCGTGGTGTATATCGTCAATCTGCTGCTCACACTTTTTTAACGTCATAGGAGAAAACCATGGGATTTCTGGAACTTTTTATTCTGGCCCTGGGCCTCAGCATGGATGCCTTCGCCGTGTCCGTGTGCAAGGGTCTGGCCACCAAGCAGTCCGGGCCGAAGGCTTCTTTGGTCTGCGGCCTGTGGTTCGGGGGCTTTCAGGCCCTGATGCCCCTGGTGGGCTTCTTCCTGGGGAGCCTGTTTTTAGATGCCATTTCCTCCATTGACCACTGGGTGGCCTTTGGGCTTTTGGCCCTCATCGGGGTGAACATGCTCCGGGAGGCCCTGGGGCAGGAGGAGGAGACCGCCAGCGACGACCTGTCCGTCAAGACCATGTTCATTATGGCGGTGGCCACCTCCATTGATGCTCTGGCGGTGGGCCTGTCTCTTGCCATGGCGGGCAACACCAATATCTATACCGCGGTGCTGCTCATCGGCCTGACCACCTTTGCGCTCTCTGCTCTGGGTGTCAAAGTGGGCTCGGTCTTCGGCAGCCGCTATGAAAAAAAGGCGGAGCTGGCCGGGGGCATCATTCTGATCCTCCTGGGCTTGAAGATCCTGCTGGAGCACCTGGGGGTGCTGGGATGAGCAAACGCCGCCGGGTCTATCTGGTTCTGACCATCGCCATGCTGTGCTTCATCTGGGGCAACTCCTCCATGTCCGGCGCCGCCTCCGGTGCCCTCAGCGGCCGGTTTTTAAAGTATCTGGCGCCGCTGCTTGCCCCCTTCGGCAATAAAGCCGAGTTTGTGCTGCGAAAGCTGGCCCATTTTTCCGAGTTCACCCTGCTGGGATTCCTCCTGGCAGGTCTCACCAGGCCGGAAACCCCCGCCCCTTGGCGCACCCGCCCCTTCTTCCTGGGCCTGGCCGCCGCCTGCATCGACGAAACCATCCAGATCTACTCCCCCGGCCGAGGCTCCAGCCTGATAGACGTCTGGATCGACTTCTCCGGCATCACCCTGGGGGTGGCGGTATCACTGGCGGTGTACGCCCTGATCGCCCGAAAAAAATAAAACCAACGCGGCCCCCCGGTACGTTTCAGGGGAGCC
Organism: uncultured Oscillospiraceae bacterium; assembly: GCA_934589525.1. Lineage (GTDB taxonomy): Bacteria > Bacillota > Clostridia > Oscillospirales > Oscillospiraceae > Faecousia. Next base: position 856 of record CAKTOB010000055.1, on the reverse strand, counting down.
GCGTTTTGTTTACCGAACGCCGAATATATGTAAACGAAGCCGAAAGAAACGGCAGGAGAATTGACAATTGACAATTGACAATGGACAATTGGTTTGAGTTGACAGTTGACAGTTTACAGTTGACAGTTATTGGTGACGAACGTGCCTGTTTTTGAAAAGCGTCGATTAAAAAAAGAAACCAATCAGCGAAACCGTAGGGAACGGCCTATGTGCCGTTCCGGAGACGTGGCGAATACAACCCGTGTGGATGAACGGTACCACGCAAAACCTTCCCCTTCGGGGAAGGGGGACCGCCATAGGCGGTGGATGAGGCGCGGTATGGCGTTCCGCATTGTAGGAACAACGGGCGCAGAGGGAAAACATACCAAAAAAGCACCCTTGGCTCTCCCTCTGGGAGAGCTGGCTCGGCGCAGCCGAGACTGAGAGGGCCTTGCGGCGTTTGTTGAATGAAAACGCCCATTGATACCCTCAACGTTGACCCTCTCCGTCCGAGCTGCGCTCGGCCACCTCTCCCATAGGGAGAGGCAAGGGGACGTTTCTACGGATTCGCCCATTGTTTGTGCAACGTTTTACGCCGCCCCGCTGCCCTCATCAGTCTCGCCCTTTGGGGCGAGCCAGCTTTCCCCAAGGGAAGCTCTTGTACCGTGTCGGGCGGCATACCGGTTCATTCTTGCGTCGTGATAACCGGAAGGTTCCCGGAACGGCACATAGGCCGTTCCCTACGGTTTCGCTGGTGGGTGGTACCGTTCAACCACACAGGTTGTATTCGGAACGTGGCGGGCGGCAGATTTGTATAGTGCAGTAACATACTTTACAGATTGTGCAATCACATGGTTTACAGATTTGATATACTCAA
>CAKTOB010000054.1 GCA_934589525.1 uncultured Oscillospiraceae bacterium | reverse complement strand
TCGTACTCGGCACCGTGCATCAGATGGGTGGGCTGCACCACCAGGGTCTTGACCCCGTTGGCAACGGCACGCTCCAGGGCCTGGTCCATGTTGTCGATCTTCTCGCCGTCACGGGCCTGGACATGGTTGATGATGATCTGGGCGGTGAAGGCACGGCGGACGGACCACTCGGGGAAGGCCTCGGCCAGAGCGTCCTCGATGCCCTTGATGTCGGTGGCACGGCTGTCATTGAAGGAGGTGCCGAAGGAAACCACCAGCAGCTCCTTTTCACCGATCTCGTCCTGGTTCCGGGAATCATCTTTCTTAGCATCACCGGTATCCAGACCAAAGTACTCGGGGCTGGCCTCTTCGCCTTCCACCAGTTCCTTCTGGGCATCGGTCAGGGCGTCCCAAGCGTCCTTGGCTTCCTGGCACTGGGCATCAGTATTCTCATTGCGGGTCTGAACATAAATGGCATCGATGAGCTCGGCAACCTTGTCGGCAGCGGCCTGGTCGATTTCTTCCTGGGACTGGGTAGCCTCGGTAGTGGCTTCGGTAGTAGGAGCCTCGGTGGCAGCCTCGGTGGTGGCGGCGGTAGTGGGAGCAGCAGTGTTGCCGCCGCAGGCAGCCAGGGACAGAACCATGCAGCCCATCAGCAGCAGAGCAATCAGCTTTTTCATTTTTGATCCTTCTTTCGAATATTTTGCGTTCCGGGGATTTTCCCAAAAACGCCATCTGAAAAATACAAAAGCGGCTGCATCTCCGGCAGCCGCTCTTCCTAACAATCCCCTCCGAGACCCGCATCCCGGAGAAAACCCATGCTGGAAGGTCGATCTGTAGACAGCAAATCGGAGATTCCACGCCCAGGCAGGTCTCCTGACTCGGTTCCGCGCGTTTTCGCCTTCCCGGTTTCCCAGTGGCATGAAGAAAACGCTCCCCATCACAGTGACTGCATCGTCCCGGATTTTCACCGGGTTCCCTTTTCACCGCCTGTCGGCGGCACCTGCGCGCTGCTTTCATATTCAATTCAGACACCCTGATTATACCACGGTGCCATAGGAATGTCAACGCCGGACCACAAATACATTTCGGTGCAGAAAAATGACATTTGGGGACGTTCTTCTTCCATAGTCCAACAGCTGTGTTAGATTATTGTCATAGTCAACCGGACGATCCAGCCCTTCGGGGCAGAAAAGAGGAATACCCTTATGAAAAAAACACATAGAACTTACCGCCCCCTACTGTCCCTTCTCCTGTGCCTGGCCCTCGCTTTGTGCCTGGTGCCGCTGATGGCCCTGCCCGGGTCTGCCATGTCCAGCATCAGCATGACCGCCTCCGTTGGAAACATCCAGTATTACCCCTCCGGCTGCCTCCAGTCGGTAGATGTCACCGCCCAGGCAACCGCATCTTACGCCACCGCCTACGGCCGGTTTGCCGTCCATGTGGGCTCCACCGCCTACGATTACTACACGCCATATTCCACAAACGGCAACATCTGGCCCACCACTATTACCGACCCCACCTTTGTGGCCTTCGGCTCCGGCAGCGAATTTAAGTGGACCGATATGAAGCCCCACACCGTGACATTGAGCTTTGCCGACGGCGTGGTTCCCATGGACGCAAACCGGGACTACTCCGTTTTGATGTGGACCAGAGGCCCCTGGGGCGTATACCCTGACTTTTCCGTAGGCAAGCTCCAGGTGGCCAACAACACCCTGACCTTCCAGGACAGCAACGGCAAGTCCCAGGTCCTCACGGGCTCCGCCGCTCCTGCCGCTCCTGTCCACGTCCATCACTGGGTCGTTACGGGGCACAATACCGATACCCTTACAGCCTCCTGCACCGGTGCCGGAAGCTGTGACAAGTCCTCCGTCTGCGTCAGCATTGCAGCCAGCAGCGTCACCCTGCCGGACACCCCCTACAACGCCCAGATCACCGGGGCCGATGTCTTCCAGAGCGTCACCGGCCTGAAGGTCCAGCCCCTGGCGGACAAGGGCCGGGCTGCCTACAAGTTTAAAGCCATGGGCGCCGACAGCTTTACAGACCCGGACCTGAACACCGCCAAACCCGGCACCTACCAGGCCATCGTCTATGTGACAGATAGTGACGGCGTGACCAGCTCCGCCTTTGTGGAGTACACCGCCATTGACCCCGTCAAGACCGCCGCCACCGGTGACACCCGGCCCGTGGAGATCATCGCCCTGGGCCTCGGCATGCTCTGCGCCATGGCCGCCGTCTCCTTCACCCTGGACCGGAAGCTGCGGGGTTAAAGACCAGGCGTTTTACGCCGGATCGGAAGTGCTCAAGCCATGAAACATTATCACGGCAAATACCAATCCTCCACCCAAACTTCCACCCGAGCCCGACCCTTTTTCTGGGTCGGGCTTGGGTGCTGTCTTGCGGCGGCAGGGTTTTTCGTGTATCTGGGGCTGTTTTTCCTGGGTGCCGCCCGGCAGCGGCAGGAAAGCGCAAGGGCCGCAAAGACCTATGTGCGGGAAGCCCCGCCGCCCCAGACCGCCCCGGAGGCCCCTATGGACTCCCCCACGAAACACGTCCCGGAAGAGGCTCCGGAGCCTGCCCGGGCCGCCCAACCGGAAGAGCCCTCTACCGAAGCCTCCACCGAAGCCCCTACCGAGGCCCCTACCGAGCCCCGGTTTCCCACCATTGATTTTCAGGGGCTTCGGGAGAAGAATCCCCAGGTGGTGGCCTGGCTGCAAATCCCCGCCATGGAGTCTGTCAACTATCCCGTGGTTCTGGGCCAGGACAACGCCTACTATGCCCACCACAGCTGGGAGGGCACGGAAAGCGACCACGGGGCCATCTTCCTGGACTACGGCAACACCGCCGATTTTTCCCAGGTCCACAGCATTCTCTACGGTCACTGTATGAAGGACGGCACCATGTTTCAGCCCCTGGGCAAATGGGAGGGGCAGTCGTTCTTTACGAACACCGACCGGACGCTGCTGCTCTTCCTCCCGGGGGAGACCAGGGTCTATGAGATCTTCGCCGTGGAACGGGTGAACGCCCTGGACAGCCGGGTGTATAAAACGGACTATACTTCCGACAGCGCCTGGAGCGCCGCCCTGGCAAAAACCCTTCAAACCGCCTCTGTCAAAAGTGACCAAGTGCTGACCCAGGACAGCCGGGTGCTGACCCTCTCCACCTGCATGGGGGATATGGAGCGGCTGGTGGTCCACGCCCTGTGCACAGAGGAGATTTCCCTTCCCTGACGGCTTGCGAAGGGATAGAAACCGTGTTATACTGAAAAAACAAAACAACGGAAGGAGGTCCGGCTATGCTGAAAATCGCCCTTTGTGACGACGATGCCGCCGCCCGGGAGCATATCGGAACGCTTCTGGAAGAATACCTGACGGAAAAGGGCCTTCCCTATCGGCTCTATCCCTTTTCCGGGGCCATGGCCCTGCTGGATGCCCTGGAGCGGGAGCGGTTTTCCGCCCTGGTGCTGGATATTCTCATGCCCGGCCTCACCGGCATCCAGGCCGCCCGGGAGCTGCGGCGGTTTGACCGGAACATGCCCATCCTCTTTTTGACCTCCTCCCCGGAATTCGGGGTGGAAAGCTACCAGGTGGAGGCCTTTTCCTATCTTTTAAAGCCCGTCCACCGGCAGGACCTGGCCCCGGTTTTGGACCGCCTTCTGGTCCGGCTGCGGCATGAGGCGGAAACCCTGCTGCTGCCCACCTCCTCCGGGCTTCTGCGGCTGCCCTGCGACTCCATTGAGGTTCTGGAAATCAACAGCCGGAAGCTCCTGTTTTACCTGGAAGACGGCAGCCAGACCCAGATTTCCGGCACCCTGGCAGAATACGAGCCCCAGCTGATGAAAACCGGCAGCTTTCTAAAAGTCCACAGGTCTTACCTGGTGAATATGTCCGCCATCCAGCGGCTGGGGAACCTGGAGCTTACCACCTACTCCGGCCGCACCGTGCCCATTTCCCGGCTGCTCTCCGGCACCGTGCGGCAGCAATATATGGATTTTCTCTTCCAAAAGGAGGGGGTTTTGTGAGCTTTCTGGACCTTCTGGGGGGCTTTAACTACGGGCTGGTGCTGATTTACGGGCTGTTTCTCAGCGTGTCCATTTCCGGCGGCTGGGAAAATGACCGGCAGCGGCGGCTGGTCTACTGGCTGTGCCCGGTGTTTTTGCTGATCCAGTCCCCCTGCTGGCTGTTTCTGGGGGCGGATGTGGTGAAAAAGCTCTATCCCTTCATCGTCCACCTGCCCCTGGTGCTGATTCTGGTGCTGGCCCTCAAAAAGCCCCTGGGGGTGGCGGCGGTCAGCGTGTTTACCGGGTATCTGTGCTGCCAGCTGCCCCGGTGGGTGGATATTGCTGTAAGCTGGCTGTTCCGCTCCCCCCTGCTGGGAGAGATCGCCTATACGACTGCCATCTTCCCCCTGTTTTTCCTGCTGCTCTCCCGGTTTTCAGGGCCTGCCCATCAGGCCATGACCCGGTCCCGGCAGTCCCTGCTCCTCTTCGGGGGGCTTCCTGCGGGCTATTATCTTTTTGACTACGCCACCACCATTTATTCTAGTAGATCGTTAATATAAAAACTTTACTTTTCAGATTCATGTGCTATACTATAAATACAATCAAAAAAAGGAAGTG
>CAKTOB010000053.1 GCA_934589525.1 uncultured Oscillospiraceae bacterium | reverse complement strand
CTGCCCTTTTCTTGCTCCGTTCCCGTTGTAAAATGTGGGAGCACCCCAAAAAACCACAAACCCCCTTATGCAGCCCTAAGGCCGCATAAGGGGGAATCTGGTTGGAATCGCTTCAGGCGTTTGAGCGCCGAAGGCAAGTTACCGCGTGGGCCACAGTAGTTCCAAAGGGGCTGGTCTTACTTGGCGATCTTCTTGAACTCGTCGTAGACGAACTGGACCTTGGGTCCGATGATGACCTGGACAGAGGTCTTGCCCGGGCGGATAACGCCGGCGGCACCGGAGGTCTTGATCTTCTTCTCGTCCACCTGCAGACGGTCCTTGACTTCCAGTCTCAGACGGGTGATGCAGTGGTCGATGGACACGATGTTGTCCTTGCCGCCCAGGCCTTCCAGGATGATCTGGGCCATGGTGGTGTAGTCATCGTTGGCCAGCTCGATGTTCAGCTCGCCCTCCTGGTCGTCTTCACGGCCGGGGGTCTTCAGGTTGAACTTCTTGATGGCGAACAGGAACACCAGGTAGAACACCAGGAAAGCGGCGATGCCCATGGGGATCAGCAGCCAGGTCTTATTGGCAGCGGGCAGGAAGGAAGAGAAGATGGCGTCGGTCAGGCCGGCGGAGAAGCAGAAGCCAGCGCGGTAGCCCAGAGCGACGGTGATGGTAGCGAAGATGGCGTACAGCAGAGCGTACACAACGTACAGGGGGAACGCCAGGAACATGAAGGAGAACTCGAAGGGTTCGGTAACGCCGCACAGGAAGGCACAGACAGCGGCGGAACCAACGATACCGATGGTAGCCTTCCGCTTGTTGGTCTTGGCGGTCTGGATCATGGCCAGAGCAGCGCCGGGGATACCGAACATCATGCAGGGGAAGAAGCCGGCCATGTACATGCCCACGGACCAGTTGACGGGGTTGCCGTTGGCCATAACGCCGCCCTCAGTCAGAGCGCCCCAGTAAGCGGTCAGGTCGCCCAGGCCGATGGTGTCGAACCAGAACACGTTGTTCAGAGCGTGATGCAGGCCGGTGGGGATCAGCAGACGGTTCAGGAAGGCGTACAGGCCAACACCGAACACGCCCATGCCCTTGATGCCGTTGCCGATGGCAACCAGAACGCCGAAGACGATGGGCCATACGAACAGCAGGATGGCGGCAACAACGATGGAAACAATGCCGGTCACGATAGCGACGGAGCGCTTGCCACCGAAGAATGCCAGCACGTCAGGCAGCTTGGTGTTCTTGAACTTGTTGTAGCAGCTGGCGCCAATAATGCCGCACAGGATGCCGATGAAGGGGTTGGCGATCTTGGAGAAAGCAACCTCATTGGTCTTGCTGGCAACCAGGCCGGGAGCGATAACGCTGACGGCACCGACGGACAGCAGGGTGGTGATCATCAGCCAGCTGACCAGACCAGCCAGACCGGCAGTGCCGTCGTGGTCATCGGCCAGGCCAACGGCAACGCCGATGGCGAACAGCAGAGCCATGTTGTCGATCAGAGCACCGCCGGCCTTCACCAGGAAGAAGCCGATGGTGTACAGTGCGCCGGAAGTGGCAGCATCGGGCACGCCCATAACACCGGGAGCCATGGCGTAGCCCAGACCCATCAGGATACCGCAGATGGGCAGGATAGCAACGGGAAGGAACAGAGCCTTACCGAGCTTCTGAAGATATTTCATCATAGAAAATTCCCTCCAAAATATGTCTTCTCCACTATTTCTAAAAGCCGCCGGCCCACGACGGCCAATAGGGACTTATTGAACCCTCTAAGGGGTACTTACAGGTTGGCACTCAGGAATGCCTGGAGTTCCGCAGCGGCGGTTTCCTCGTCGGCACCCTCAACGGTGATGGTCAGCTCCATACCCTGCTTGGCGGCCAGCTTCATCAGGGCCATCAGGCGGCGGGCATCGGCGGTGCCGGTGGGAGCGGTCACAGTGACCTTGGAAGCAAAGGGGGCAACGGCCTTCACCAGCATACCGGCGGGACGGGCGTGCATACCCATGGGATCGGTGATCACATACTTGATTTCTTTCATTGTTTATTTCCTCACTTTCGAAAGGCTTCGTATTATGGGAAATCGGTGGCTTACAGCTCCGACTCGCAGACGATTTTTCTGGTCTCCAGAATCCGACCGGCGGCCATGGACAGCTCTTTGTAGCCCATTTCGATGAACTTTTCGGTCATCTTGGGGTCAGCGCCCAGCTCTCCACAGATACCGGCCCAGATGCCGGCCTCGTTGGCGGACTTGGCGATATGGGCAAGCAATGCCATAAGCGCCGGGTGGTAGGGGTCATAGAACCGTCCCAGATTGGCGTTCTGACGGTCCACCGCCAGGGTGTACTGGGTCAGGTCGTTGGTGCCAACGGAGAAGAAGGCGGCTTCCTTGGCAAGCTCATGGGCCAGCACCGCGGCGGCAGGGGTTTCCACCATGACACCGATGGGCACGTCCTTGACTTCCACACCTTCAGCTTCCAGCTCTTTCCGCAGTTCGGCGCAGAGGGCCTTGGCTTCTTTCAGTTCCCAGACGGAGGCCACCATGGGGAACATGACCATGAGATTGCCGTAGGCAGAGGCCCGGAGAATGGCCCGAAGCTGGGGACGGAACACGTCCTCCCGGGTCAGGCAGATCCGCAGGCCCCGGAGGCCCAGGGCGGGGTTTTCTTCCTTTTCAAGGCCCAGGTATTCCACCTGCTTGTCCGCGCCGATGTCCAGGGTCCGGATGACCACGGGGCGGTCCCCCATGATCTGTCCTACCTTCTTATAAGCTTCAAACAGCTCGTCCTCAGAGGGCAGGGTATCCCGGCCCAGGTACAAAAACTCGCTGCGCATCAGGCCTACGCCTTCGCAGTCCGCCGCAACGGCGGCCTCGGCGTCTTCGGGACAACCGATATTGGCGGCCAGAATGATCTTCTTGCCGGATTTCGTGATGCTTTCCTTGCCCCGGTAGGCTTCCAGAGCGGCGCGGCCGGCGGCAGCCTGGGCTTGCTTGCCCTTCAGCATGGCTAAGGTATCCCCATCCGGGTCCATATACCAGTTGCCGGTAAAGCCGTCCACGCCCAGGATCACGCACTTTTCCGTCTCGTCCAGGTCGATGTCCGCCTGCACCAGAGAGGGAATGTTCAGGGTCCGGGCCAGAATGGCGGTATGGCTGGAGGAGGAGCCCTGGCGGGTCACAAAGCCCAAAATCCGCTCTCTGGGCAGCTGAATGGTCTCAGAGGGGGCCAAATCCTCGGCAACCAGCAAAAACTCGCCCTCCGGCAGCCGGAAGCCGGTATTGCCGCAGAGAATATCGTAAATGCGGTGGGACATATCCCGGATGTCCGCGGAACGGGCGTTCATATATTCGTCGTCCATGGCGGCGAATACGGCGGCGAACTCCTCGCCGGTGTCCAGGGCGGCATCGGCGGCGGAGGCACCGCCTTCAATGGCAGCGGCCACGCCATCCAGGTAATCCAGGTCGTCCAGCATCAGCATCTGCACTTCCACGATGGCAGCCTTTTCTTCACCCAAATCCACCTTGGCCTTTTCGAACAGTTCACCCAGCTGCTTCCGGGCGGTAACAACGGCTTCGTTGAACTTTTCCTGCTCCTGGGCGGCATCGCCGGAGGAAACAGGCACGGTGCGCTCAGGTTTGCGGTAAACCACGGCAGGCCCGATGGCCACACCGGGAAATACGGGAAGACCAGTACCAGTTTTCATTGTACGCTCCTTACTTGCCCAGTTCGATGACCACGTCGTCGTTGGTCACGTTCTTGCCCACGTTGGTCTTGAAGGTGGGATAGGCATCGGTGTTGCAGATCAGCACGGGGGTGATGGTGTTGAGCCCGGCGGCCTTCACGGCGTCCAGGTCCACCTCGATCATCAGCTGGCCCTTTTTCACCTTGTCGCCGTTGTGAACGTGAATGGTGAAGGGTTTGCCCTCCAGGCCCACGGTCTCCAGGCCCACGTGGATCAGAATTTCGATGCCGGTTTCGGAGACCAGGCTCACGGCGTGGCCGGTATCGAACATCATATCAACGGTTGCGTCACAGGGGGCGTAAACCTTTCCGTCAGTGGGCTCGATGGCAATGCCGTTGCCCAGCATCCCTTCCGCAAAAGTGGGATCGGGTACTTCGGTGATGGCCACGGCCTTACCGGCCACAGGAGCGCAGACCTCCTCCAGCTTCTTACCGAACAGTTTATCAAAAAACCCCATAGTATACTCGTTCCTTTCCTAAGTGGATGGCTGTATTTACATATAACAGCATTCAACGCTCTATAGGCGCATACCTATAGATGTATATTACATAGAATACTCCCCAGTTCATATTTTGTCAACAAATGCTTTCCCAGCAAATCTCTTTTCGGCATAATAACTAATATTTGCAATGTATATTTGTATATCTTAAACAATAAAATCCTATCGATAAAGACAAATCGTTTTCAGGGCCGGACATCCTACGGTGCATTTTTTTCGTCTGCCGGTGGGACGGCCCCGGGAAGGAGGCGAAGGAGGAGATTTTTCTTGCGGCGGGCGCGAAAAGATGGTATATTGTAGACAGGTTGGCAGCGCCCGACGTTTTTTTGCCGCCGGTTATGAAGAAAAATCATATCCATATGCAAAAGAAAGGACTACTCAATGCCCCGAAACCGCGGTATAATGCCGTGGACAAACAGGGGCATTCCAAGGAATGTGATAGACGATGTTGGATATTTCCCTGAAACAAATGCACTATGCCGTAGAAATTCAGCGCTGCGGCTCCATGAACCGGGCGGCGAGGAACCTCTATGTGTCCCAGTCCAGCCTCAGCAAGGCTATGAAGGAATTGGAGAACACCCTGGGCTATCAGATTTTCCGGAGGACCCCGGGCGGCACCGAGGCCACGGAAGAGGGCCAGCTCTTCCTGGAAACCGCCGGACAGGTGGTCTACGAGCTGGAGCTGCTGGAGCAGCGGCTGCGGCGGCA
>CAKTOB010000052.1 GCA_934589525.1 uncultured Oscillospiraceae bacterium | reverse complement strand
TATATCAAATCTGTAAACCATGTGATTGCACAATCTGTAAAGTATGTTACTGCACTATACAAGATTGCCGCCGCTACATTGCGTGGTACCTTTTAACCGCACGGGTTATAATTGCAACGTGGCGGGCGGCAGGTTGCCGCCCCTACGTCAACGTACAACGTTTTTTGCATTTTTACGGATGCAATACAGAAATATATACGTTAAATATACGGAAATACGAAACAAATGTATCGTAGGGGCGGCAATCTGCCGCCCGCCACGTTTCGAATACAACTCGTGGGGTTGAACGGTATCACGCCCGTTACATAATCCGGCCAAAACCGCACATCCTGTTTTTGGGGTTCATCCCCGGAAGGAGGGCTTGTGTGAAAAAGGAAGAGAAAAAGCCCCTGCCCTGGGAGGCGGTCGATCCAAAGCCGCCGGTGATCCGGTCCGGGCATATGGAAAACAGAGTCCAGAATCAATAGGCAATTGTCGGAAAGACCCTTTCCCGGGTTTTTCCGACAAAATTTTTAGGGCTGACGCACAGCGGGATTCTCTGAACCGGGGGCGTTTTTACAATCTTTGGAAAATGTCAAAAATAAACAAAAGATGTAGAATCTGTGAATAAATTTTGTTGAAGTTGTGCGTGCATTATGCTATGATAACGGGGCGGATGGAGCCTTGGCGTTCCCGCATCTGTAAATCACAGGAGGAGTCATCTATGAAAGAAAACCAAGCGAACCAATTCCCGGCACGGCCCCGCACAGAGCTTTGCTACAAGCTGCTGATGTTTACCGCCGCCATTACCGGCATGGCCCTGCTTTCGTCGTTCTATCCCATCTATGGCAACGTCCCCTTTATCGTGATCCCTTCCGTTCTGACCATTCTGTTTGCAAAGCCCGTCTTCTTTGAAAAGCTGAAGCTCACCACCCTGGTAGTCATGCGGCTGCTGGTGGTGGCGGCGACCCTGCGGCTTTTTGACCCCAATATCTATGTGGACCTGATTCTGGTGGCCCTCATCGTCAACATCCTGGAGGCCACCTTTACGGACCTGTTCCGGCACAAGAAGATCTGGAACGGCATTTCGGGTCTGGCCCTGGCTCTGGGTGTGTTCGCCCTTCATGGGGCCTGGATTCCCGACGGCTCCGCCCCCTTCGGCATGGACTATTACCTGGTGGGGGGCCCCGGTGCGGTGACGGTGCTCTACATCATCGGCTACACCCTCTGGAACTGGATCTTCGTCACCGACGAATTTTCTCCCTCCGTCTCTTTGATGCACGTGGGCTTCCTGTCCGCCCCCATCATCGGCTGCATCTGCACCCTGGGCATGGGGCCAATCGGCGGCTTTACCATGTGGCTGCTGCTGCGGGCCTGCACCTTGTCCATTGGCGGCTGGCTGCAAATCGGCATCAAGGGCTGGTTTGAAAAGGAATTTTACAGCGAGAAAATGGCCAAGTTCATTGACTTTGTCCATACCACCCCGGTGCAGGTGGTCTGCATGCTCATCAACGTGGCCCTGATGGCCGCGGCCCTCCTGATCGCTTTCCAGCAGGGCACCCTGGGCACCACCTTCATGCACCTCTTTGGATAAATAATAGGATCGATAGAAAGGAAATCAAGATATGGAACAACTGCGCCCCAAAATCGTAAAGCTGGCGAAAATGGTAGGAGGCCTGGCCGGTGTCGTCAATAAAATCGAAAAAGACTCCCCGGAATACATGGCCTTAAACTGCGTGGTCAGCGACGAACAGGCGGACGTGGCCCTGACCATGGGTCTGAGAAAGCCCCGCACCGCCGAATATGTATCCCAGAAGTGCGGCAAACCTTTGGAAGAGACCCACAAGATCCTGATGGAGCTGGCAGACATCGGCGTGTGCAAGGTCTGGCATGAGGACGGCCAGGAGCTGTTCTGGGTGAACATCTTTGTGCCCGGCATGCTTGAAATGATGGTCAACAACCGAGCCCAGCTGGAGGCCCACCCGGAAATCGGCTACGCCTTTGAAAAATACACCCGGGAGCGGTTTGCCCCCATGACCCCCATGCTGCCCCAGGGCATGGCCATGATGCGGGTGGTGCCGGTGGAGTCCGCCATTAAGGATTTGCCGGATGTGGAGCCCTGGGAACGGCTCTCCTATTACTTAGATAAATACGATACCTTCTCCGTCTCTCCCTGCTCCTGCCGGGCCACCCGGCGGCACATGGAGGAGGGCTGCGGCCACTTGGAGCAGGATATGTGCATCCAGCTGGGCTCCGGCGCGGAGTACTACATCAAGACCGGCCGTGGCCGGGCCATCACCCGGGAAGAGGCCCGGGAGATCCTCCGCAAGGCCGAGGAAAACGGCCTGATGCACGAAATGCCCCACACCGAGGAGCGGGGCGAGGCCTTCGCCATCTGCAATTGCTGCGGCTGCTCCTGCTTCTCCCTGCGTATTGCGGAAATGTTCAAGACCCCCGATGCCATCCGCTCCAACTTTGGGGCGGAGGTGGATGCTTCCAAATGCGTGGCCTGTGGACAGTGTGTGGAAAACTGCCCGGTGAATGCCTTGCAGCTGGGCAAGAAGCTCTGCTCCAAGACCCCGGTGGAGGTCAAGCCGGAGCGCACCGCCCGGGACCACACCTGGAGCCAGAAGGACTGGAACAAGGAATACCGGGAAAACCGGAAGGACGTGACCGAAGAGGGCACCTCCCCCTGCAAGACCGCCTGTCCGGCCCATATCGCCGTTCAGGGCTATATCCGGCTGGCAAGCCAGGGCAAATACCGGGAAGCCCTGGAGCTCATTAAGAAAGAGAACCCCTTCCCCGCGGTCTGCGGCCGCATCTGCCCCCACGGCTGCGAAAGCGAATGCACCCGTGGCGACATTGATCAGCCCATCGCCATTGACGAGATCAAGAAGTTCATTGCCGACAAGGAGCTGGACGGAGAGCTTCGCTTCATCCCCGAAAAGCGCCATGACTACTCGGATAAGCGCATCGCCGTCATCGGTGCCGGTCCCGGCGGCCTGTCCTGCGCCTACTTCCTGGCGGTGGAGGGCTACAGCGTCACGGTCTTTGAAAAGCAGGAGAAGCTGGGCGGCATGATGACCCTGGGCATCCCCTCCTTCCGCCTGGAAAAGAACGTGGTGGAAGCGGAGATCGACGTGCTCCGGGGCCTGGGTGTGGAGTTCCGCACCGGTGTCGAGGTGGGCAAGGACGTGACCCTGGACGAGCTGCGGAAAGAGGGTTACAAGGCCTTCTATCTGGCCATCGGTGCCCAGGGCGGCAGAGCGTTGGGCATTGCGGGCGAGGACGCCCTGGGCGTGGTGCCCGGTGTCACCTTCCTGCGGGACGTGAACCTGGGCAAGGACGTGAAGCTCACCGGCAAGACCCTGGTCATCGGCGGCGGCAACGTGGCCATTGACGTGGCCCGTACCGCTCTGCGGGTAGGCGGTGAGCACGTCACCATGTTCTGCCTGGAGGGCCGGGAAGAAATGCCCGCACTGGCCGAGGAGATCGGAGAGACCCTCCACGAGGGCATTGCCATTGAAAATGGCTGGGGCCCCAAGCGCATCCTGACGGAAAACGGCAGGGTCACCGGGGTGGAATTTCGGAAATGCACCCGGGTCTTTGACGAAAACCATCGGTTTGATCCCCAGTACGACGACAATAACACCCAGGTGGTGGAGGCCGAAAACGTGCTGCTGGCCATCGGCCAGTCCATCGTCTGGGGCGGACTGCTGGAAGGAAGTAAAGTGGTTCTCAACCGCAACGCCACCGCCCAGGGAGATGCCTTCACCTATCAGACCGCAGAGCCGGACATCTTTGTCGGCGGCGATGCCTTTACCGGCCCCAAGTTCGCCATCAACGCCATTGCCGCGGGCAAGCAGGGCGCCATCTCCATCCACCGCTATGTCCAGCCCGGCCAGAGCCTGACCCTGGGCCGAGACCGCCGGGAGTACCACGCCTTTGACAAGTCCAACATCCTGGTAGAGGGCTTTGACAACACCCCCAGACAGGAGATCGGCCACAATCCCCAGGCCGCCCGCTCCTTCCGGGACGACCGGGTCACCTTCACCGAAGAGCAGATGAAGAAGGAGACCCAGCGCTGCCTGGGCTGCGGTGCCGTCCAGGTCAACGAGTATATGTGCCTGGGCTGCGGCCAGTGTACCACCAAGTGCAAGTTCGATGCCATCCACCTGGTCCGCAAATACTCGACCGTCCCCGATTCCTATGAGAAGCTGCCCATAAAGATGGCCGCCAACGCCATCAAGCGGGTGGGCAAGATCGTGGCCACCGGCGTCAAAGAACTGGGCCAGAAGGACTGATACACAATACCCATGGGGAACACTCCCCATGGGTCTATTTTGAAGGAGGATGAATGATGCATGAGCTTGGTGTCATCAGCGCCATGGTCAAAACCATTGAGGGCATCGTCAAAGAGCAGGGCCTTACCCAGGTCCACAAGCTGGTGCTGGAGGTAGGAGAGCTCTCCGGCATTGTCCCTGGCTACATGGAGGCCTGTTACCCCGCCGCGGTGTACAAAACCTTCATGGAAAACTGCGTCCTGGAACTGGAAACCATCCCCGGCATCGTCCGCTGCAAAGCCTGCGGCCGGGAATTCAACGCCACCGCCCGGGACTTTCACTGCCCCGACTGCGGCAGCCAGGACATGGAGATCCTGTCCGGCAACGACGTCATGATCCGGGAGATCGAATGCTCGTAAGACCCAAACCTTCCCGCTGGGGACGGCGGGAAAATTGACAATTGACAATGGACAATTGACAATTATTGTGGCGACGGACGGTACCACGCAATGCAGCGGCGATGATCCATCGCCATAAAACGTAGCAAATACACCCCGTGCGGTTGAGCGGTACCACGCAATGTAGCGGCGATGATCCATCGCCATAAAACGTAGCAAATACACCCCGTGCGGTTGAGTGGTACCACGCAATGTAGCGGCGATGATTCATCGCCATGCAACGTGGCAATTATAACCTGTGTAGATGAAACGGAATCACCGCCCCGATATGTCATCCCGACCGAGTGAAACGAGCGGAGGGATCTACTCAAGTTGCAAGTTTTACCCTTCGCAGGTTATTGTTGCTACTTGGGAAGATTCCTCCGCTCGCTCTGCTCGGTCGGAATGACATACGTTTTTGCATTGGTTGCTACAAATATTCAAATGTACCACGATACCGGCCTGGCGGCCGGTTGGCGGCAAGGTTGCCGCCGCTACATTGCGTGGTACCATTCAACCGCACAGGTTATATCCGCAACGTGGCGGGCGGCAGATTGCCGCCCCTACTAGTCCGTTAAAGCTAAAACTTTATTTCTGGATATAGATGAGCA
>CAKTOB010000051.1 GCA_934589525.1 uncultured Oscillospiraceae bacterium | reverse complement strand
CTGAAAGAAGAATATCCCGTAAATGCCCAGATGGCGGCGGCATTTGCCAAGCGGGACCAAATGCTTAAAGACATTCTCTCAGGCCGGGATCACCGGCTTGCCCTGATCATCGGGCCCTGCTCGGCAGACCGGGAGGACAGTGTGCTGGATTATATCTCCCGGCTGGTGCCTATTCAGGAAAAAGTAGCCGACAAGCTTCTGATCGTCCCCCGGGTCTATACCAACAAGCCCCGGACCACCGGCGCAGGCTACAAGGGGATGCTCCACCAGCCGGACCCCAACGCCGCCCCGGATATGCTGAAAGGTCTGATTGCCATCCGGGAGCTGCATATGCGGGTGCTGCGGGAGACAGGCTTTTCCTGCGCCGACGAAATGCTCTACCCGGAAAACTATAAATACTTAGACGATGTACTGGCCTACGTTGCCGTAGGGGCCCGGTCTGTGGAAGACCAGCAGCACCGGCTCACCAGCTCCGGCATCTCCGTTCCCGTGGGCATGAAAAACCCCACCGGCGGCGACCTGTCCGTCATGATGAACTCCATCAACGCCGCCCAGCACAGCCATACCTTCATCTACCGGGGCTGGGAGGCCACCTCCACCGGAAACCCCTACGCCCACGCCATTCTCCGGGGCTACACCAACAAGCACGGCGACCCCCGGCCCAACTACCACTATGAGGACTTGGTGTTCCTCCACAGGCTCTACGAAGAGCAGGGCCTCCAGAACCCCGCCGTCATCATCGACGCCAACCACGCCAATTCCGGCAAAAACCCCTACCAGCAGGGCCGCATCATCCGGGAAGTCCTGCAAAACAGAACCTATGATACAGGCATTCACCAACTTGTCAAGGGCTTCATGGTAGAAAGCTACTTAGAAGACGGCAACCAAAAGACAGACGGCGGCACCTACGGCAAATCCATCACCGACGCCTGCCTGGGCTGGGAAAAGACGGAACGGCTGATTTACGAAATTGCGGAGATGGCGTAAATTTTCCCTTGACAGCGGATATTCCCATGTGTATAATCGCATAAACAAAGAGGTGACAACAATGCTGTATTCTTCCATGAACATGCCTAATGGTAAGTCCGTAAACGGTTTTTACGGGCCTGCATTGTTGTACGCTTTTTGGGTTTGACACACACACAAAAGTCACAGCAGCAGGAAACCCTTCCCGGTTTTCCTGCTGCTGTTCTTTTCGTGAAAAAGGAGGATCATCATGAACGCACCCATTGATATTTCCGGCATCACCCTGCGCTCCCCCCGCCTGACCCTGCGGCCCTGGCGGGAGAGCGACCTGGAGGACTTTTACGCCTACGCCAAGGTAGACGGCGTGGGCCAGATGGCCGGGTGGACGCCCCACAAGGATATTGAGGAATCCCGGACCATTCTAAAGGACTTTATCGCCCATAAGAAGACCTTTGCTCTGGAGTATGAGGGCAAGGTCATCGGCGCTCTGGGGATCGAAGAATATAACGAAGAACATTACCCGGAGCTTGCCTGGCTCCGGGGCCGGGAGCTGGGCTATACACTCTCCCGGGACTACTGGGGCCGGGGGCTGATGCCCGAGGCCGTGAAGGCCGTGACTGCCTATCTGTTTGACACCGCCGGATTGGATTTTCTTCTGGTGGGGCATTTTGATTGGAACCGGCAATCCGCCCGGGTCATCCAAAAATGCGGCTTCCGGTACATCAAAACCTGCAACTATGAGACCCGGTACGGCACCGTTGAAAATTCCGAAGAGTCCATTCTCTACAATCCCAAGGGCCGCCGTCTGCTGACCCACAAGGGCAGCCAAACCATTGAAACGCCCCGTCTGCTCCTGCGCCGGGCAGAGATCAGCGATGCCGAGCCCATGTACCGCAACTGGGCTTCCAACCCGGAGGTGACGAAATTCCTGACCTGGCCGCCCCATGCCGACCTGGATGTTACAAAACAGGTTTTAAGCGGCTGGATTGAGGAATGCGCCTCCCCGAAGAGCTACAACTGGATGATCGTCCTCAAATCCCTGGGGGAACCCATCGGGAACATCACCGCCCGCCAAGTGGATGATAAAATCGGCTCCACCGAAATCGGCTACTGCATCGGGGAACACTGGTGGCACAAAGGTGTCATGTCCGAAGCCCTGGAGGCTGTTCTACGGTTTCTCTTTGAGGAAGTGGGCTTTAACCGTATCGAATCCCGCCACGACCCCCACAATCCCCACTCCGGCGACGTCATGCGCAAATGCGGCATGACCTACGAAGGCACCGCCCGGGAAGCGGACTGGAACAACCAGGGGCTGTGCGACACCGCACACTACGCGATTCTGCGCCGGGAGTGGGCAGAGCGTCCCTGATCCGGCTGCGCCGGGGATGCTCTTGTACCGTGTCGGCAGGGCTTCTGTCGCAAATACAGCCCCTGCGGACAACCGGAACCACCCCGTCATGTCATTCCGAGGGAGCGCAGCCCCTTGGCTCTCCCTCTGGGAGAGCTGGCTCGGCGCAGCCGAGACTGAGAGGGCCTTGCGACGTTTTGTTGAATAATAACGTCATTTGCCATCCTCAACGTTGACCCTCTCCGTCCTCGCTGCGCTCGGCCACCTCTCCCAAAGGGAGAGGCAAGTGCCCCCCGCTCCCCAATAACTGTCCACTGTCAACTACGCTAATTGTCAATTGTCCATTGTCAATTGTCAATTTTTCAATACCCGTTCTCCCGCCGGATCACGCTTCCGTCTATGGCGTTGAGGGTCAACAGGACCCGGCGGATGGGGGTGTCTTCGTTGTACTCCTCGGTGATGGTGGCCCAGAAGTCCCACACCGGCAGGACGGTGGCGGTGTCGCTTCCTTTGTCGTGGACTTGCATCAGCGTCAAATCTACCCGGTCAACGGTGGCGGTTTTGGTGCCTTGGGGCAAGGTCACGACCTGGGGCAGAATGTCCCGGGCGATTTGGGCAACGGTATCAAAATTCAAAAGCCTTGCCTGATCTGTCACAAGCTCCGTGACATCAAAGGGCATGGTCCAGCGAAATGCCAGAATGCCCTTCGTGCCGACCTCCAAAAGGATTTGGGCGTCGTCCCAGTAGTTGCCGCCGTCTATATCCCGGGTGTACTGGTAGGCCACATAAGGGCTGATCTCCCCCTGGGCGTTCCGGTGCTCCCGGGCAATGGCGGACAGCCGGATGCCCTGGATGGTGGGCACATAGCACAGAAGCTGGGCCCCGTTGAGGCCCTGACGGATGTCATCGCAGACCATGTTGGTCTGGCCCAGGGCCTCCATGAGCTGATCGCCCAGGGCCTTGGCTTCCTCCTGGGTGATCTGCTGGGGCGGCTGCACACAAGAAATATTCTGCCCGGCTTCCAGCTGTATCCGGCTGGCGCCGTATGGGCCATAGGTTTTTTCGTAGCACAAAGCATGGGTCATGGTTGTCCCGTTATCGATGATTTGGAACTCCCAGTCGGTACCGTCTACAGTCGTTTCTCCGTAGAACACGGGGCAGTCAAAGCCCTCATCGTGCCAAAAGCTGGTGATTGGTGGAAGGTCTGCTTCATCCGGCAGCCTTTTCAGGCTCCTTTCCAGTTTTTTGAGCTGGGCTTCCGCATCCTTCGGCCACTGCGCTCCATCATAGTTCTGGTGGAGTATATCGATTTGGAGTTGTGCGGACTGCTTGGTCTCCACCCCATTCCCCCGGCAGGGGTTTCCCTTGGCAAAGGCGGCCAGCAGCCGGTCCAGGTCTTCCTGGGTGAGGCGGTGCCGCCGGATGAAGGCCAGGGGCATTTTGGTGCCCTGGGAGGCAGTGACCCGGGCATCGGCCCGGAGGGTGTCGGTCCAATGGGCCGTAAACCGGTCCGGCAGCGTCAGCTCCTGCCAAGTTTCCCCGGCCTGGGTGGCCCAGAGGGCTTGCTGGCCGCTGGTAGGCTCTGTGGGGGCAACTTCGTGGGCGCAGCCGGTAAGCAGCAGGCACAGAGAAAGCAATAATGCGGTTCGTTTCATCTTTATTCCTCCTTTGGCAGCAACAGCCGGGCAACGGTCCCCTGACCGGGGGTGCTTTCGATTTGAAGTTCGCCGCCCTGGGCATCCATCATGGCCTTTACCAGGGACAGGCCCAGGCCAACGCCGCCCTGGCCCTTGCTCCTGGAGGGGTCTACGGTATAAAAGGGCTCCGTCAGCCTGGGAATCTGCTCTTCCGGGATGCCGCAGCCCCGGTCCTCTACCTCCAGGGTCTGGCCCAGCAGCCGCAGGGTGACGACAGAGCCGGGAGGGGAAGCGTGAACGGCGTTTTCCGTCAGATTCCGCAGGGCCGCACAAAGCAGTTCTCCATCCCCCCAAAGAGGCTCGTCATCCCGTTCCAATTCCAGGGATACGCCCCGCTGCTGTGCTATTCCTCCGCACAGGGCCTGAATTTGCTCAACGAGCCAGGCTTTTTCCACCGCCTCCCGGCTTGGAGCCTGGCCCAGGGTCAGAAGCTTCAGTAGCTTTTGCACCAGGGCCTCCAGATAGGTCAGCTGACGGTCCATATCGCTCAGAATATCCTGCCGTTCCGGCTCCGGCAGGGCCATGGTTTCCAGGGTCTCCACATTCAGAAGCAAAGAAGTCATGGGGGTCTTGAATTCGTGGGTCACCGCCCGCAAAAACTGCTGCTGCCGCCGGTTTTGCTCCGTCAGCTCCTCAATATGGCTCTGCACCGCCTGGGCCATCCGGTTAAAATCCCCGGCAAGAAGCCCCACCTCGTCTTTCCGCTTGACCGTGGCCCGCTGGTCGTAGGCACCGTCCGCAATGCGGGCCGCCGCCTGCTGCAGCTGCCCCAGGGGCCGAAGGGACCGCCAGAGGATCAGCACCAGCACCGCCACCCCGGCCACCAGGGTCATGGCAGCAGACTTTAAGAATCCCCGGTAAAGCGCTTCCATCCGGCTGTAGGTTCCCCGGAAATTTTCCAGAAGATAGAGTTCGTATGTGGGGCCGGAGTCCAGAGAACTGCCACAGGCCGCCCGGATGTAGTCATAGGTGCTCTCCAGACTTCCCCAGCTGCCTTGCCTGGCATCACCTTCAGGAAAGATTTGATTGGTGGAATCATATACCGTTTTTCCGTCCAGCCGCAGCACCGCCGGGCCGGTGACCAGGGACTGAAACAAATCCCGGAGCAAAATCTCCCGGCCCGGAGAATCCGGCAGCTGGGCGCAGATTTTTGCCCCCTGCTCCTCAAAGGATGTGCGGATTTGTTTTAGCTGCTGCTCCAGGGCGGCCTCGTGAACACTACAGGTCTGCCGCAGCACCTGGGCATACATGTTTTTTGCCAGCCCCAGGGACAGCACCGCCATTACCGCCGCGCAGAGTCCCGCCAGCTTCCATCTCAGTTTCATAGCTCCTCCAATCTGTAACCGCTTCTGGGCACGGTCCGGATCTCCCGGGAAAGGCCCAGCTTTTTACGCAGATTCGCAATGCGCACATCTACCGTCCGCAGGTCTCCGAAGTAATCATAGCCCCAGATGGCTTTGAGAATTTCTTCCCGGGAGACCGTGCGGTTTTTGTTTTTCATCAGCACCGTCAGCACCTCCATTTCCATGGGCGGCAGGGCAATAACGGTGTTTCCCCGCCGCAGCACCCGGTTTTGGCCGTCCAGCTCCAAGTCCCGAAAGCGGTAAATCTGGTTTAGTTTCCCGCTGCGCTCCAGCACCTTTTCGATCCGCACCAGAAGGGCCGCCATCCGGAAGGGCTTGGGAATATAATCCTCTGCCCCCTCCCGCAGACCCCGGATTTCCGACTGTTCATCCGTCAGCGCCGTGAGACAGATCACCGGAATCCCGTATTCCCGCAGCCTGGGCAGCAGCCCAAAGCCATCCACCCCCGGCAGCATCATATCAAGCAACGCCAAATCGTAAAACCGATCCTGTTCCAGTGCCTCCAAGGCCTGCCCGCCATGAGCAAAATGGGTCACACTGTACCCCGCCCAGCGCAAATTCCGGCACAAGGCCTTGGATATTTCCGGGTCGTCCTCAATGACCAGCAGCCTGTTTTCCGCCACAGCACCGCCCCCTTTCTTTATCTGCATTATAGCACATCCGCTCCCGTCATGGTATTACGGTTTTATTACCGGCTGCGGTCTTCCCCTCCCACCCACAGGCAGACGAAGGTCCCTGCTTTTTGGGGGACGGTCTGCAAAAAACCACGGGAACGGTGTTTGGGCCGTCCCCGTGGTTTTGCATTGTGAAAATAGACCCCGAACCCATCAGAAAAAACCGCCTCGTTTTCACGAAGCGGTTATCTTGTGTTGGCATTACCTATCTTCCCGGCAAGTCACCCTGCAA
>CAKTOB010000050.1 GCA_934589525.1 uncultured Oscillospiraceae bacterium | reverse complement strand
GTGATGAACTCGTGCATGCGGTACATAGGCTGCATGTGCATCGGCTTCCAGATGGGTCTGCCCTCGGCATTGAGGCGGGAGATGGCTTCGAGAATTTCCGTGGGGCAGGTTTTGCCGGGTTCGGGGATGTACATGGCCTCGGATTCGCCGCGGACCTGGCGGCACATGGCGTCCTTATCTATTATCATAGCAGATAACCAGTAATTTGGCACGCACTTTTTTTCATCATAGGGGTTCATTTGCACGGGCAGGCCCTTGAGGCCCGCTTTATAGCGGTCATAGACGGCTTTTTTCTGGGCGATATGCTCATAAAGATGGGGGTACTGGCCCCGGATGACACCGGCGATGACGTTGGACATGCGGTAATTATAGCCCACCTCCTCGTGCTGGTACCAGGCGGCGTTTTCCCGGGCCTGGGTGGACCACTTGCGGGCCTTATTGGCCACCTCCAGGTCGTTGGTCAGCAGGCAGCCGCCGGAGGAGCCAGTGATGATCTTATTGCCGTTATAGGAGACGGCGGCGTAGTCGCCAAAGCTGCCGCAGGGGACACCCTCCCAGGTGGCACCCATGGCCTCGGCGGCATCCTCAATGAGCAGGGCACCGTGGGCATGGCAGATCTCCTTGATGCGGCGGATATCGCCGGAGAAACCGTAGAGCTCGGCGCAGACCACGAGCCTGGTATCGGGGTACATCTCAAAGGCCTTTTCCAGGGCCACCGGGTCCATATTCCAGGAATCGTACTCCGTATCGATAAAGACGGGGATGCCGCCCTCGTAGACCACGGAATTTAAGGTAGCCGCAAAGGTCATATCGGAGCAGAACACCCGTCTGCCCTCCAGGGCCCCGCGGCTGATGGGGGCCTTGCCATAGAGCTTTTCCCCGGCAAAGCGGACGCACAGGTGCAGGGCCGCGGTGCAGCAGGAAAGGGCCACGGCATACTTCATGCCGGACTGCTCCGCCGCCAGTTTCTCCACCTCGTTGATATTCTTTCCAACGGTGCTCATCCAGTTGGTTTCATACGCTTCCGTAACGTAAGCAAGCTCTTCGCCGTGCATGGTGGGGGTCGCCAACCAGACCTTATTCGGGAAGGCCGTAAATTCATTTTTTCTTTTGAATGCCATATTCCTCAATCTCCCTTGTTACCGGATCAACCGAATTACTCCATTTCCATTTCATCAGAAGAAGCTGATGTCCTCGCCGCTCTCTTCCTCATAGCTGCGGACCCAGTCTTCCTTCACATCGTTGGGAACCAGAATATCCTGCTGCAGCTCCACCACCAGACGGTTTTCCTTGGCGGAGACCGATTTCAAAACAAATCTTTCCGTTACATACTCCATGGCCTGCTCGCTATTGACAAAGCGCTTGTGCTTGCCGTTCATGATGAGCTCCACTTCCCCCTTGGTACACTCCATGAGCCCCCGGAGGGTCACGGGGCCCCGGCTCTCCTGGAAGTAGCCGCCGAAATCCTGGACCTCCACCTGGGCCTGGGCGCAGATGGAGCGCACCTGCTTGCGGACGGCCAGGGGCATGGTGTTGTCCGCCAAAATCACATTTTCAACGGAATACTTCTTGATGGCATCGGCGATCTTTTCCACGCCGCCAATGACCGGCAGGCCGCCCATCATATCTCCGTAGCCGTCGGAACGGAAATCCACACAGCAAACCGGCTGGGCGGCGTTGTCCACGTCCCGCTCCATGTGCTTGAGAATCACGTTGGCGGTTTCCCCAACGCCCACCACCATGACCTTGACAGCGGTCTCCTTCCGGTTTCTGCGGACCTTGGCCCGCTCGATTTCCAAAAGAATGATGCGGTAGGCAAAGCGGCTGGCGGTGACCAGAGCAAATTGCAAGAGGGCACCGATAAAATAATAGGTCAGGGGCATCCGCATCACAAACATGGCAGAGCCCACCACCTGGGCCACGCAGGTGATCAGGCAGGCGACCAAAATCCGGTTCAGGTCCCCCAGGCCCGCATATCTCCAGCGGCTGTTATAAAGCTTGAAGCAGCCGAAAATAACGATACAAATCAGGGTATAATATGGCGCGAATTTCAGGAACGCGGGGACATATTTGGTGGCCCAGACGTTAAATTCGAAATTCACATAGAACCGGACCACCAGGGCTATAAAATAGGCCAGGTTGACAGAAAGCACGTCGCAGAGCACCATCGCCAGGCGAAGGAGCAAAAAGCGGGGGTTTGTGGTTCTTTTTTCGTTTGCTGCTTCCATAGTTTACCTCCTAGTAGCTTGTTACACGCAGGCAGCTTCCCGCTGCATCTTCATTTCCTCGGACTGCTCCGCGCTGGCGTTGACCTCCTCCGGGGAGCGGAAGGTGGGCACCACCTGCTTCAGCGCCTTCCGGGTCCTGTCATCGCTGCCGCTCTCCACGGCTTTTGCCAGGAGCTCCATGCGGCGGTCCATCTCCTGCCGGGGCAGGGGGCAATCCTTTTCAATAAAGATCAGGCGGTTGTCTGTCTTATCCAGCTCCTCGGTTTTCACCAGGAGCTCCTCGTAGAGCTTCTCCCCAGGCCGCAGACCGGTTTCCACGATCTCGATGCCCTGGGCGCCGGAGAGGCGGATCATGTTCTCCGCCAGCTCCAGGATTTTCACCGGCTGGCCCATATCCAGCACGAACAGTTCCCCGTTTTTGGCCATGGGGCCGGACTCCAGCACCAGCTGGGAGGCCTCGGGGATGGTCATAAAGTAGCGGATGATCCGCTTGTCCGTCAGGGTGACGGGGCCGCCGCTGGCGATCTGCCGCTTGAACAGGGGGATCACGGAACCGGCGGAGCCCAGGACGTTTCCAAACCGGGTGGCGCTGTAATTGACCCGGCCCCAGGTGGCGGCGCTCTGGATCAACATTTCGCACATCCGCTTGGTGGCACCCATGACGTTGGTGGGGTTCACCGCCTTGTCCGTGGAGACCATCATCATCCGCTCCGCCCCGTAGGCCTCGCAGCAGTCGATCAGGTTCCGGGTGCCGAAGACGTTGTTATAAACGGCTTCCACGCAGTTCTTTTCCATCAGGGGCACATGCTTGTGGGCGGCGGCATTGATGACGATCTGGGGCTTATAATGGGCAAAGACCCGCTCCAGGGCCCGATGATTGGTAATGGAGCAGATTTCCAGCTGCAAATCCAGCTTGTCTGCGTAGGCGATCTTCAGCTCCTGCTGAATATCATATACCCCGTTCTCATAAATGTCCAGAAGAACGATCTGCCGGGGCTCCATTTTGGCCAGCTGACGGCACAGTTCCGAGCCGATGGAACCGCCGCCGCCGGTGATCAGGACCACCTTGTCCCGATAATAGGCGCTGGTGCGGGGGTCCGAAATGGTAATGGGTTTGCGGAACAGCAGCTCCTCAATGTCAAAATCCCGGAGGTGCCGCTTCTGGCCCGCGGTCTGGATCACGGGGTAGTCATAAACCTTGACCTTGAAGCCCCCGTCCATATACAGTTTGCAGAGGCTCCGCTTTTTTTCGTCGGACAAATTGGGGATGGCGAAGACCACCTCCTGGACCTCTACCTTGTGCAGCCGCTCCACGGTGGCATCGTCTTCCTTCCAGACGGGGATGCCGTGAATTTCCTTTCCGGCCTTCTCGTCATTGGAGTCTACGAAGCACCGGGGCACATAGCTGGAGGCACTGTTGGCCAGGAGTTCTTCCGCCAGGTTCACACCTACACGGCCCGCGCCGATGATGGCCACCTTGGTCCGCTTCTCCCGGTCGATCTCGTGGATCATTTCCTCCCCGGCGAATATCCGCAGGCACAGCCGCAGAAGCCGGCCCAGGGCCGTATCCTCGGTGCCGCATTTAAAAGCATATCGGTAGAACATCCGCATAGCCAGGGACACCAGCAGATTGATGCTGGAAATAGACAGCAGCCGGGCAAAGGTCACCTGCTCAATGGGATAGTAGACCCGGACCCCCTGCTCAATGGCCAGAAACACCAGGAATGCCGCCCCGTCCACGATCAGCAGCCGGATATAGCACTGGATGCCGCCATAGCGCCAGATCTGCTGGTAAATATTGCCGATATACCGGGCAGAAAACACGCAGGCAAAGGAGACGACGGTATGAAACACCATGCCGTCCCACGAAAGGCTTTCGTTGCTTCGATAGAAGCCCAGAAGAAGAACATCCACCGCCAGCAGAATCAGCATATCATAAACCACCAGCGGCCAACGGACTTTTCCTCTTGTCATGATCGATCCTTCACTCCTCTCAGGCCCCCTTTTGCGATCACGGGCCTGGTTTCGCCGGCGGCTCCAACGGTAAAGGGCACGCCGACTTTTTTCTCATTCCATATTCTGGTATATTTTACCGCATTATGCGATAAATTTCAAGGTCTTTTCCCAGAAATCGGAACAATCTTCAAAAAAAAAAAAAAAAAAAAAAAAAAAAAAATATAAATTTTTTCTGTAAAACAGAGCCAAACTTGTGGCTTTTTTCAATAGAAAGTCCGGTTTCAAAAGACCGGAGGGCTATCTGCCTCTGCGGGCGTAGGTATAGGCGTTTTTATAGTCCCCCAATTCCCGGAAACAGATCTCCAAAAAGCCGTCGCAGTTCTCTCCCCGGGCCTGGGCTTCCAGGAAGGCATCCCGGGCGGCGGCGTAGTTTTTCTGTAGGAAAAAGATCTTTCCGCTGAAAAAATAATAGGCACCGTCCCGGCTTTCCGTTGCCTCCAAAAGGCTGCGGGCCCGCTCCGGCTTTCCCTGGGCCAGGGCAGCCTCTGCCCTGCGCAGCAGCTCCTCATCCAAGGGTGGGAAGCTCTGGGGCATGTCCTTCTTTCCCAGGCGGAAGCTCAACCGGTCCCGGCGCTGGCGCAGCTCCGGGGTGATATAGGGGCTGTCATACAGGAAGGTCTGGGACAGCATTTTTTCCGCCACAGGCCCCCGGCCCTGGGCCAAATTTTTTTCCGCCTGCTCCAGGCAGCACAGAAAGCCCAGCAGACCAAACTCCCAGTCCAGTGCCCCGTCCGGGGCTGCATAATCTTCCAGGGCAAGCAAAGCCTCCCGGCCGTTGCCCCGGCTGTAGGCCTGTCTGGCCTTGACCATCAAAATCTGATTGGGTGTTACCGCCGACTCCTCCAGAAAAAAGCTCACCGGCTTTTCCAGCCGCTCCGCCAGATACCGCAGGGTCTGCATCGAGGGTCTGGCGGTGCCGTGCTCGATTTGAGAGAGCATATTCCGGGTGATGCGGTCGCCGCAGAGCGCCCGCTGGCTGAGACCCGCATCCAATCGGGCTTGTTTGATCCGTTCTCCTAGCTCCATACAAACCCATCCTTTCATCAGAACTTTCCTAAATTATAGCAGATGTAACCGTCAAAATCCATCGAACACAAAAAATTCATTTGCTATTTTGTTGTCTTTGGGTTATAACTGTACTATTGAATCAATTGGAGGATGGAATTTATGACGTTTCAAAGCCGTGAACTGAAAAAAACGGCATCACAAAAGCTGGCGGCCGCCCAGAACCAAAAGCAGATCGTGCTGATTTACAGCGGCCTGGTCGTCGGCATCGGCCTAATAAACCTACTGCTGCAGGAGCTGGTGTCCGGCCAAATCGCCAACACCGGAGGTCTTTCCAATATAGGCTTCCGGACCTTCCTATCTACGGTGTCCACATTCCTGCCGGTGGTGTGCAGCATCCTCACCCTTTGCCTGGGCTTTGGCTATATGGGGGGCATGCTGCGGATCAGCCGGGGGCAGTACGCCTCCCGGAATGCCCTGCGGACCGGCTTTGAGCGGTTCTGGCCCCTAGTGCGGATGAAGCTATTGCAGGGGTGCATCATCCTGGGGGCCAGCATGGCGGCCTTTTACCTGTCCATCATGGCCTTTCTCCTGTCGCCCCTTTCCGACAGCTTTGCCCAAACGGTGGAGCCCTATCTCTCCGGCGGCATCCTTCTGGGCGGCAGCGGCACCATTCAGATCGACAGCGCCGCTTTAGACCAGCTGTCCTGGATGATGCTGCCCATTCTGGGCATCTTCTTGGTGGTCTTTCTGGCCTTTGTGCTGCCCATTATCTACCGCTACCGGATGGCGGATTTTGTGCTTCTGGACCATCCGGAATCCGGAGCACTGTACGCCCTGCGGGAGAGCCGCCAGATGATGCGGGGCAATCGCTTTGGGCTGTTCCGGCTGGATCTGAGCTTCTGGTGGTACTATGTGCTGCTGTTTTTGGCAAACGCCCTGGCCTATGGGGACTGGCTGCTGTCCTTTGCGGGCCTTTCCCTCCCTTTAAGCAGCACCGCAGGCTACTACCTTTTTGCCCTGCTGTCCCTGGCCGCCAATTTCCTGGTGTTTTATCTGCTTTACAACAGACTGAACGTGACCTACGCCCTGGCCTATGGACAGGTACGGCCCAAGGAGGACGACCGGGGCGGCGCGGTCCTGGGAAATATTTTCCAGATGTAACAGCCCTCCCTGCTTCTGTTCAGCGCAAGGATTCACGGTCATCGGGAAGCCCCGGTTTCGCCAAAAGCGGAGCCCGAGCTTCCCGCATTTTTGTTTTTCTGAAAATGCCCGCAAAAAAAGAGACCCGCTTTTGCGGATCTCTTTTTCATGGAGCGGGTGACGAGGCTCGAACTCGCTACCTCCACCTTGGCAAGGTGGCGCTCTACCGGATGAGCTACACCCGC
>CAKTOB010000049.1 GCA_934589525.1 uncultured Oscillospiraceae bacterium | reverse complement strand
ACGGGGCGCAGACGGCTCCGGCGTGACCTCCGCACCAGCGGGAGCGCCGCCCTTATCCACGGCAGGCTTCTCCGGGGTGGGCTTGCTTTGGGACTTTTTGTCCCGAGGTTTGGGCGGCTTTGCCTTATCGGGAGCGGCCTTGCTCTCCTTGGGCGGACGCCCCCTGCCGGGCTTGGCAGCCTTGTTTTTTTCGGTGGGCGGCTTCTGCTTGACCGCCTTTTTCTCCTCCTTGGCCGCCTCGTCACGGGCAGCGGCAAAATCCACCACCTTGCCGGAATGTGCCGGGGCGGGATCGTCCTTGCCGGGAGTGGGCGGCTGCTCCTGTTCCTTTTCAGCCTTGGGGACTTCGGGAGCGGCAGGCTCCTCCACCTCGGCGTGGGTAACAGCGTCAGCGGGATCAGGCACGGCCTCGCCCATTTCAAAGAGCGCCGCCTGCCCCTCATGCTCCAGTATGACCGCCTCTGCGTCGGTCAGCGCAGGCTCGGGAGCAGGCTGCTCCGGCACGGCGACATTTTCTACCGCAGGAGCGGGAGCGTCGGCGGGCGGAGCTGCCTCGGGAATGTTTTTCTTATCATCTGCCATTTGCAAACCTCCTTTTTGTGGCATGAAAAAAAGCCAGTCCGCAGACTGGCCTGGTGGAAGTGACCTCCCTTCATGGTTTTATATATGAAAACGCCGCCCGTTGTCCTGTTGGGCGGCGTTGTTCTCGTCATTTTGAATTTTTAGAATAAAAACCTCTTGCCGACTGCCAGCAAACCATTGATATATCTGCGTTTTCTGAAATCCTATAATTACACTCCGACCAAAAATGAACACTACCTTTCGGGTAGTGTTCATTTTTTTGCCTGTGGTAGGATTCGAATCCATCTAAATGCCAAATGCCGGTGGTATTTTGCAGCAATCAATTCAAAACTTAATTGCAACCATATGGCTTTGCTGCCGCAAAGCCAGCCATCGAATCCAGTCACTCGGACCAGAACATCACGAAAGTGGTGTTCTTTTTTTATATTGGGGATTTAAACCCATCTAAATCCTATTTTTCCCTGATATACGCATGTACACGCCAGAACAAGCTAAGCGCTGTCTCTATGTCATGGGCTTCCCATGTCGCGCAGTCCTTAGTAAAGCTGCCTTTCCAAGGAAAACGATCAGGTGTTTCAAAGTAATGGGTGTCCGTCAGCTTCAATTCGCAAACGCAATGGTCTTGAGAGGGATAGGCTGTTTTATGCCCAAGATCCCTGATGGCTTCCATTACGCCATTGTATATGATGGGATATGTTTCTTCCTTGGACGGTTCCCAGGCTCTTGCTTTGTCCTTGACTGTAATACATGTGACATTTGGAGATAACTCTAAAGCCTCCTTGTGAGATGCGGCGCACCCGATGTTTGCAAGGTACGGTACATCGCAGAAGCACATGACGCTTTCACCGATTTCGGCAACATGTATCCCGTTTATATAGAATGAATCTCTTGTATCCACTTCATAAGGGAAAATAGATTTTCGGTCACAATATGAAGGTGCACGAGACTTGAAAATAAGAGAATATTTGCAAATCAGTTAGACAAACGGGAAGTGTTCATTTTTTCCAAGTTCTTTACTTCGTACTCTCAAGTATTGCTCTTGGTACGTTATCCCAAGCTACTTTATATCCATCTATACCTTCTTTTTGATTGTCAAGGTTATCTAATTCTTGAATACAAAAATCTACAGCCTCAGTTATATACTCATCTGCCATTTCTGTAGTAAAGAAAAATATATCATCATCCTTTACAGGAAGAAAATACGTATTCATATTCTGTATTAATCCTTCTATATCAAATGTACATAACTGGTTTATTGGTTCTTTTTCAAAACCCGCAGGAACTATAATTTCGTTTTTTAAATTGTATTTCTGGATAACATGATGATTTCCTATTGCATAATCTCTATGGAGTCTCTCCACATTTCCTGGTATCAGCGGATTCCAATGATATTTATCATAAACAAAATGTCTGTAAATAACATCCTGAACAAGATGAAGATAATACCCTAGGTATAAATCATCCTCCTTCATCAATTTGCCATACATGCTTCTAAAACCATTAAAGTCATACGTTTTTTTATGCCCGCCTGCAACAGTTATTTTTAAATGACTATTTCCATTATATCCTGCATCCACAAGAATAGATCCAAATCTAAG
The DNA here is from genome assembly GCA_934589525.1 of uncultured Oscillospiraceae bacterium. Lineage (GTDB taxonomy): Bacteria > Bacillota > Clostridia > Oscillospirales > Oscillospiraceae > Faecousia. The sequence goes on along the minus strand of CAKTOB010000049.1, from coordinate 5,313 downwards.
CCTATCCAGATTATTAAATTGTCTCTTCTTGATTAGTTCACATATAATTGCATAATGAATAATACTGGATGCCATAGTGTCCTCCTGTCTCTAAAACAGTAATTTACAAAATCAACAAATCGCCTTTTTTACTCAATTATCGAAAATTTTGCATCCAAAATTATACCATAAAACTTATGAACAATTCTACTGCAACTATGAAATATGAAAAGTCCGAACAGTTTTCTGCCCGGACTTTTTCACGCTGCTTCTTTATAAACGATAGATCGGAAGCCTTATCCTCTCAGGAAGCCGTCAATGATCTTGGCCTCGGCTTCCTCCTCGGTCAGTCCCAGAGTGCGGAGTTTGATGATCTGCTCTCCGGCAATTTTGCCAATGGCGGCCTCGTGGATGAGTCCGGCGTCAATGTTTCCGGCGTAGAGTTCCGGGGCGGCGTTGACGGTGCCGTGGTCTACCAGAATGGCATCGCACTCCGAGTGCCCCGTGCAGCGGCAGTTGCCGATGATGCGGGAGTGGTAGTTCTGCTTGGAGTTGCCCTTGGCGACGGACCGGGAAACCAGGTCTACGGCGGAGTCGTCGCCCTCCATGGTGACTTCAAATTCGGTCTGGGCGGTCTGGTCCAGTTCCGTCAGGATGCTTTCGTGGATGGTGAGCCTTGCGCCGGTGTCCAGTCGGGCCTTGGTGGTCCGGGTGGTCCGGTCTACGCCGCCGATTTGAATGGTGTCCATTTCCAGCAGGGCGTTGGGCCCCAGGGTCGCCTCCGTTACCGGGTCAATAGAGCGGATGCCCTGGCCCTTGCCGGTGCCGATGTGCTTTTCCTTGTAAAGCACCTGGGCCCCTTCTTCCAGGAAGAACCGGTGGATGCCGTTGTGCCGGGCGTTTTCCTCATTGTCCGTATGGACGCCGCAGCCTGCCACAATGGTCACCTTGGCACCCTTGGATACAAAAAAGTCGTTGTAAACCACATCGTCCACATTGCCGTGGGTCACACAGGCGGGGATATAGACGGTTTCATCCTGGGCTTCCGAAGAAATGTGGATTTCCAAACCGGGGTTGTCGGTTTTGGAGTCGATTTGAATATGCTCTGTAGACTGTCTTCCGGCGCAGCCGCCGTTTTCCCGGATATTATAGGCTCCGCCGTATTGTCCCTGCAAGTCAGAGATGATCTGGAGCATTTCTTCTGTAATTTTTTCCATAATGTCTCCTCTCTATTCTTTAGCAGGACGGTTTCTGAATGGGGCAGCCCGGGGCTTTTTCACCGGCCAGCAGGGTGGGCAGGATCTCCTCCCGGGGGCCGGCGGCCCGAACCTGGCCTGCGGCGATCACAACGATCTCATCGGCAATTTCCAAAATCCGTTCCTGATGGGAAATCACCAGCAGCGCCCGGTCCCGCTCTTCCCGGAGACTGCGGAATACTTCAATCAGGCTTGTAAAGCTCCACAGGTCAATACCGGCCTCAGGCTCGTCAAACACCAGCAGCCGGGCATTTTTCCGGGCCAGTACCGTGGCGATTTCAATGCGCTTGATCTCGCCGCCGGAAAGACTGGCATCCACCGACCGCTCCATATAGTCCTGGGCGCAAAGGCCCACTTTGCTCAGATAATTGCAGATTTTAGCATCGTCCAACTTTTCCTCTGCGGAGATTTCCAGCAGATCCCGGACGGTGAGCCCCTTAAAATGCACAGGGCTCTGGAATGCGTAGGCAATGCCCAACTTGGCCCGCTGGGTCATATCCAGATTGGTAATGTCCCGGCCGTCCAGAAGAATGTGGCCGCTGTCCGGGGTGTAGAGTCCGGCGGTGAGCTTTGCGATCGAGGTTTTGCCGCCGCCATTGGGGCCGGTGACAACGGTGAGCTTTCCTGCACCGGCGTGCATATTGATGCCGTTAATGATTTTTTCGCCGTCCGGAAGAGACCAGACGATGTCCTGTAGTTCCAGCATTGGAGCCTCCTGCTCGGGATCAAAACCGGATCCCGTCTTTTATTAGGGAAGCTCTGATTAAATCGGCAAGAGCTGGCAGCGAGAGATTTTGCTTCCAGGCAAGGTTCTAAAAGTGAGGGAATACTTTGTGTATTTCCCACTTTTAGAACCGTAGCATGGAGGCAGAAGATCCGCTGTCCGGCCGCAGACGATTTATTCAGAGTTTCCTTAGTTGCCCTCGTATTATACTCTGCTTTCTTCCAATCGTCAATCCCAGGGTAAAAAATCCAAAACTCCGGCAGATATGAATTTTCTGAAAATTTTTCGGAAAACATGAAACAAAACCGCTCCTTTTTCCGTCTATATAGGTAAGAGACATTACTAGGAGGAAGCCTGTATGGAAGGTGCCGGGATTTTAAGTCTGTATTGTTCCCGTTCGGAGGAGGCCATCCGGGAAACGGCGGCAAAATATGGGGACCGCTGGCGCAGACGGCAGTCCTTTAAGCGGGGCGACGGTCAGGTCCGGCAGGCCTTAGAAGAACTGGGGGCCTGCGTCAGCGGAGAGGGTAACCCGGAAAGCAGAGCCATCCGCCGGGAAACCCTGGAAAGCATTCAGCGCTTTCTGAATACCCTGACCCCGGTGGAGCGCGGCCTCTTTGTCTGCCGGTACTGGTATTTGGACAGCTCCAAGGAAATTTCCGAAAAAAGCGGCTTTTCCCAGGGAAAGGTTCGGAGTATGCTTTATAAAATTCGTATTCGTTTGGAGCGGCATCTGGAAGAAGAAAAATGACTATGCGGCACCGCCGGAGATGCTCCAGCAGCGGTGCCGCTGGCTGTAAAACAGAGTCACAACACACTCCGTGCTGCCGGTGCGCACGACGCACAGGAACTGGGTGCCCTCCCAGCCGTAGTGATTCCATTGCTTTTCCTGAAGGATTTGCAGAACATCCACCCGCTGGGGGCCGGACTCGCCCTGCATCCGCAGCCGCAAGGGCTGAATTTTTCCGTCAGCCCCCCACAGGGCAATCACATCCACCGGCTGCAACAGCTGTTCCACCGGACGGCACCTCCTTTCATTGACTTTATTATAGCACAAACGTTCGATAACTGCAACGGAAAATTTTGGTTGCGGCAGCCCTGCGAGTTTGCTATAATAGCCCAAAAGAGAAGGGAGGCAGCCCATATGAAATACGCCTGTCTGGTCATGGACCACGATGATACAGCGGTCCAGAGTGAGGCCACTGTGAATTATCCCTATTTTGAGCAAGCCGTTCATACCTATTGCCCGGGAGCGGAGGTGTCTTTGGAAAAATACACCTCCGGCTGCTACCATCTGGGCTTTGCCCAGATGTGCCGCCAGTGGTACGGTTTTACAGACCAAGACTTAGAAGAGGAATTTAAGGGCTGGCAGACCTATATCCGCACTCATAGGCCCCTGCCTTATCCCGGCATTCGGGAGTTGCTGCAGCGGTTCCGCCAGGCCGGGGGAAAGATTTGCGTGGTTTCCCACTCCTGCGAGGAAAACATTACCAGGGATTATCAAGACCACTTTGGGCTGCTGCCGGATGCTATTTACGGCTGGGATTTGCCGGAGGAGCAGCGAAAGCCCAATACTTACCCTTTGGAGCGCATCATGGAGACCTATGGCCTGGAGCCTAAGGATTTATTGGTGGTAGACGACATGAAGCCCGCCTGGGAAATGGCCAGCAAGGCCGGCTGCGACATCGCCTTTGCCGGGTGGGGCCGGAAAAACTGCCCGGAGATCGCCCGGGAGATGGAGCTGCTGTGTACCTACCATTTTGACAGCCCCCAGGAATTGGAAAAGATGCTGTTTGAAGACTTGACAGCCATGGTATAATAAAGGCATCAATGTAAGGGGCGAGGTGAGCAGTCTGGAAAAGGAGAGTATCAAGGTCATGGCCCGGAACCGGGAGGCCTATCACGAGTATTTCGTGGAAGAGGAGTTTGAAGCCGGTATTGAGCTGTGCGGTACGGAGGTCAAGTCCATCCGGGCAGGTGCCTTAAACCTGAAGGATGCCTGGTGCGGCATCAAAAACGGAGAGCTGATCCTGAACCAGATGCACATTTCTCCCTATGACCATGGCAATATTTTCAACCGGGACGAAAAGCGTCCCAGAAAACTGCTGATGCACAAGCGGGAAATCATGCGCTTGCTTGGAAAAGTCAAGCAGGACGGCTATTCCCTGATCCCGCTGTCCGTTTATTTTAAGGGCAGCCGGGTAAAGGTGAAAGTCGGATTGTGCAAGGGCAAAAAACTATATGATAAGCGCGCCTCCGCCGCGGAGCGGGATGCAAAGCGGCAGATCGAGCGTGCCATGAAGGAGCGGTAACAATGAATCCTACTTTTAAAATCACCATGGAAAACGGCGGCGTGATTGAGGGCGAGCTGTACCCCGAGAAGGCCCCCCAGAGCGTTTACAACTTTATCGACCTGGCTAACCACAATTACTATGACGGCCTGATTTTCCATCGGGTGATTCCCGGCTTTATGATCCAGGGCGGCTGCCCCGACGGCACCGGCATGGGTGGCCCCGGCTACTGCATCAAGGGCGAGTTCTTCTTCAACGGTGTGAAGAATGACCTGAAGCACAAGCGCGGCGTGCTCAGCATGGCCCGGTCCTCTTCTCCCAACTCCGCCGGAAGCCAGTTCTTCATCATGCACGAGGATGCCAAGCACTTAGACGGCCAGTATGCCGCCTTCGGCAAGGTGACCTCCGGCATGGACGTGGTGGATGCCATTGCCTCCACCAAGACCGGCCCCAACGACCGCCCTGTGGCAGAGCAGAAAATCGCTTCCATCACCGTGGACACCCACGGCGAGACCTATCCCGAACCCAAGAAGCTGCCGGATCCCTACGGCCGGTTCTGATTGATCCTTTCCCGCCGGGGACCATTCCCCGGCGGAACCCCAGCACTTTTCTTCCATACGGGGCCGTACTGGTTTCGACGGGGGTAGTGAGGCTGGAATAGCGGGCCGTGGCACCTGACCACGATAAAACGGGTAACTTTTTAAATTTAACTGACAACAATACTGTTGCCCTGGCTGCCTAATTAGGCGCCCATCCGCCCCGGAAGGTCCACGAGCCGGGCTCGGGTGTGATTTGAGTGGAGCCCGTGCGTATGCTAAGCTTTGCGCATACCATGCATCATGAAGCTACTGATTCCCGTAGGGTGTTTGTTCCCGCCGGGATGAGGGAATGTAAATAACAAACTGCGCCCGGAGAGATTCTTTCCAAGTTGCTTTCGGACAGGGGTTCGATTCCCCTCGGCTCCACCAAATAAAAAACCACCCTATGGGGTGGTTTTTTATTTGGTGGTCCAAGAGGGGAATCGAACCCATCTAAATCAGAGCGCCGGTGGCACTCTGGTGCA
>CAKTOB010000048.1 GCA_934589525.1 uncultured Oscillospiraceae bacterium | reverse complement strand
TTTTTTTGATTGTATTTATAGTATAGCACATGAATCTGAAAAGTAAAGTTTTTATATTAACGATCTACTACGGTTTCGCTGATTGGTGTATTGTTTAACCAACGTGTTTCAAAAACCGGACACGTCCGTTCCTAAATAATTGTCCATTGTCAATTGTCAATTGTCAATTTAATTCATCGTCCCCTCCGCTCTTGAAAACAGGGCGTTCACCCGCTGCCGCAGGGCCTCCGCTTCCGGGGTGTCGGAGGTGCCGTAGCGCTCCACCCATTCTTTGGAAGCCTCCTGGGCCTGTTTCAGGGTGGTCATGTCCAGGTTCCGGTCTGCCACCCGGAAGGTGGGGAGCCCTGACTGGCGGGAGCCGAAGAAGTCCCCGGGGCCCCGGAGACGCAGATCTTCTTCCGCAATGCGGAAGCCGTCGTTGGTTTTGCACAGGGCCTTCAGGCGCTGGACGGTGTCGGGGTTGCGGTTGTGGGTGGTGAGGATGCAGTAGCTTTTGGCGCTGCCCCGGCCCACCCGGCCCCGGAGCTGGTGGAGCTGGCTCAGGCCGAACCGGTCCGCGTCCTCAATGACCATTAAGGTGGCATTGGGCACGTCCACCCCCACTTCGATGACCGTGGTGGCAACCAGCACATCCGCCTCTCCACGGGCAAAGGCCGCCATGACCCGCTCCTTTTCCGCCCCCTTCATCTGGCCGTGGAGCAGGGCCACCCGCAAATCGGGAAACACGGTCTTTTGCAGGGTCTCGGCCCAGACGGAGGCTGCCTTGATGCCCAAGTCCTGGTTTTCCTCCACCGCCGGGCACACCACAAAGCACTGGTTTCCCTGGGAAACCTGCTTGCGGATAAAGGCGTTGATCCGGGCTCGGTAGCTCTCCCCTACCAAAAAGGTATCCACCTTTTGCCGCCCGGGGGGCAGTTCATCCAGCACGGAGACCTCCAGATCCCCATACATCAGCAGGGCCAGGGTTCTGGGAATGGGGGTGGCGGACATGACCAGCAGATGGGGATCACGGCCCTTGGCGGACAGGCGGCTGCGCTGGTCCACGCCGAACCGGTGCTGCTCGTCGGTGATGACGAGACCCAGACGGGAAAAAGCGGTGCTCTCGGAGATCAGGGCATGGGTGCCCACGGCAATGGCCGCCTCACCGGAAGAGAGCTTCTCCCGAACCAGCCGCTTTTCCTTGGGGGTCTGGGAGCCGGTGAGCAGCACCACGGAAAGGCCCAGGGGGGCAAAAAGCTTCTGAAAGGAGGCGTAGTGCTGCTCCGCCAGAATTTCCGTAGGGGCCATCAGGGCGGTCTGGAAGCCGTTTTTCGCCGCGCAGTAGGCCGCGGCGGCGGCCACCATGGTCTTGCCGCTGCCCACGTCCCCCTGGACCAGCCGGTTCATGGGGGTGCCCTTGCGAAAATCCTCCAGGATCTCCCCAATGGCCCGGTTCTGGGCACCGGTGAGCGTAAAGGGCAGGCTCCTCTTGAAGGGCTCCAAATCCAGCTCCTCATAGGGGGCCGTCTTCCGGGCCTCCCTTGCCGCCCGCATGAGGGCCAGCCCTGCGGAGAACACGAAAAACTCCTCAAAAATCAGCCGCCGCTTGGCCTGCTCCGCCATTTCCCAGGTTTCCGGGTCATGGATGGCGGTATAGGCCCGCTCCGCCGGAAGAATTTGGTATTCCTTCAGCAGCTCCGGAGGCAGCACCTCCTGGGGGGGATCGCACAGGGCCAGGGCCTGACGGATGAGCTTGGTCATGGCGGCGTTGTTGACCCCCGCGGTCAGGGGGTAAATGGGCATGATCCGCCGGGTGGTCACCGCCGGGGCATCCGCCGCCTCAAAAATGGGGTTGGTAATGCCGTAGCCGCTGTAATCCCCGGAGACGGTGCCGTAAAAGATGTATTCCTTGCCGTATTGCAGGTTTTCCGCGGCAAACTTGGTGTTAAAGAAGGTCAGCTGGATGCGGCCCGAGTAATCCGCCACCGAGACCCGCGTCAAATCCAGCCCCTTGCGGATGTGGGCGGTCCTGGGGGTGGACATGACCACGGCCCGGAAGCAGGCAGGCTCATCCACCTGCATCTGGGCAATGGGCACCATGCGGGTGCGGTCCTCATAGCCCCGGGGGAAATGGCAGATCAGATCTCCCAGAGTGTAGATGTTCAGGTTTTCCAGCTGTTTGGCCCGGGCGGGCCCCACACCTTTGAGGCTTACGATCGAATCCGTCAGTCTTGCCATAGGTCACCTCCGTAAAAAATGAAAAAACTCCCTCCAAGCAACGCTCGGAAGGAGATATTTTCAGAGAACTCAGGCCAGCTTGTTCAGCTTCAGGGTCATGCTGCTCTTCTTCCGGGCAGCGTTGTTCTTGTGCAGAAGACCCTTACCAACCGCCTTGTCCACGGACCGAACAGCAACAGTGTAGGCTTCCTGGGCAGCGGTCTTGTCACCACCGACCACAGCGGCCTCAAACTTCTTCAGGTTGGTCTTCAGGGCGGACTTGTCGGCCTTATTCTTCTCATAAGCGACTTTGGAAGAAATGACATCCTTCTTAGAGGACTTGATGTTGGGCATTGATTACACCTCCTCACAGCAGTATTTCATACAGTCCCGTATTATAACGGAAAACCCGCTTAAAATCAACCCTTTTTTGAAAAAAATTCTTTCCGGAGCAAAAATCTCTTCCGCACTTCCCATCGCCTGGCTGTCAAGACCAAATTTTTTCACAAAAACAAAGGCCACGTCAAAATGCTCAGAAACGGTAAAAGTTACGAAAGTGTATCATTTTGGAAAAGTTTTATGTAACTTCTCTGTCTTTTCTCCACAAAGGGTTGGGATTGTGGAAAAGTCTTGTGGAGAAGTCTGTGGAGAATGTGGAAAACTTTGATTTCTCCACAGCTTTTTCTTTTCCCCGCCGTTGGAGCCCCCTGTGAAAAAACGCCGTCCGAAAAGGGCAAACATCCGCCCTACAGCGACAAGCTCTCCCGCCGTTCTTCCCGGCCTCCCCGGGCCGCAACTGCCGGTTCCCGGGCAAAAGATTGGATTTTCCCCCAGAATCACTTTGTACGCCCCGGGGCTTTTTGAGGGGCGCCCCGAAATTTTTGTGAAATCCTCCAAATTTTTCTCCGTATGCCGGAGCCCTTCCCCGGGGATACTGTCCCCAGGGGGCTATATCGGCCTCATCTTTACAAACAATCGTAATTGGAGGAGTTTCCATGCAGGGGAAAGTAGAGATCTGCGGCATCTGCACCTCCCGGCTGCCGGTGCTCAGTGCCCAGGAGACCGCCGCCCTGCTGCGGCGCAGCCAGCAGGGGGACCGGGAGGCACGGCAACGGCTCATCGAGGGCAATCTGCGGCTGGTGCTGTCGGTGATCCAGCGGTTTGACAAGCGGGGGGAGAGCCCTGACGACCTGTTCCAGGTGGGCTGCATTGGTCTCATGAAAGCCATTTCCAATTTTGACACCACCAAAATGGTGCGCTTTTCCACCTATGGGGTGCCCATGATCGCCGGAGAGGTCCGCCGGTATCTGCGGGACAACAGCGTGATCCGGGTCTCCCGGTCCATTCGGGACGTGGCCTACCGGGTGCTGCAATGCAAGGAGGCCATGACGGCGAAACTGAACCGGGAGCCCACTCTGGAAGAAATCGCCCAGGCCCTGGAGCTGAGCCGTCAGGAGGTCAGCCAGGCCCTGGACGCGGTCTGCGCCCCGGTGAGCCTGTATGACAGCGTGTATTCCGACGGCGGCGACCCCCTGACCATTATGGACCAGGTCCAGGACACCAAAAACTGGGAGCCCAACTGGATGGAGCACATCACCCTTGCAAACGCCTTCAGGCGATTATCCGGCCGGGAGCGGGAGATCCTCAGCCTGCGATTTTACCACGGGAAAACCCAGATGGAGGTGGCCGGGCACCTGGGCATCTCCCAGGCCCAGGTATCAAGGCTCGAAAAAGGGGCCATTGCCGCCATGCGCAAGTCCGTCAGCATCCATGTGTCATAACCCATTCCCCGGGGGCATATGCTAAGCACACCCCCGGAGGAGGAATGGTCATGGGCATTAAATTCACCGAGCTTCAATGCAAGGAAGTGATCTGCGTTTCCGACGGCGCAAGGCTTGGCTATATCACGGACATCGTGGCGGAAGTGCCCCAGGGCATCATTGCCGCCATCGTGGTGCCGGGGAAGCCCAGGCTCTGGGGCATCGCAGGGCAGAAGGAGGACTATGTGATCCCCTGGGCCTGCGTCAAGAAGGTGGGGCCGGACATCGTGCTGGTGGACATCCGGCCCCAGGACTGCCGGGTGCCCCGGCCAAAGCCCAAATTTCCGCTGTAGAGGCCGCACCATATTCTATTTGTAGGGATTCCACAAAACAAAGTCCGGCGCTTTCACAATATTTCTTTCTTTTTTCGAAAAAATAGCTTGCAAATTTCCGAATCTTTGGCTATAATATTTCGGCGTGGGTATGTGCCCATAGCTTTAAAAACCACACACCCGGGGATCGGGATGCCCAGGTGCCCCTTTGGGGCGGGGATTCCGGGATGATCGGGGTGGAGGAAAAACAAAAGGAGAACTGTAAAAATGGCTGTCGTATCTATGAAGCAACTGCTGGAGGCAGGCGTTCACTTCGGTCACCAGACCCGTCGTTGGAACCCCAAAATGGCCCCCTACATCTACACCGAGCGCAATGGTATCTATATCATTGACCTGCAGAAGACCGTAAAGAAGCTGGAAGAGGCTTACAACTTTGTTCGTGACACCTCTGCCAATGGCGGCAACATCCTGTTTGTGGGCACCAAGAAGCAGGCCCAGGACGCCATCAAGGAAGAGGCTGCCCGCTGCGGCGGTTACTATGTCAACGCCCGTTGGCTGGGCGGCATGCTGACCAACTTCCGCACCATGCGTACCCGTATTGACCGTCTGGCGCAACTGAGAAAGATGGAAGAGGACGGCACCTTCGCCATGCTGCCCAAGAAGGAAGTCATCAAGCACCAGGCTGAAATCGAGAAGCTGGAGAAGTACCTGGGCGGCGTGAAGGAAATGAAGAAGCTGCCCGCCGCTCTGTTCATTGTTGACCCCCGGAAGGAGCGCAACGCCATCGCCGAGGCCCGCAAGCTGAACATCCCCATTGTTGCCATCGTTGACACCAACTGCGATCCCGATGAGATCGACTATGTGATCCCCGGCAACGATGACGCCATCCGCGCCATCCGTCTGATCGCCGCCGCCATGGCCAACGCCGCCATCGAGGGCCGTCAGGGTGAGGATACCGCTGTGGAAGAGGCTGCTCCCGCTGCCGAAGCCGCTGAATAATCCGGAATACACTTTAGGAGGATACCAAAATGGCTTTTACTGCTCAGGACGTTAAGAAGCTGCGCGAAATGACCAACGTGGGCATGATGGACTGCAAGAAGGCTCTCCAGGCCAACGACGGCGATATGGACAAGGCTGTGGACTGGCTCCGTGAAAAGGGCCTGGCCAAGGCTGCCAAGAAGGCGGACCGGATCGCCGCCGAGGGCGTTGCTTACGCTGCCGTTGTGGACGGCGTGGGCGTTGTGATCGAGGTCAACTCCGAGACCGACTTCGCCGCCAAGACCGACGCTTTCCTGGACCTGGTCAAGAACCTGGCCGAGGTCGTTGCCAAGCAGAACCCCGCCGATGTGGAAGCCCTGAAGGCTTGCACCTACCCCGACTCCAACCTGACCGTCACCGAGATCATGCAGGAGAAGGTCATGTCCATCGGTGAGAACATGCAGATCCGCCGCTTCGCCCGCTTCCCCGAGAACACCTCCGTCGCCTACGTTCACGCCGGCGGCACCCACGGCGTTCTGGTGAACCTGGCTGTGGAAGGCGGCATCGATGCCACCGAGATCGGCAAGAACGTTGCCATGCAGATCGCCGCGATGAACCCCAAGTACTGGGACAAGTCCCTGGTTCCCCAGGCTGACGTGGACCACGAGCTGCAGGTTCAGGTGGCTCTGATGGACAACGATCCCAAGATGGCCTCCAAGCCCGCTCAGGTCAAGGAGAAGATCGCTGCCGGTAAGATGAACGCTTTCTTCAAGGACAACTGCCTGCTGCAGCAGGAATTCGTCCGCTCTGACCTGTTCCAGGGCAGCGTGGAAGGCTACATCGCTGATGCTGCCAAGAAGCTGGGCGGCAAGGTGACCTTCGTGGACGCCATTCACTACGTCAAGGGTGAGGGCATCGAGAAGAAGGTTGACGACTTCGCCGCTGAAGTCGCCGCGCAGCTTTCCGGCTCCGGCAAGTAATTTTTCAAACGGCTTATCCCTGCCCATCCTTTTGGGCAGGGATTTTGCTATCATAACAGCGTAAGCGAAAGGATGATAATCATGGACCAGCTGAAATTAGAACATGTCCTTGCCGCCATGAAGAAGGCCGGAGTACCCCAGACGGTGATCTCTGACCCGGCCATGATCCTCTACCTCACCGGGGTCTCCATGGAGCCCGGTGAACGGATGCTGGTGTTGGTGCTGCGTACAGACGGGCAGCACCGGTTCTTTATCAACGAGCTCTTCCCCCAGACCCGGGACCTGGGCGCTCCCATTACCTATTATAATGACACCCAGGACGGCGTGGCCCTCATGGCCCAGGCCCTGATCCCCGGGGAAACCGTGGCCATCGACAAAACCTGGCCCGCCCGGTTCCTGCTGCGGCTTCAGGAGCTGCACACCGGCAAATGCGTCAACGCCTCCCCCATTGCAGACGGTGTTCGTGCCATCAAGACCACGGAGGAGCAGGAAAAAATGCGCAGGGCTTCCTATCTTAACGATGCGGTCATGGCAAGGATCGTCTCCGCCGCCAGTGAAAGCCACACGGAGACCGAGCTTTCCGAGCTCCTGCTGCAATACTACTTAGAAGCGGGCTGTGAAGGCTGCTCCTTCTCCCCCATCACCGCCTTCGCAGGCAACGCCGCTGACCCCCACCATGTCACGGACGGCACAAAAGGCAAGCGTGGGGACTGCCTGGTGCTGGACATCGGCGGCAGGAAAGACAACTACTGCTCCGACATGACCCGCACCGTCTTCTTAGGAGAAGTCAGCCCCCGGCAGCGGGAGATCTATGAGATCGTCAAGGAAGCCAACCGCCGGGGCATTGCCGCCGCCAAGCCCGGAAACCGCATGTGCGACGTAGACCGTGCCGCCCGGGACTACATCACCCAGCAGGGCTACGGCCCCTATTTCACCCACCGCACCGGCCACTCCATCGGCCTGGAGGTCCACGAAACCGGCGACGTCTCCGCCGTCAACGAAGCCATCATCCAGCCCGGCCAGTGCTTCTCCGTAGAACCCGGCATTTACCTGCCACAGGAGGGCATCGGCGTCCGCATCGAAGACCTGGTCCTCATCACCGAAACCGGCTGCGAGGTCCTCAACCACTACCCCAAGGAGCTGACGGTGATACCCTTTTCGGAGAATTGACAATTGACAATTTACAATTGACAATTCTTTTTAGTTGACAGTTGACAATGCCAATCAAGAGTTGAAAACCTTAAAAACCATGGCAGCGGCAATGTTAGCGAATACGTGAAACAATAGT
>CAKTOB010000047.1 GCA_934589525.1 uncultured Oscillospiraceae bacterium | reverse complement strand
TGCTCATCTATATCCAGAAATAAAGTTTTAGCTTTAACGGACTAGTAGGGGCGGCAATCTGCCGCCCGCCACGTTGCATATATAACCTGTGCGGATGAATGGTATCACGCAATGTAGCGGCGATGATTCATCGCCATCCGGCCCCATGGGGGCCGGTATCGTGGTACATTTAAATTTGTAACAACCAATGCAAAAAACGTCTGTCATTCCGACCGAGCGTTAGCGAGCGGAGGAATCCACCACGTTGGAGGAAGAACCACCACAAGGTAAAACCTGCTGCTTGAGTAGATCCCTCCGCTCGTTTCACTCGGTCGGGATGACATGTCGGGGGGCGGTTCCATTCATCCACACGGGTTATATGCGTTCCGTTGCGTGGCGATGGGTCATCGCCGCTACATTTGGTTCCGTGTATTGGGTGGTACCGTTCGTTTACACGGGTTCTATTTACGACGCTATATCACATGGACCTGAAACGGAGGTTGATTATTCATGAAACGAATCTATAAAATGCTTGTGTGCGCTTTGGTGCTGCTATTGCCTTTGGCTGCCGGGGCGGAAGCCTTGACCGGTACCTGCGGGGAGGGGATCAGCTGGACCTTGGAAGAGGGGACGCTGACGGTTTCCGGCAACGGGCCTATGGAGGATTTTACGGAGGGCGGCGCCCCCTGGCAGGGGAGCAAGGATGCCATTACCAAGGTGGTGCTCTCCGGTAATGTGACCACCGTGGGGGCCTATGCCTTCCAGGACTGTGACAATATTACGGAGGTGGATTTTGGCACGGCCCTGCACACCCTGGGGGAGCATAGCTTTGAATACTGCGACGGACTGACCTCCATCCATCTGCCCTCCACCTTCCGGATTTTCGGGGAGAACTGCCTGCACAGCTGCAAGAATCTCACGGCCATCCACTGTGAGGGGCCCTTCCCCTCCTTTAAGCTCAACTGCCTGTGGGATACCAATACCAAAATCTATTTCCCGGCCAAGAGCCCCTGGCCCGTGACCCTGATCCAGCAGCTGGAGGAGGCCTTCCACGGCCGCATCGAGTTCCTGGATTCCGAGGGCAAAGACCCCTATACCCCGGAGGAAGAGACCACGGAGGCCACAACGGAGGCTACCACGGAACCTACCACCGAGGCCACCACAGAACCCACCACGGAGCCCACGACCATCCCCACCACCGCGCCTACGACGGTGCCCACAACGGCTCCCACCACCGCTCCTGCCACCGAGGCTGCCACGGAGGCTACCACCTTCCCCTATACCTTCCCCACGGAAGTGACGGAAGCACCTAAAAAATCCGGCGGGGCGGGGGTAGGTCTGGCCCTCATCGGGTTGACCTTGTCGCTGGCGGGCTTTGGGTTCCTGATTTTCGGCAGGAAAACAGGCAAAAAGCGGGGCGGCAAATACAGCCGTTAAGCGCTTGGGAAACGCTGACGCTTCACACAATCTTAATACTTCCGGGAATATCACCCCAAATCCGGGGATTCCCGGAGGTATTTTTGTTTGTAACGGAAAAAATAAAAAAAGAGTTGTAAGTTCTGCGGTTCTGTTGTAAAATAATACAACTGGCAGAATGCCTATTTAGGGTACAATGCCTATTTGTAGAAGAACCTGACCACAATAAAACATTGGAGGTATTACTTATTATGGAAAAACCCATCGTACTTGTAATCATGGACGGTGTCGGCAAGGGTGACGGCGGCAGCGGCGACGCTGTAAAGAACGCCAAGACCCCCACTCTGGATACCCTGCTGGCCACCTGCCCCCATACCTATCTGAAGGCCCACGGCACCGCCGTCGGCCTGCCCAGCGATGACGACATGGGCAACTCCGAAGTGGGCCACAACGCCCTGGGCTGCGGCCAGATCTACTCCCAGGGTGCCAAGCTCGTCAGCGAGTCCATTGAGTCCGGCGCCCTGTATCAGTCCGAGACCTGGAAGAAGCTGCTGACCAACGCCGTTTCCGGCAAGGCTCTGCATTTTCTGGGGCTGCTGTCTGACGGCAACGTCCATTCCAACATCGCCCACCTGATCGCCATGCTGCGTGAGGCCCACAAGGAGGGTGCCAAGCGGGTTTACTGCCACATCCTGCTGGATGGCCGTGACGTGCCCGCCACCTCCGCTCTGGACTATGTTTCCCAGCTGGAGGAGGTGCTCCAAGAGCTGAACACTGAAGGCTGCGACTACGCCATCGCCTCCGGCGGCGGCCGTATGAAGATCACCATGGACCGTTACGAAGCCAACTGGCCCATGGTGGAGGCCGGCTGGCACACCCATGTGGAGGGCCAGGGCCGTCAGTTCGCCTCCGCCAAGGAAGCCATTGAGACCTACCGTGCCGAAACCGGCTGCATTGACCAGGACCTGCCCGCCTTCGTGGTGGCCCGGAACGGTGCCCCCGTTGCCAAGATCGAAAACGGCGACAGCGTGATCCTCTTCAACTTCCGGGGCGACCGTGCCCAGGAGATCTCCCTGGCCTTTGACCGGAAGGACTTTGACAAGTTTGACCGGGGCAATTACACCGGCGTGCTCTTTGCCGGTATGCTCCAGTACGACGGCGACCTGAAGATCCCCACGGACTACCTGGTCCAGCCCCCTGTCATCAAGAACACCCTGACCGAGGTGCTCTGCGCCGCCGGTATCCACGAGTACGCCCTGTCCGAGACCCAGAAATTCGGCCATGTGACCTACTTCTGGAACGGCAACCGCTCCGGCAAGGTGGACGAGAACCTGGAAGTTTACGAGGAAGTGCCCTCTGACGTGGTGCCCTTTGAGCAGGCTCCTGCCATGAAGTCCAAGGAGATCACCGAGAAGATGGTGGAGAACATGGCTTCCCACAAGTTCCAGTTCCTCCGCTGCAACTACCCCAACGGCGACATGGTGGGCCACACCGGCGTGTATGATGCCGTTGTATATGCTATGGAATGTGTGGACAAGGGCCTGAAGGCCATTCTGGAGGCCGCCGACAAGTACGGCTACACCGTGCTGGTCACCGCCGACCACGGCAACGCCGACCAGATGACCGAGACCAAGAAGGGCAAGACCTCTGTCCGTACCGCCCACTCCCTGAACCCCGTGCCCTTCATCATCTACGATAAGGACCACGACTGGCACATCAAGGACGGCCATTTTGGCCTTGCCAATGTGGCCCCCACCGTTGTCAAGATGATGGGCCTGACCGCCCCTAAGTGCTGGGAAGAGAGCATGGTGTAAAAGGGGAGGCCCCAAGGGGTTTCTGACTACTTTTAACAAGGAGGAATCACTATGATCCGTCATGAAAATGAAAACGGCAGCGTCAACGTGTCCACCGGCGTGTATACCGGCATCGTGGGCACCGCGGCGTCCAATTGCTTCGGTGTCAAGGGTATGGCGGCCCGCAGCGTGAAGGACGGCGTTTACCGTCTGCTGCGGAAGGAGTCCGTGGATAAGGGTGTCCGTGTCACCTTTAATGAGGACGACTCCATTTCCATCGATCTGCACATCATTGTGGACAACGGCGTCAATCTGTCCGCCGTGGGCACCTCGATCATTTCCGAGGTCCGCTATGTGGTGACCAAGTGCACCGGCACCCAGGTCCGTGCGGTGAATGTCTATATCGATTCCATGATGATCGGATAATTTTCGGAGGTGTAAACAATTGCAGACCATTTCTGGGGCGGAGCTGAGGCGGATGATCCTCAGCGCAGCCGCCTCTATTGAGATCCACAAGCAGGATCTGAACGAGCTGAACGTGTTCCCCGTGCCTGACGGAGACACCGGCACCAATATGTCCATGACCATCCATGCCGCCGCCGCGGATCTGCGGGCAGCGGATGACCCCAACCTGTACGCCGTGGCGAAGATCGCCGCCTCCGCTACTCTGCGGGGTGCCCGGGGAAACTCCGGCGTCATTTTGTCCCTGCTCTTTAAGGGCATCAAGCGGGCCATGAAGGGCCACGACACCTGCGACGGCCTGCTGTGGGCCGACGCCTTGCAGCAGGGCGTGGACGCGGCCTACAAGGCCGTTATGAAGCCCGCCGAGGGCACCATTCTGACGGTTTCCCGTCTGGCTGCCGCCAAGGCCCAGGAGAAGGCCCAGCAGGACAACTCCGTAGAGGCCGCTCTGGAGGCCGCTCTGGAGGAAGCCAAGGTGGCTCTGGCCGATACCATGAATATGAACCCCGTTCTCAAAAAGGCCGGGGTGGTGGATGCCGGCGGCAAGGGCTGGGTGCTGGCGCTGGAAGCCATGCTCTGCGCGCTCCGGGGCCAGGATGTGGTGGTGCCCGAGGGCGGCGCCGACAGCCCCAAGGAGGCTGCCAACTTCTCGGACTTTAACACCGAGGACATTACCTTTACCTACTGCACCGAGTTCATCATCGGTCGGGAGAACAAGAATGACCCGGAAAAGCTCCGTGCCTTCCTCAATAGCCTGGGCGACAGCCTGGTGATGGTGGACGACGATGAGATCATCAAGGTCCATGTCCACACCAACGACCCCGGCAAGGCCCTGCACGAGGCCATTGAATATGGCCACTTCATCACCGTCAAGGTGGAGAACATGCGCCTGCAGCACACGGAAAAGGTGCTGAACGAAGAAAAGGACGCAGCCCCCAAGATCGCGGAGCCGGAAAAGCCCATTGGCGTGGTTTCCGTCTGCGCCGGTGCGGGCCTGGCGGACGTGTTTATGAATCTGGGGGTGGATCAGATCATCTCCGGCGGCCAGACCATGAACCCCAGCACCCAGGACATTCTGGAGGCGGTCAACAAGGTCCCGGCGGAAACCGTCTTCGTGCTGCCCAACAACAAAAACATCATCATGGCCGCGGAGCAGGTCAATGCCCTGTCTCCCAAGAACGTGGTGGTCATCCCCAGCAAGACCGTGCCCCAGGGCGTGACGGCCATGCTGAGCTTCAACCCCGAGGGCACCGTGGAGGAGAACACCCAGGCCATGACGGAGGTTCTGTCCTCTGTGGAGACCATGCAGATCACCTACGCCGCCCGGAACTCCGACTTTGACGGCTACGACATCCACGAGGGAGACTATCTGGCCATGGACGGCAAGGGCCTCTTCGGCACCAGCAAGGACATTACGGTGCTGCTGAAGGCTCTGGCGGAAAAGGTCCGGGATGACGGCCGGGAGTTTGTGACCATTTACTACGGCGCCGACACCAAGGAGCGCCACGCCCAGAAGGCGGCAGATCTCTTCACCCACATCTGTCCCGAGGCCGAGGTCAATCTGATCAACGGCGGACAGCCGGTGTATTACTACATGATCTCCGCGGAATAATGCTTTTTATGGGGCTGTTAAGTCTGGAAATCGCTTAACAGCCCTACTTGATTAGGGATAGGAACGACAAGGGGGAAAGGGTATGAAGGAGCTGCCGGAGGGCGGCCTGCTCGGAAAGGGCCTGCGGGCCTATAAGGCCGTATCAAAACTGAATATCCCCCTGCGGGCAGGCTACGGGGCCTACTTCCTGGTGGTGTCGGCTTTCCCGGCTTTGCTGCTGGTATTAAACTCCCTGCGCTTTACGGGACTGTCGGTGGCGGACCTGATGGGGGTGCTGGAAAACATCCTCCCCGCCGCCGTCATGGACAGCATTCAGGATTTGGTGGTCAGCACCTACAGCAATGCTTCCTCCACCGTGGCGGGGCTGTCCCTGCTGACCCTTCTCTGGTTTTCCAGCAAGGGGGTTTTTGGGCTCCTTAACGGCCTCAACGCCGTCTACGGGGTAGAGGAGGACCGGGGCTACGCCTACACCCGGGGCATCAGCGTGGTCTACGCATTGCTGTTTCTCATCGTGCTGGTGCTGACCCTGGTGCTTCATGTCTTCGGCAATACCCTGATGGACCTGCTCTACGGTATTGACAGCCCCATCATCATGTTCTTCGTGGATGTGCTGAATCTGCGCAGGTCCTTCCTGCTGGCGGTGCAGGTGCTGCTCTTTACCGCCATTTATATGGTGCTGCCCAACAGCCGCAACGGCTTTTGGGAGAGCCTTCCCGGGGCGGCCTTTTCCGCCGTGGGGTGGACAGTGTATTCCTGGGCCTACTCCATTTATGTGACCCATTACTCCAGAATATCCAATATCTATGGCTCCGTGTATACGGTGGCCATCTGCATGCTGTGGCTGTATTTCTGCGTCAGCATCCTCTTTTACGGGGCGGCCCTCAATATGCTTTTGGCCCGCCGCCGGAAGAAGCAGACCGGGGATTTGCAGAAAATTTGAGGTTCGTTTACGGCCTGTTCACAGCTTTTTGATATTTTATTATATTATTTCGGAAAGAAGGCGGTTCTTTGTTTGGCTACATTACGGCAAACCTGGGGGAGCTGACCCAGGAACAAAAGGACCGCTACGGAAGCGTCTATTGCGGCATCTGCCGGGACATTGGCAGGGATTGCTCCCAACCGGCCCGGCTGGGTCTAAGATACGACATGGCCTTTCTGGCCCTGCTGCTGCAAAGCCTCTATGAGCCCCAGGAGCGTCAGGGCAAAAACCGGTGCCTGCCCCATCCGCTGCTGCCGAAATCCTGGACGGACAGCGCCGTGATCCGCTATACCGCCCAGATGAACGTGGCCCTTGCCTACCAGAAATGCCTGGACGACTGGCAGGACGACCGCAGCACCCCGGCCCGGCTGCTTTCCAAAGCCCTGGAAGGGGATTATGGCCGCATCCGGGAACGCTACCCCCGGCAGTGTACCGTTATGGAGCGGTGCCTGGGGGAGCTGAATCGGCTGGAGCAGGAACATTGCCAAAATCCGGACCTGCCCGCGGGGCTTTTTGGTCAGCTCATGGCGGAGCTCTTTGTCTGGCAGGAAGACCTATGGGAAGAGGACCTGCGGCAGCTGGGCATGGCCCTGGGCCGGTTCATCTATCTGATGGACGCGGTGCTGGATGCTCCGGAGGATCAGAAAAAGGGCAGCTACAACCCCACACTGGGCCTTTTGGTGGACTGGGAGCAGGTGTTCTCTCTGACCATGGCCCGGTGTACCGACGCTTACGAACGATTACCCCTGGTGCAGGACAAGGCGCTGCTTGACAACATTCTCTACAGCGGTGTCTGGGTGCCGTACCGGCAAAAATATAAGAAAGAAGGCGGCAGCGACCATGGAACCCTATAAGGTACTCGGCCTGGAGCCGGGGGCTTCCGACGAGGAAGTGAAGCAGGCGTATCGCCGCCTGGCAAAAAAATACCACCCGGACCTAAACCCCGGGGACGCGGAGGCCGCCCGGAAGATGCAGGAGGTCAACGAGGCCTACGACCGCATCAAAAACCCGGAAAAATACCGGGGCCAGCCCGGGCAAGGCGGCGCCGGGCAGAACCCCTACGGAAGCTACGGCCCCTTTGGAGGTTACGGCCCCTTCGGCGGGGGCTACAACCCCTTCGGGGAAGGCTATGACCCCTTCACCGGCAGCTACTCCCAGCGCACCGAGGCCCAGGACAGCTATCAGCAGGCGGCCCAGCAGTACATCCGCTACGGCCGCTACCAGGAGGCCCTCAACGCCCTGCAAAACAGCGAAAAGAAGAATGCCCGCTGGTATTATCTTTCCGCCCTGGCAAACCAGGGGCTGGGAAACCAGGTCACGGCCTTGGAGCACATCCGCCGGGCCGTCTCCATGGAGCCGGACAACCAGGAATATTTACAGGCCCTGAACGCCATCGAGCACGGCGACGCCGCCTACCGCCAGTCCGCCGGAAACTTCCGTGGCTTCACCCTGGGCGGCAGCCCCTGCGCCAGCCTGTGCCTGTGCTATCTCGCCCAGATCTTCTGCTGCCGGGGAAATTTCTTCTGTTGCCTGTGATCCGGAATTGAAAAATTTGGACAGTTGACAGTTGACAGTTAACAGCTGACAGTGACTGATTGACGCACATTTCATTTATAAACGCCCGTTTTACTGTGCCTCCTTTCGTATGGAGCAAGGCAGTAAAACGGGCGTTTTTTTAGAAAACGACGGTAAAAAAAGCATCCCATCCAGCGAAACCGAAGGGAACGCCCCGAATAGAACCTGTGTGGTTGAATGGTACCACGCCTGTAGGGGTGGCAATCTGCCGCCCGCCACGTTTCGAGTATAACCTGTGCGGATGAATGGTACTACGCAATGTAGCGGCGATGATCCATCGCCAAGCAACGCTTCGAGTACAACCCGTGCGGTTGAATGGTATTACGCCCGTAGCGGCGGCAATCTTGTATAGTGCAGTAACATACTTTACAGATTGTGCAATCACATGGTTTACAGATTTGATATA
>CAKTOB010000046.1 GCA_934589525.1 uncultured Oscillospiraceae bacterium | reverse complement strand
CGCAGGCAATGGGTAGGGCTGCATGAGAACCATGCCGGGGTGAAATTCCCATGAGGTTATGCTAATAACCGTCCGATCACAGCCCCTTTTCACTATTAACCTTTTACCCATTTTTGAAAGGGGGATTTATAGAATGAACAATGCTGATGTGCCTATTTGGGAAAAGTACACGCTTACGATTGAGGAAGCGTCAAAATATTTCCGCATTGGAGAGAACAAACTGCGGAAACTTGCGGAGGAAAACCCTACGGCGGGCTGGGTGATCTTGAACGGGAATCGTATTCAGATCAAGAGGAAACAGTTTGAAAAAATCATCGACACACTGGACGCAATTTAGCGAAAAAGATAGTGAAAAAGAGCCTTGAATGTGCTATAATAAATATAAGCATATCAAGGCTCTTTCCGACACGGAAAGGAGCAAAAACAATGTCGGAGAAAAGACGTGATAATAAAAACCGCATTTTGCGTTCGGGAGAGAGCCAGAGAAAAGACGGGAGATATGCTTATAAATATACCGATACTTTTGGTAAAGTGCAATTTGTCTATGCGTGGAAGTTAGTACCTACGGACAAGACCCCAGCCGGGAAGCGTGACGACATATCCCTTAGAGAAAAAGAAAAAGAGATACGGAAAGACCTTGACGACGGGATAGACACAATCGGAAAGAAAATGACCGTCTGCGAGCTTTACGCAAAGCAGAACCGCCACCGGGGGAACGTAAGGCATAACACCACAAAGGGGCGCGAACGGCTGATGAAGCTGCTGGAAGCGGATAAACTTGGTTCCTGCCCCATTGACAGTGTGAAACTGTCCGACGCGAAAGAATGGGCGTTGCGCATGAAAGAAAAGGGAATATCCTATAAGACCATAAGCAATGACAAGCGTTCTTTGAAAGCTGCTTTTTACACAGCGATACAGGACGACTGTATAAGGAAGAACCCCTTTGACTTCCAGCTAAACACCGTGATTGAGGACGACACAGAGCCGAAAGTACCTCTCACAGCGGAACAGGAAGAAAGCCTTTTATCCTTTATGCAAGGTGATAGCGTCTATCAGAAATACCGTGACGAGGTTATCATACTGCTGGGGACAGGGCTTAGGGTTTCCGAACTCTGCGGACTAACTGAAACCGACCTTGATTTTGAAAACAGGATAATCAATGTAGACCACCAGCTTTTACGGAGCGCGGAAACAGGCTACTACATAGAGAAGCCCAAAACAGAAAGCGGTATCAGACAAATTCCAATGAGTGAAAAAGTATATGAAGCGTTGGGGCGCGTGTTGGAGAACCGCAAGGGATCGAAGCCGATCACGATTGACGGTTACAGCAATTTCCTTTTCCTCAACCGGGACGGTTGCCCGAAAACGGCGACAAGCTATGATAATATGTTCCGGGGGCTTGCGAAGAAGTACAACAAGTGCCATGAGGAAGCCTTACCCAAAGTAATGACACCTCACACCCTGCGTCATACGTTCTGCACCAACTTAGCCAATGCGGGCATGAACCCGAAAGCGTTACAGTATATTATGGGACACTCCAATATCACCATGACACTGAATTATTACGCACACGCAACTTTCGCTTCCGCAAAGGCTGAAATGGAAAGGCTGATTGCAGCATAGCCGCAGAGCAATTTACTACTTTTTTACTACCATTGAGAGGGAAAACCTAAAAGGTTATGAGGGTATATAAGAACTTCTCCCCATATCTAAAATGCCGGGAAAGCCCGAAAATACGGGCTATACCGACATATAAGAACTTCTAAAGAGATAATCTAAATTCACCAATAATTTTAATGTAAAAATGTCGTTCCTCCACCGTCTTGGAGCTGGACATGATAAGCAAATGGTTCGTCCAACTGATTTGTGTCACCAGTGGTGTCACAAATTCATCATCCTTATAAGTCTCGTAGAATTGTTTCATACGGTAGAGGCCGCGACGGTTGAAGCCTTTGACTCCGGGATTTTCTTTTACAATATAGGCGGCAACATCATCAATGATTTTATCACCAAACGCAGCACCTGTGCATAGCTTGGACAGATATTCGCCAACGCTCCAATACATCTGGATCAACTCGGCATTGACCGCCTTTATTGCGCGGTTGCGGGCATTGTCGATGATATGGATGACTTCATCAAATTGTCCCGGATTTTGGATTTGTTCGTTGCTCATGTTTTCGACTCCTCAACTATTTTCAGCGTAAACCAGTACCCTCCTGCAAAGCGCAAAGGCGCATACCCAGCTGTCTCACGCTGTTTGGCTTCAAATCAAAAATGGTATGATCAAAATCCAATTAGATGTCAAATTGGATTTCGAAACTTTTGTGTGAACTATTCCTCGTTTGCGTGTTTGCTCCACAACCTTCCGAATAACTCATTTCCATCGGGAGCAAGCCTCAGTACAGTATGTTCTTCCAATTCTGTAGCTGTTCTTGTGCTGTAAGAGTCTTGCTTATCAAGTGCAATAATAATCTGTTTTACACAAGCTGAATATTGGGCTAAAATATTCTCAATGGCGTCATCTGATATTTGCTTAGGCATTGGGGATTCCGACTGATAGGATGCGACGTTATTAGTTTTGACGCTTACCTCACGGGGATGGTACGGTAGGCAAGACGTGGGGAGGTTTGACGCTTACCACTAAACTTTCGTTAACATCACAAATGGAAATAATATCCGTAGAGTTAATCTTTTGATATGCTTTAATGTGGCTCCATATGATTTTCCTATTTGGATCTTTATCGATGTGATACGCAATTTGCCCTAACCCTATTATCCCTACTTTATACATTGTTTCTCCTCTCTCTTAACGCGAAAACACTTCCTAGAATAACGATGACCGCGCCTACCCCCTGGATCATGTTGATCGTCTCACCCAAGGTAAAATATCCAACCACCGCTGTCGAAAGTGGGACAATGAGTTGCAAAATATTAAATACCACAACACCCTGCTTCTGAACGATATAGAAAGCCATCAGCATTCCTGTCAACATGCCATAAACTCCAGCCAAAGACAGTCCTGCCAATAACCCGACGCTCACTGCTGAAAGCTGCGCTATTTTTCCACTTTGAACCGCGATGGAAAGGTACATAATGCCAGATAATGTGGCCGTAGAGGCACTGATCACGATAGAGTGCAGTTTTTTGCCTACATTCTTCACCACCAAATTCTGGATGGACTGGATCAGGATCGCAATTCCCAGAAGCAGTGCTCCTCTAATAAAGTCACTGCTTTCCCCGTTACTGTTTCCGTAAAGGACAAAAATCAAGGAACCGATCACTGCCAGGATGCTGCCGACATAGAAACTAACCTGCTTTACCCGGCCTCTTTCATCCCGGTAAAAGATAGCCGCCATAACAACGGCCAGCGGCATGGCAAGGATACTAAAAATGCTGCCTGTCAGTGCTGATGTGTATTTTAATCCGTTCATGTAGAAATACATATTGCCCGTCATCAGCACGCCCAACAGCAGCAGTTTCAAAATCAATATTGGCTCTTCCTTGATTTTTTTGAATTCTCCGTTAAATTTGAAAATAGAAATTAAAATAAATACAAAACCGCCAGATAGAAATCGAACCGTGTTATTGTTGATAGTATCGAAGCGGATACTCATGAATCTCATAATAGGAAGGCTGAATCCCATTAAAATGATATAGAGAATTCTCATTGTGTTTTTATTTTTCATTATAAAACCTCATCGTGTACTGCGGTAACGATGGCTATTGCTCCTCGTCATCCCAGCCTGGGTACTGCGCCGGCGGGTCTCCAACCGCTTTGATCACACGGAAATACTTCGTTTTCTCCTCCAATTCCTGCATCACTCTGCACTGAAAACGCCATTCATCTCCAAAATCAAACAAGTACTTAAATTTATCGCCTTTTTCCAGTCCCAGTCGTCCAAGTGGCATCTTGTAGGACATTCGGCAGCCCTCATCCATATCGTCGGAATAATAGGCACAGAAATCGCTCCAATACCGGTCATCCATAAAGAACGCATGGCAATGGTCATCGTCAAATTCGAAAGCACTCAAAATCGCTTCGCTCAATGCACCAAGGGTTTTCTGCTTGCCGATTTGAATGTACCGGTAACAGCCTCATATTCTACTCCCTGTCTATTGCGCTATTGTTCTTCCCGCAGGATGTCCATCAGATGGTCCAGAATGAACCGCTGTGCGTTTGTCCCGTAGTACACCGCCTGATAAGGTCCAGCCTTCCCCTGCATCTCCCGGACAGACAGGCCCAGCTGCTCTCCTGCCGCCGTTGGCAGCCGCTTGGATTTTCCGGCTTCGTCAACCCGCTTTTCCAGGAAGCCTTTTTCTATCAACCAATTGGTGATCGTGGTCGCCTTCAGCCGCTTCCTAGCCGGATCATGGACCCCGTCCGTGATTCGATCTGCAAACTGGGTAATTCGAAGTGCTTCCTGAGAAGGCTGCAAACGGGAAATCTCCTCTTGGGTGATATAGAAATTCTTCTCTCCCGAGATTACCCTGCCGCCGTTGGCAATGACCTGATCCAATATCCCGGAAACATAGAAAAAGCACCTCGCCAAACGAACATTGTTCAGCACGGAATCATTAGGGATCTCTTGCCCCGAAATGGGGTCGATCCCCTGGGCCAGCTTGTCCAGATACATTTTCGCCCGCTGCATGGTTTCCAGTTCTGTCATAATAGTCCCCTCCTCGTTATGTTTTTAGCTTAGCACCTTTGCGCCAGACAGGCAACGGAAATCGTCAGTTGAAACGAATATTCGTCTTTTTCACCTAGAACTTCTTTTTATTTCTGTGCAATATGACATAGATGGGCTTTTATCCGATAACCGCCCTATTCTTTTCCCATTGCACTTTCCAATCGCTATTCGTTCTACCAGGATGTTTCTGGCCTCCAGGTCCCCTTGGGCGGCGCGGGCTAAGTAGTGGTGTTCTTCCTCGGGGGTCAACGGTTTGGGGAAGGAGCCGGAGTGGAGCTGCAGGGAGTAGAACAGACCACTGAGCAGCAGCCAGACGCTTGCAAACATACATCTTCACCTCAGCACTACCCTATTCCCCATTTCCCACGGATATTCCGACGGGGACAGGCTGAATTCTCTGCGGTCTTCCTTGCCGAACCGGCCCAGGGGTGTGGTGTATCATCTCTACCTGAGCCGATACTCTCTTGGTGTCAGCCCAAAGCTGGCCTTGAACGCCCGGTTGAAATAGGACAGGTTCTTAAATCCGCACCGTTCCGCCACAGTCAGCACGGTATCATCGGTCGTTCGCAGTGCTTCTGCCGCAGCATTCAAACGATAAATGTTCAGGTACTCCGTGAAGCGCTGCCCGGTCATCTGCTTAAACCAGCGCATAAAATGACTGGGACTGCACTGGCAGACAGCGGCAACTTCCGCCACGGGCAAATTGTCTGCAAAATGGGCGGTCACATATTGCAGCACCGTTTTTAGACGTCGGGTATCCGCATTTTCGCTGGGGGGCAGGCCATCGCTTTGAGCAACCAGCACCGACAGCAGGCACAGCAGCAATCCCTTGATTTGCAGCTCATACCCCAGTACCCGGTCCCGGTTCACCGTTTCCAGCCGGCACAGGCATTCCAAAACCGCACAATAGCAGGGGTGGCCCTGGGTCAGCCGGTGCGGCAGAGAAAGCCGTCCGCTTTGCAGAGGCAGCAGATACCTCCGATAGCACAAATCGCCGGAACCGCCCAGCAGATCCACCTCAAAAAAAATATTCTCATATTCCATAGTCTCTCCGGGAATCTGCCCCAGTCCATGAAGAACTCCGGGGGCAAACACAAAGATATCCCCCGCCATGGCCGTCATCGACTCCAATCCTACCTGAACGGTACCCATTCCCTTCTTGACAAAAACCAGTTCCACGCTGTTTTGCCAATGCAAAGCCACCTGCGGGAAATCCTTTGGGATGGTGCAGGGATAAATGTCAAAGGGGAACCACTTTTCGCCGTGGCGCTTATTCTCCTGCAATGACGCTGTATCTGACATAGAATCACGCTCCTATGCTAGTATTGTATCACAAATTGATTGTTAAGTACAAGATATTATAGAATATTCGTGGTATAGTATGGGTATACAGATAAAAAAGGAGGAACCCTTTCATGACCATGACAGACACGCTCACCGCATTGACAGGAAAACCCCTTGGTGAATGCACCAACAGCGAGCTGTACCTTTCCCTTCTGAAGCTGGTAAACGAGAAGGCCGCCCAGCAGATCCGCCCGGTACAGGGCCGGAAGCTATATTATATCAGTGCGGAATTTCTCATCGGTAAGCTGCTGTCTAATAACCTGATCAATCTGGGGCTGTATGACGAAGTACGCTCTGCCTTGCAGTCCGCCGGAAAGAAGCTTTCCGACATTGAAGAGGTGGAACCGGAGCCTTCTCTTGGCAACGGCGGTCTGGGCCGTCTGGCGGCCTGCTTCCTGGATTCCCTGGCTACCCTGAATCTGCCGGGTGACGGTATTGGCCTGCGGTATCATTTCGGCCTGTTCCACCAGTCTCTGTCCAGCGGCGTGCAAAAGGAGCTGCCCGACCCCTGGCTGACAGAAAACAGCTGGGCGGAAAAGACAGACATCACCTACCCTGTCAAGCTGGGCGGGAAGAAATTCACCGCAAGGCTTTACAAGCTGGCGGTGACGGGCTATGAGGGCCGCACCAACACCCTGAACCTGTTCGATATCGACACCGTGGATGAAAGCATCGTCCGGGAGGGCATTTCCTTCGACAAGACTGCCATCGGCAAAAACCTGACCCTGTTCCTGTACCCCGATGACTCCGACGAGGCAGGCCGTCAGCTGCGGATTTATCAGCAGTACCTGATGGTCTCCGCCGGTGCCCAGCTGATTCTGGCGGAGTGCGCCGCCCGGGGCTGCGACTATCACAACCTGGCGGACTACGCTGCCATCCAGATCAACGACACCCACCCCAGCATGGTGATTCCCGAATTGATCCGCCTGCTGGGCGAAAAAGGCATCGCCTTTGAGGAAGCCGTGGAAATCGTCACCAAAACCTGCGCCTATACCAATCACACCATTCTGGCGGAGGCGCTGGAAAAGTGGCCCCGGACCTATCTGGAAGTCGTTGTACCCCAGCTGATGCCCATTATCGAAAAGCTGGACGCAGTGGTTGCAAAGCGCACCAAGGACAAGAGTCTTGCCATCATCGACAAGGACGGCAAGGTGCACATGGCCCACATGGACATTCACTTCACCCACTCCACCAACGGTGTCGCCGCCTTGCACACCCAGATTTTGATGGATTCCGAGCTGAACGGTTTCTACAAGCTGTATCCTGAGAAGTTCAACAACAAGACCAACGGCATTACCTTCCGCCGGTGGCTCATGAAGTGCAATCCCCTGCTGACCGGCCAGATCGAGGACCTCATCGGCACCGGCTTCCACAAGGACGCAGCCCAGCTTACAAAGCTTTTGGCCTATGAGAATGATACCTCCGTGCTGGAACAGCTGGCCGCCATCAAAAAGGAGAACAAGCGGGAGCTGTGCCGGTGGCTGAAGCAGGAGCAGGGCATCACCGTGAACCCGGACGCCATGTTCGACATCCAGTCCAAGCGGCTGCATGAGTACAAGCGGCAGCAGCTGAACCTGCTGTACCTCATCCACCAGTACTTCGAGATCAAGGCCGGACACCTGCCCCCGGTGCCCCTGGTATCCATCTTCGGTGCCAAGGCAGCCCCTGCCTACATCATCGCCAAGGACATCATCCACGCACTGCTGACCCTGTCCAAGGTCATTGCCGCAGATCCTGTGGTATCCCCGTGGCTCCAGATCGTGTTTGTGGAAAACTACAACGTCACCGCTGCCGAGAAGATGATTCCCGCCTGTGACCTGTCCGAGCAGATCAGCCTTGCTTCCAAGGAGGCCTCCGGCACCGGCAACATGAAATTCATGCTCAATGGCGCGCTTACCTTAGGTACTATGGACGGTGCCAATGTGGAGATCAGCCAGCAGGTCGGAAACGAAAATATCTATATCTTCGGTCAGACCTCCAATCAGGTGATCCGCCGCTACGCCGCCGGGGACTACAAGGCCTCCGAATGGTACGAGGGCGACCCCAACCTGCGCCGGGCCATCGACTTCCTCACCGGCCCCGAAATGACCGCCGCCGGCTCTTCTGAGCTGCTGAGCCGCCTGCAGACGGAACTGAAGAACAAAGACTGGTTCCAGACTCTGCCGGATTTCAGTGCCTATGTGGTACGCAAGGGGCAGGCACTGGCAGACTATACCGCCAACCCTCTGGATTGGCGCAGACGGTGCCTGATAAACATCGCCAATGCAGGCCTGTTCTCCTCCGACCGCACCATAGCGGAATACGACCGGGACATCTGGCACCTGGGAAAATAATGATTTCAGGG
>CAKTOB010000045.1 GCA_934589525.1 uncultured Oscillospiraceae bacterium | reverse complement strand
TCACGTATTCGCTAACATTGCCGCTGCCATGGTTTTTAAGGTTTTCAACTCTTGATTGGCATTGTCAATTGTCAATTTTTCTTACTGCCATTTCTCGCACAGCTGATTGATCTGGTCCGTCAGCCGCCCCACGTCCTTATTGGTCCTCCCCCGCATGTTTTTGACGATGACGCTGAGACGGCCCAGGGCGCTGAGCAGTTTTTCATACAGGCTGTTCTTCCGGGCGGTGGAGGGCTTCAGGGTCTCCTTGACCACCGGTACGCCTTCGGCCTCATAGGTAAACTTCCCGGCGGCCAAATCGAACACGGTGCCGGAATAAGGGGCGGAAGCCTGCAAATCCAGCTTCTGGTGGACGAGCCCGGCAAAAAAGTCCACAACCGCGTCCTCCCCGTGGTTGACGAAGACCCGCCGGGGCTTTTCTTCAAAGGCCTCCAACCATTCCAGCAGCCCCGCCTGGTCTGCGTGGCCGCTCTTTCCCGGCATGGAGAGGATGCGGGCGTTCACCGCTACTTCTTCATTGAATAGCTTTACGGATGGCACCCCGCCGTCCAAAAGGGTCCTGCCCAGGGTGCCCTCGGCCTGGTAGCCCACAAACAGGATGGTGGCGTTTTCCTTCCACAGGTTGTGCTTTAAGTGGTGGCGGATCCGCCCCGCCTCGCACATGCCGCTGGCGGAGAGAATCACCTTAGGCTTGGGGTCCAGGTTGATGGCCTTGCTTTCGTCGCTGCTCACCGCCAGCCGCAGCCCCGGGAACATCAGAGGGTTCACCCCACGGTTGATAAGCGTAATTGTCTTGTCGTCCAGGCATTTAGGATCACATTGCAGGAAGATCCCCGTGGCCTCAATGGCCAAAGGGCTATCCACATACACCGGAGTATTGGGGTCCACCAACCCCGCATCCATGGTCTGCCGGATAAGATAGAGCATTTCCTGGGTCCGCCCCACGGCGAAGGCGGGGATCACCAGGTTGCCGCCTTTCCCCAGGGTCTCCCGGATGATGCGGCCTAAGTAGGCCGTAGGGTCCGGGCAGGGGGTGTGGAGCCGGTCGCCATAGGTGGATTCTATCAGCACATAGTCCGCGCTCTTGGGAAATTCCTTTTCCCGGAGCAGGGGCAGGTCCTTATTGCCCAGGTCCCCGGAGAAGACCACCTTCCGCTGCCGCTCCCCTTCATGCAGGAATACTTCAATGGAGGCAGAGCCCAAAAGATGCCCGGCGTTTAGAAACCGGACCTCAATGCCCTCCTGGATTTGAATGATTTTGTCCATAGGGCAGGGCCGGAAGCGTTTTAAGCACTTTTCCGCATCCGTCAAATCATAGATGGGCTCCACCGGCGGCTGCCCCGCCCGGGCGTTTTTCCGGGTCTGCCACTGGGCATCCTGCATCTGGATGTGGGCACAGTCCTTCAGCATAATGCCGCAGAGATTAGTGGTTTCCTCCGTGGCGTAAATGCGGCCCCGAAAGCCGTTCTTGGTCAGCAGGGGCAGCAGCCCCGAGTGGTCGATATGGGCATGGGTCAGCAGCACAAATTCCAGCCCCGCCGGGCTCACCGGCAACACCTGATTCTGAAAGCAGTCCTTCCCCTGCTCCATACCGCAGTCCACCAGCCCGGAAACCCCTCCGCATTCGATCAGCGTGCAGCTCCCGGTGACCTCATGGGTCGCCCCCAAAAACGTCAGCTTCATAGCATGGCCCCCTTTCCGTTTGTATTTTAATTATAGCACACTTGCGGGCATCTGGCCATGGGAATTGACAATGGACAATTGACAATTGACAATTTTTTGGTGGAACGTTTTACCTTTGCGCCCGTTGTTCCTGCAATATAAAACGCCGTACCGCCCCTCATCCACCGCCTGCGGGCGGTCCCCCTTCCCCGGTGGGGAAGGTTTTGGCGCTTGCCTTTGGGCTGTACCGGAAAATCGGAGCCCCAAAAGCACGGTACAAGAGCTTCCCTTGGGGGAAGCTGGCAGGGCGTAGCCCTGACTGATGAGGGTCAGCGGGGCAGCATAAATCATTCCAGAAACTGCAGGCGAATTCGTAGAAACGCTTCTACCTCTGCGCCCATTGTTCCTACAATAGAAAACGCCGTACCGCCCCTCATCCACCGCCTGCGGGCGGTCCCCCTTCCCCGGCGGGGAAGGTTTTTTGGAACTTTCCTGGGGAGGATAACTGTCAACTGTCCACTGTCAACTGTCAACTGAAATAATTGTCAATTGTCCATTGTCAATTGTCAATTCAAAATCAAAACCCTCTCCGGCGAAAAACCGGAGAGGGTTTTGATTTTACGCTAGGCTTTCAATTACTGAACGCCCTTCTTCTTTTTGATCACAATCGCTGCACCGAAGCCAACCACTGCTACGGCCAGGACTGCTGCTGCAACACCCAGCTTGACGTCGTCGCCAGTCTTGGGGTTGGTGGAGTCTGTTGCCTTCTGGGTCACGTTGTTCACCATGACGTACAGGTATACAGAACCCTGACGCTCGGAGTTGTCGCCTACCCGGATGGGCTCGGCGGCGCCGTTGGTGTTCTTGGTCTTGATGAAGTCGGACCAGGTGCTGGCGTCAAAGAAAGCGGTGTAGGTCAGGTTCTTGTTGCTGGTGTTCCGCAGAGCGGAGGAGATGGCGGACTTGACCTCGCTGTTCAGATACAGAACGCCGTTCTGAACCAGGTCGGTGACCTTGACGCGGGTCTGCATGGTCTTCACATTGCCGTTGGTGTAAACATCCACATACACGTCGGAGATACCGCCGAAGTAGGGCACGATGTTCACGGAAGTGGTCTTGAAGTTGTAAACGTCAGTAGCGCTGATGGGCTTGCCGTTGTAGGTCCAGGTGGCGGGAACGTTGCCCACGATGTAGCTGGGCAGGGTGCCGATCTGGTCACCGGCGTACAGCTTCCGGCTCTCCAGAACGGTGCCGTCGCTGCGCAGGAAGTACAATGTGCAGGAATCGCCGTTGCGCTGGATGGTGATCTCCTTGTCAAAGGCGCTGACCAGAGCGGTGCGGCCATTGACCTGGGAGGCAGAGTAGTAGGTGTTCCGGTCGGAGGTATCCTTAACGGTGATGCCGCCGAAGGTGGAGTTGTTGATCAGGTTGGTGCCCAGGTAGTTGACATAGGGCTGACCCACGTCCATGGTCACTTCGCTGTAGGAGTTGGCGTTGTTGTAAACCCGAACCACAACGGTGTTGCGCAGGTCAACGGTGATCACATTGGTGTTGGACTTGGTGATGGTGACCTTCTTGTACTCGCTGGCAGTCTTCTGAATACCGGCGGCGTTCAGGATGGCCTGGGCGTTGGTGATGTTGGATTCAAAGCTGCCAACATAGGTAACGTCGGTCTTGGAAGCGAACTGTGTGCCGTTTACAACGCAGTTGACGGTGTACTTGTCAGCGGCGGTGGGCTTGGCAGTCATGGTCAGGGTAAAGGTCTTTGCGTTGTCATAGCCCAGGGTAGAGTAGGTGTAGCTGTCCAGGTTGAAGTCCTTGTCAACACCGAAGCCCTTCAGCACGGACATGGTATCCACGTTGCCGGTATAAGCAGCCTTGTAGGTCTTGGTGGTAGTAGTAGTGCCGGTAACAACGGTCAGGTTCAGAACGTAACGGGTATCGGCCTTGTCGGTCAGGGTCACGGTGATGGTGTCACCGGAAACGGCAACCGTAGCGCTGGCGTAGTTGTTCACGCTCTCGCCAATACCGGCGTTGTTCAGAATGCCCTGGGCATCATTGTTGGCGGTGCTGCCGGTGTAAGGAGTGGTCAGAATGACGGTCTTACCGGCGTTGGTCTTCACATTGCCGTTCTCGTCGCAGTAGACAACAACGACCTTGGAGTAGCTGGCGGGAGTGGGGGTAGTAGTAGGCTCGGTAGTAGGCGGAGTCGTGGGCTCGGTAGTAGGCGGAGTCGTGGGCTCGGTAGTGGGTTCAGTCGTAGGCGGAACAACCTTCTCAACAGGTACAGTCAGGGTGAAATTAGTATCATCCTTAACAATAGGAGTCACAATCTTCCACTTAGCGCTGTTCAGATATTCACTCAATCCGGCATTCGTCAGCGTTGTGGTGAGCTGACCGTAGTCCGCATAGGCAACGCTATCCAGCTTATTAGCACCAGTAGCAGTTGCATCGCCAGAAATCTTAACGGTATAAACGTTTTTCACATTGATGGTCAAAGTACTGGTATTCACATCCCAGTTACCGGAGACAACCTGAACAGTGTTAGCGTTATACTGATCATAGTTTCCATACACCAGAACATTGGTCAGATGCTCCGTAAGTGCCGGATCAAAATTTTCAGGCAGTCCGGCCTTGTATATGAACTGTCCACCAGCATTTCCTCCAGCCACTTTGACTGTTATACCCGGATTTCCTGCAGGGACAGCCGTGCCAATAGGTGCAGCCATCGCAGCAAACGGAATCGCCGCAACCAGCATCACTGCAACCAGCAGCAAGCTGAACAGCTTCTTGCATGTCTTCATAATGTAATCCTCCTAATAAAATGGATTTTTAAAATAGCCGGTACGCACCAGCGGTCAGGTGAAAGTCCCCAGCCGATGGTGGTTGGCTCCGGGTGCTTTCCTTGTGTAGCTGTATTATATACCGGAATCTTCATTTCGTCAAGAGGAAAATTACAAAAAATTACAAAATTAATTACAAGCAAGTTACGCTCGCACCTTTTCTTTGTTTCCGTTTCTTTTCTTTCCCCGTTTCCCCATCATTTCGGGACATTTGCGGCAATGTTTTCTCATTGTTTTGTCATTTTGGTTACAAAGTAAAATAGGATCTCCAAGACCTTCCCCTTCGGGGAAGGGAAACCGCCCGCAGGCTCTTGGCTCTCCCTTTGGGAGAGCTGGCTCGGCGTAGCCGAGACTGAGAGGGCCTTGGGGCGTTTCTTTAAATGATAACGTCCACCTAAATCCTCAACGTTGACCCTCTCCGTCCTCGCTTGCGCTCGGCCACCTCTCCCAAAGGGAGAGGCAAGGGGGTGTCGGGGCGGTACGGCGTTGTGCATTGTAGGAACAACAGACGCAGAGGTAAAACCTTCCAGCGAAACCGTAGGGAACGGCCTATGTGCCGTTCCGGAGGCGTTGCAAATATAACCCGTGCGGACAACCCGAGCCACCCCCCGATATGTCATTCCGAGCGAACGCAGTGAGCCGAGGAATCTACTCAAGTTGCAAAAACAACCTACGCAAGGTAAAGATTGCAACTTGGGAAGATCCCTCGACTCGCATTCGCTCCCTCGGGATGACATATCGATGGGTGGTACCATTTAACCGCACAGATTTGTATTCGAGGCGTTCCCGGAACGGCACATAGGCCGTTCCCTACAGTTTCGCTGATGGGTGTATTCTTTAACCAACATATTCTAAAAACGGATACCTCCGTCACCCGATCATTGTCAATTGTCAATTGTTAATTGTCAATTGGAAATAACTGTCAACTGTCAACTCTCCAACTGCGGTGTTCCTGATATGTGCGTTTTTTACCGTTTCCCAAACAACCGCCGCTTCTTCTCTTCCTCCTCCTTATCTTTCTGCTCGATGATGACGGTTTTTCTGGGGGAGAGCAGCAGGCCTGCGGTGAGGCCGGTCATGAGGCAGAGGGCGCCGCCCAGGAACAGCTCCCGTTTGCGGATGAGCATCAGGCCGTCCAGCTTGTCCCAATACTTTTTGATTTCTTCCATGTTGTGTGCCTCCTTATATAATATGGTAAATTCAGTATAGCCATTTGGGGGTGGGATGTCAATAACGATTCTCTCCCTTGCTTTTCCCGCCCGGTTTGGGTATAATATTCCCAAACCACAGGGCCGCAGAGCCCTTAGAAAGGAATCCGAGACATATGAGTGTACACGAATCCGGCGAAATGTATTTGGAAGCCATTTTAGTCCTCAGCCAGCGGCAGGGCTTTGTCCGCTCTGTAGATGTTGGGGAATACCTGGGCTACTCCAAGCCCAGCGTCTCCCGGGCCATGGGCATTCTGCGGGCGGAAAATTACGTTACCGTGGACAAGGATGGGGGGCTGCTGCTGACCGAAAAGGGGCGGACCCTGGCGGAGACCATTTATGAGCGGCACACGGTGCTCTCCAAGACCCTGGTGAGTCTGGGGGTTTCCGAGGAGACCGCCGCGGCGGATGCCTGCCGCATGGAGCATGTGATCAGCGACGAGACCTTCCAGGCCATCAAGCGTCACGCAAGAACTCTGTAAGCCCATGGAGCAGAAACACACTTGCGGCAGCTGCGAAAGCTGCACCGGCTGCGGAGGCTGCGACGGGAGCCTGACCGTCACCGCCCCGGAACTGGAATTTCTGAACCGACTGGCCCAGGCCCCCTTTCTCCCGGTGGGGCGAAAAATCGACGGAGAAGTGCCCCTTTTCGAAGAAGACCCGGAGATGACCGCCGTTTTACAGGTGCTTGAAAAAAAGCAGCTGATTTCCATTGACTACCGGCTTCCCCTGAAGGGCTGCCGGGAGGAATGGTATTTAAAGTCCCCCATCCAGGGAAGTCTGGCTCTCACCGCCCGGGGGCAGCAGGTACTGGAGCTGCTTGACTATCAGGGGATCTTATAGCGGGCAAACAGTTTTCCCTTGAAGGCTTTGGAAGAAAAGCCATTGACAAATTGGGGAAATTGGGGTATTATGTGGCCATAAACCAACAAGAACAAGGCAAAGATGGGAAGAGTAAGCAGCGCCGAGCCTACAGAGAGCCCCGTTAGGTGGAAAGGGGTACGCAGAGCCTGCCGAACATGGTCCCGGAGCCGCGGGGGTGAAGCGTTGAGCCCCCGACGGGTGCGCCCGTTATCGCGCAGGAGTATATTGGTACTCCCCGAGGTCCTGGCCGTGAGGTCAGGGCGAAACAAGGTGGTAACACGATCCATGTCGTCCTTGTGCCCAGGCACAAGGACGATTTCTATTTTGAAGGAGGAATTACATGTCGTCGATCATCGAGCTGCAGGCGCTGAACAAAACCTTCGGGTCCGGTGAGAACCAGGTCAATGCCCTACAGAACGTATCCATTTCCATTGAAAAAGGCGATATTTTCGGCATTATCGGCCTGAGCGGTGCGGGAAAGAGCACCCTGGTCCGGTGCATCAACCTGTTGGAGCGGCCGGACAGCGGCAAGGTGCTCTTCCACGGCGAGGACCTGCTGGCCCTGCCCCAGAAGCAGCTGCGGGCTCAGAGAAGAAAAATCTCCATGATTTTCCAGAGCTTCAACCTCTTAGACCAGCGTACCGCCCTGGATAACATCTGCTTCCCCATGGAGCTGGCGGGGGTTCCCAAAAAGCAGGCCCGGGCCAGAGCCCAGGAATTGCTGGAGACCGTAGGGCTTCCCGACAAAGCCGGGGCCTACCCGGTACAGCTCTCCGGCGGCCAGAAGCAGCGCATCGCCATTGCAAGGGCCCTGGCATCCGACCCGGAGGTGCTGCTGTGTGACGAAGCCACCTCTGCCCTGGACCCCAAGACCACGGGGCAAATCCTGGAGCTGCTGCAAAAAATCAACCGGGAGCGGGGCATTACCGTCATCATCATCACCCACCAGATGTCCGTCATTGAGCAGATCTGCAACCGGGTGGCCATTCTGGACTCCGGCAAGGTGGTGGAAATCGGCCAGGTGGAGCAGGTATTCTCCAATCCCCAGTCCCAGGCCGGGCGGCGGCTGGTGAGCCCGGCGGTGGCGGAGCCCGCCCTGGTGCCGGGTCTGCGGATGGCCCGCATCGCCTTTAACGGCGGCGTTTCCGAGGCCCCGGTGTTCGCCCAGCTCATTAAGAAAACCGGCGTGGAGCTGTCCATTATGGGTGCCGCCACCCGGAACGTGGACGGCAAGGCCTTTGGCACCATGCTGGTGACATTGCCGGAGGAGGAAGGCAAGACCCGGGAAATCCTGGATTTCCTGAACAGCTGCACGGGCGTCCGTGCCGAGGAGGTAACGGAACATGTTTGATTTGTTTTCGGACGCGGCCAAGGTGGCCGCACAAATGGAGATCATTTCCAGCGAATACGGCTTCGCCCTGTGGGAAACCCTGTATTCTCTGGCCCTGGAAGTATTGTTTGCCTACGTCATCGGCCTGCCTGTGGGCGTGCTGCTGGTCACCGGCGAGAAGGACGGCATCCGTCCCCTGCCCCGGTGGCTCATGGCGGTGCTGAACGGCCTTATCAATCTGCTGCGCAGCGTGCCCTTCCTGATTCTCATGATCATCGCCCTGCCCCTGTCGAAAATCCTGGTGGGTACCAAGGTCGGCACCACCGCCACCATTCCCCCCATGGTCATTGCGGCTTTTCCCCTGGTTGCCCGGATGGTGGAATCCAGCCTGCGGGAGGTCAACCAAGGTGTCATCGAGGCGGCCCAGTCCATGGGTGCCGGGGCCTTCCAGATCGTCCGGAAAGTCCTGCTTCCCGAAGCCCTGCCCAGCCTGATTTCCGGCGGCACCATTACCGTGGCCACCATCCTGGGCTACGGCGCCATGGCCGGTATCATCGGCGGCGGCGGCCTGGGCAAGCTGGCCATCAACTATGGCTACTACAACTTTAAGTTCCTGGTCATGTGGGCGGCCGTGATCGGCTTGGTGGTGCTGGTGCAGATCTTCCAGTCTCTGGGCACCCGCCTGGCCCAGCGCACCGACAAGCGGCTGCGGAATAAGAACTAGGAACAAAAACCAAGTATTTCATCGGGTTTTCCCGTAGAAATAGATTTTCCCTGAGAAGGAGTGTATCAATTATGAAAAAGACCATTTCCATTGTACTTGCACTGACCCTGTGCCTGGGGCTGCTGACCGCCTGCGGCAGCAAGTCCGGC
>CAKTOB010000044.1 GCA_934589525.1 uncultured Oscillospiraceae bacterium | reverse complement strand
TATCAAATCTGTAAACCATGTGATTGCACAATCTGTAAAGTATGTTACTGCACTATACAAATCTGCCGCCATCCGGCCCCCCGGGGCCGGAATCGTGGTACATTCAAATTTGTAACGACCAAACCCAAAAACGAATGTCATTCCGACCGTAGCGTAGCGGAGGAATCCACCACGTTGGAGGATGAACCAACACAAGATAAAGATTGCCACTTGAGTAGATTCCTCGGCCCGCTGCGCTCCCTCGGAATGACATATCGGGGGGTGGTTCCGTTTTGTCCACACAGGTTGTTTTTGAAACGTTGCTTGGCGATGAATCATCGCCGCTACATTGTGTAGTCTGTTGGATGTACCGGGTGTAGCGGCGGCAATCTGCCGCCATCCGGCCCCCCGGGGCCGGAATCGTGGTACATTCAAATTTGTAACGACCAAACCCAAAAACGAATGTCATTCCGACCGTAGCGTAGCGGAGGAATCCACCACGTTGGAGGATGAACCAACACAAGATAAAGATTGCCACTTGAGTAGATTCCTCGGCCCGCTGCGCTCCCTCGGAATGACATATCGGGGGGTGGTTCCGTTTTGTCCACACAGGTTGTTTTTGAAACGTTGCTTGGCGATGAATCATCGCCGCTACATTGTGTAGTCTGTTGGATGTACCGGGTGTAGCGGCGGCAATCTGCCGCCATCCGGCCCCCCGGGGCCGGAATCGTGGTACATTCAAATTTGTAACGACCAAACCCAAAAACGAATGTCATTCCGACCGTAGCGTAGCGGAGGAATCCACCACGTTGGAGGATGAACCAACACAAGATAAAGATTGCCACTTGAGTAGATTCCTCGGCCCGCTGCGCTCCCTCGGAATGACATATCGGGGGGTGGTTCCGTTTTGTCCACACAGGTTGTTTTTGAAACGTTGCTTGGCGATGAATCATCGCCGCTACATGGCGTGGTTCCGTTCAACCGCACGGGTTGTATTCGCTACGCCCCGGAACGGCACATAGGCCGTTCCCTACGATTTCGCTGGAGGGTATATTCTTTAACCGGCGCAATCCAAAAACAGACACGTCCGTCATCTAAATAATTGTCAATTGTCCATTGTCAATTGTCAATTTTAAACCCACGTTCGGCTGCTTTTACAGCCGTAAGGAGACATCTGGAAGTTATGAAAAAGCATCTTTCTACCATATTTCTGGTCGTTCTGCTGCTTGCAGGTGTGTCCTTGCTGCTGTATCCTACGGTCAGCGATTATTGGAATACGCTTCACGCTACCGCCGCGGTGACGACCTATGCCCAAGCCGTGCGGGAGCTGGACAATGAAAAATATGAGCAAATGCTTGAGAAGGCCCAGGAATACAACCGGGGGCTTTTGAAGCGGGAAAATCCCTTTTTACTGGGGCCCCAGGAGCGGGAGGCCTATCCTTCCCTGCTGGATCTGGACGGCACGGGGATCATGGGGTATATTGAGATCCCCGCCATTGATGTTTCCCTGCCCATTTATCACGGCACGGAGGACTCTGTGCTGCAAATCGCCGTGGGGCACTTAGAGTGGACCAGCCTTCCTGTGGGGGGCGAAAATACCCACTGTGTCCTCTCCGGCCACCGGGGGCTCCCCAGTGCCAAGCTCTTTACCAATCTGGACCGGCTCACCGTTGGCGACACCTTTGTCATCCGGACGCTGGATGAGGTACTGACCTATGAGGTCTCCCAAATCCTCATTGTAGAGCCCGCGGAAACCGAGGCCCTGACCCCCCGGCCGGGGCAGGATCTTTGCACCCTGGTGACCTGCACCCCCTACGGCATCAACAGCCACCGGCTGCTGGTCTGCGGGGTGCGGACGGAGACGGCCCCGGAGGTGAAAACCGTCCGGGTGGTGTCGGACGCGGTGCAGATCGAGCCCCTAATGGTTGCCCCGGTGGTGGCGGCGCCCGTGCTGCTGCTGCTGATTTTCGGGCTGCTCTTTACCGGGAAGAAACGAAAGGACTAATCCATGAGACGAACGGAATTACCGCCGGAGATCCCCTCTCTGGAACAAATCGAGGCAGAGCGGAACCGCATCCGTTACCGGTCCCGTTACCGCTCCGTTTTGCGCAGTACCGTCTATACCCTGGTGGTGGTGGCAGCGGTGGCGGTGCTGGTTGCCACCGTCTGGATGCCGGTGCTGCAAATTTACGGGGCTTCCATGACCCCCACCCTGAATGAAGGGGATATTGTCGTATCCTTAAAAGGGGCAGACTTCCGGCAGGGGGATTTGGTGGCCTTTTACATCGGCAATAAAATCCTTGTAAAGCGGGTCATCGCCGGGCCCGGGGAGACCGTGGATATTGACGAAGAGGGCAACGTTTCCATTGACGGGCGGCGGCTGCAAGAGCCCTATCTGACGGAAAAGGCCTTTGGCGATGCCAATATTGATTTGCCTTATCAGGTGCCGGAAAACCGGTACTTCTGCATGGGCGACCACCGGTCTACCTCGGTGGACTCCCGGCATAAAGAGATCGGCTGCGTATCCCAGGAACAGATCGTGGGAAAAATCGTGTTCAGGGTCTGGCCTCTGGCGGACCTGGGGAAACTATTCTAGGAGGTGAGCGGGAATGACACAGGAGCCTTGGCTGGGCCTGGAGGAAGTGCTCCGGAAGCGGCGAAATCGTAAACGGTGGCAAAAAGTGGTCACGGCCCTTTGCGCCCTGGTGGTATTTTGCACCACCTATGCCCTGATCCTCCCGGCCATCACCCTGGAAAAGGGCTGCCCCATCCCGGAGCATACCCACGGCCCGGAATGCTATACCCAGGTCACCACCCGGCAGGAGACCGTCCTTTCCTGCGCCGCCCAGATCCACCGGCACACAAAAGGGTGCTATGACCAAAATCACAATTTGGTCTGCGGATATGCCGATTTCCTGGTTCACACCCATGAGGAATGCTGCTATGACGGCTCCGGGAACCTGCGCTGCCAGCTGCCGGAAGTAAAGGCCCACAGCCATGACGAAAGCTGCTA
This sequence comes from uncultured Oscillospiraceae bacterium, assembly GCA_934589525.1. Classification (GTDB taxonomy): domain Bacteria; phylum Bacillota; class Clostridia; order Oscillospirales; family Oscillospiraceae; genus Faecousia. Next base: position 8,358 of record CAKTOB010000044.1, on the reverse strand, counting down.
CGCCCCCGGCCACAGCCACGGGGAAGAGTGCTACACCCGGCGGCAGGGCCCCCTGATTTGCGGGCTGCATGTCCATACAGACGAGTGTTGGACCGAGACCCGGGAGCGCATCTGCGGCCAGGAGGAAGGCCCCGACCACAGCCACGGGGAAGAATGCTACCAAGTAACCCGGCAGCTGACCTGCGGGGAAGCCGACCACACCCATGGGGAAGAATGCTACGCCTGGGACCAGACGCTGACCTGCACCCAGGAGGAAACCCCGGTGCTGACCTGCCGGGAGCCGGAAATCATTCTCCACCGGCACACGGAAAGCTGCTATGACCAGGAGGGAACCCTGGTCTGCGGCATGATGCAGATCTTGCAGCACCAGCACGGGGAAGAATGCTTCGTGACCCGGGAGATCCCGGTGGACAGTTCGGCCCTGACCTGCGGGGACGAGACCCATGAACACGGGCCTCTGTGCTACGGCCAGTGGCAGCTGGTCTGCCCCCTGGAAGAGCACACCCATGACGACCGCTGCACCCCCAGCCCGGAGCCGGAGGAAACCGAGGCCACCGGGGAAACCCAGGCTACGGAGGAAACCAAAGCTACAGAGGAAACCCAAGCTACGGAAGAAACCAAGCCTACCGGAGAAACCGAACCTACCGGCGAAACCGAACCTACCGGCGAAACCGAACCTACCGGAGAAACCGAACCCACCGGCGAAACCGAACCTACCGGCGAAACCGAACCTACCGGCGAAACCGAACCCACCGGCGAAACCGAGCCCACCGGCGAAACCGAGCCCACCGGTGAAACCGAACCCACCGAGGCTACCGAGCCCACCGAAGGACCGGAGGGCCCCCTGCCCGAATCCACCCCCTCCGGCCTGCCGGTACTGGGCCGTGCCTACGCCGCGGTTGACCCCTACGGCATCATGCCCTTGATGCTGGAGGACGAGGAGGCCGTATTGGAGGACCGGGTTGGGGGTGGCAATCCGGTGGATGTTACGAATTTCATTAAAGAAGCTGGAACCAAGCTGGAATATCGTGTGCCCCCCGAAAATCAAGATACCGACTGGAAAGATACGAAGGATGCAACAAAGATCCCCGGCAATGCGGAATTTAAACTGACCGTCAAATATGAGGGTGTGTCGATTACTGACCTTTTGGATGCGGGCGGCAAGCTGATCTATACCCTGCCGGATATTTTTCGGAATGCCCATGACAATGGCAATATTCACGATAGTGACAACAAAGTCATCGGCACCATTATCGCATCTGACAAAACCGCCACGATCACCTTTGATCAAGACTGGCTGACCGATCAGCATCAGAAACAGAATCAGGTTATTGACGGCCACTTCTATGTACGAGCCAATGCGAATTTGACACAAATCAACGGTGGCGGCGACACATTCATTCAAATAGGCGACGTGCATCTCAAAGTCAACTTTGACAGTGATTTGATTGCCCAGTACGGTGAGATCACCATCAAAAAAGAAGTAAAGCCCAAGGTTTTCCAGGACGAAAGCGGAGACTACCTGGAGTACACCATCACAGTCACCGCCGGGCAGGATGGCTGTCCGGATGTGAAGGTTCGGGATGTGTTCAAGACCGAGAATTGGGATAGTTGCGTAGAATCCTATGTACTGACGAGTGACTCCGGAGCAGTTTTTACCAGCGAAGATAAAACCATGACCTGGACGATTGGCAATATGACAGCCAGTGAAACGAGAACCCTTACCTATAAAGTCAAGTTAAAGGAGGGCTACACCGGCGGCGATTCAAAGGGGACTATCCAGAATACAGCCAAGGTATTCTCTAAAGAGTACGAACGCAAATCTGATACGGCAACTTTTACGCCAAGAGCGGAGGGTACGCTGTCCAAGCTAGGTTCCGACGTAGAAACCTTGGACGATGGCAGCATGAAAATCACCTATTACATCTGGGTAAACGCTCTTGCAAATAACAGCTATTCCCTGCGGGATATGATCATTCGGGATGCACTGGATGGTACGGGTTCCATGTCAACGATCATTACAGATTCCAAAATACGCCCATACATTTCTTATGATGAAACAAGCTTTAAGCTCTATGAAGGGGGCAACGATCAACAACAAAGCATGAGCGGTTTGACAACGGAATACGCAGGAAGTCCTGAAAACAGGCTTATTTTCTCTGATACCGATAATGACGGAAAGAAAAACGACTCCTTTGAATACCATGTAGGCCCTCTTGCCCCCGGTACAAGCCGAACACTAGTCTATTCTGTAATTATTGACCCAGGTGCTTTTACAGCAGCAGGAAACAATGCTTTCCAGGTTCAAAATCGTGTGGATATTTACTCCGTCAATAGCAATAGTACCAAAGGAAACAAATTAAATGCATATTACAGTATAAAAGAGATTGCCCGCAAAGCCTGGACTCAGAAGACGGCGGGTGAAACAGTTGCTACAGAGACGACGATCCAGATGACTGCACCTATCTACGACGGAACCACCCTTTCCAATGCCACCAGCTTCAAAGTTCCAAAAGGCAGCCAGCAATATCAGGTAATCGTCAACGAAGCCGGGGACTGGGATTTGTCCGAAGCCACGTTGGAAGATACATTGAGCAGCAAGCTTACAACCTTTGTGGGCTATGTAAAGCTGGAAGCCTTTAGAGCTACGCCTGACAGCCAAGGCGCGGTCACCGCCCCGGATTTAACCGGTACCCCCGACAAAACCCTCTGGGTCAAAGTGGAGGGGAAAAGTAGTTTTTCCTTTACTCCAAAGGATCTAAATCTGACCGACCCCTATGCCTACCGTCTAACCTACTACGCAGCGTCTACCTCTCCAAACCCGACCCACGCAAACAACACCTTCAATCTCTACGGTAAGGTGGGGTACGGCAACAAGACCTACACCCTTTCCGGCATCACCTCCAGCGTAGGGGTAGATTTTTCCAGCAACACCTATTTTCATGCCGAAAAACAGGCCCTGTTCTATGAGGCTGCCACAGGCTCCAACGGCTTCCTCTACTGGGCCATCCGGGTAGACGGAACCGCGCTGCCGGTAGGCTTTACCATTCAGGATACCCCAGGCTCCGGCAACGACCTGAAAGGGCATTCCCTGTCTGACGGTTCCCTGATTGGGGTCTATACCGGCCCCACGGGACTGAATCTGGTGAACTATGAGACAATTGGCGCTGTAGCAAGTCAGATGACTGCTCTCGCGGCTGATGCTTACACTTCTTCTGTGGAGAACGGTCCTCTGACCGTTACCCTGAACCAGGAAGTTACGCTTGAAGGCCGTTCCCTGTATGTCCTTGTAAAAACCCTGCCGACAGAATTACCCACAGGGAGGCGGGATGTATTCACCTATCAGAACGGATTCCGGTATTCCTTTGGGGAAAACAGCTGGCTGGATGGCCCCGCGGCCAGCCAGACCCTCTATGGCAAGGGCTCCATCTTCAAGGAACTGGCGGATGTGTTCACCTATGACGGGTCAAAAATCACCAAGTATATCTACTCATATACAAAAGATCAGACGCCCAGAGCGGGATATGATACTACCTTGCTCACCCCGGGAGAATACGTTGGCTGGCTGATCCATCTGAACCATGCGGGTACGCTGGAAGGAACCTACCGGGTGGAGGAAACCGTCCCTGTGGGATTGGAGATCGCCTATATCCGGATGTACTGGTATGGAAAGAGCCTTAGCGGACACCCGAACGCCGAAATGACCACGATTTCCGGCCTTGGAGAAGGATGGAAGCCAAAGGAAAACACCTCTCAAGGATTAACTTCTAATACCCCTACAAACCACTATTATGTTAATGGCCAAACCGCCATAATGGATGTCACAAATCTGTTTCCCGGGCACGATACGGACAATTACGCCGTAGAGCTGCAAATCGTCTGCAAGCTGACAGACACAGACGTGTTGCAGGGCGGGCAAACAAAAACCTTTGCCAATCAGGTCAAGCTTTCTAATCAGGATGGCCGGGAGCTGGATACGGATGTAAGCCCGGTAGATTTGTCTGCACCCAAGATGACCAAGAAAAAGGGCGACACCACCGGTCTTTCCGGCGCAACCTACCCCTTTGTCATTACCGTCAACGAAAACGGCATTGACCTGATGCCCGGGGCCGACACCATCACCCTGGTGGACGAGCTGGGTCAGGGGCTGACCATTGACCCGAAATCCATCAAGGTGACGAATAGCAAAAGCAATCAGGAAGTCACCGGCTGGACATCCTTTGTGACACCAAAAAAGGACGGAACGCAAATGCTGAACATCGTCCTGCCGGATGACAAGCCCCTGACCATTACCTACACCGTCTCCGTCAACGCAGCCCCGGGGCAGATCGTCACCGTCACCAACAGCGCCCACTGGAAAGGCTATGCCACCACCGAAGGCGGCAAGGTCGAGGACAGCAAATTCAGCTACCAGGCCGGCGGCTCCGCCGGTGGTACCGCCACCCCGAGAATCCAGGTCCTCAAGCAGGACTTGAACGATATGCAAAAGGGGCTTTCCGGGGCGACATTCAAGCTCACAAAAATGGAGCTTACTGACGGGAAACTGGTAGAAACAACCGAAACGCAATCAAAAATCACCGGTGAAGACGGCACACTGACCTTTGGAGATGATACGTCTCTTCCTCTTCTTGCCTACGATACGGTCTATAAAATCGAGGAGACCCAGGCACCAAAGGGCTATGTGCAGGACAAAACGCCCCATTACGTCATGGTCGTCAAAAATGGAACACCCATCAGCAAGGATGACTATAAAGACACCGACGTTAATGTCAATTTCTACTATGCAACCGCCACCTATATCTACCCCGCCTACAACCACAAGGGCGAGATCAATGTAACCAAGCAATTCATCAATGCCGACGGCAGCTCCCTTAATAAGGCCCTTAGCGGGACTTACCAGTTCGGCCTGTTTGCGGCACCTGTCACCCCCGAAAGCGCAGCAACGCCGGAAAAAGTCACCTATGCCACATATTCCTACGGAAATCTGACGGTTGCTGCCGTATTCACCGATGTGGAACTAGACAAAGACTACTACGTCTACGAGCTGGACGACAAAGGCACCCCCATACAGCCGAACCAGCCTGGCACCGTCAGCGGGATCCCCTTTGTGGTAAACTATGACAAAACACAGCTTCAAGTCACGGCAGGAAATCCCACAGCCTCCGTTACCGTCACCAACCGCATCAATTACCCCGAGCTGCCCCAAACCGGCGGGGTGGGCACCGGTGTTTTCCGGGTTTCCGGAGCCGCCGCGGCACTTTTAGCTGGAATCATCCTGGCGGGCCGAGAGGGCCGGAAACGAAAAAGGAGAGAAAACCATGAAACATAAATTCCTTTTTCTTCTTGGTCTGCTGCTCTTCCTCCTGCCCCTGGGGGCGGCGGGAGAGGACATCAACCCTACCGGTGCCTGCGCCATGACCCTCACCATGGAGGCCGGGGAAGAACCCATCGGGGGCTTCCCCTTCAGGCTCTACTATGTGGCCTCCGTCAACGCCCAGGGGGAATTTACCCCGGAGGGCCGCTTTCAAAACTACCCGGTGGAGCTGAACGGCCTGACCACCCAGCAGTTTGCCGACCTGGCCCAAACCCTGGATGCCTACGCCCGGCAGGACGGCCTGACCCCCCTGGGAAGCGGCACCACCGGTGCCTCCGGCAGCCTCTTCTTTGATGCTCTGGATACCGGACTCTACCTGGTGGGCGGCAGCGCCGCGGTGATTGACGGAAAGAGCATTGCCACAGACCCCTTCCTGGTGAGCCTCCCCAGCCTGGACGGCAGCGGGAATTGGGCCTACAAGCTGATCCTATCCCCCAAATTTAGCGCTGCCCCGGTGCCGGAGACCCCGGAAACCGTTTCCTGCCGTGTTCTCAAGCTCTGGCATGGAGACGTGGAGGAGTTCCGGCCGGAGAACATCAAGGTGCGGCTGCTGCAAGACGGCGCGGTTTATGACACGGTGGAACTGACCAAGGAAGGGGCCTGGCGGCACAGCTGGGAAAACCTCCCCAAATACGCCCGGGACGGCCACCGGATCGCCTGGCAGCTGACCGAGGAGGTCCCCGCCCATTATTCCGTCCGTCTTGGCCGGGAGGGCGACACCTTCCTGCTGGAAAACACCTACGAGCCGGACACCGTGACCCTGACCCGCCGGGTGCAGAAGCGGTGGGATGATGCGGGTTACAGCTCCAAACGCCCGGTTGCCGTCACCGTGGAGCTGCTGCGAAACGGCCAGGTTTACGACACCGTGACCCTGACGGCGGCGGGCAGCTGGCAATACACCTGGGAAAATCTCCCCTCCAAAGACAGCCTCTGGACGGTGCGGGAAGTGGTCCCCCCGGGCTACAGCGCCGCCTTTTGGCAGGAGGGGGATACCTTTATTCTCCAAAACACCTATGAGCGTATGAAGCTCCCCCAAACCGGTCAGTTCTGGTGGCCGGTGCCCATTATGGCCATTGGGGGTCTTGCCCTGGTGGCCCTGGGCCTGGGGCTCCAAAAGAGGCAGCGCCATGAATAAATGCGCCTCCTGGCTGATCGCCCTGGGAACCCTGCTGCTGGCCGCCGCCCTGGGGCTCACCGCCTACAACCTGGGCCAGAGCAACGCCGCCGCCCAGACCGCCACCCAGGCCGCCGCCATTTTAAAAGAGGTCATCCCGGAGCCGGAGACGGCCCCCACAGCCCCCGCCGCGCCCCTCTCCCCTGCCCCGGCGGAAGCCCCGGTGCCGGACTACGTTTTAAACCCGGACATGGAAATGCCGGTGGTGACGGTAGAGGGCCGGGCGTATATTGGTTTGCTTGCCATCCCCGCCCTGGGGCTGGAGCTGCCGGTGATCTCCGACTGGGACTACCCCGCCCTGCGGGTGGCCCCCTGCCGCTACGCGGGAAGCGCCTACCAAAACGATTTGGTCATCGCCGCCCACAACTACGCCAGCCACTTTGGCCGCCTGAACCAGCTCTCCCCGGGAGACGAAGTGCAATTCCGGGACACGGAGGGGAACCTGTTTTCCTATCAGGTGGCGGACCTGGAAATTCTGGAGCCCTATGATTTGGCGCAAATGACCGCCGGAGGGTACGACCTGACCCTCTTTACCTGCACCCTGGGGGGCAGCCAACGGCTGACCCTGCGATGCAGCCGGGTGGCGTAAAACGCAATGCAAAACAGCAGCCCTTTTCCGGATTTTTCCCGGGGGCTGCTGTTTTTGTATTGAAAAGGGGGCCGCCTCCGTGGTATAATCAGGGAAACGAATACAAAACCTTGGGAGGGATTTAGAATGTATACGGCATCCAAAGACCGATACACCGCCATGGAATATAATCGCTGCGGAAACAGCGGCCTGATGCTGCCGAAGGTGTCCTTGGGCCTGTGGCACAACTTTGGGGACACCGCCAATTTTGAAAACATGCGGCAGCTGTGCTTCACCGCCTTTGACAGCGGCATCACCCAGTTTGACCTGGCCAACAACTACGGCCCCCAGCCCGGCAGCGCGGAAAAGAACTTTGGCCGCATCCTCAAAGAAGACCTGGGGGTCTACCGGGACGAACTGGTGATCACCACCAAGGCGGGCTACCTCATGTGGGAAGGCCCCTACGGAGAGTGGGGCAGCCGGAAGCACATGCTCTCCAGCCTGGACCAGAGCCTGCGCCGCATGGGTCTTGAATATGTGGATATTTTCTACCACCACCGGATGGACCCAAATACCCCCCTGGAAGAGACCATGGGGGCCCTGGCCACCGCCGTACACCAGGGCAAGGCCCTTTACGCCGGTCTTTCCAACTACAACGGGGAGACCCTGGGCCGGGCGGCGGCGATTCTGAAGGAGCTGAACTGCCCCTTTGTCATCAATCAGAACCGGTATTCCATTTTCGACCGGACCATTGAGCAAAACGGCCTGAAAGACACCGCCCGGGAGCTCAACAAAGGCCTCATCACCTTCAGCCCCCTGGCCCAGGGCCAGCTGACGGACCGGTACTTAAACGGCATCCCCGCCGACAGCCGCATCCGCACCGACGGCCGCTACCTGAAGGAAGCCACCCTGGCCCCCCACCGGATGGAGCAGATTCGCCGCCTCAACGACCTGGCCGCCCAGCGGGGCGAAAGCCTGGCCCAGATGGCCCTGGGCTGGCTGCTGCGGCAGGAGGAAGTCACCAGCGTCCTGATCGGCGCCTCCAAGCCCCAGCAGATCCTGGACAACGTAAAAGCCCTCTCCTGCGCCCCCTTTACGGAGGAGGAGCTCCGGCTTATCGACAAAATCTCTCTGGAATAAGATTTCCCCCCGCCCGGAAGGCCGTTGATATGCTCCCTTTATGAGAGACAGTGAAATAAAAACACTGTCAATCACGAAGGGAGCATTGTTCATGTCAAGAAG
>CAKTOB010000043.1 GCA_934589525.1 uncultured Oscillospiraceae bacterium | reverse complement strand
TAGAGCAGACAATTTGACACGCCCATTTGAAACGGCGGCTTTGATTTCAGAGCCGCCGTTTCTTTGCGTTTACACAAACCTATGACGACCCATTGAAACTGTAAAGGCACGGTGGCCTATGGAGGTACCGCCGTGTCCATTTTTGCTTTCTGTAATCCCCCTAATACTCTGCGGTCAAAAAAAGCCCATGCCCCGCAACGGAGTATTCCGGACATGGACATGAAATAAATAAGTACAATAATAACGGTAATATTTCGCGCGTCCGCATAGCGTCATGCTGTGCGGGCGTTTTTATATGCCCGCACCTTGGGACAATTTGTCCCAAAGCAGCCAGCCCCGGCTGCCGATCCCCGCCGTTCCTCCGTTCTGTTCACCCACCCACACATGAACCGAATGGAGGAAATACAAATGACGACCATCAATCTGAAGGACTTTTACGCTTGGTACACCCATGATGAATACATCGAAGTTTCCGACGAAGTGGCCGCCGAGCTGAAGGCGGACAAGCTGTATGAGGCAGCCTATCAGCGGCGCACGACCCGCAACAAGGCGCAGTATTCCCTCGACTGTGACGATGGGATCGAATACTCGGCCTGCCTGCATGAACCGACGCCGCAGGAGCTTCTGGATCGTATGGAGCTGTTCGTCCACCTGTGGAACGCCCTCAACTCTTTGCCGGAGGTGCAGGGTGTCCGGGTGGAGGCACATCTGATCCTCGGCAAAAGCTACCGCCAGATCGCCCGGGAGCAGGGCGTGGACAAGAGTGTTGTCCGACGCTCGGTGAAGCGCGGCATGGCTGCTATGAAAAAATATTTGAAAAAAGTTCTGTGAGTGAGGCTCCATTTGCCCGATTTTTGTCCTTGGTATATGAGAGGTAGTTTTCACTTCTCCGCAGCAAGGTAGTTGATGCTCCGTCACGGATCGTCGCTGTCCGCTGTGAGGGAGCGCCGCATTGAATATGAGCTGTCTTATGACAGGCCAACAAGAGCGGGTGCGGCGCTCCCACCTTTCAAAAATACCTTGGGACATTTCGTCCAGAGGTCATAAGCCGCAGGTCAGCGCTCCGAGCGCTGGCCTGTTTGCTTTCCCCAGCGGACAGCGGGGAAAGCGCATTGTGTTTTGCATCTGTGAAAGGAGGACGCCATGACTGAAAAGCCCGCTGCGGAAGAATATGTGTACCATATCGGAAAGATCCGCTTCATCGTCACGCCTGTTTACAAGGAAACGGGAGAGCTGATGCGTGACATCCTTTTGAAGCTGATGCTGGCTGACTTGGAGCCGGTATAACCCCATCGACATCCTTAACATGGGCGGTCAGGCGAGGTATAATATAGTCAGGATGAATGACCTCTTGCTTGACTGCCAGAGAGGAGGTTTATATGAAACAGTCAAGCAAAAAACACGAACTCGGCACAGCCGCTCTTTACTGCCGACTGAGCCGTGACGATAATATGGACAGCGAGTCCAACAGCATCCAAAATCAGAGGAAGATACTCCAAAAGGCCGCCAAAGACAAAGGGTACACCGACACGGTTTTCTTTGTAGACGATGGCATCACGGGTACGACCATGAAGCGTCCCGGCTTTCAGAAAATGCTGACCGCAATCGAGGCCGGGTACATCTCGGCGGTGTTCGTCAAAGACCTTTCCCGACTGGGGCGCAACTACATTGAGGTCGGTAAACTGACCGAAGAATTTTTCCCGCTCCACGATATTCGACTGGTCGCCGTTTCCGACGGCGTGGACAGCGACGAGGGCGAGGACGATTTTACTCCGTTCAAGAACATTATGAACGAGTATTACGCCAAGGATATTTCCAAGAAGCGCCGGATCGTGAACAAGATGAAAGGAAATGCCGGTGTTCCGCTTTCTCCGCCGCCCTACGGTTATATCAAAAACCCAGACGATCCCCGCTTTTGGGTAGTAGAGCCGGAGGCCGCCGAGGTGGTGCGCCGGATCTACTGCATGGCGCTGGAGGGGTACGGGCTGGCGGAAATTGCCGACCGCCTTGCCGCCGATGGCGTGGTCAATCCCACCTACTACTGGCGCAGCCGTGGGACGAGCCGGGGTGGGTCGAAAAGTACCGTGGAGCCTACCAAATGGGGACACACCACCGTCAAGAAGATCCTCACCTTGCAGGAATATTGCGGCGATGTCATCAACTTCAAAAGCTACTCCAAGTCCTACAAGATGAAAAAGCGGATTGAGAACCCGGAAGAGAACCGGGCGATCTTCCTCAATGTCCATGAGGCTATCATTGACCGCCAGACTTGGGAAAAGGTGCAGGCGCTCCAAAAAGGGACGCGCCGCAAAAAGCCCACGGTCACGCAGGAGCCCAGCGTATTCTCCGGCCTGCTGAAATGCCCGGAGTGCGGCGGCAACCTCAATTTCCACTTCAACCAGAACAACCACGACATCAAGTTTTTCAGTTGTCAAAATCATAACTCCGGCTATCGCAAGTGCAGCAAGACGCACTATATCCGGCTGGACTTCTTAGAGCAAGTCGTTTTGTACGAGGTCAAGCGGCTGGCCTGCTTTGCCAGCGAATACGAAAATGACTTTATCAAGGCCATGATCGGACGCTCAGCAAAGGTTGCGGAAAATACCGCGCTCCGCAAGCAGCGGGAGCTGGACGCTCTGACCGCCCGTGACCGGGAACTGGATATGCTCTTTGAACGGCTCTATGAGGACAATGTGGCGGGCAAGATCGACGATGCCCGGTTTGCCAAAATGTCCAAACGCTATGAACAGGAGCAGGGCGAGAACGCCAAGAAGATCAAGGCGCTGCGGCTGGAACTGAAAAAGGACGAGAGCAAGCGCATGGACATTGACGATTTTCTTGAAACGGTACGGCGGTACACAGACGCGACCACCATTACAAAGCGTATGGTCGCAGAGCTGATCGACCACATTGAGGTGTACCACGCCGAAAAGCAGGACGGCGTTACCAATCAGCGTGTCGTGATCTACTACAACTGCATCGGCGCTTTCGATGTGCCGGATCGCCGGAAGATCCCGGAGGCCGACATTATCATGGAAACGAGAAAAGGCGTAGCACTCAGCTACGCCCCAGAACAGGTTGCGGTATAAGGAGGTACAACACGATGAAAGCCTATTTCTATTGCCGGGTCGCTCACGACGATAGCTTTTCCTTGGAACAGCAGGCCGCCAAACTTCGCCGTTATGCGGAACAGGCCGGATACACCATCGTTGGTGTTTCCGCTGAGCATGGCTCTGGATTGACCCTTGACCGTCCGGCTCTGCAAGAACTGACGGAGGCCGTCCTTGCCGGAAAGGTGGATGTAGTGTTGGTAAACAGCCTTGACCGCTTGGGGCGGGATTGGGGCATGACAAAGCAATACATCGACCTGCTGACCGAGCACAAGGTCAAGCTGCTGTGCGTGCGGGAACGGATGATGATCGACAGCTCCAGCTTTTCACCATTCTTCACATAAAAAAGCAGAGTGTCCATTACAGGATACTCAGATCCTATAAGGACACTCTGCATGGTCCGAGTGACTGGATTCGATAGCTGGCTTTGCTAAGGCAAAGCCATATGGTTGCAACCAGTTTTTGAACTGGTTGCTGCCAAATGCCACTGGCACTTGGCATTTAGTTGGGTTCGAATCCAGTAACAGGCAAAAAAAGAACACCACCCAAAAGGTGGTGTTCTTTTTTGGTCCGAGTGACTGGATTCGAACCAGCGGCCTCTTGAACCCCATTCAAGCGCGATACCAAACTTCGCCACACCCGGATATTTACTCTGCTGTTCCCTGACAGCTCGGATATATTAACACAGTATTCATAAAATGTCAAGCATTATTTTTCCTCCTCCGCCGAAAAAGGCGGAGGAGGTGCTTTTGAGGCGAATTACTCTCCCCGCTCGCTGCTGACCACCTTGCCGATGTTCCACAGGTGGACAACGGTTTCCTCGGCGGAACGCTTTTCTTCTTCGTTGGCGTACTCCACAAAAACCGTGTGGGCAGAGCAATCCACGCACTCTACCTGCACATTCCAGCCGCCCTCATGCAGCAGCATTCCGGGGCCACGGCAAATGGGGCATTCTTCCAACATCATTTTCTCGTCCATCATTACATTCTCCTTATCGAAATATATTTTTCTGACTGTCGTAAATTTCTTCTCTTGCCATATGGCAAAAGTCCGGGGCCAGCTCCGGCAGATAGACCTTGATGGCCTCCAGCAATTGATTGGGGTTCAGGGTGGGATTCTGGCAGCAGATACAGGCATTCAGCAGCAGCTGCCCCGCTCCCCCCTCCTCCAGGCGCAGGCCGTGGAGCATGGGGATAATATCTTGCTCCACGGTACCGTTCTTGCCCTTTTTGGAAACCACCAGACTTTCCCGGGAAAAGAGGGTCAGAATGGCATCCATAGCCCCCTGGGGGATGCCCCGGTCATATTCCAGGGTGAGTCTGCATTGAAGCAGGGCCAGATCCCGGAGTTTTCGGCCCCCCTGATAGCAGGCAAGGCCCTTGACACCGGGTACCAGGCAAGCATTGAGCCGCCCCAAAATTTCCTCCTCCGGCACCGGTTCCCCCTCCAAATCAAAGTCCAGCAGTTCGCATTGGCTTTCCACCCCTACAGACAACGGCAGGGCAATGGATACCGAGGGTCTTGGGTTAAAGCCCTTGGTGTGGGTCAGGGGCAGCCCCGCCCGCTTAAAGGCACGCTGAAACACCCGCATCAAATCCAGGTGGGACATCCAGACGGCGGTACCGGTTTTCTCAAATAAAAGTCTAATCATCGCACCGGACCTCCTTGAGTAGCTGGGAAGCACCGCACCCGGCGCAGCCATGGCGGCAATCCGGGGTCACCCGACCCTCGTAGGCCTCCCGCCGTTCCCGCAGCAAAAATTTCTTGGTAACGCCTACATCGATCATATCCCAGGGCAAAATCTCGTCCTCCCCGTAGCCACGGACGGTGTAGAAATCCGGGTCCACGCCGCACTTTTGGAAAGCATCCTGCCACAAATCGTAGCGGAAATACTCGTCCCAGCCGTCCAGCCTGGCCCCCTGTTTCACGGCCTCCTCGATCACGGGGCCAAGGCGGCGGTCTCCCCGGGCGAACACCGCTTCCAGGCGGCTTAAGTCCGGGCTGTGGTAATCATATTCAATGGATTTGGAATAGAAATGGTCTTTCAGCAGCTTGCACCGGCGCAGATACTCCTGGGGCGTGATCTGCTGCTCCCACTGGAACGGCGTATGGGGCTTGGGTACAAAATAGGCCGTGGCCACATGGACCCGCAAGCCCCGCTTTTTGTTGACGGCGTGTTCTTTCCAGGCCTGGATGACCTTGTAGACCAGTTCCGCAATGCCCAATACATCCTCATCGGTTTCCGTAGGCAGACCCAGCATGAAATAGAGCTTGACGCTGCTCCATCCCCCGGCAAAGGCCTGGGTGCAGGTGGTCAGAATTTCTTCCTCTGTCAGGTTCTTATTGATCACATCCCGCAGCCGCTGGGTTCCCGCTTCCGGGGCGAAGGTCAGGCCAGATTTCCGAACCGCCTGAAGTTTCTCCATCAGTTCCCTGGAAAAGTTGTCCGCCCGCAGGGATGGCACCGACAGGGAAATGTGGTTTGCCTCACAGTAGGGCAGCATCTGATCTGTCAGTGCTTTCAGCCCCCGGTAATCCGAGGTGGAAAGACTGGACAAGGTGACTTCATTGAAGCCCGTGTTTTCCATCAGCTGCCGGGCCTGGTCATACAAGACCTCCGGGCTTTTTTTCCGCACCGGACGGCAGGAAAAGCCCGCCTGACAGAAGCGACAGCCACGGATACATCCACGGAACACCTCTAAATTGGCCCGGTCATGGACGATTTCTGTAGAGGGGACGATCATTTCCGTGGGGAAATAGGCGGCATCCAGGTTTTCAACGATCCGTTTTGTAACCACCTCCGGGGCATCGTTCACCGGGATCACCGCCCGCAGAACACCCTGGTCATCATATTGGTGGATATAGAAAGAGGGTACATAAACCCCGGGGATTTTAGAGACCTCTTTCAGGAATTGGTCTTTTTCCCAGTTGCCCTGTTTGGCCCTCCGGTAGCAATCCAGAATCTCCACGGTGCTTTCCTCCCCCTCTCCCAGGGAAAAGAAATCCACAAACTCCGCCAGGGGTTCCGGATTAAAGGCACAGACACCACCGGCAAAGACCATGTTTTTTAAGCCTTTCCGCTCTTTGGCGTGGAGAGGAATACCGGAGAGCCGGAGCATATTCAGAATATTGGAATAGGACATTTCGTAGCCGATGGTAAAGGCCACCATGTCAAAATCCTTTACCGGGTCCTGGCTCTCCAAGGCCCACAGGGGCAGGTCGTTTTCTACCATGGCCCGCTCCATATCAGCCCAGGGGGCAAAGACCCGCTCGCACCATACATCCGGGATCCGGTTCATAACCCCGTATAAAATCCGCATTCCCACATTGGACATACCGATTTCATAGGTATCCGGGAAGCAGAACGCCACTCGCAGGGCCACATCTTCCTTGTTCTTGCAAATCTGCCCCCATTCACCGCCTACATATCTTGCAGGCTTTTGAACCGTGGGCAGAATGCGGTTTTTGAGTTCTGTCATCTTGTTACCTCTTTGGAATTGGTAGCCCTATTGTACTCTGAGTTTGCCATCTTTGCAAGTGATATTTCGGGCAGCCATCCAAAGAACCAGAATGGCCCCAGGGTACAGGCCCAACCAAAGAAGCCCCAACGCCGCCAAAACCCCTGCCAAGGCCCCGACCCGGCGGCAGATTTTCAAAGCCACCCCCTCGGAATGCCGGAATCGGATCAGGCAAAAAAGAATGCGCCCACCATCCAAAGGGTAAATGGGCAGCAGATTATAAAGGCCCTGAACCAAGCCGCATAGGGCGAGCCTGGGAAAGCATCTTCCAAACAGCAGCAGTCCCAGGCTTCCCACCGGACCCGCTGCCGCTGCCAACAGCTCCCGGCCATTGGAGAGTCCCCCGACCTCCATCGTGGCCCCTCTTTCCCCCAGCCGGATATCCCCCAGAGAACCGCCCAACGCCACGGCAACGGCCCCATGGCACAGTTCGTGAAATAGAGCCGCCGTCACCGCTGCCAGAAGCCACGGGAGGGGCAGCACCAGCAGTGCCAGAGCCAGCAGCACACAGCCCCAACCAGATGCCTGTACCCTACCCAATTCCGGCTCCCCGCAGGACGCTCTGGCAAAACACCGCCACAGCCTGTCCGGGCGCGACACCCTGCCGCAGCCCCAAAAGCAGCTGACTCAAAGCCTCCTTGGTCACCTGAGGGTCCCCAGGCAGCAACAACCGCTCCAAGACTGTCCTAGGCAAAAACAGGGCCGTCAGCAACAGTGCTACTGCCACAATCCAAAAAGCTTTCCTGTGACCTTTTTGGGGGCCATACTCGATCCGGTAGCCCATAGCCTCCCCTCCCCCACAATATATGTTCGTCCCAGAAAAATCATACCGATGTTTTTCAAAAAATCACTACAGCACTTGACATCCCGGCGATTATTGAGTATAATACTGGGGCTATCGGGGTGTGGCGAAGTTTGGTATCGCGCTTGGTTCGGGTCCAAGAGGCCTCGGGTTCGAATCCCGACACTCCGACCAAATTCAATGAAACGCTGGAATCTCAACGGGATTCCAGCGTTTCATTTTATTCTTTTGCCGCTGTCAGGCGTTTTTTCGGGTCATCATGGCCCGGTGCTGAATCATTTGGCCGGTAATGGAAATAGCGATCTCTGCCGGGGTCTGGGCCAGAATGCTCAGGCCGATGGGGGTGGTGATGCGCTCCAAATCCTGGTCTGTGCAGCCGAATTCCTCTTTCAGGCGGCTAAACACACCGGCTTTTTTGTGTGCGCTGCCAATGACACCGATGTAAGAGGCGGGGGTGCGGAGGATTTGGGCTTGCAGCACCGTGTCATAGGAGTGGCCCCGGGTCATGATGCAGACCAGGTCCTTTTCTGTAACGGTAATAAAATCACGGATCCGCTCAAAGTCCACCAATAGCACCTGCTCTGCCTGGGGGAACAGCCCCCGGTTGGCAAATTCCGGACGGTCATCCATAACAACGCAGCGGAACCCCACACGGGCCAGCACCGGAACCAGCTCTTGGGCCACATGGCCGCAGCCCAGGACATAGACCCGGCTGGAAGAACTGATTTGTTCCAGGAAGTATTCTCTCCCCTCCAAGGTCAGCCGTCCGGGGACCTGGCCCAAGGGCCTGGGGAATTGCCCCACGGTGGGTACCTGACCGTCTTCTCCGCAGGCAGCCAAACGGCCATTCTCGCTGAGTTCCTCCACCAGCCACACATCCCGGCCCTCTTCCATGGCCCTATCTGCCTGGCGGGCAACGGCAATGGCCTGGGCATCGTGGGCGGCGATAAAGTGGAAATAAACGCTGCAATTGCCGCCGCAGATCATGCCAAGATTCTGAACATCGTCCCGGGTCAGCGTAAAATCCTGGCCCCGGGATGTTTGTTCTTCCAGGACTTTCTGGGCGATTTTCATGGAGCGATACTCCACCGCACCGCCGCCGATGGTGCCGCAGATGCGGCCCTCTTGCCCTACCAGCATTCTGGCGCCCGCCCCTCGGGGCGTTGCGCCGGAAGAAGCGATAACCGTCACCAGCACCAGGTTTTCCCCTTGCTCCAGCCGCTGCCGGATTTCATGGAACATTTTTTTCATTGATTGACCCTCCTTAAATGGGTACAATGCCGATTTCTTCTACAGTCCACTCTCCGTTTTCCCAGCAAAGCCGGGTCACGGAGCCATAGGGAACGGACAGCGTTCTGATATTCTCCATTGGAATTTGTTGAATGCCGCAAAGAAAAGCACGGATCACCGTCAGATGGGCGACCACCGCCACACTTTCCTGGGTTTTCCCAAGAATCTCATTTAACGCACCCCCGAACCGCCGGGCGCATTCTTCCAGGGGTTCCCCACCGGGGGGCGGCAAGGTGGGGTCTTCTCCCCGCTGGGCATAGAAACTCGGCCATCTTTTTTCAATTTCGGAAAAAGGCAGTCCCTCCCAGATACCGGCATATTGCTCCCGTAGGTCGGGGTGAATGCGCAGCGGAATATCCATGGCCCGGGCCGTATCCAACGCCCGGAGCAAGGGGCTTGTATAGCATTGCCGGACTCCTTTGGCCCGGAGATAGGCCCCGGCAAGACGGCCCTGGTTTTCCCCCTCCCGGCTCAAGGGAATGTCCGTAATGCCGATACAATACCGGCCCGGACCGGGAAACACCGGTGTTCCGTGGCGGACCAGGTACACATGGCGTGACTTTTCCAAATCCTTGACCATGGCGTTCCCCCTTTATTTCAGAATATGCCGCTTGCCCAGATACAAAGGGCGGTCCTCACAGGAGGCGGCAGTGGTTTCAATGTGGATGGATAAATTTGGATACAGAGAACGGGCAGCGGAATAGAGTAGGCTTTCCTGCCCGGGAAGCGATGTTTTTGCACAGATGTATAGCCCATTTTCATACCGGGCGGTGTAGTCCACAAGGGCAGGGACGGAAAAGAGAGTGCTGTCCAATGCCTCTATGGAAACTGTTTTCTCAAGCCTTGACACCGGGCCAATACGTCGGGTGATGCCGCCACAGGGACAAGGGGGCAGGAAACGGGTATAGTCCCCGGTGCGGTATCGGATCAGGGGCATGGCTTCCAGGCCGACGGTGGTAATAACCAGTTCCCCATAGGCCCCCTGGGGCAGCACCCGGCCCTGGGAGTCTACGATTTCCGCAATGATATGATTTTCCCGCAGGTGCATCCCCTCCAAAGCCGGGCAGGTCACAGCACCCCCCAGGCCGCACTCCCGGCTGCCGTAGTGGGGATAAAGAGGGCTCCCCAAAAGGGACTCCAATTCCTCCATGACCCCAGCGGGACAGGCATCCCCGGACACCAAGGCGTGGCGGATGGGAAGCCCCGGATACAGCCGCAGAAGGCCCAGCAGTGGCACCGGGAAGCCAATATAGGCCGTGGCCCCTGTTTGTTCTATCTGCCGGGCCACTTCTGCCCAGCATGTCCCAAAGCAGCCCCGGACAGGAATGGCCCCCAGGGACTCCACCGCCCTCGCAATCAGGTCTCCCAGGCCAAAGGCACCGGAAAAAGGAAAGGCAATCAGGCATTTTTCCCCAGGCGAGAGCATTTCCGAGATACCGGCGGCAAAAAAGCCCACGGTATGTTGGCAGTCTGCCGCCGTATAAAAGACCCGTTTGGCAGGGCCGGTGGTGCCGGAGGTGGCTCCGGAAATCACCCGACTGACCTGAACCTGAGAGGTGGCAAGATACCGCCCCGGGTTGTCTGACAGCATCTGAGGGGTGGTAAAGGGCAAACAAGACAGGGCATCCAAAGAGGGAACCTGACGGGGCAGCCCCTGGCTTTTGGGCAGACGGGCCAGGGTTTCATTCAGGCGGCGCAATTGCAGCTCTTGCAGGTTTTCCCGGGTCAAATGGGGAATCCCCTCAACCCTCTCGATCCATTGTTCCAGTTTCGTCCGATTCATAAAAGCAAGTCAGATAGTGGGCGCAGAAAGGTTTGATTTTTCCCTCTGCGTATACGTGGAGACTGCAACGGTGCAGCCGTTCGATGTTTAAATTGCCCGCGTCCTGGAAAGCCATGGAAGAAAGGGTCAAACTTCTGTGGCGCAGACAATACAAAAAGGTATCAAAATCCATTTCATCGGAAAGCACCCCCTGGGGGGCCGCTTCCTGGGGATAACGCCGCCAGTGCCGGGCCACATACTCCCGGTTGTGGGAGGCCCCGCACTTTCTCTGGGCGGAGTGGGTGATATTGGAAAGGGGCCGCAGATTTCCCGTAGGCTCCACCAGGAAGTTGGCGTGGAACCCGCAGAGCGGATGGTCGCATTGGGAGGGCATAAAGCTATCCAAGGGAATACCTACTTGTCCCGAAAGGTCCTGCATCAGATCATCCAGGGTATACCGTACCCTGCTTCCCTCCGGGCAGCGGCCAAAATAGGAAACCGGCTGAAAGTGAATGCCCCGAACCCCAGGAACCCGTTCCTTTGCAAAGGCCACCAATTCCCCCAAATTCTCCGTATTGACCCCCGGTACAACCGTTGGCACCAGGGTGACCCCCAGGCCCAGGGCTGCGCAGACATCCAGCGCACGGATTTTATCTACCAGCAAGGGTTTTCCCCGGAGTTTTTCATAAATTTCCTGCCGGGTGCCGTCAAACTGCAAAAAGACGATGTCCAGCCCCGCCTTGGCCAGGGCCTTGGCATATTCCACGTCCCTGGCCAGCCTCAGTCCGTTGGTATTCACCTGAACATAGCTGCACCCCACTTCTTTGGCGTACCGCACCAGTTCCGGCAAGTCGTCCCGCAGGGTCGGCTCCCCGCCGGAGAGCTGTAGGAGGGGTTTTCCGCAGAGGGTACGAATTCGGTCAATGGCCTTTTTCATCTGCTCCAAGGGCATATCCGGTTCCTGCTGTCCGCCGTCCGCAAAGCAGAAAGCACACCGAAGGTCACAGCGTTTTGTGACCTCCAAAAGGACACAGCAGGAGCCGGATTCATGTTCCGGACAAAGGCCGCAGTTTTGGGGACACTGGGTTCCCAGTTCCCCCAAAGGCTGGGCGCACTGGGTCCATGTATCAAAATCCACATTGCCCCGCCACACATCAGCCGAAAAGGCCCCATGCTCCGGGCACTCCTTGGAAAGGAATACGGAGCCGTCTTCCCGCTGTTCCAGCTTGGCCGGGATGTTTTTCAGGCAGACCGGGCATACCGAGCGGGTTTTTCTGGGAAAGGATGCCATTTTTTCACCTCATGCCGAAACATTCTTCTTTGAATACAAGATAGCTTAGATTATACGGTTCGCAGAGGGATTCCACCGCCCCGGAGAGAATGGCCTGAACTTCCCCACTGGGGCAGACGGCAGAGCAATTGAGCATCACGGCCAACTCCGTACAGGGGGCGGTAAAGGTTTTAGTCACGGCAATATCCCGGCCAATGCCCAACATGTCTACCTTTCCAAAATCCCCCTGGGCGGTCCAGGCCAGCAGTTTTAGGTGGGGAATATCCTGGCCAATGGCGGCCACTTCCCGCCGGATGGTTTGGGCCAAATCCATTAAATAGGCGTTGCCGTCAAAGTCATTGCAGCAGACGGTGGCGTGGTACTGGATATAATACTCGCTGATCCGGCCCATGGCCTGGCCAAAGGCTTCTCCGCCGTAGCCAATATCCGGCCTGTGCATGGAGGCAGACTGCCGGATCATGGCCTGAGAAAGGTCCTCCAAGCCAGCACCTGTCAAGGCACTGATGGGGATGACTCTGGCCTGGGGGTAATGGGTTTCCAGCCAGCGGCATTCCTGCTCTACTTCCTCCTGGGTCAGAAGATCGCACTTGTTCAGAACGATCAGATCCGCTTCCACCAGTTGGGTATGGAGGATATAGTGGATGTCGCTGTTTCCTGAGCGCAATTGGGACAATACCCGGGGTTCCGTCAGCACCGTAAAAGGTGCCAACTCGTAGCGGCCCGGGTAATCCCGTTGGAGGGTGTGGTAAACGTGATCCAAGGCCCCCACACCGAAGCCGGGAATGTCGGAAATCACCAGTTCACAGCCCTCCTTGTCAAAGAGGCTGTCCAGACGTTCAACCAGAGTCTTGGTGATGTAGCAGAT
>CAKTOB010000042.1 GCA_934589525.1 uncultured Oscillospiraceae bacterium | reverse complement strand
TGGAGCGGGTGACGAGGCTCGAACTCGCTACCTCCACCTTGGCAAGGTGGCGCTCTACCGGATGAGCTACACCCGCATCTATTACCCGAGGAGACTCAGGTAATATGGTGCCTCCGGTCGGAATCGAACCAACGACACGCGGATTTTCAGTCCGCTGCTCTACCTACTGAGCTACAGAGGCATCTTCTCGATGCGCTGTCTCGCTGACAGCTAGGGTATTATACTACGGCGTTCGCTATTTGTCAACACTTTTTTCACAAATTCGTTTTCCTTTTTTCTGCGGCCCCCGAGGAAGCCGCATCGGCTCCGTGAACCGATGCGGCTTCTTTTTTCAGGCGTATTCCGTTTTGAAAAGGATCAGATCCGCTGTGCCAGACGGAAGGCCGCCCGGTTGGCTTCCAGGACTCTGCCTCCGGCGAAGCTGTCACCGATGTTGCAGATTTCCGGCGCCAGGTTATTACGCAGGGCCTCTACATACAACGCGTCATCGGGACGGCCACCCATGGCCAGAACGATCAGGTCGGCCTCCGCCGTAAAGTCCTGGGTCTCCGGGCCAAGCTTCTTTTCCATGGGATTGGGAATGTTGGGAGGCAGCAGGGGCTGCCAGGTGTTGTAGGGATTGGGCACGCCCTTGGACACATTGCGGTTATAGTGGACCTTGCCTGGCTCAAAGGAGGTGACCCGGGCGCAGTTGATGAGCTCCACCCTGCCCTCCATATAGTGCAGCAGATGGCCCCGGTTGGCGGTGCAGACACCTTCCATGAAGTTCTTCATCATTTCGATGACCTTCACGTCCTTGCCGTGCTCGAAGCTCAGCCAATAGGCCGTTTCGCAGCCCACAACACCGCCGCCGCAGACGACCACCTTTTGGGCGCCATCCATCAGCTCCGGATGCACCAGCAGGTCCACAGCCTGAACGGTCTTCACCTTGTCAATGCCGGGAATGGGCGGGAAGGCGTTCTTGGTGCCCATGGCAAAGACAATGGTGTCATACTTCTGGGCCGCCAGATAGTCCTTATCTACAGGCGTATTCATTTTCAGGGTAAAGTTGTAGTTTGCTTCCGCCTCCTGCACCTGGTTCTGGAGCCATTCCAGATAGTTGGCAAAGTCGAACTTGATGGCAGGAACGCTGCCGGGAACCACACGTCCACCCAGCCGGTCGCTCCGCTCCAACAGCTCCACGGTATGGCCCCGCTTGGCGGCGTTCACCGCAAAGACGATACCGGCAGGGCCGCCGCCTACGACACCGATTTTCTTGGGCTTCTCCGCTCTGGGAGCGATTTCCGGAATGATCTCTTCAAAGCCGGTTCTGGCGTTGACGGCGCACTGGATATGACCGCCTTCCACGAACTCATTGACGCAGCCCTCCTGACAGCCGATGCAGGGGCAGATCTTGTCCACGTCACCGGCGTAGGCCTTGTTGCACCACTCAGGGTCTGCCAGCAGCGGACGGCCCAGCATGACCATATCGCACATACCCTCCCGGAGGGCCCGCTCGGAAACATCGGGGTAGCCCAGCTTGCCCACCGCCACCACGGGGACGGGGATACCGGCATTGGACAAAACCTTGTTCTTTTCAAAGTGGTCCTTGACGATTTTGGAAACCTCCAGGAAGCAGCCCGCGGGCATGCCTGCGGGGGGATGGGGCAGCCACCAGTTGTCATAGCAGCCGATATCCACGTCAAAAAGGTCCACACCGGCCTTCACCAGATTCTCCATATAGTTCAGGGTCTCGGCGATATTCCGGCCATTCTTGAACTTTTTCAGGGAGTTGACCCGGTCCATGCCGCTCTCGCCGTAGGTCTCGTTCAGGGCCAGAGACAGGTCAATGCGGTACATAATGGGATAGTTGGGGCCCACCCGGTTCCGGATCTCCTTGACCATGTCGATGCCAAACCGCTGCCAATCAGCAAACTTGCCCATCTTCCGGTGGTTGAAAGCCTTATTGGTCATCTGCTCCAAAAGGTAGCCCTCGTGGCCGTGGAGGTACACGCCGTCAATCAGGCATTCCTTCGCGTCGGCGGCTGCCTGACCGGCATTTTTGATGATCTTGTTCAGGCTGTGGTCCGTCAGCCGCATACAGGGCACTTCCGGAATGTAGAAGTTGGGATTAAAGGAAGCGGACACCGGGAACTTGTGCTGCTGCACCAGGCAGGTGGGGGGACCGACGCGGCCCAGGCCGGGGGTCAGCTGAATGAAGAACCGGGAGCCGTAAGCATGGCAGCCCTGGGCCAGGTCTCTCCAACCGGACATCAGGGTACGGGCGGGGCTGATCCGGGGCATCATGACCTTCTTGTCCGGCTCCTGCACGGTATTGTCAATGCCGTCGCTGATGGGCACCAGGCCGGAGGTCAAAAGGCCCACACCGCCCTTGGCCCGGGCCAGGAAGTACTGGATCATTTTTTCGTTGGGGCGGCCATGCTCTTCAGCCATCATCAGGTTCCCCATGGGTGCCATGACCACACGGTTCTTAATGGTCAGGCGGTTCACCCGGATGGGCGAGAAAATGGAAGTATAGGGATAAAGCTCCCTGGTCATCTTGGCGGCGTTGCCCGCCTGATTTTTGCATCCTTCCTGAAACCAGTTGCCAAAGCTGTCGCAAAGCTCCTGAATTTCAGGGTCTATCCGAAAATTACTCAAGATCATTCCTCCTGTTTAGGTTTTTTCGTGATTCTTTTGTCCTTTGCCGAGCTGCTCCTGGTGCAGGGCCTTCATGCCCTCCACCTCATCGCAAACGATTTTCCACTCACAGGCCTTACAGTCCATTTTCAGGTCTGTCAGCATATGGTTCAGGGCCCGGAACACCTCCAGAGAAAGGGTGCCCAGGTGGTCCATCTTCCGGTAGTCAAACTCCGGAAGGGTCACAAAAATCATCTTCACCGCCTGGACGTGCTCATTTTTATGGAACTCGGAAATGTACATGCTGCCCACCTGGGCAAAGGTCCGTTTTTCTTTTACCGCCGTTTTGGACACCCGGATCTGCTCCCGGTTGCTGAGAGCCGAAGTCCTGACCATATAGCCCTTGGGGAACACATCGTATTTCCGAAGGCTGATGTTTTCCAGAATTCCGTAGGCCCCCTGCTCTCCCTGGGCTTCAATGAAATCCGTGCGGATCAGGGCGATCCTTGCAAAGGCGCAGTCGGCCTTCAGTTGGGTCAAATCCGGCCCATAGACCACCACCTCATCCCGGGGCACCAGGTCTTCGTTTTCCGTATACATGATGCAGGAGGTGCAGGGGGCGCTGCCGCCCCCCAGCTCAAAGGCCGTTTCCTTGCCCAAAATCAGCTCGCTGCGTTTCCCCTGATAGGATGCAGGGTCCGGCAAGGCGGTGAAACTGTTACCGCCCTGGGGAAAAAGGTCGTAGGTTTTTTGAATCAGTTCGTCAAAAATAGTCATTACAGTTTCGTCTCAATATGCTGCTGATCGTGGTATTTGATCATTGCGTCATAGATTTTTTCCACCAGCTTCAAATCCGCATTGGTCATATACACCACAAACAGCAGGGCAAACAAAGCGACAATTACAATTGCCACGATCCAATACCAAGCCATAGCTGCCTCCTTATTCCTGGTCCAGGCCCTTCTGGCGGGCGTATTCCGCAGCACCAAGCGCGCCCATCAGCTGGGGATCGGTGGACAGCTCCACCACCTGGATGCGAAGCACCTTTTCAATGGCTCTCTTGAGGCCCGTATTCTTGGCGCAGCCGCCGGTCAGGGTGATCTGGTCCTTGGCACCGGCCTTTTTGGCCATGACGAAGCAGCGCTTTGCCACGGCCTGCTGGATGCCCGCCGCGATCTCATCCCGGGGCTTGCCCTCGCCCACCAGGGTGATGACCTCGGACTCGGCAAAGACCGTACACTGGGCGGTAATGGGGATCACGTTTTTGGCCGTCAGAGACAGATTGGAAAACTCCTCCAAGCTGCACTCAAAGGCATTGGCCATGGCCTCAAAGAACCGGCCGGTGCCTGCGGCGCACTTGTCGTTCATGGCAAAGGTCTGGACCGTGCCGTCTCCGTCAATGGCGATGCCCTTGACATCCTGGCCGCCGATGTCGATAATGGCCTTGACGCTGGGGTTGGTCACATGAACGCCCATGGCGTGGCAGGAGATTTCCGAGATGTTCTCATCCGCCTGGGGCACCTTGTTCCGGCCGTAGCCGGTACCCACCAGGTAAGATAGGTCTCCAATGTCATGCAGGTCCGCCACCTGGGCGATGGTCTGGGTCAGGGCATCCTTGGCGCTGATCTCCGCGTTGATTTTGCTTCGAATGGTGGTATTGGCGACCATTTTACCGGTTTCGTCAATGATGACGCACTTGGTATAGGTAGAGCCCACGTCGCATCCGCCGAAATATTTCATACTCTATTCCTTTCTGTATTCAATCTTTGATCCTTACCAGGTCAGGGGATCTTCGTAGTCTACGAAGGTGGGGTCCAGAGGCTCTTCCCGGAAGACGTTGGTCATGTACTTGTTGAAGGCGTCACGCATGGCCACACGGGAAACAGTACGGGGATCCATCAGGTCGTGGGGCACCCAAACCATATGGACACCGTGCTCTCTGGCCTGATCCTCATAGAGGCCGTGGAGGCAGCCCACGTTCTTGCAGGAAACGTGGTCATACATAATGACCATATCCGCATTGAACTTCTTGACCATCTTCCACAGCTCGTCCAGGGAATTGACGTAGCCGCCGTTGGTGTGGGAGCGCATCATCATCCGCTCGTAGCTGCTGGCCATATCGATCATGGCCTGTTCCTCATCACCGATGTGGTACATATGGTAGGAAAGCATGCACTCCATATCCACCAGGGTCTTGACGCCCCAGCAGTGGTCTGCCCAGTAGGTGAAGTTGGTGTAATAGTGGGCGGGGCAGGCCCAGACGATGGCCCGGTGGCGATAGTTCTTGACGCCCCTGGCCGCATCCTCCTCGTAGCCCTTCTTGGCCATTTCCGTGGTTTTCAGCTGGGCTTTGTAGAGGTAGGGGTCCATGCAGCCCGCACCCTGGAACTCATATTCCCGGGTCAGAGACAGTGCCGCGCCGCAAACCTGGGGATAATCGGTGCAGTTGATGTCCCACTTGTCAATGACCGCCTGGGTGGATTTGTTGTATTCCTCCGCATTTTTCCAGAAGGCATCCCAGTCCCATTGGACCCCATAGTTGTCCTCAATGAACTTGATGCAGCCTTTCAGGTTTTGGACCGCGAACTCCTGGACCTCCGGCTCGTTGAACCGCTGAGGGGGCGTGATCTGATAGATGGGCAGATTCCGGAAGTACCGGCCCATAAAGGTGGTCTGGCCGATGGAACCGTCACAGGGCATGGTGCTGGTGATATAGGTCTTGCCCAGAATGGGATAGTCATTGACCACGGCGCAGCCGCACTCGGCAGCCGGCAGAGGGCAGACGTCTGCCGCCATGCCAAACTCCTCGATGCGGTCAATGTAATAGATGTTGGCCTGCTGGTCCACCTCGCCGGGCATACCGATGGTCATCATGGCAATGTCCATCCAGTCCAGGGTCGGGAAGCCCCACATGATGTTGGAGGGGGTCATTTCGTCAAACATGACGGTGTTGTCCCGTAGAGCCTTGGCCTTTTTACTATTGGGCCGCAGATGCTCGTCCCGCTCAATGATCTTCTTGACGTTGATGGTGGCGTTGTGGACCAGGGCGAATAGTTCCTCATGGACGTAGCGCAGCTCCTTGCCCCGCAGGCCAATGGTGTGCCGGTCGATCATGTTGGCGGCGGTGAGATAAGAGAGCATCCAGCGGTAACGCTTCATGGCCTTGACCATCAGAATGGGATGGCCGCCCAGGGTGGCCGCAATGAAACCATAGCACTTGAGCCAGCGGCCAAAATCATACATGGTGTCCTTGAAGCCCTTCCATTCCCGGTGGGTCATGGCTCTGCTGTCGGCCCGGTAGAGGTTGCCCAGGCCCTTGCCTGTTTTGGGGTTATACGCCATTTTCTTGCACCTCCTGGGCTTTTTCGGCCCGGCGGGCCTTGATTTTCTTGATCTCTACGTTCTCCACAAAGGCCTGGATCCGGGTCCGGAGCTGGCCGCTGCTGCCGCTGCGGTAGGGGCGGTCAATGGAGAGGGTGGGAATGCCGTACTCATCGGCCATTACATGGGAGGCCAAAGTCCGCTCATAGCTCCAGTAGGTGCAGAACTTCATCTGCTCGTAAATCACGCCGTCGGCCTTGTAGTCCTTGACAAGCCTCGCCACATGGTCATAGCGGTACTGGACCTTGTGGGGGGCACAGTGCCGGGGGCACTCGGTGTCCTGCAAATACCGGCGGCAGATCTGGGTCAGCACGTCTTCCCGGTCGTTGAGAATGATCTCCTGTCTGCCGGGAATGCTGCCATAGCAGAACCGGTCCGCCACCACCATGGCACCGTTTTCTTCCATCAGGGAAATCAGCTCCGGATCATCGATTTCCGAGCCCACCACCACCACACGGATGCGGTGCTTGGGCTTCTTGTCCGGCTCTCTGGTTTTCAGCTCCTCCAGGGTCTCCCGGAGCTTGTCAATAATCAGGTACTTGGGGCAGACATAGGTGGCCAGGGTCAGAACGTGGAACTCATAGCCCGTAATGGTGGGGTTGTCCAGCTTCCGGAACTCTCCGATCTGGGTGATCAGGCGGCAAATCTCGTTGTGCTCCGCCACCGCCGCCCGGAGGGCATCGTCCGACACATCCACGCCGTAGTTGTCGTGAAGGGGCTTTAGCAGTTTCCGGCGAAGCTGCTCCACCGTATGCTTGACACTGGCCTCGTCATCGGAGTATGCCACGTCCGTATTGGTCCAGAAGAAGTTCTTTTTGCCCGGATCTTGGATCTGCAATAGCTCCATGTTCTCCATGCAGCGGTTCATGGCCTCGCACAGGTCCACACCGGCCATGGCATCCAGGAACCGGTAGTTTCCTTCCAGAGCCCGCTCCAGCAGCGCACGGCTGTATTCGCAGCTGCCGTTGCACATGTAATAAGTGGCAACCTCCATGGAGCCCGTATTGGGGGCCCGCAATCTCACGGAGAAGCACTTGCCCAGGTTCAGCAGAACCTCCGGCATGTGGAAGCAGGTGTAGCCAATGGCCAGGCCGCCCTCTTCCTGCGCCTGCCGCACCAGGGCATTGTTTGCATCCTGCAGCAGGTTCTCAAAGTAATACAAATGTTTTAAGTCTTTCACCGTTTCACCTCTTTCAAAATCATGGGGAAGCTCTGATTAAATCGGCAAGAGCCGGCAGCGAAAGATTCGCCGCTCAGCCGCAGACGATTTATTCAGAGTTTCCCTAGAATACCGATCTGTTCCAACGCCTGTTGGACACCGCCCACCAAATAGGAATCCTCCGGCAGATTCAGAACGCTTTCGCCCTTAACATCCGCCATTTGAAGGGCCTTGTCCTCCGGGATGTAGGCAAGGATCGGCAAGTCTCCCGTATCAATATACTGCTTCTGGCTCTCGTCCCCCAGCCGGTTGATGATGACCCCGATTTTTTCATACATCACCAGCTCATCGGCCACCTTTTTGATGGTTTTGATCACCGTGGTGCCCTTTTTGCTGGGGTCGCTGACCAGGAGCATATGGCTCACCTTTTCCATGACCCGGCGGTTGACCTGCTCAATGCCGGCTTCCCCGTCGATGACCACATAATCAAACTCCTCACTCATCATGCTGATGACCTCTTTGAGGTAGGCGTTGATCCCGCAGTAGCAGCCCGCAGCCTCCGGGCGGCCTACGGCAATAAAGGCAAATCCGTTGGTCTCCACCATGGCATCAAACAGCCGGAACTTCACCTCCCCAAGCATAGCCTTGGCCCGGCGCTTGTCCCGCTCCTCCTGCCCGGCCTGGGTGATGGCCTTCCGAATATCATCCACGGTGGTCCCCACCTCCACCCCCAGAGCCGTGGCCAACCCCACGGCAGGGTCCGCGTCAATGGCCAGGATCCGGTCCTCCGGGTGGGATTTTACCAATTGACGAACAATTGCCGCAGAAATGGATGTCTTGCCAACGCCACCCTTTCCCGCGACAGTGATGATCGCTTTGCTCATAGAAACGCTTCTTTCCTCCTTTCGCTCTCTTTTTATCAATATGATACTATATTTTTCCATTTTTTTCAACGCCAACTTCAGCAAATTGCATACAAATTCCAGGGTCAACAATTGGTGATTTTGTCAATAGTTACGAGAAGCGTCCTAAAAGCGGTGAATTCATTGCGTAATGGAGGCGGCCACAAAGGAAGTCAGATTGCAATAGAATTCTTTTTCTGGCTGAAAATCAGTCACTCCCACTTCGTTTTTTCATGGCCTTGCTATACAGCAAGAAGCCCCCGATGCATAAAAACACCGGGGGGCTTCTTTTTCTGCTTTTGGGGAAGAATTACTCAACAGTCGTGAAGTGTTTTAAGTGTTTTAAGATGTAAGCAGCCTTCATTTAATTCATACAATTCATCGCATAGCACAGCCAAATCTTCCTGCATGTGGCTTGCCATAATAATCGTTTTTCCACTATTTCGCATATCCTTTAGCAGGATCCTCATATGGCTTACAGCATCAGCATCCAGGCCGTTCATGGGCTCGTCCAGAATCAGCAGCTGCGGGTTCTCCATAATGGCCTGGGCGATACCCAAACGCTGCTTCATACCCAAAGAATACTTTCCAACGGGTTTCTTGTCCTTTGGGTCTAACCCAACCAATTTCATGGCATCGGATATTTCCGCGGCGCCTATCCTGTTACGCAGCGAAGCCAGATAGGATAAATTCTTATACCCGCTCCAATATGGCAAAAATCCCGGCGATTCAATGATTGCACCAACGCTTTCAGGAAAATCAATATCCTTTCCAATCGTCTTTCCGTTTACTCTGACCGTGCCTTGATTTGGCGGCAGCAGGCCACATAGTATTTTCAAAAACACGGTTTTTCCAGATCCATTTCTCCCGGTAATTCCATATACTTTTCCTTTTTCAAAATCTATAGAAATATGATCCAATATCGCCTGTTTTCCAAAAGACTTTGATATTCCTTCAGCGCACACATACGCACTCATAAAGACGCCCCCATATTTTGGTCATCATTTTTTCTCTATGCTCATTTTGAAATCATAGCGCTTCACCAATTGCCCTAACAATAGCAGCAATACGGTAATGAACACGATATACATTAGCCAGGATATTCCGAGCGAAGGGTAAGTTCCCTCTGTTGGGCCGCCCCGGATATGATGATAGATCAGTTGACTGTTTGCCAGAAACGCAAGCTTTTTATAAAGCGTTCCGGGCATAATCGCCGTAAACATATAATTAGCCACATGGAATAAAAATCCGAGGAAGAAACTGATCCCCTTTTTGAACATCATATTACATGCAAAAATAACCAGGCTTAGGGAAAAAACATATGCTACACTAAGGCCCATACAGTTCACAAATGCCCAAGCCGGTGTAAACGACCCCATATCAATATAGGGCATGTGCAGTCCATAGCGTTCACAAAGTATTCCGCCAACATCCCTTGACAGCATCTGAAACGGCTTGCTCCACTGATTTTTGACATAGACTTGATCCAAAACGCAGAGCACACCGCTTGAGAAAACAATACCATAGAAAATGAAACAAACGATCAAAATATAGAGGCATTTCCCAAATAGCCATTCACGTCTGGATATGCGAAGCAATGGAAAAATCTCATTGCCGGAAGAAAATGGAATATCCGATATCATGATGACGGCCGCCAGAACTGTTGCGGAGAAAATGAACGTATCGCAGTTCAAATAGACAAACCCCTCAAATACACAAAGAGGGGCGCCTACGCTTTTTGCAAACCTTGCCAATGGCAATATGCTGATGATTTGCATGATACAGCCAACGACTGCCGCAATATAAAATCGGGGACATCTGAACGTACGATGCAGCTGGGCCATGCAGATTTTAAACATCACGCACCCTCCTGATCGCACCCTGCCGGAATAATACAGCTGACGCAAGCAATAGGGTAAACTGGTAAGCAAATGGGAAAACAATATTGGGCAAAAAAGAACCTACGGGCATGAGCACGTTCACCGGACTGAACGCCATAAACCGCTCCACTCTGAAGCAAAGAATATGGGCAGCAAAATAGATCGCAAACGGCGAGGCAAGGGCCACATAGCGATTTGGAACAACCGTCGAGACGCACAAACCCATATTGGACCACGTTGCACCGAACAAGAAGGCCAGTATTACAAGAAGTACCACAACAAAGCCGCCGCCCCATATGAACTGAACCCGGCTCAAAATCGATTGATCCAAAAAGGTAGATGATCCGGGCAAAACACTTTCAGGCGTATTGGGTGTACCAATAAAAACAAAGAACATGCTGGAAATCAAAATCGGAAACGTTACAGCAATTCCCCCTGTGATTGTCGAACACAGCCAAGTGTCACGAATATATCTGTTTCTGTTTTCACGAATCAGAACGCATCTAAGAAAACCGGTGGAGTATTCATCGCAAAAGATCGTGGATGCCGGAAGGGCCGCCAAAATAGGAGCAAATAAATCAAATCCGCCTTGGGCGTGCATAAAGTAAATATTATGGAGATAATTCCCTCCTGCATCCGTTAACGAAAGGGCTCCAAAATTTCTTATATAGCTTATTGTACTCATGGTGAAAAACCACATTAAGAATACAAGGCCCGCAATAATGCAAAAAAGCATTTCAATAGAGAACATACAGGACTTCAATCGGATCAATAATGCTCTTCTCAAAACGTATCCCTTCTTCTTTCCGCAATCAGATTCCCTTGAATAGCATCAACAGCCAATACCCGGTCACGCAACAGATTTCGGCTGGCCTCATCAGAACCAAGTTGAAAACGCCAAATGGGGATAATTTTAGGCCCATCGTCAAGGTCTTTGATAACAAGGTACTCCAGTGTGATTTTCGAAACAGCGATCTGAGAATCAAAATAACCGGCAATACCAAGCTTTTGCTCATCAAAGAAAATGGGGACCTGTTTCGCAAACGCTTCTACGGCCTCATCAACAGAGAGGATCGGCTCTTCCAAAATGGATTCTCCGATTTTATACAAGGCCCCTCCAAAGTATTCTACACCGTTTTCGTCTGCATAAAATTTCAAATCACGGTATGCTGTAACAGGAACACCGTCTATAGAACGTGAATAAATGACCCATAAAAAAGGGGAAACCCCGTCAACTCCAAAGGGACGTATATAATCGACTCCATAGTTCTCATCCGGAGCGATCGACGAAACCATCCTTTGGCAACGATCCAGAATGCTTTCCGTTGCAGGGTATAGTGAAGATGCCTCTAATGATTGAAGCTGATTGGTTTCCAAATCATCCAGATTTGCATTTCTGTTTAATAAATTAAAAATCTCCTCATCTGAAATTCCAGGGCCGGAGTGGTCATACTGTACATTAAATGTATAGTAGTCTTCTCCATCGTCAATACGCTTTATTTCCCAGAAATCATTGTTCATGTATGTATTATGTTCAAATTGATATTGATTCGTGTCAAAGGCTGCTTTAAACAAGTTTTCTCGTTGAGATTCGCTAATGGAAGACACAGAATACTCATAACAGCCAATGTGCTGTACATCAGGCACAGATACATCGCCATCAATTACAATATTTTTTTCATTATAAGGTATACATAACTGAATCCTTTTCCCCCGTGACTCCGCAATTGTTTTTAAATTTGTTTCCTCAACACTGTCAGAGTGCTTTTTTGTCAGTGTTCCATCCCGCTCTTGCGCTGACGCACCAACATCTTGTATTTCATCTCCATCAGGGCGGAGCACAGCAGAAGTCTTGCAAGAGACAAGCATAAATATCAGGAAGGTAAAAACAATCGTACGGCAAAATGGCTTCATCATTTGGTCCTCCTTGTAAAAAATGCGAGGATGGATTTCACCCACATAAAAGAATCGTTCAACTACATATACCGCTATTTTACAACATATTCCCTCCAATAGCAATGGTTCGGCACAAAATGATAATTACTGTACCTAACAAAAATCACCGCCCGATTGAATCCATACACTCTACTTTCAGTATTTTAAATTACTGTCCCAGCGGATTTCAGCGCCATGGGTCCACCCCACCAAAATCATACCTGGACGCCCCCCAGCAAAACCGTAGGGAACGGCCTGTGTGCCGTTCCGTGAACACTTCGGTTATCACAGCGTAAGACTTAAACGGTGTACCACCCAACGCGGTACAAAAGCTTCCCCCGTGGGCGAGACTGATGAGGCTCCCGCGGGGCAGCGTAAAACATTACGGGAACAATAGGCGCAAAGGTGTTGCACATATAGGGGCGGCTATTATGCCCGCCCGCTACGTTCCGAATAGAGCCTGTGTGGATAAAACAAAACCACCCAACAACATGTCATTCCGAGCGGAGTGGTTCCATTCATCCACACAGGTTCTATTCGTTACGGAACGGAACGGCACACAGGCCGTTCCCTACGGTTTCACTGATTGGACCACTTTTTAAACCATTGCTTCCCAAACCACGAAGCGCTCAATTTAGGTAGGAGTAATCGAGCGTATACCTAAAATTGATCCCCATAACAAACAGTTCCATTTTAGAATACACAAAGGAGCAAAAAAACGGTACTCAGAACGAATACCGGATATTTCTTTGACTCCCCCTGTATGGTAAAAATGGACTCGCTCTGCTGCGGCAAAGCCAACGGCGGTTCCATCGCTCCACCGGAGTGTTGCTAAGAGCCGCCTTTCGAGTCCAACAGGGGTAAATACAGATTACCAAATTTACAGGTAATAAAAACAGAGGGTTGAGACATTCTCAACCCTCTTGGCTCCCCCTGTTGGACTCGAACCAACGACACACGGATTAACAGTCCGTCGCTCTACCGACTGAGCTAAGGGGGAATCTTTGTGTTGGCATTACCTATCTTCCCGGCAAGTCACCCTGCAAGTATTGTCGGCGCAGACGAGCTTAACTTCTGTGTT
>CAKTOB010000041.1 GCA_934589525.1 uncultured Oscillospiraceae bacterium | reverse complement strand
GGTAGCGGCAATCTGATTCGAACAGATGACATACCGGGTATGAACCGGCTACTCTACCAACTGAGTTATGCCGCCATGTGGTCAATGCAATTTCGGCACCGCCGAAACAGCTTCTGTATTATATCCGACAGCGTGAAATTTGTCAACCCCTTTTTTGAATTTTTTCAAAAAATTTTGGCAATGCTTTCCGGGAGGTGATCTTATGGCGGTGCTCTTTGGTTTGGGCGGGATAGGATATGTGCTTCTGGAGCTGATTTATCGGGGCCGGAGCCACTACAGCATGTTTTTGGCGGGAGGGTTGTGCTTCCTGCTGCTGGGGAAATTGGAGGAAAGCCGGATTCCCCTGTGGGCCAGACCCTTCATCGGGGCGGGGCTCATCACCCTGGTGGAGCTGGCGGTAGGGCTGGTATTTAACCGGGACCATCGGGTCTGGGATTACCGGGGGGTGCCCCTGAATTTCCGGGGCCAGGTCTGCCTGCGCTTCAGCCTTCTGTGGGTGCCCCTGGCCGCCCTGGGGGGATGGGTCTACCGGCGGGCCAAAAGACTTCTGTAGAGCCAAAACAGGCGGTTGCCAATCAGGAAGAAACGTTGTATACTAAGGAAACTCTGAATAAATCGTCTGCGGCTGGACAGTGGATCTTTTGCCCCCAGGCTGCGGTATGAAAAGTGGGAAATACACAAAGTATTCCTCCACTTTCCATACCTTGCCTGGAAACAAAATCTCTCACTGCCAGCTCTTGCCGATTTAATCAGAGCTTCCCTAATCGGGCATCTTCGATAAAAGGAATTGTATTGCAATGACAGAAGTTTTGGTTATTTTCTTCGACCTGATCGGCACCATTGCCTTTGCCATCTCCGGGGCCCTGGTAGGGGTCAACCGGCGGATGGATCTGTTCGGCATCATCGTTCTGGCGGTCTGTACGGCCTGCGGCGGCGGCATGATCCGGGACATCACCGTGGGGAACATTCCCCCCAATATGTTCCGGAATCCCCTCTATGTGGGCATCGCCGCCGGTGTGGCGGTGGTGGTGTTTATTCTTTTTTACAGCCACGCCAAAATGCCCCGGCGCATGGCGCCCGTGTATGACAAAATGCTCTTCTGGTTCGACACCCTGGGCCTGGCGGCCTTTACGGTGGACGGCATCATGGTGGGCATCGGCTGCGGCTATGGGGACAACGCCTTCCTCCTGGTCTTCCTGGGCTTCCTCACCGCCGTCGGCGGCGGCACCCTGCGGGACGTTCTGGCAGGCCGCATTCCGGATATTTTCCTCAAGCACGTCTACGCCGTGGCCGCCATCGCCGGCGGCACTACAATGATCCTGACCCGGGGCTTCGGCGAACGGGTGGCCATGATCCTGGGCTTCTCCCTGGTCATCGCCCTGCGCTGCCTGGCGGCACATTATCGGTGGAATCTGCCGCGGATACGGGAGTGAGGGGGCGAGTTGACAGTTGACAGTTTTTGAATTGACAATTGACAATTTTTGCGTTTCGGAGCGTGGTTCCGGTTGTCCGCGCGGGTCAAAAAACGAACGTTTTCAAACTACGTCGGTTGAAAAAACAGACCAGTTAGCGAAACCGTAGGGAACGGCCTGTGTGCCGTTCCGTGGGGCGTTTCGTATATAACCTGTGCGGATGAACGGTATTACCCACTGGTGTGTCTGTAGGGGCGGCAATCTGCCGCCCGCTACGCTCCGAATACAACCTGTGCGGTTGAGAGAATCCACCTACCAGCGAAACTGTAGGGAACGGCCTATGTGCTGTTCCGGGGGACGTTGCAAAAACAACCTGTATGGGTAAACAAAACCACCTTTCAGGGATGTCATTCCGACCGCAGCGTCAGCGGAGTGGAGGAATCCACCCAAGTTGCAATAATAACCTGCGTAAGGTAAAGATTGCCACTTGAGTAGATCCCTCCACTCCATTTTATTTCGGTCGGGATGACATGCCGGGGGGTGGTTTCATTCAACCGCACAGGTTGTATCCGGAACGTGGCGGGCGGCAGATTGCCGCCCCTACGTTAAATTTGTTCCGTAATACCGCATTTTTAACGTTTCTATCGTTGATTTGCGTTCGAAAAATATGAAAAACATTGTACGTCGCCGTAGGGGCGGCAATCTGCCGCCCGGGACGTTGCAATTATCGAGCCGTATCGACCAAACGGTACTACAATGGACAAAAAACATTTCCCCACACATGTTCCGTCCCCGTTGACAAAACCCGGAAACTGGAGTATAGTATAGATACAAAGGGTGCCACCAGCAGGTCGGCTCCCCCAGAGTTTGGTTTAGGAAGTAACCGCGTCTGTGGAAAGTTGGCGGTTACTTCTTATTTTTATGATCAATAATCCCGATAATCAGGGTGATCAATGCCACAAGGAATGAACAGAACTCAATGAGGTTCGGCCATGTAACCAAGAGCAACATATATTAAGGTGCGATTGCCACCGGCAATCGTTTTATTTGATTCGCTGCGCGATGCACCGCCCCCTTCCTTTAACGAACGGGGGCAAAATAGAAGTATACCCCCGAATAACATCTGGGGGAACCGCCTGCCGGGGTGCTGGTAGCACCGGTGACAGTAGGATAAAATGCAAGCGGGATACAATTAATCACATGCGTTTCAACCAAACGGTACCACAAAGGACGAATCCGGTGTAGCGGCGGCAACCTGCCGCCACCCGGCCCCGGCGGGGGGGCTGGCTATGTTGCGAATATAACCCGTGTGGATGAACGCTACCACCCAATACACGGTACAATGTAGCGGCGATGATTCATCGCCAAGCAACGTCCCGAATACAACCTGTGAGGTTGAACGGACCCCCCGACATGTTATCCCGACCGAGTGAAACGAGCGGAGGGATCTACTCAAGTTGCAGATTTTACCTTGCGATGGTTCTTTCTCCAACGTGGTGGATTCCTCCGCTCCGCTGACGCTACGGTCGGAATGACAAAATGGGGGACGTGTCTGGTTTTTATCGGTAACGGTTCCGTCCTGAAACGTGCGGAACGGCACATAGGCCGTTCCCTACGGTTTCGCTGACAGGTCTGTTTTTCAACCGCCGTTGTTAAAAAACGTCCGTTTTTTTGCCCCGTGCGTGCAAACGGGGCTAGGTTCCGAAACGCAAAATTGTCCATTGTCAATTTTAAAAAACTGTCAACTGTCAACTGTCAACTCTCCCGAGCTGCCAATTATTCATCCCCCTGAACAACAAAGGACGCCGGTGTTCGGCGTCCTTTGTGTTATGGGAACTTATTTCTTGATCTCGGGCAGGGAAGCGGCGGCCACGGACTGGCCGACGCGGCGGGTCTTTTCGTCGGGGAGCATAACCTCACAGTGCTTGGCAAGCGCGGGGTGCTCGTCCGCCAGGACCTTCTGGCACACATCCAGGATGATGTCGCCGCCCTTGCCGGACATGACCCGGCCCATGAGCATCAGGTGCTCTATGTCGTAGAAGTGGCTGTACTGCACCACGGCGTTGGCCAGGTATACGCCGATGTCGTGGTAGATCTTGGCGGCTCTGGGGTCATCCTGGGCCATGAGGGCCTGGACGACCTTCAGCTTTTCGGCGGGGGACAGGGCGGGGTCCAGCTCGATGCCGGCTCTGGGAGCCAGCTTGATGACCGCATCCTGGGAGAAGTACTTGCAGCCCACGCCACGGTCCGTGGACCACTCGTCCACCATGGCATCCTCGTTCAGGTCCACGGGGGCGAAGGCCAGCTCGGTGATCCAGCCCAGCACGTTCTTGTCGGCGTCCACATAGCCCACGGCCTCGGAGGTACCCATGGCCAGGCCCATGATGTTGCCGGTGTTGAGACCCATGGCACCGGCCAGGGCGGAAACGTCGCCGTCGTTGGCCACCACGATGGGCACGTCACCGATCTCGGCGGCAGCCCGGTCGAAGCAGGTCTTGACCTCGTCCCAGCGGCTGCGGGGCACCTTATAGAAGATGCTGGAGATCATGGGGGCGTTGCCGATGAAGGTACCGGCGGAGGAAACGCCGATGGCGTCTACCCGGGGCATCTTGGAGGCGGCGGTGCGGAAGGCGGTGAGGATCTCGTTATACTGATAGTTGGGGTCTTCATTCAGCTTGGGGAACCAGACCACCTCCTCGGAGTAGACGCACTCGCCGTCGATGACCGCGGAGACCTTCCGGTCGGAGCCGCCCGCGTCAAAGCCGATGCGGCAGCCGTCCATGTGGCCGCCCAGGGGCTGGGTGGACTCGTTGGCGGCGGGGCACTGCTCCAGGGGCAGGTCGATGATCTCCAGGTCTACTTCATAGAGCTTGTGGAAGAAGTCAAAGTCAAAGGCCCGGCAGCCGGTGGCGGAGTAGTCCTCTTGGAGCCGCTTGGCGATGCAGGAGCAGCCGCAGACATACACCTTGAAGCCGCCGATGGACCACAGCAGGAACTTGACCAGCCGCTCTACATAGCGGTAGTCCGCCTGGGCCATTTCGGGGGTGCCGTGGATAAAGGTCTTCCGGACGGACACCTGGCCCCGGTCCCGCTCAATGGCGATGGCGATGGGCTTTTTGGCATCCTTCAGGTAAGCGTCCATCCACACGCCGAAGGGGATGAAGCCGGGATCCAGCTCGGGGGTGGCCTTGATGGAATAGTTTACGCCAAGATAATTCATGTTCCATACCTCCATATAGGAAAAAATTATTTTGAAAGGAAATACACGAAGTTTTTTGAAAAAGCGGAGATGGGATACCCCAATAATTCAAAATGGTAAACGCATCATCAAAAATCCGCTATTTCAAGGGAATTATACCATAGAAATCCCTGGGAAGCAAGGAAAGCCTGGTATGAATTGTATACAAATTAGGAGAAAGAAACTTGTAGGCTTTTAACAAACATCCGGAATTAGATAGAAATATGAAAAAAATCATAAGAAAGAGGCATTGACTTTGCCGATATGTTTGTTATGATTTATTTGTGTAAAGGAAGCCCATGACTACATCGTCCCCAGGCGCACCCCCACGCACAAGTGCGGAAGCGGCCTCCGGGCGGAAAGGAACATTTTTATGGAACCATTTTTGAAGGAAGTACTGTCCCGGTTTCAGCTGGAGGGGACGCCCGTCTCCTGCGAGCGCTACGGCTGCGGGCACATCAATGAAACGTACCTGGTGGTGCAGGACTCCGGCCGCCGGTATATCCTGCAGAAGCTCAGCAACCGGGCCTTCCCGGACATCGCGGGCTTGCAGGAGAACATCGCCGCGGTGACAGAGCATCTGCGGGGCAAGACCCAGAACCCCTACGGGGCCCTGAACCTGATCCCCACGGTGGAGGGGGCCACCTGGACCCATATGGGGGAGAACAGCGACTGGCGGGTCTATGACTTCGTTGAGGGTAGCATCTGCCTCCAGGCCCCGGAGTGCCCCGAGGACTTCTATCAGAGCGCCATCGCCTTCGGCACCTTCCAGCAGCAGCTGTCGGACTTCCCGGCGGAGACCCTCCACGAGACCATCAAGAATTTCCACAACACCCCGGACCGGTACCGCCTGTTCCGGGAGGCCCTGGAGAAGGACACCATGGGCAGAGCCGCCTCCGTAAAGCCGGAGATCGACTTCGTTCTGGCCCACGAGGAAGTGGGCGGCAAGCTCACCGCCATGCGCAAGGCGGGAGAGCTTCCTTTGCGGGTGACCCACAACGACACCAAGCTCAATAACGTCATGCTGGATGAGAAGACCCGGACTCCTCTGTGCGTCATTGACCTGGATACCACCATGCCGGGGCTGAGTGCCTACGACTTTGGCGACTCCATCCGCTTCGGTGCCGCCACCGCCGCCGAGGACGAGAAGGATTTGAGCAAAATGACCATTGATCTGGAGCTGTTCCGGATCTTCACCCGGGGCTTCCTCACCGCCTGCCCGGGTCTGACCGAGGCCGAGCGGAAGGCCCTGCCTCTGGGGGCCCTGACCATGACCTTAGAGTGCGGCGTCCGGTTCCTGACGGACTACCTGGATGGGGACCACTACTTCGGCATCCACTACCCGGAGCACAACCTGGACCGGGCCCGGACCCAGTTCAAGCTGGTTTCCGAAATGGAAAAGCATTGGGAAGAAATGGCAAAAATCGTGGAAGAAGAAACAAAATAAGGAGTGCGAATTATGGAAAAACCGATTTTGGTGGTTATGGCCGCCGGTATGGGCAGCCGCTACGGCGGACTGAAGCAGATCGATCCCGTGGGCAGCCAGGGAGAGGCCATTCTGGACTACTCTCTGTTCGATGCCCATGAGGCGGGCTTTGAGACCGCGGTGATCATCATCAAGGAAGCCATTAAGAAGGACTTTATGGACACCGTCGGGGCAAGACTGCTAAAGGCCCCCATGGAGATCCGCTATGCCTACCAGGAGCTGGACAAGCTGCCCCAAGGCTACACCGTCCCCGAAGGCCGCACCAAGCCCTGGGGCACCTGCCACGCGGTGGTCTGCGCCCGGGAAACCATTGGCTCTGCTCCCTTCGCCGTGATCAACGCCGACGACTACTACGGCAAGGCCGCCTTCCGGGAGATCTATAATTACCTCTCCGCCCATGGCGACGACGACAAGTACCGCTACTGCATGGTGGGCTACGAGCTGGGCAAGACCGTCACCGACAACGGCTCCGTGGCCCGGGGCGTGTGCCAGGTGAATGAGCAGGGCTACCTGGAGAGCGTTGTGGAACGGACCAAGATCGAAAAATGCGAAGGCGGCATCCGCTTCACCGAGGACGACGGCAAGACTTGGACCCCCCTGGGGGAGAAGACCACCGTCTCCATGAACATGTGGGGCTTCACCCCCAGCTTCGCCGCCGAAAGCCAGGCCCGCTTCCCCGCCTTCCTGGATAAGGCCCTGGCAGAAAACCCCATGAAGGGCGAATACTTCCTGCCCTCCACGGTGTCCGCCCTGCTTGCCGAAGACAAGGCCACCGTTAAAATGCTCTACTCCCCGGACAAATGGTACGGCGTTACCTACGCCGCCGACAAGCCCGTGGTGGTGGAAGCCCTCAGAACCATGACCGCCCAGGGCCTGTACCCGGACGGACTGTGGAAATAACGTTCAAAAACCGCCCTACGGGGCGGTTTTTGAGTTGACAGTGTACAGTTGACAGTTATTGGGGCGACATGCGTTGTCCTTTTGTATCCATCCGTTAAAGGATGTAGCGGCGGCAACCTGCCGCCATATACGTTGTACATTTGAATTTGTACCAACCAACGCAAAAAACGTATGTCATTCCGACCGAGCGTCAGCGAGCGGAGGAATCTTCTCAAGTAGCAACAATAACCTGCGTAAGGGAAAGATTGCTGCTTAAGTAGATCCCTCCGCTCGTTTCACTCGGTCGGGATGACATGTCGATAGGTGGTTCCGTTTTGTCCACACGGGTTGTATCTGCAACGCAGCGGAACGGCTGTGCCGTTCTGCCCCCTTGCCTCTCCCTCTGGGAGAGGTGGCCGAGCGCAGCTCGGACGGAGAGGGCCAACGTTGATGGTTGCAATGGACGTTATCATTCCAAAAACACCCCAAGGCCCTCTCAGTCTCGGCTGCGCCGAGCCAGCTCTCCCAGAGGGAGAGCCAAGGGTGCCTTTTCGGTTTGTTT
Organism: uncultured Oscillospiraceae bacterium; assembly: GCA_934589525.1. Classification (GTDB taxonomy): domain Bacteria; phylum Bacillota; class Clostridia; order Oscillospirales; family Oscillospiraceae; genus Faecousia. The sequence continues at coordinate 7,042 of CAKTOB010000041.1, read as the reverse complement.
TACCTCTGCGCCTGTTGTTTCTACAATGTTTAACGCCGCCCCGCGCCTCATCCACCGCCTGCGGGCGGTCCCCCTTCCCCGGTGGGGAAGGTTTTTTAGAGCTTTCCTGCATCGCTCCATAAACTGTCAACTGTAAACTGTCAACTGTCAACTAAAAATAATTGTCAATTGTCCATTGTCAATTTTTTACAGGTGGCGCAAAAGGCGCCGTATTCAGGTTGTTTCTGAATACGGCGCTGCTTTTTTACTTTTCTTACTTGGTGCCGAAGATCCGGTCGCCGGCGTCGCCCAGGCCGGGGACGATGTAGGCGTGCTCGTTCAGGCGCTCATCCAGGGCAGCCAGGTAGATTTCCACGTCGGGGTGGGCCTTCTGTACGGCGGCCACGCCTTCGGGGGCGCCGATGATGTTCATCATGATGATGTTCTTGCAGCCGTGCTCCTTCAGGAAGTCAATGGCGGCAACGGCGCTGCCGCCGGTGGCCAGCATGGGGTCTACCACGAAGACCTGACGGTTGGCAATGTCTTCCGGCAGCTTGCAGTAGTATTCCACAGGCTTGTGGGTCTCGGGGTCCCGATACAGGCCAATGTGGCCGATTTTGGCAGAGGGGATCAGGGCGACCATCTGGTCCACCATGCCCAGGCCCGCCCGGAGCACCGGGACGATGGCCAGCTTCTTGCCGGAGAGCATGCGGCACTTGGCCACGGCCACGGGGGTCTCCACCTCTACATCGGTCAGGGGCAGCTTCCGGGTGGCTTCATAGCACATCAGGCCGGAAATTTCGCCAACCAGCTCCCGGAACTCCTTCACAGGGGTATCCTTGCTGCGGAGGATCGCCAGCTTGTGCTGAATAAGGGGATGCTCCAATACATGAACTTCTGCCATAATTATTTATTCTCCTTTTTCTGTTTTTCCATTCGTTCCCGCTCCGCCTGGCTCAGGCGCAGATAATTGGGGGTCAGGGTCCCGCCGGAAAAGTCGCCGCCCCGGGCCAAAAGGGCCTGGGCTGCCAGAGCCACACCGGCGGCCCGCTGGTGCATCCGGTGTTCCGGAGGAAGCACCAGACCCGGCAGGGTTTCCAACAATGTATTATAACACAAAATGCTGCCATCTCCAACAAGAAAAACCGGTTCTGTCAAATTTTTCAGCTCTTCGCCCAATTCCGCCAGGGAAATGGCCCGGTCTTCCCGGACTCTTGTGTACATTCCGCCGGAAACATGGAACAAAGCGTTATAAACCTGACTCCGCCGGGCGTCCATTACCGGGCACACATAGCCCTGCCAGGCCCCCAATTGTAAGGCCATGGCCTCCAGGGTGCTGACACCCACCAGGGGCTTTTCTCCGCCCCAAGCAAAGCCCTTGGCCGCCGCCACGCCGATGCGGACCCCCGTAAAGGACCCGGGGCCGTTGGCCACCGCCAGGGCATCCACATCCCCGGGCCCAAGGCCGCATTGCTTCAGCAGGTCCTGGGCCATGACCATCAGGGTCTGGCTGTGGGTCATGCCCGTATTCTGATAGCTTTCCGCTAAGAGCTTTCCGTCCTCCAGAAGGGCCACGGAGGCCGCCTTGGCGGAGGTCTCAAAGGATAGGATCTTCATGGCCGTCTCCTCCTGTAATGGTGATTTTCCGGGTGTTCTCCCCGGTTTTTTCAATGGATACCAGCATGGCCCCTTCCAGGGCCGCCGCCACATTTTCGCTCCACTCTACGGCGCAGATGCCGCCCCGCTCCAGATAGTCCTCCCAGCCGATGTCCCACAGGTCTTCCTCGGAGGTCAGCCGGTACATATCAAAATGGAACAGGGGCAGCCGCCCGCCCAAATACTCGTTGACAATGGTATAGGTGGGGCTGGTCACTGGTTCCCTATAGCCCAGGCCCCGGGCAAGGCCCCGGGTAAAGGCGGTTTTTCCCGCCCCCAGGTCCCCCTGATAGGCAAGAACGGTGCCGGGGGTTAGAGTTTGGGCCAGACGCGCGCCCAGCTCTTCCGTTTCCTCCGGGGAATTGGTAATATACTCCATAAAAGTCCCTCTTTGGTCTGTTTTTATTTCGTGTTTTTCAGCTTTTCCGCCTGGTCCGCTGTGGCCAGGGCGTCAATGATCTCGTCCAGGTCTCCGTCCATAACGGCATCGATTTTATAAAGGGTCAGGCCCACCCGGTGGTCCGTCACCCGGCCCTGGGGGAAATTGTAAGTCCTAATGCGCTCGTTGCGCATCCCGCTGCCCACCTGGCTGCGGCGCAGACCCGTGACCTCGCTGCTGAGCCGCTCCTGCTCCTGCTCATAGAGCTTGGAGGCCAGCATCCGCATACATTTTTCCCGGTTCTGAAGCTGGCTCCGCTCCTCCTGACAGGCCACCACAATGCCTGTGGGCTTGTGGATCAGCCGCACGGCGGAGCTGGTTTTATTGACGTGCTGACCGCCGGCACCGGAGGCCCGGTAGACCTGCATTTCGATGTCCCCGGGGTTTAGCTGCACGTCCACCTCTTCCATTTCCGGCAGCACCGCCACGGTGGCGGTGGAGGTGTGGACCCGGCCCCCGGACTCGGTTTCCGGCACCCGCTGGACCCGGTGGACCCCGGACTCGTATTTCATCCGGGAGTAGGCCCCCCGGCCATTGAGCACAAAGTCCGCTTCCTTGACGCCCCCCAGCTCCGTTTCATTGTAATTCATCAGCTCCACGGACCAGCCCTTCCGGGCGGCATACATGGAGTACATGCGGAACAGGCTGTGGGCAAACAGGGCGCTTTCCTCCCCGCCCACGCCGCCCCGGATTTCCACGATGACGCTTTTTTCGTCATTGGGGTCCTTGGGCAGCAGCAGAATTTGCAGCTCCCGGAAGAGCCGCTCCTTTTCCTGCTTGGCGTTTGTAAAGGTCTCCTGGCACAGCTCCTTCATCTCCGGGTCGGACATCAGCTCCTGGGCTTCCTCCATCTCCCGGCAGGCCCGGTTGTAGGCGGCGAAGGCCTCCACAATGGGCTCCAATTCGTTTTTCTCCCGCAAAAGGCGGGTGGCAAGCTTGGGGTCTGCGTAAAAATCCGGCTGTTCGGATTTGGCGCAGAGCTCCTCATATCGGCTGGATACCGCATCCAGTTTTTCCAGCATGGTTTCACTCCTTCAAGATTTTTCCCGGATACCTCCGGCACTTTGGGGCAAAGTAGTTACAGCCGCCGATACACATTCAAAACGCAGCTGGCGGTATCCTCCAGCACCTGCGTCGCGGCCAGACGCTCCGCTCCTGCCCGGCTGACCCGGAACACATGGGGGGTCATGGAAAAGAGCTGCCCGATCTGCGCCCCCTCCACCCGGAAGGAAAAGCGAATGGGTCTGCTCGACACCAGGGTAAACCCGGGGAGCTCCTTTACGGTTTCCTTTTCCTTGTGGATGATTTGGTCATAAATAATGGATTTCAGGCCCAGAAGATGGTCCTCCGCCGCCAGAACCTGGAGGAACAGCCCGTCCTTTTGCAGAACCCGGCGGTACTCTTCCGGCAGGGTCAAAGCAAAAAGGCTGGTCAGCACCCCCACGCTTTCATGGGGCAGGGGGATGTGGGCGGCGGTGGCGCAGAGCCAACGGGCGTTTTTATACCGGGCGGCGGCACAGCGCACCGCCTCTTTGGAAATGTCCAGCCCCGTCAAGGGCAGCCCCAGAGCCTGGGACAGGGCGGCGCAGTAATAGCCCTCGCCGCAGCCCACGTCCAGCAGCTCCCCCTGGGCCCCGTACTCCCGGGCGGCATCAATGAGGGCCTGGGCAATGGGCCGGTAGAGCCCCGTATCCAGAAAGGCCCGGCGGGAGAGCACCTGCTCCCGGGTGTCCCCCGGGTCTAAGGAGTGCTTGCGCTGCACCGTCAGCAAATTCACATAGCCCTGTCTGGCAATGTCAAAGCTGTGGCCCCGGGGGCAGACCAGCTGTTTTTCCCGCTTTTCCAAAGCTTCCCCGCACAAAGGGCAGATCAGTTCCATCGTCCCATCCTCCCGATTTCCTTTACCCCTTATCATACCCCAATTTCCCCTTCCAGTCAAACAAAATCTTCTAAAAAGGAGGCGTTCTCTTGCGAAAGCTGCTGTGTTTGCTTCTTTTCTGCCTGATGCTCCCGGTGGGAGCCCGGGCGGAGGCCCCCACCGTGGCCCTGACCTTTGACGATGGCCCCTCCGGCAGGTTCACCCAGGCCCTTTTGGAGGGGCTGGAGGCACGAAATGTTCAGGCCACCTTTTTTCTGTGCGGCTACCGCATCCGGCAGTATCCAGAGTTGCCGGATAAAATGCTGGCGGCGGGCCACGAGCTGGGCTGCCACGGCTATACCCACGATTCCATGGCCGCCATGAGCCGCCGGGACATTGCCGGAGAAATTCAGGCCACCTTGGATTTGATGCCGGAAAACGCCAAAGTCACCCTGCTCCGGCCTCCCGGAGGCTGCTGGGGAGAGGGCCTCCGGCAGGTGGCCAAGGTGAAAAAAATGCCCATCCTGCAATGGTCTGTAGACCCGCAGGACTGGGCAATTCACGATGCCTCCGTGGTGAAGGCAAGGGTTCTGAAAGAGGTTCGGGACGGGGATGTGATTTTGCTCCACGACATGTCCGACAGCTCCGTCAAGGCGGCTCTCGCCATTGTGGATGCCCTCACCGCCCGGGGCTACCGCTTCACAACGGTCTCTGGCCTGGCGGCCCTTCGGGGCACCAAGCTGGAGCCGGGGAATATCTATACGCGATTTGAGCCGAAAGGATAGGCTTTTACTCTGCCATTTTAAAGAGAATGCCAATGACCGCCGAGGCGGCGATAAAAGCCACGGGATGGAGCTTTTTGACCTTGGGCACATACCGGGAGCAGACCAGCACCAGCACAAACAGCAAAATGGACTTGACATTCAGCACCAGGGATGCAATGTCATAAATGTCCGCCATCCGGAACAGGGCATAGAGCATGATTTCCAGCCCGGCGGCGCTGATGAGGGCCACGGAGGCGGGCCGCAGACCGTAGAGGGTGTTGTCAACCAGTCGGCTGGTTCTGAATTTGTCCAGGAAGTAGGCAATGATGAGGATGCAGATCACCGAGGGCATGACGAGGCCCACGGTGGCAATAAAGGCCCCGCCGATGCCACCCCACAGGCCGCCGGCACCGGTTCCCACGGTGAAGCCCACATAGGTGGCCATGTTGACCCCCATAGGGCCCGGGGTGCTCTCGGATACGGCGATCATATCCGCCAGCTGCCCGGAGGTGTACCAGCCGGTTTTGGTGGCAATGTCCTGCAAAAAGGGCACCGTGGCCATGCCGCCGCCGACGGCAAACAGGCCGGTTTTGAAAAATTCCCAGAATAGACGCAGATAGATCATTTTCCTCTTACCCCCCATTTTGCCAGCAGATTCCCCAGAATGCCCGCCACGATCACGGACAGCACGGGAGAAAAGTCAAAGAACACCGCCGCCAGAAACAAGGCGATGTACATGGCCAGGGTGGCCTTGTCCACCACGGCGGACTTGATGAGCTTCAGCACCGCATTGAGAATAAATACGCACACGCAGACCCGAATGCCCGCCAGGGCGTTCTGCACCCAGAGGATGCCCGCAAAGTTATTAATGAGGGCGGCGATAATGGAAATCAAAATCAGGGACGGGGCGATCACGCCGAAGGTGGCAACGATGCCTCCAATATTCCCGGCCCGCTTCCGGCCGATGAAGGTGGCGGTGTTCACGGCAATAATGCCCGGGGTACACTGGCCGATGGCAAAATAATCCGCCAGCTCCTCCTCCGTAGTCCAGTCCCGGTTTTCGACCAATTCCCGCTGCAAGATCGGCAGCATGGCATATCCTCCCCCAAAGGTCACGGCACCGATGCGGAAGAACAGCAGAAACATGTTCAACAGTTCACGAAACATTGGGTTTTCCTCTTTTCTTATTGATTCCCGGGAATTATAGCACAGCTTTTTCTCCGTTGCAACGGTCAGAGAAATATTTTCCGCCGCCCCGCCCAACTTCATGGGAACTTAATATTTCCCCACTTTTTCTTTTAATATTCTCCGGGTATACTGTTTGTAAAGGTAATAAGCAGTTACCTATGTTTCTTTTTCATTTTCTCCTCCAATTGTTCAGCCCCCAGAGCCTTCGGCCCTGGGGGCTTGAACCGTTTTTGGGGCCATCCGCAGGAATCGGCCGCTTATGCTGCAAATATAACCCGCAAACGGGGCAGCCCAATATACGACACAACCCAATGCGGCGGCGGTTGACACATCAGATCGCCATAGCCAGAGCGACCGCCGCAAATGTCCGGGCGGGGGTGTATGGGGGGGGAAAAATGGCAGAACGAAAGCGCTCAACAGGTTCTTTCCCACGACAATTGCATGAGTAAATAAATTGCGAACAAGAAATAAAAAGCTTTCCTTAGCCCCCTTTTTCTGGTAAACTGAAAGAAAAGGGGCTATTTGCAAATGCGGGAACTGTTGGACTGGCTGGAATACCTTAAATTGGTATCATTATTTAATACATCTATGAAATTGACGCAGCCACCGGCGCAATCCTCAGACATGAGACGGAGTTAGACAATTGAAAAGCTCATCAACGCCATTACGGAACTCATGCACAAAATCAGCATCCACAACACCATTCGGGAATACGGTGTTTCCGAAGAGGCCTTCCTGGGCCGCCTGGACGAAATGGTGGAGCAAGCCTTCGACGACCAGTGCACCGGCACCAATCCCCGGTATCCGCTGATGAAGGAGATCAAAGAGATGTACCTGAACGCCTATTACGGCGGATAAGCAGACACACACTTTTGCGGAACGGAACCATGGTCATCCGCCAGCTCGCGCCAATACTCTGCTTTCGTAGTCCCTTTTGAGGAGGCAGAAGAATACCTGATGTACCCGCAAGGGGGGTATGCTGCAGCCGTTGCCAGCGGAAGCGGGCAACGGCTGCGCAGTATTTTCTGCTTTTGGTGCTGAAAAGCGGGCAGAAAAGATCCACCCTTCAACCGCGCCGATGGCCTCCCAAGTACTTTCAGGCCGTCAGCTCACGAAAAAACTTATTCCCCTTCCTGATAATGTGCCACGATTTCCGGA
>CAKTOB010000040.1 GCA_934589525.1 uncultured Oscillospiraceae bacterium | reverse complement strand
GGATTGAAATGAAAAGGTCCTGAAATGGCTGGAAACGGAGGGCAGTCATCCCCCACACGGGGGATGTGGATTGAAATACCGGTGTCGTTCTTCCATGCCTCCCAGCCATCAGTCATCCCCCACACGGGGGATGTGGATTGAAATTTGCATCAGCTATTTAATGGCAAAAGCTGAAAAGGTCATCCCCCACACGGGGGATGTGGATTGAAATTCGCTGGCCACCGCAATATCGAATACCGGCAGCCGTCATCCCCCACACGGGGGATGTGGATTGAAATCGGCTCTCCTGCAAGTCCGTGATACCCGGCTCCCGTCATCCCCCACACGGGGGATGTGGATTGAAATAGACGTCAAAACAGGCCCTCCCGCAACTCCGGGAGGTCATCCCCCACACGGGGGATGTGGATTGAAATGTACAAGGTAACGGGCATAACCGCTGATGCATCGTCATCCCCCACACGGGGGATGTGGATTGAAATAAATTGGCCAAATACGGCTTAGACGCGCAGATCAGTCATCCCCCACACGGGGGATGTGGATTGAAATCGGCAAAATGCAGGGCCTGATTAGCTTGGAGGGCGTCATCCCCCACACGGGGGATGTGGATTGAAATATTACCATTGCCGCATTGGAGAAGGCATCCGTCAGGTCATCCCCCACACGGGGGATGTGGATTGAAATTTTTGCTCCTGGCGGATGCGGCGGCTGATGTGCAGTCATCCACCACACGGGGGATGTGGATTGAAATTGCGCCGTTGAGCTTTGATCAGCGGCAGCCCATGGTCATCCCCCACACGGGGGATGTGGATTGAAATCGTTAGTCTCTCCAGCCCCAGAGGTCAAACCAGGAGTCATCCCCCACACGGGGGATGTGGATTGAAATAGGCCCACCACCACATTGGGGTCGCCGTCTCCCGGTCATCCCCCACACGGGGGATGTGGATTGAAATTTCCACCGCCTCTTGGCGTGCATCAGCAGCACTGGTCATCCCCCACACGGGGGATGTGGATTGAAATAAGACCACGAGAAAGGCCATTGTAAGCGGCTCTTACGTCATCCCCCACACGGGGGATGTGGATTGAAATTTTAAGTTTGCTCATCGGGCGGCTCCTTTCTGGGTCATCCCCCACACGGGGGATGTGGATTGAAATGCTCCGGCCGGCCGCCCTACTGGCTGGCTATCGTGTCATCCCCCACACGGGGGATGTGGATTGAAATATAGTGGATCTGGTATACTCTGCCAGGTTCTGCGGTCATCCCCCACACGGGGGATGTGGATTGAAATTCCTTTGCCATCCAGAAAAACGGCGGTGTGCAGCCGTCATCCCCCACACGGGGGATGCGGATTGAAATCATCAAGCGATAGAAAAATGTTCGGAAATTCCGGTCATCCCCCACACGGGGGATGTGGATTGAAATGTGGATGAAGAAGCAATCTTCCCATGCATAGAACGGTCATCCCCCCGCCCGGGGATGACTCTCGAAAATTGCTTCTGCTGGGGCGCAAAAAAGAGCGGAGAGCCCTTTCCGGGTAGGTGGTTCGTACCTACCGGAGAGGTCTCTCCGCTCTTGTTTGGTGATGGGTTCGCGGCGGGGTGTTACCGCTGGAAGGTGGTGCGCAGGGTGGTGGACCAGGTCTCGCCGGGGGCCAGGATGGCGGCGGCGGGTTTTTCGTTCCACTCGGTGGAGCCCCGCTCGGGGCTGGGGAGGCTGTGCCAGGGCTCGATGCAGACGAACCGGGGGTCGCCGCCGGGGGCGCTCCACAGCAGGGTATAGGGGAAGCCCTGGATGTCGCAGACCACGGCCCGGCCGGTGTCTTTTTCGTAAAGGCCCAGGGTATTGGAGGACAGATTCGTCATGCAGTGGCTGTCATTGGCAAACAGTTCTTTCGTGACGGGCAGGGCGATGATGTTGGAGCCCAAATAATAGAAGTTGCCGTGCATCAGGCCGTGGGGCAGATTGTTGATGCACAGGGGGGACTCCATTTTTTCAAACCGGATCTCGTAGTCCTCCAGGGTGTGCTTGTCGTCAAAGGGCACGGCGAAGCCGGGGTGGAAGCCGATGCCGAAGGGCAGCTCCTCCTGGTCATTATTTTCGACGGTCAGGGTGTGGCACAGGGTGGGGCCCTCCAGGGTGAAGGTGGACACCAGCCGGAAGGCATAGGGGAACTTGGCCTGGGTCTCGGGGTTGCTTTCCAGGGCCAGCTCCAGAACATCCGGGGTGGAGCGGACCAGGATATGCTCCAAGTCCCGGGCGAAGCCGTGCTGCTTGGCGGGATAATCCCGGCCCTTGGCGTGGATGGTGCCGTCTACCACCTTGCCGCAGTGGGGGAAGAGCACCGGAGCGTGGCTGCCCCAGACGCTGGGGTCTGCCTGCCAGATGTGCTCCACGCCGTCGCACTTGCGCTGAACGCTGACGACCTCCGCGCCCTTGGAGGAGACGGTGACTTTCAGATAGCTGTTTTCAAGAATGTACTCCATGGAAAAGAACCTCCGTAAAAGTAATTATTTCGCAATGGCAAAATAGGCCAGGACCAATATACCAAGAACAATGCGGTAAACGCCGAAGACGGAGAAGGAGTGGTTGCGGACGTAGTTCATGAGGCCCCGGATGACCAGGAGGCTCACCAGGAAGGACACGGCGCAGCCCACCAGCAGCACGGCGATCTCCGGCCCGGCAAAGCCCACGCCGGTCATAAAGAATTTCAGAAGCTTGATGCCGCTGGCCCCCAGCATGGTGGGAATGGCCATAAAGAAGCTGAACTCCGCGGCGGCGGACCGGCTGGCCCCTAAGAGAATGCCGCCCAAAATGGTGGAGCCGGACCGGGAGGTGCCGGGAATCAGGCTCAGGCACTGAAACAGGCCGATGCCCAGGGCGGTTTTCCAATCCATATGGTCCACATCGCTGACGGCCAGATGGCGGCCCTGATACCGCCGCTCCACCAGGATGAAGGCCACGCCATAGACGATCAGCATGGCGGCCACCACGGTGGAGGTGTGCAAATGGGCATCCATCCAGTCGTCAAAGAGGACCCCCACCACACCGGAGGGGATGATGGACACCACCACCTTGGCCCACAGGCTCCAGGTGCTCTTCTTTTCCTCTGGGGTCTTCTCCGGGGAGAAGGGATTCAGCTTGTGGAAGAACAGCACCACCACCGCCAGAATGGCACCCAGCTGGATCACCACGTCAAACATGCTTTTAAAGGCTTCCGATACGTTCAGCCGCACCAGCTCATCCAAAAGGATCAGGTGGCCGGTGGAGGATACGGGCAGCCATTCCGTCACGCCCTCCACGATACCGAAGAGCACGGCTTTTAAAATTTCGATCATAATTCCATCCCTCGAATGTTTTAGGGAAGCTCTGATTAAATCGGCAAGAGCTGACGGCGAAAGATTTTGCTTCCAGGCAAGATTCTAAAAGTGGAGGAATACTTTGTGTATTTCCCACTTTTAGAAGCGCAGCCTGGGGGCAAAAGATTCGCCGCTCAGCCGCAGACGATTTATTCAGAGTTTCCTTAGAAAATAGAATATCCTTTACCAACACATCATACAGGATTTGTGGCACTTTTTCAAGTGGCAATCCAGGTTGGATGCCTTTTATCACGGGGCAGAAAATGATAAAAATCTACGCACATGGTCCCCCTTGCCGAAAACCTTATCAAGGGCCTGGGGCTGTTTATGGGCAGAACGGAAAAATTGGGGTATACTGTTGTCATGAAGAAAAACAACAGGTGCCGCTAAGGAAACAAGACGGCACCCCGGAAAAAATATGGAGGTTTTATGATGTATTATTCTGCCGGAACTTACGAAGCTTTTGCCCATCCTGAAAAGCCCCAGGGCGTGGACAACAAGTCCGCCTATATCATCGGCACCGGCCTTGCCGGTCTGACCGCCGCCTTCTACCTGGTCCGTGACGGCCAGATGAAGGGCGAGCGCATCCATCTGCTGGAGAAACTGGACCTGGCCGGCGGCAGCTGCGACGGCCGGAAGGACGTTTCCAAGGGCTTCTATATGCGGGGCGGCCGGGAAATGGACAACCATTTCGAGGTCATGTGGGATGTCTTCCGGGATGTGCCCTCTATCGAGACCGAAGGCGTGTCCGTGCTGGATGAGTACTATTGGCTGAACAAGCACGACCCCAACTATTCTCTCTGCCGGGCCACCGTCAAGTGCGGCCAGGATGCCCACACCGACAAGCAGTTCAAGCTGGACCGGGAGTCCGCCATGGCCCTTTCCAAGCTGTTCATGACCCCGGAGAGCCAGCTGGAGGACAAGAAGATCTCCGATGTTCTCCCCGACTCCTTCTGGGACACCAACTTCTGGCTCTACTGGCAGACCATGTTCGCCTTCCAGCGCTGGTCCAGCGCCCTGGAAATGAAGCGGTACCTCTGCCGCTATGTCCACCACATCGACGGCCTGCCCGACTTCTCCGCCCTGCGCTTCACCAAGTACAACCAGTATGAGAGCATGATCCTGCCTCTTGTAAAGTACCTGGAAGCCCACGGTGTGAAGGTCGAGTTCGGCATGGATGTGAAGAACGTGGTCATCGACCATGTAGGCGACCGGCAGATCGCCCGGAAGATCGTCTATGTGAAGGACGGCGCAGAGCAGTCCATCGACCTGGTGGAGGACGACCTGGTCTTCATCACCAACGGCTGCTGCACCGACACCTCCTGCTACGGCGACCAGACCCACGCCCCGGACCTCAATAACATCGTCAACGGCTGCGGCGAGAGCTGGGATCTGTGGAAGAACATTGCCGCCCAGGCCAAGAACGGCGAGTACGGCAATCCCGACAACTTCTGCTCCGATGTAGAGGCCACCAACTGGATGAGCGCCACGGTGCAGACCAAGGACGAGAAGATCATCCGCCACATTATGGACATCTGCCAGCGGGATCCCCGGGCCGGGAAGGTCACCACCGGCGGCATCGTCACCGTGAAGGACAGCACCGACAACTGGTACCTCAGCTGGACCATCAACCGTCAGCCCCAGTTCAAGGCCCAGGATAAAGACACCGTTCTGGTTTGGGTCTACGGCCTGACCACCAACAAGCCCGGCCAGTTCGTCAAGAAGGCCATGCGGGAATGCACCGGCGAGGAGATCTGCCAGGAGTGGCTGTACCACATCGGCGTGCCTGTAGACGAGATCCCCGAGCTTGCTGAGAGTGCCTGCAACACCACCACCTGCTATATGCCCTATATCAATGCCTTCTTCCAGCCCAGAAAGGAATCTGACCGGCCCAAGGTGGTGCCCGACGGTGCCGTGAACTTCGCCTTCATCGGCCAGTTCGCCGAGACCCCCAGAGACACCATCTTCACCACCGAATACTCCATGCGGACCGGTATGGAATCCGTCTACACCCTGCTGAACGTGGACCGGGCCGTGCCTGAGGTCTGGGGCAGCAAGTACGATGTCCGGGAGCTGCTGCGTGCCTGCTACTACGCCATCGACAAGAAGCCCATCTCCCAGGCCCCTCTGTCCTTCACGGAAAAGGAAATGCTGAAGATCCTCATCAAGAAGACCCGTGGCACCGACATTGAGCTGCTGCTGAAGGAAAGCGGCCTCATCGAGTAAGTCAATACACGAAACGCCCCCGGCGGGAAAGCCGGGGGCGTTATTATTTTAGAATGCGCACTTATTGGCAATGTAGTCCTTCAGTTCGCTGATGGGGATGCGGACCTGCTCCATGGTGTCCCGGTCACGGACGGTGACGCAGTTGTCGGCGGGGGTATTTTCGTCACCCACGGTCTGGAAGTCCACGGTGATGCACAAGGGGGTGCCGATCTCGTCTTCCCGGCGGTAACGCTTGCCGATGGAACCGGCATCGTCAAAGTCCACCATAAAGTCCTTTTGCAGCATGTGGTAGATCTCCTCGGCCTTGGGGCTCAGCTTCTTGCTCAGGGGCAGAACGGCGGCCTTGAAAGGAGCCAGAGCGGGGTGCAGGTGCAGCACGGTGCGGATGTCCGGGTTGCCCTTCTTGTCCTGGCCCACCACTTCCTCGTCATAGGCCTCGCACAGGAAGGCCAGAGCCACACGGTCACAGCCCAGGCTGGGCTCAATGACATAGGGAATGTAGTGCTCGCCCTTTTCCTGGTCGAAGTATTCCAGGCTCTTGCCGGAGGCCTCCTGATGGCGGCCCAGGTCGTAATTGGTCCGGTCGGCAATGCCCCACAGCTCGCCCCAGCCGGAGCCGAAGGGGAACTGATACTCAATGTCGGTGGTAGCCCGGGAGTAGAAGGCCAGCTCCGCAGGCTCATGGTCCCGCAGCCGCAGGCTCTCTTCCTTGATGCCCAGGGAAATCAGCCAATTCTTGCAGAAGTCCTTCCAGTAAGCGAACCACTCCAGGTCCGTGCCGGGCTGGCAGAAGAATTCGCACTCCATCTGCTCAAATTCCCGGGTACGGAAGGTGAAGTTGCCCGGGGTGATCTCGTTCCGGAAGGCCTTGCCCACCTGGCAAACGCCGAAGGGCAGCTTCTTCCGGGTGGTCCGCTGGATGTTGGCGAAGTTCACGAAAATGCCCTGGGCAGTCTCGGGCCGCAGATAGACGGTGGAGGAGGAATCCTCGGTGACACCGATCTGGGTCTTGAACATCAGGTTGAACTTCCGGATGGCGGTAAAGTTGTGCTTGCCGCAGTTGGGGCAGACCACGTCCTCATGGTCGGCAACAAACTTGTCCATTTCCTCAAAGCTCATGGCGTCCACGTTGACACCCTTGCCGGACTCGCTGGCCTCGATCAGCTTGTCCGCCCGCTGCCGGGCGCCGCACCCCTTGCAGTCAACCAGAGGGTCCGAGAAGTTGCCCACATGGCCGGTGGTGACCCAGGTGGTGGGGTTCATGAGGATGGCGGCATCCAGGCCCACGTTGTAGTCGGATTCCTGGACAAACTTCTTCATCCAGGCCCTCTTCACGTTGTTCTTAAATTCCACACCCAGAGGGCCGTAGTCCCAGGCGTTGGCCAGGCCGCCGTAAATCTCGGAGCCGGCGTAGACATAGCCTCTGTTTTTGCAGAGGTTCACGATCATATCCAGAGTTTTTTCACTGTTTTTCATTTATAGATCCCCCAATCGGTATTTTCGGAGTTTGCCCCCATTATACTCTGGCCCGGGGATGAAATCAAGGAAAATCCGCAGATGTTGAGAAAAAAGCGCAAGTCAACCAAGAAACCGGGAATAGAACGGGGGGAATATGGGGATGCTTTCATAAACAGAGGAGAAATTTAGTTGACAGTTGACAGTGGACAGTTGACAGTTATTTTCTGAATTGACAATTTTTTGGGGGTACCATTCACCCACACAGGTTATACATCCAACGTGGCGGGCGGCAGGTTGCCGCCCCTACAATACATTTGTTCCGTTTTACCGTATATTTAACGTGTCTATCATCGTTTTGCGCCCGTAAAATGTGAAAAACGTTGTGCGTTATCGTAGGGGCGGCAATCTGCCGCCCGCCACGTGGCAAAAATAACCTGTGCGGGTGAATGGTATCACCATCGATATATCAATAATTGTCAATTGTCCATTGTCCATTGTCAATTTTGACATAACTGTCAACTGTCCACTGTCAACTGTCAACTCTATTGAACGGGAGGCGCGTTTATGATCCTATCCTACCTCCGCACCATCATTCTTTATCTGGTTCTGATTCTCGTTATTCGGCTTATGGGAAAGCGGCAGATTGGGGAGATGGAGCCGGCGGAGTTTGTGGTGACCATGCTGGTGGCCAATCTGGCGGCCATTCCCATGCAGGATGGGGGCATTCCCTTGCTTACCGGGCTGATCCCCATTTTGACGGTGCTGGGGGTGGAGCTGGTGCTGTCCTACCTGATGCTGCAAAGCGCCCGTCTACGGCGGCTGTTTTGTGGGCGGCCGGTGCTGCTCATTGACGAGGGGAAGCTGTTGCAGGGGAATCTGCGGCTGACCCGAGTGACGCTGGAGGAGCTGCTGGGGAAGCTCCGGGAAAAGGATATTCTGGACCTGTCCCAGGTGCAGTATGCCATTTTGGAGACGGACGGGGAACTTTCCGTGTTTCCCTACGCCCGGTTCCAGCCCGCCTGCGCCCGGGATGCGGGGGTTCAGGCCCGGGAGAATGCCCTGCCCATTGTGGTAGTGGAGGACGGGCGATTGCTGGAAGAAAATCTGACAAAAACAGGGAAAACCGAAGAATGGGTGCTGGAAACGTTGGCAGGCCACGGGGCGGAATTAAAATCCACCCTGGTGCTCACGGTGGATGCCACGGGGAAGACCTTATTCATCGGGAAGGAGGGCCTATGACCCGGGGGATATTGGGAATCTTATTATTGCTGGTGCTGCTGGCCGGGGGGCTCTTCGTCCAGTGGACCATGGCCACCTTGCAGGAGCCCATCACCGGGGAGCTGACCCAGGCAGCCCAGGCCGGGGCCCGGGGAGACTGGGATACTGCGAAGCTCCACCAGGAGACGGCCCAGCGGGGCTGGCGAAAGGCCTGGCGGCTCACCGCCGCCTTTGCGGACCACCAGCCCATGGAGGACGCGGACGGCCTCTTTGCCCGGCTGGGGGTCTATGCCGCCGGGGAAGAAGAGGCGGAGTTTGCCGCCTGCTGCCGGGAACTGGCCCGCCGGGTCCAGGCCATCAGCGATGCCCACCGCTTAACCTGGTGGAACTTGTTATAAAGGCGGCCTTGGCTCCCCTGAAAGGGGAGCTGGCTCGGCGCAGCCGAGACTGAGAGGTTGCTTTTCGGCACGAAAAGCTTCTGCCGCAGGCAGCAGTCGTTCACGCATTAGAACCTATTTTGATGCGTTCAAAAGGTCTTCAATAGCCTCGGCCAGAATGGGCACGGTGGCCAGAGCCTCCTGCCGGGTGTTCCCTGCGCCGCCGATTTCGAGCAGCAGTGCCCCGGGGCACAAATCTTGGTTGAACCGCTGGGCCCGGAGGTTCAGGGGCCGGGTGATGCCCGGGCTTTCCCGTTCCAGCAGGGTCTGAAGCCGCAGGGCCAGGGATAGATTCTGCTGCCAGTTGGGGTGCGTTCGACCTGCTGCATTGGTACCCACCACCAGCATCAGCTTTGCCGTGGGGCCTGTGGGGGTATCGGCCAGAAGCCTGGGCTGATGGGTACCCGCCGCCGCATCCCGGTGCAGGTCCAGGGCCAGGACGATGGAGGGGTTTTGGATGAGCAACTCCTCCATGGCCTTCCGGCTGTGGATGTAGGCGGAATTATAGGAGGGGTAGTCATGGAGACTTTCGTCCCGGAGAACCCCGATGCCCCGAGCCTCCAGGGCTTCTTCCAGGGCACGGCCCAGGCTGAGCATATTAAAACCGCTGTCCAGACTTCTGTAGGCAGCGGTTTCTATGTAGTTTTCGCCGCTTTTCTGATAGCTTTCCGTGGCGTGGGTGCTGTAGAGCAGCACCTTGGGGCCGGGAAGGTCCGGAAACGCCGGGGCCTCCAGAATCAGGCGCTCCGGGTCTACAGAAAGCCCCGCATCATTGTCAAGCTTCACCGCCGCCCCGTCCTGGGGGGAAAAGACGGGAGGTGCCTCCGGTTCCTCTTCCGGCTGCCGCCGGACGGAAAACACCGGCAGGGGCACCAGGGCGTTGCCGGGGCTGTGGGACTCCGGGGCGTAGACGTAAGCTTCCGGCTGACAGGGGGCGGGAAGCAGCCCCGTCTGGGAATAGAGGAGCACTTCATCCAAGGTGCGCCAAAAGCCCGGGGAGGCTGCGAAACTTCCCAGGGTCGGCCCCAGGCGCAGGGCCAGGGAAAGGCCCAGAGACAGCAATCCCACCTGATAAGCGCCCCGGTTGTTCACGGCCATGCCTCCTTACATCGGTGTTTTCGGCTTCCACTTGGGGCGGCTACGGAGGGTGACCCGGAGCTCCCTGAAAAAATCCTGTAAAAGGTCCTGGGATTCCTCTTCCAGCAGCCCCGCCTCCACCTGGGGATGGTGGTTAAAGTCCATGGAAAACAGGCTGCATACCGACTGGCAGGCCCCGAATTTCCGGTCGCTGGCCCCATAGACCACCCGGGGGATCCGGGCGTTCAGAATAGCCCCGGCGCACATGGCGCAGGGCTCCAAGGTCACATAGAGGGTACACTCCCACAGCCGCCAGCCCCCCAGCTTTTGACAGGCCTCAGAGATGGCCATGATCTCCGCATGGGCCAGAGCGGACTTGTCCGTTTCCCGGCGGTTATAGCCCCGGCCCACGATCTCCTCCCCCAGGGTGATGACGCAGCCCACGGGCACCTCCCCCAGGTCAAAGGCCTTTTGAGCCAAGGCCAGGGCCTCTTTCATAAAATCCAGGTCCTCCATAAGCATCCCCTTTCTCTGGGGGTATCATATCACGGCGGCAGAGAAAAAGAAAGGGGATTTACAAATTGGCAAGAAAATGCTATGCTATGGATAATCAGCAGAAGGAGGGTCGCCTATGGCTAACCAGCAGGAAATCGACAAAAAGATGACGGAGCGCATCGAAAGAACCGAGGAGCACATCCGCCAATCCGAGGCCCGGGAGGAAAAATTGCAGCACCTGTTTCGGCACGGGCTGCACATCCTGGAAAAAATGATCGCAGTGTTTACGCTGGTGGTGCTGCTGGGTGCATTCGGCAAGCTGATCTTAGAGCTGATTCGGGACCCGGGCTCCTCCTCAGACGTGACGGGCTTTCTCCACGAGGTGCTGACCATCGTGGTGGGTCTGGAATTTGTAAGGATGCTCATTGACACCACCCCCGCCAGCATCCTGGAAGTCCTGGCCGTGGCCATCACCCGCCACGTCATTTTAAGCCACGACGACCCGGTGAGTAACCTTCTGTCCGTAGCCTGCATCGCAGGCCTCTTCGCCATCCGCAGATACCTGTTCCGCAGAGGGGAATTGAAGGAAGAAATGGTGGAAAAAGAGTAAATCCGTTGACATTTTCAAAAATCCCGCTATAATGGTGAAAAAACCTCAGGAGGTGTGACAATGGCAAGATTTATTTCCGTGAATAATCCTCAGTCCGGTAACGCATTGTATCGGGCTTGCATTGTCATACACTTTTAGAAGGATATTCAAAAAGGAATGCGACGCAGGTTGAACCAAAGGTTTTTTCTGCGCCGCTTTTTTATTTTTAAGGAGGAATGAACGATGGAACCGCAAACCCACTTTATGGACGGTTTTTCTTATGACAACGATACCCAGCTGGTGCAGGAGATCTACCGCAGATCGGACGAAAGCAGCCGCCTGACCAAGTCCAAAGCCGCCCGGGTGGAATTTTTGACACACACGCGCTACATTGAAAAGTACCTGACCCCGGGGGCGAAAATTCTGGATATTGGGGCTGGAACCGGGGTATACAGCCTCTATTTTTCCCGCCGGGGCTATGCCGTTTCCGCCTTGGAGCTGGCGGACAGCAACATCCGGGCCTTCCAAAAGGAACTGACCGAGGAGGACTGCGTGGAGCTGGCCCAGGGAAACGCCCTGGATCTAAGCCGGTATCCCGACGATTCCTTTGACATTGTGCTGCTGTTTGGCCCCCTGTATCATTTACACAGCGAGGGTGACCAGCTCCGGTGTATCCGGGAAGCCAAACGGGTCTGCAAACCCGGCGGCAAGCTGTTTTTGGCCTTTATTTCCAACGACATGGTGATCCTCACCATGTTCAGCGAACACCCGGATTATTTTATAAACGGCGACTATGACAAAACCACCTTCCGCTGTGATGATTTCCCCTTCGTCTTCCACACCCTGGACGCTTGCCGCGGCCTGCTGCGCAAAGGGGGCCTGAAGGTCCTCCACGAGGTGGCCTCCGACGGTGTCAGCGAACTGCTGAAAGATAAAATAAACGCCATGGATGACGAAAGCTTTGCCCAGTACCTCCGGTTCCACAATTATACCTGCGAAAAGAAAGAACACCTGGGCAGCTCCAACCACCTGCTGTTTGTGGCGGAACAGTAAGATCAACGGCCATCCTTCAAAAAAGCCCGACAGTACGGTTGAACGTGCTGTCGGGCTTGGTATTTCTTACTGAACAGTTACGGTTGACACTTCATGGCAAATTTACGATTTTATCAGTTATATCTGATAAAATACAAATTTCAGCACCGTTTGTCAGATACAGTTTGAATACGCCCTGGTTCTCCTGCGCCCAGGGCAGCGTGTCGTATTCATCGGCCCTACATTCCCCCAGCAGAATCCGCCAAAGGCCTGGAAAATGCCTACAAGCAGTTGTCTTTCAATTTAATTGATGGTATCCTTTGAGCGAAAGAGGCGCATCATGTTTCAGATACCAACAAGGGCCGCTTTGAATTCGTCTCTTGACAAAAGGCTGTAGTAAATATATAATTGAAGCACAGATAGGAATACTATCTCAAATGTTTGTTGCTACTCGACATGCAACTAAAATAAGATCGAGTTCAAATGTTTGTCGCTACTCGATATGCGACTCATCAAGAGGTCGAGTTCAAATGTTGTAAACTCCATTCGTGAGAATGGAGTTTATTTGTTATGAAAGGTAAACAGATGGAAAAAGGGCACTTTTACTATATAAACGATCAATATTTTACGGACTTTCCTGATTCTATGTTGATGAATAATAAGGAAACTGTAAACGGGCAAGTTCACGATAGACCCTGCTTTTATGCGTTCGAAGATGCGAATACGGGACTCTACTGGATGATTCCTATTTCTTCTCAAGTTTCAAAATATAAAAATTATTACAATGCAAAAATTGCCAAGTACAAAAGATGTGATACTCTCGCTTTCGGCAAGGTTTTGGGTAAGGAAAAAGCTTTCCTCATTCAGAACATGTGTCCTATTACGTCTTCCTATATAAAAAATGAATATATCGATCCTTTAGCGAACGTGCCGGTTCGCATCGATGGTGCTTTTGAGCAAAAACTGCTGGAAAAATCAAAACGTGTCCTTGCTTTACAGAGAAAAGGCGTTAAGCTCATTTTCCCAGACGTATTGCGTATTGAAGCAATACTATTAAACAAATGATGCGAAAAGCCCAGGCCCGGTTAATTGATCCGTCAGATAGGTGCCTCGTTTCAGCCGTTCGTCATCCATGACCCAACCTTTGATGGTGTAGTCCTTGGCGATCTGGTTTACCCATTTGCGGAACTGTACCGCACGGTCAGAATTGACCTTAAAGCCTACGGCAATGATCATTTCCAGAGAATAGTGATTTGTGCTGTAGCTTTTTCCATCAGCAGCAGTTATCCGAAATTTTCGGATAACTGAATCCTCCTGCAATTCACTGTCCGCGAATATTTTTTTGACATGATAATTGACGGTCCGAACGTCCACATCATACAATGTGGCCATCATCTTCTGCGTCAGCCATATATTTTCATCCTCATAGCGCATCTCCACGCTGTCCTGCCGGTCACCGACAGAGGCAACATAGGTCAGGTACTCCGCTGCGCTGGAACGGATGGTGATTTCCTCTTTTTTCTTTGCCAAATGAAAGACCTCCCAACTTTACCGCCATGGATTCTATTTTCCTCTTGTAAAACAAAGGAAACGGTGCTATGATTTCACTATAACCTTATTTTACAGGATATTCATTCCAATATCAATGGCAGAATGAGGAATTCAGGAGAAGGCCGTACAGGAAAACGGGAAATTTTGCGGCTTCCGTTTTCATCTTTATTTATGCCGTTGCCGCACCGGCATGGTGATTTTGATGGCTGTCAATACTTCCAAACTCTACAGAAATCAGGTCATGTATTCCGTTTTCGTGCGCAATTACAGTGAAGAAGGAACCTTCAATGGCGTTCGAAAAGATCTTGACCGCATCAAGGCACTGGGTACCGATATTGTGTGGCTTTTGCCCATCCATCCCATTGGCAAGAAAGAGCGCAAGGGGACCCTTGGCAGCCCCTATGCGATCTCCGATTACCGCAAGGTAAACCCCGAATACGGAACCATGGATGACCTGAAGCAGCTGGTCACCGATATTCACGCCCACGGCATGAAGTGCATTATTGACGTTGTATATAACCACACGTCTCCCGACTCCTGGCTGGCCGAGAATCATCCGGAATGGTTCTATCACAAGCCGGACGGAAGTTTTGGCAACAAGGCGGGGGAATGGCTGGATGTCATTGATCTGGATTACAGCAACAGGGATCTCTGGGATTACCAGATAGAGACCCTCAAAATGTGGGCCGGTATTGTAGATGGCTTCCGCTGCGATGTTGCGCCGCTGATCCCGCTCCAGTTTTGGCTGAAGGCCAGAGAGGAAGTTGCGAAGGTCAATCCCGATTGCTTCTGGCTGAGCGAGTCCGTGGAACCCGCGTTTACCGTTGCAAACCGCGCACGCAAAATGGTGAGCCTGTCCGACTCGGAGATTTACCAGGCATTCGATGTCAGCTACGAATACGACATCTATTATCGCTTCAAGGAGTACCTCAGAGGCCAGTGTAGCCTTTCCCAGTACGCGGAAGACATCAACCGGCAGGAAGCCATCTATCCTGACAACTATGTCAAGCTCCGCTACCTTGAAAACCACGACAACGCAAGAGCCGCTTTTATCATTCCGGATGAGAAGAAACTCCTGGTCTGGATTGCGTTTGTGTACTTCCAGAAAGGCATGACCCTCATCTATGCGGGCCAGGAAAAGGGCGTAAAGCATCTTCCCAGCCTGTTTGACGCAGACAAAGTGCAGTGGAACACCGGCAAGGACTACGCCCCGCTGATGTCCCGCCTGTATGAAATCAAAAAAAGCCCCGTCTTCGCAGACAGCACCTATAAAGTTCAGGCACTTCCCGGTGACGTGCTTGTAGCGACCCACTCTAACGGCAGCGAAAAATACATCGGTATCTTCCCCCTGACCGGTGAAGCCTCCCTGATCGATATCGATCTTCCCAACGGACTGTACACAAACCTGATCAGCAATGAGAATACCGAAGTCCACGGAGGAATGCTCGCCGTTGATGGCCGGGCGATCATTCTGCATGTTCCCGGGGAAAAGGAGTAAACCCGGGGGTTCGGACAGCATAAACGGCAGAATCTGCCTCTCCGTCTCGGCTGCACCGAGATCGCCTGTTCGATACCTTTCTTCTAAAAACAGAGCCTGTTTGGCTTTTGATTCCCATTGTCAAATCAAATCTTCTACACAAAAAGGAGAACCTCTCTGCCAAGAAGTTCTCCTTTTTATTTTGATGATGGAAATGATGCCGCTTCCGCCGGTATCATGTGGAAGTGCCGGAAAGCCCCGATGTCTAAATTGGTACAGCATCTTAGACAAAAAAGAAAATCACCGCCGCAATCTACGAATACCAGGCAGACTGCGACGGCGAATGGGGCGAAATATCAGTTGATTTTGAGAACGGCACAGCGGAGATCATCCGACTTGCTGATTGGGATACAATTAAAACGAACTGGTTTGCCAATGAGGCGATCCGGTATATTTTATCATTGTCGCCTGATGCTCTTAAAAAATATATGCTCGTCCCCCTTGAGCCGCCACTTATATCTTGAATCCTTACAACCACTGTAAGTGGTATTTGCTGTGTTCCCATGCTATCATTTTATTACAAATGATAGGAGGTATTCACATGAAACCCATTTTGAATATTGAAAATTTAACAAAAATCTATGGCAATGTGCCAAGTCAAACAAAGGCACTGAATGGGATCACCTTCCAGGTGATGCCGGGAGAGTTTCTCGGCATTATGGGAAGCAGCGGTTCCGGTAAATCCACACTGCTCAACTGTATTGCGACTGTGATTCAACCCACAGGTGGAAGCATTCAGGTGGAAGGCGATACTCTGCAAGCGCTCAAGGGAAGGGCTCTTGCAGAGTACCGTGGAAAAAAAGTTGGTTATCTATTCCAGAACTTTGAGCTGCTGGATAATCTGACCGGACGTGAAAATATACTGCTTCCAACTTCTCTGCATGGTGTACCTGAAAAGGAGAGCAGCCAGCGTCTAAGCCAGTTGGCGAAGTATCTGGAAATCAACGATGTTCTGGACAAATTTCCCTCCAAGATGTCTGGGGGGCAGCGCCAACGTGTAGCGGCAGCAAGGGCGCTAATCCTGAACCCCAGAATGATTCTTGCCGATGAGCCTACCGGTGCTTTAGATTCCAAGAACGCAAGAAACATCATGGAAAAACTGTCCGGCTTGAACCGTGACGAACAGGCAACGATCTTGATGGTGACCCATGATTCCAATGCCGCCAGCTTTTGCAAGCGTATTCTGTTCATCCAGGACGGTGTGATCTTCCATGAGCTTCGCCGTGGAGATGAAAGCCGGCAGGAGTTCTACGGGCGCATCCTGAAGGTGATGGCGCAACTGGG
The DNA here is from genome assembly GCA_934589525.1 of uncultured Oscillospiraceae bacterium. GTDB lineage: Bacteria > Bacillota > Clostridia > Oscillospirales > Oscillospiraceae > Faecousia. The sequence continues at coordinate 32 of CAKTOB010000040.1, read as the reverse complement.
AGGGGGCAGCGCAAATGTTCTCTAATCTCATT
>CAKTOB010000039.1 GCA_934589525.1 uncultured Oscillospiraceae bacterium | reverse complement strand
AGGATGTCGCCCCGGGCGGCTCGGACGGTGGTAACGGTGGAGTACAGGGTGGTGTTATCGGTGTTGCCGTCGGTATCGATGATTTGCAGCTTAAACAGCCGCATGGCGTACAGCACCATGATACAGGCAAACAGCCCTAAAAAAATTCTGGCTCGAAGCTTGGTTACTCGTTCCATACATGACCTCCAATCGATCCAATGCGGTAGATGAGCTGATACAGCGGGATCATCACCACAATGGAGTACAGCGCTGTCAGCAGGAAATATGAAAGACGGTTCCAGCGGGTCACACCCAGGAAAACGGCGGTGCCGTAAAGCCCCAGCTCATACAGAAGCATAGCGATGGCACTGCACAAAATCATGGAACCGGTGCTACGCCGCCAGAATTTCTGACGGAACAGGCCGCAGAGCAATGCCGGAACGGTCATGAGGCCTACGCAGTAGGCCCCGGGGGCGGAGCCGGAAAAGTAATAGACGATGCCGGCCACCAAGGCGAAGATGCTTCCGGTTTCCGTGCCTTCCAGCAAGGCCACCAGCAATACTGCCGCCACGCCCAAATCGGTAGTGGCACCAAAAACGTGGATGCGGCTCATAATGCAGTCCTGAACCACCAGGGCCATGACGCAGGTGAAGACCAGGAGCCCCCCTCGCAGCAGGCTCATGCGCTGCTGCTTGGTAAAGTGCAGGGTCTTTGCCAGGGAGGAGCCCTGCCGGTCCGGCTGGAACTCCGCCTTGGAGGCCTGGATCTTATCCACCGTATCTACCAGCCACCGGGCAAAGGCGTTGCCCTTTTTCCGCTTCCGGCGGCGTCTTTGAGGCGGCTGCTGGGGCCGCCGTTTACGTTGTTGTTCTGCCATACTGATCCTCAGGGGAGAAGGGTTTCTTCCGTAGCCGCAGTCTCCCCGGTACCGTCGGCAGTGGTTTCCGTAGTGGTAGAAGCGACGGAAGCATCCGCATCCGTGGTGTACTGGGTGATGATGAAGACCTGCTCCAAGGAGTCAATGTCCGCGGCGGATTGCAGCAGGGCAAATTTGGCCACGCCGGTGGTTTCAAAACCGGCATCCACAATGGAGCCGACGATCAGACCTCGGGGGTACACCGTAGAACCGGAGGTCACCACCTGCTGGTTGTTTCGGATAATGGCGGCGGAGGGCAGATAGTTCATCCGCAGCAGCTTTTCGTTGCCTTTGATATAGCCGCCGGAGACCATGCCGTTGTAGCCGGAGTCGGAAATGGTGGAGCTGATTTCCAGGGTGGAGTCCAGCACCGTTTTGACCTGGGCGTAGTTGGGGCCCACCTGGGTCACCAGGCCCACCACTTCGCCGTTTTCCGTAATGGCACACATGTTGGTCTCAATGCCTGCGTTGGTGCCCCGGTTGATGGTCAGCACGTTTGTAAAATCCGTGGAGCTCCAGCCGATGATGTAGGCATCCACGGTCTTGTAGCTGTCGTGACTGGTAAGCAGGCTGTTCATTTTCCGCAGACGTTCGTTTTCACGGGTGGTGGCATCGGCCTGACGGGCCGTATCCTCCATCTGGGCCAGATCCGCTTTCAGCTTTTCGTTTTCGGCTTTCAGGGCCTCATACTTAAACATATAGCTGTAGTACCGCTCCACGGTGTTGGTGAAGCTGGTGGCCGCGCTGCGGAAGGGGGTCAGGGCACCCTGGATCAGCATATCCGGCAAACTCTGATTGGTCAGCCCCGACAGCACGGACAGGCCCGCGGTGATGAGCACCGCCAGCACCAAAATGATGCGAAGCTTGGTATTGAATAACTGTTTCATTCACGCCTCCATATCCCATTCCGGGACCATTTTTTTCAAAACCTGCCCCAGATGGCACAGGGGCAGACCCACCACATTATAATAGTCGCCCTCCATACCGGTGCAGAACAGGGCACCGCCGCCCTGGATGCCGTAGGCCCCGGCCTTATCCAGGGGCTCCCCGCTTTCGGCGTAGCGGCGGATCTCTCCGGGGGTCATGGGCCTAAAATGCAGGGTGGTGACCTCTGTAAAGGTCTCCGCCCGGTCTCCCCGGAGGACGGTGCAGCCGGTCATGACCTGGTGGTCCCGGCCCGAGAGCAGGGCCAGCATTTCCTGGGCCCGTTCCACGGTCTTGGGCTTTCCCAGAACCTTTCCGCCGCAGACCACGATGGTATCCGCCGCCACCACCACATCCCCCTGTTCCCGGGGGATGGCCAAGGCCTTCAGCCTACTGACCCGGGCCACCTCCTCAAAAGGGGACTTCTTGGGGTCCATGGTTTCATCAATATCCGCACTGCACACCTCAAAGGGATGCCCAAAGGCCCCCATCAGCTCCCGCCGCCTGGGGGAAGCGGATGCCAAAATCAACCGCATCGTTGTTTTTTCCTTTCAGTTCCAAAACAGCGTTTCTCTTTTCAGACCTATTCTACAGCCCAATTGCGAACGCTTCTTGAAGATTTCTTGAATTCTGCGCTCCAAAACCTTCCCCTTTGGGGAAGGGGGACCGCCGTAGGCGGTGGATGAGGGGCGGTACGGCGTTCCGCATTGTAGGAACAATGGGCGCAGAGGGGAAACATCCCGAGTCTCACCGTAGGGAACGGCCTGTGTGCCGTTCCGGAAACGCCCCGAATGCAACCCATGCGGTTAAATGGCACCACGCAATGTAGCGGCGATGATTCATCGCCATGCCACGTTCCGAATACAACCCCTGCAGACAACCGGAACCACCCACCGACATGTCATTCCGAGCGAGCGTAGCGAGTCGAGGAATCTTCCCAAGTAGCAAGTTTTACCTTGCGTTGGTTCATCCTTCAACGTAGTGGATTCCTCCGCTCCGCTGACGCTGCGGTCGGAATGACATAAGGTACAACGTTTCTACGGATTCGCCTACTGTTTCTGGAACGTTTTACGCTGCCCCGCTACCCTCTCAGTCTCGGCTGCGCCGAGCCAGCTCTCCCAAAGGGAGAGCCAAGGTCGCCTTTTCGATACGTTCCTCTGAAAACAAAACATTACTCCACGCCCCGCAGGTACAGCCCTCTGGTGCAGGCACCGGGGTCGAAGGAGGTGGGGACTAAGTATTCTTCCAGGACCCGGTCTACCTCCCGGGCGTTTTCCGTGGTGAAATTCAGGCGGATGGCCCACAGGCCCAGCTTGGCCAGGTCGTTCTGGCGGTCCAGCCAGTAGAGCTTTTTGCCGTTGAGGAGCACCGAGCGGCAGGTGTCCGCTTCCTTCATCACCGGGAAATCCGCACCGGTTTTGTCCGTCAGCTTCACGGGAACGCCGCTTTGACAGGCGCACTCCCCGGTTTTGTTTTTAATGAGGCACTGCTCCGTGATCATCAGGGGCAGTCGGCCATAGGCGATGAGCTCCATGTTCACGGCCTTGCTGATGTCCCGGACCTGGGGCAGGGTCATTTCAAAGCTCAGGGTGGCCGAGGACAGCTTCAGCTCCCGGGCCACGTTTGCGGAGACGGAATTGAAAATGTTCAGGCCAAAGTCTCCCCGCAGCCGGAATCCGGCCTCCATGGCGGGGATCAGCAGACCCATATTGCCCACCAGACAGTCCCGGATGCCCAAAGTCCTAACCTGGCTCATGCGGTTGCGGAGCCGGGGCAGCTCATCGTCATGGACGATTCTGGGCAGCACCGCCGCCACCCGGCCCCGGGCGGCCAAAAGCTTGCAGAGCTTGGCATCCGCCGCCAGCAGGTGCAGGGGTACATAGAGCATACTGACCTCGGACTCCAAAAGCCGGGGGGTCAGCTGTTCCAGGCTGGACACCTGGACCGTGAGCCCGGGCTGGTCCGTGGGGCCCTTGATATAAGGAACCTCCTTGGCCCGGCGCACGGGATGGTCCGAACGTCTGGCCCGGATGGCGGTCATCTGGTTGAGCACGTCCCGGCGCATGGCGTTGATGGCAGAGGCCGGGAGCATGAGCCCTGGGTCCACCTGGGTCCGCACCTCCACACAGCGGAAGGGGGTGCCCCCGGTTTTGCCGATGCGCTGGGCCAGAGCCTTCCCTGTCAGGGGCACATTCATCGCCCGCTCCGGCACCGGCCCCTGGGCCATGCACATGTGGCCCTCCTGGTCCGTGGCCGTGAGACTGCTGCCGTCCACCGTGACCACCGCCCGGAATTTGACATCCACCAGAGGAGCCTCGCCGCTTTCATAGCTCTGGCGGCAGGCCTGCAAGAACTTCGCATCCTCCGGCACGTCCTCATGAACGCCGAACATTTTCTGATCCACTTTGCCGGTATAGTACCCGGCGGTAAAGCCCTGGCGGTTGAAGGCCGCCAAGAGGGTATCCATCATCTCCTGGGTCACCGGGGCCCCGTCAATGGCCTGGCGGTAGACCTGGGTCACGGCGGCCACATACTCTGGCCGCTTCATCCGGCCCTCCAGCTTTAAAGAGGCCACCCCCATCTTTTTGATCTGCTCCACATACTGTACCAGGCAGTTGTCCTTGAGGCTCAGGGGGTACTTGTTTTCCCAGCGGGAATAGCCGTAGCTCTGGCGGCAGGGCTGGGCACAGCGGCCCCGGTTGCCGGACCGGGAGCCGATCATGGCAGACAGATAGCACTGGCCGGAATAGCACATACACAGGGCACCGTGGCCGAAAATCTCAATTTCAATAGGGGCATTTTCGCAGATGTAGGCGATTTCCTGCCGGTTCAGTTCCCGGCTCAGCACCACCCGGGACATGCCCATGGCGGCGCACAGCTGGACACCGGCCAGAGAGTGGACCGTCATCTGGGTGGAGCCGTGAATGGGTACATGGGGGGCGATCTGGCGGCACAGCTGCACCACGCCCCAGTCCTGGACGATAAAGGCATCCACCCCCGCCTGGGCGGCGGTGCGGATGAGATCCCGCACCTGCTGCAGCTCCCGGTCCGTCACCAGGGTATTCAAGGTCAGGTGGACCTGCACCCCCCGGACATGACAGTACCGCAGGGCCTCTGCCAGGGTATCCACCGTAAAATTCTTTGCGCTTTGCCGGGCGTTAAAAGTTCCAACGCCTAAGTAAACCGCATTGGCACCGTTCTGCACCGCAGCCCGCAGCGCATCCATCGACCCCGCAGGGGCCAGCAATTCCAACATAGGTATCCTCTCCATATGGTATACTTAATCACATTCTACCACAGTTTGTGGAAAATTTCTAGCCTTTTATGCCGGATTTCAGAAATTTAAGGCGGCACCATCGGACCCAAACATAAAAAACGCCTCCGAAAGCAGTAGCTTTCGGAGGCGAAATGCTTATTTTGCAAATTCCACAGCCTTGGTTTCCCGAATGACGTTGACCTTGATCTGGCCGGGGTATTCCAGCTCGGCTTCGATCTTCTTGGCAATGTCCCGGGCCAGTAGGATCATGTTGTCCTCGGAGACCACCTCGGGCTTGACCATAATGCGGACTTCCCGACCGGCCTGGATGGCGTAAGCCTTTTCCACACCGGGATAAGAGCCGGTGAGTTCTTCCAGCTTTTGCAGACGGCGAATGTAGTTTTCCACATTCTCTCTGCGGGCACCGGGACGGGCGGCGGAAATGGCATCTGCGGCCTGGATCAGCACGGCGATGACGGTCTTGGGCTCCACGTCTCCGTGGTGGGCCTCAATGGCGTTGATGACCACGGGATTTTCCTTGTACTTCCGGGCCAGATCTGCGCCCAGCTGCACATGGCTGCCCTCTACCTCATGGTCGATGGCCTTGCCCAGGTCGTGAAGCAGGCCCGCCCGCTTGGCAAGGGCCACGTCCACACCCAGCTCCGAGGCCATGAGCCCCGCGATATGGGCCACCTCAATGGAGTGGTTCAGCACGTTCTGACCGTAGGAAGTACGGTACTTCTGACGGCCCAGGATCTTGATAAGCTCCGGGTTCAGGTTGTGAACGCCGGTCTCGTAGCAGGCCCGCTCGCCCTCTTCACGGATGGTGCGGTCCACTTCCTTCCGGGCCTTTTCCACCATGTCCTCAATGCGGGTGGGATGGATGCGGCCGTCAACGATCAGCTTTTCCAGGGCAAGTCTTGCCACCTCCCGGCGGACCGGGTCAAAGCTGGATACGGTGATGGCTTCCGGGGTGTCGTCAATGATCAGGTCCACACCGGTGATGGTCTCCAGAGTCCGGATGTTCCGGCCCTCCCGACCGATGATGCGGCCCTTCATTTCGTCGTTGGGCAGGGCCACCACGGAGACGGTGGTCTCGGCGGCGTGGTCCGCGGCACAGCGCTGAATGGCTGTGGCGATGATCTCCCGGCCCTTTTCCTCGGCCTCGTCTTTGAGCTGCTGCTCGATCTCCTTGATCTTCATAGCGGCCTCGTGACGGACGTCGTTTTCGATGCTGTCAAGCAGATACTGCTTGGCCTGGTCCTGGGTCAGACCGGAAAGCTGCTCCAGGGTCTCCAGCTGCTGCTGGCGGATTTTTTCCGCCTCCGCCTGGGTCTGGGCCACCGCGGCCAATCGGCGGTTCAGGTCTTCCTCTTTGCGTTCAAAGGCTTCAGTTTTCTTGTCCAGGGTGGTTTCTTTTTGCTCAAGCCGGCGTTCCTGTTTGGTCAGTTCGGCACGGCGCTCTTTGACTTCTCTGTCGTGTTCTGTGCGGGATTTATGGATCTCGTCTTTGGCTTCCAGCAGCATTTCCTTCTTCCGGTTTTCACCGTTTCGGATGGCTTCGTTGATCAGGCGGGTCGCCTCTGCCTCGGCAGAACCGATTTCCCGCTCGGCGATTTTCTTCCGGTACATGATCCCCCCGAAAAACGCCACCGCAGCGGCCGCAAGAACGCCTAGAACGATTGCTAAAATCGTATACCATTCCATAATTCCACAACGCACCTCCTTCCGTAAAATTGGCGCAGGAGGGCTGCGGATCGTTCCATGTGAAATTGAGCTGATTTTGGCAAATGCCAATCTATCGCAAAACGCCACAAGGCGCAAAACGCAAACCCGGCTCACGCGCCGGTAAGGGAGCCGCCCGCAAAGAGCCGCCCACATCTCACCTTATTGTATCGGCCCGAGAGGCAATTGTCAAGTAAAAATCCCCAAAAATAATGGAAACCGAACGGCGGATTTCACACATACCTTACAGAGGAACGAGGCCTCTTTCCCAGCCTTGTCTTGCTTTTTCGGGAAATATGCTGTATAGTAGGCTCAAAGCGAATTAGAAAGGGCTTTCTTCCTATGAACAAAAATAAATTGTGGGTCAAGGCGTTCCGCTGTGTGGACTTTCTGATCCTCTCCATTCTGGTCGGGGTCTTGCTGATGGCCGCGGTCTATGTCCTGCCGGTGGGCCGGATGCACACCAAGGTGGACGAGAGCCGGCCTCTGTTTGAAAACGAGGGCCACGGCTTCTACTGGTGCCCGCCGGACGACGCCACCACCCGGTTAGACGGCTATACGGACTGCATCATGCTCCAAAGCGCCATTTACAAGGGCACCGGCAATCCCTTAAAGGATGCCATGCTCCACGCCCGGGTGGAGTTTTCCCCGGAAAAATGGAACCCCAGCGAATCCCTGATCCGCTATGTTTACGGGGAGTATGAGGGCCCCGTGCTGTCCTACGCCCGGTACTGGGGGGGCTATCTGCTGTTTTTAAAGCCCCTGCTGCTGTTTTTCACCCTGCCCCAGATCCGGGCCATGGATGCCTGCTTCCAGATGTGCCTTACCCTGGCGGTGCTGCTGCTGGCCTACCGGAAGGGCGGTCTGCGGCTGGCCATTCCCATGGCCCTGATGATCGCCGCCCTCAACCCCATCACCACCGCCATGAGCCTGCAATACACCAGCATGTATCTCATCACCCTGGGCGGGGCCCTGGTGATGCTGCACTTTGAGACCTGGGACAAGGACTGGGGCTATCTGGTGTTTTTATTTCTGGGCATTGCCACCGCCTTTTTTGACTTCCTCACCTACCCCGCCGCGGCGGTGGGGGTGTGCCTGACCATCCAGGTACTCCTGGGAAAGCAGCGAGGCCCCAAGGCCCTTGTGGGCTGTATCGGCTCCGGGGCTGCCTGGGCCTTTGGCTACGGCGGCATGTGGAGCGGCAAGTGGCTGGCGGCCAGCCTGATCACAGGCCAGAACGTCCTCTCCGATGCCATGACCCAGGTCCAGTACCGGTCCAACAACCAGCTCGCAGGCAGCGAGGGGGCGGGACAGGTGGGCCTTTTGCAGGTCATTCTCAAAAATCTCTCCGCCTACAAAACCCCGGCCTACATCCTTCTGGCCCTTACTCTTGTGGCTGCGGTTTTGTGGCTGCTGCTTCGGAAGCACTATGTGTTCCGACCGGAAAAGGGTCTGGCCCTGCCGATGCTCCTGTGCTTCCTGGTGCCCTTCGTGTGGTACGCCCTGATTCAAAACCACTCCGCCGTCCATTACTGGATGACCCACCGAAACCTCTGCGCCGCTATTCTGGCCCTGACGGGCTTCATTGCCTATTCCCTTCATACCCCCCAGGAGGTGAAGACCCATGGATAAAATCGCCGTACTGATCCCCTGCTATAATGAGGAAAAGACCGTAGAAAAGGTGGTCTCCGACTTTAAGCGGGTGCTGCCGGAGGCAGTGGTCTACGTCTACAACAACAATTCCACCGACCGCACCGCGGAGCTGGCCCAAAAGGCCGGGGCCGTGGTCCGCAACGAATACATGCAGGGCAAGGGCAACGTCATCCGCCGGATGTTCCGGGAGATCGACGCCCAGTGCTACATCATGGCCGACGGGGACGACACCTACCCCGCGGAGGATGCCCCGGAAATGGCCCGGCTGGTGCTGGAGCAGCAGGCGGACATGGTGGTAGGTGACCGACTCTCCTCCACCTATTTTACGGAAAACACCCGGCCTTTCCACAATCTGGGCAACCGCCTGGTCCGGGGCAGCATCCAGCTGCTGTTCCGCAACAACATCAAGGACATTATGACGGGCTACCGGGCCTTCAGCTATGAGTTCGTAAAAACCTTCCCGGTGATCTCCAAGGGCTTTGAAATCGAGACGGAAATGAGCATCCACGCCGTCAACGCCAATATGCACCTGGAAAACGTCATCATCGGCTACCGGGACCGGCCCGAGGGCAGCGTTTCCAAGTTGAACACCTATTCCGACGGCTTCAAGGTCCTCAGGACCATCGCCAGGCTCTACCGGGTCTACAAGCCCCTGGGCTTCTTCAGCATCATTGCGGCCTTCCTCTTTGCGCTGGCGGCCCTGTTCTTTATTCCCGTGCTGAACACCTATGCCCAGACCGGCCTGGTGCCGAACTTCCCCACCCTGATCGTCTGCGGCTTTACGGTGATGGCCAGCCTCCAAGCCCTCTTTTCCGGTCTGATTTTGGAGACCATCCGGCAGAAGAACCGGCAGGATTTTGAGATCAACCTGATCCGCGCCGCCAATGAAAAGGCGGAAAAACTAAGAAACCTCTAATATAATACCGCCCCGGCTCAAAAAACCGGGGCGGTAAATTTATACGTTATTGAAGTTTCGTTGGGTCCGGCATGTAGACGTTGATGTCCACGTCTCCGGCGATGCCGGGGACACGTCCGGTGCAGGTGTACTGCCACATTTCCACCCGGAAGGGATAGGTCATGCGGTTCTGATAGAAGGCCAACCAGAAGGGATAGTCCTCCAGTTCCTGAAGATACAGGGTGTTGTCCGCCAGATGCCAGTTAAAATACACCATGGGGCTGTAGCCAAAATCCACCATGGTCTTGCAGAAGTGCTTCTGCATGTCCGTCAAGGTCCGGGCATCCACATGGGCCGTCCGGGCGGTGTCGGAAATATACTCCCAGTCTAAAACTATAGGCATGGTGAGCTCAAAGTCCCCCAGGGTCTGCATGAAGAAGAAGATCTCGTCGTCCACCTCGTCAATGCTTGTGGCCTGGGAGAAGAAGTAGGCCCCCACCTCCAGCCCGGCCTTTCGGGCACCCTCCAGATTGCGCCGGGCGTACTCGTCTTCTACCATGTTTCCGGCTTTGCCGTAGCCCCGGTAGCCCAGGCGGATCATGGCGAAGCGAATGCCGGAATCCTTCACCCGCTGCCAGTTGATCTCCCCCTGGAAGGAGGATACGTCCACCCCGGGATAGCTGTCCTGCTTGGTGCAGATCAGGTAATTGTTTTTGTCATACTGAAAATCCCGCTTGATATAGGGGTTGGCCTCCGGCGGAATGGTGGGGGGTAGGGTTTCCTGGGTCTCCGGCTCGGGCTCCCGGCTTTCCTGGACCTGCTCGTGGTGCTGCTGGAGCATGGGTTCCGGGTCCGTCTCCTGGTCGTAATAGGGAATACAGGCGATCAGCATCCCCATAAGCGTCAGGGCACTGACAATGGCCACCAGAACGATGATGAGCTCCGGCTTCATCTGTTTTTTTCGCTTCGGCTCCATGGGGTTCTCCTTTCGAGTGACTTCTTCTTATTATATCATAATTCCCCCGTTTCGCCAATAAAATTTTTAAGTCATAAGCCAATCTTAAACAATCCGTTAATTCTGCACCCGGACGGTTGAAATTCCCGAAATTCGCAATATAATAGGACTTACAAATTGATTTCCCTATTGGCAAAGGTGATTTTATGGATAAACTGTCTTTGTGGCTGCGGCAGGCCGGTGCCCGATTCTCCGCCGGAATGCGCAGCTTTATGTATGGCCGCTACGGCTCTGACCGGCTGAATATGGTGATCCTGTGCACCGGATTGGTGGCCTGCATTCTCTCGTCCATGTTCCGGAACGTGGGCATCCGCACCGTATTCTGGGCGCTGAGCTATGCGCTGATGTTCTGGGCCATTTTCCGGGCCCTGTCCCGGAATACCTATAAGCGCTACCAGGAGAACCGGAAGTTCCTGCTGATCTTTGACCGGCTGAAGGACCGGAACAACCGGTACTTTGACTGCCCCAAATGCCGCCAGACCGTCCGGGTCCCCCGGGGCAAGGGCAAGATCTCCATCACCTGCCCCAGGTGCAAGGAGAAATTCATCCGCAAAACCTGATTTCGATTTTCATCCCCTGAAGAAAGGCACACCCCTTTCTTCAGGGGCTTTTTTGCCCCGCCGCCGGGAAAACGCCCCGGCATGGGAAAGGCTGTCCCGGTGGAAATTTTTCAATATTTTCATTTTCAGTGAAAATGGTAGAGATTTTCATAAAAATATTTACGATTTTGAAAAATAAATGTTTACAAGTTGTGAACATTTGTGTTATACTGGGCCTAATTCACATCTTCGCGGCAGTGTCCGCAGAAAAAAGAAAGGAAGACATTTATGAAACGGAAATTAACAGTGCGAGAAACCATAGCCGTAGCAAGTATGCTGTTCGGTCTATTCTTCGGAGCCGGCAATCTGATTTTCCCCGTACACATGGGACAGGCCGCCGGTTCTGCCAGTGTAATGGCCACTGTAGGCTTCATCATCACCGGCGTGGGTCTTCCTTTGCTGGGTGTGGCCGCCATGGGCATCTCCCGCAGCGAAAGTTTAGCAGATCTTGCCGGTCAGGTCAGCCGGGGCTACGGCCTGTTTTTTACGGTGCTGCTGTATCTGACCATCGGCCCCTGCTTTGCCATCCCCCGCTGCGCCTCCACCTCCTTCACCGTGGGCGTGGTGCCCCTGCTGCAGGGGGGCGAGGAAAAACTGTGGCTGCTGCTGTTTTCTGCCTTGTTTTTCCTGCTGGTGCTGTACTTTTCCCTGCGGCCCAGCCACATCCTCACCTGGGTGGGCCGGGTCATCAATCCGGTGTTTCTGGTGTTTCTGTCCAGCCTGATCATCGCTTCTCTGGTTTCTCCCATGGCCAAGGTCTCCCAAATCGCCCCGGAGGGGGCCTATGTGTCCGATGCCATGATGACCGGCTTCCTGGAGGGCTATAACACCATGGACACCCTGGCGGCCCTGGCCTTCGGCATTACGGTGATCCAGGTCCTCCGGCAGCTGGGCATCCAGAAGCCCGAAGATCTGGCCAAAAGCACCTGCCTGTCGGGCCTTTTCAGCTGCCTGCTCATGGCCCTCATCTACGCCCTCATCACCTGGATGGGTGCCCAGAGCCGGGGGGTCTTCGCCACCAGCGAAAACGGCGGCATCGCCCTGGCGGACATTGCCCACCATTACTTTGGCCGGGCGGGCCAGCTGATTCTGGCCGCCACCGTGACCCTGGCCTGTCTCAAAACCTCCATCGGTCTTGTCACCAGCTGCGCCGAGACCTTCGCCCTGCTCTTCCCCAAGGTCTCCTACAAAAGCTTTACGGTGCTCTTTAGCCTGTTCCCCCTGGTGATCTCCAACTTGGGGCTTACCACCATCATCACCGTCTCCCTGCCGGTACTGATGTTTTTGTATCCCATGTCCATCACTCTGATCCTTTTGACCCTTTTCGGCCGGTTTTTCGGCCATGACCGCCGGGTCTTTGCCAGCGTTACGGGCTTTACTTTGGTTGCGGCCTTCCTGGACCTGCTGAACGCCATGCCCGCCGGGGCCAAGGCAGCGCTCCGGGTGGAAGGGCTTCTGACCTGGGCCAATGGGGCGGTGCCCCTGTTCTCCCGGGGCATGGGCTGGGTGCTCCCCGGAGCCCTGGGCCTGGTGCTGGGGCTTTTCTTAAGAGCCCTGAAGCCCCAAAATTAAGGGAGCCTTAAAAATCCTATAAACAAGCGTTAAGGACAAATTCAGCATTCCGTGGTATAATTCAGTCATCAAAAATGACTGGAGGTTCCCGGAATGCTGAGTTATTATTTTACCTATACTTCGGCCCTGCCTGTGCTGGCCGCCGTCTGTGTCTTGGCCTATGTGCCCTACGGGGTATACGTCACCAAATGCAATGGTCAGCGTCCCGGGCTTTACCACCTGGCCAAGTGCCTGCTGGGACTGTGCGTGGCATCCCTGCTGTATCTGACCATTTTCTTTTTCTACCCCAATATCAGCTTCCACCCGGCTCAGTACCATCTGAATCTGGTGCCCTTCATCTGGGTCACGGAATGCTACACCGCCGGTCCCCGAATCATGGCCGCCCAGCTGCTATTAAACATCGCCATGTTCCTGCCCTTAGGGCTCCTGCTGCCCATTGCCGCCCACCGTCTCCGCTCCCTCCCCGCCACCGCCCTGACGGTGCTGCTGGCCACCGGAAGCATTGAGACCTTCCAGTATTTCATCGGCCGCAGCGCCGACGTAGACGACGTGATCATGAACTTCCTGGGAGGTCTTCTGGGCTACCTGTGCTTCCGCCTCCTGGACCGCTCCCTTGGCACCACCTGCTGGTGGCAAGAAGCCCTGGGCCTGTCCGATGGCCGGGAGCGGGTTTTGTACCGGCAGACGTTTGCAGCATAACGGGGTGAGAAAATTGACAATTGACAATGGACAGTTGACAATTATCGAGACAACGGACGTGCCTGTTTTTGAAATACGTTTTGCAGAGAATACACCCCCCAGCGAAACCGCGCGGGTTGTATTCGGGCGTCAGGGGGCATTGACAATTGGCGGAATTGATGGTATAAATATCGTGAAAAAGGAATATCTGTTTGCTCATCGGAGGGCTATTTCAACGTAATTGGAAGGCCGGATAAGATGTCGCTGTTTGCGTTTCCCGGAGGCTGTGGGTGCCGTAGCACCGCAGCAGAGGAGGGGGCGCAGAGGGCAGCGGTTCTTGTCCGACCTTTTTGTTTTGGAAAGGTTGTATTTATGTCAAAGCAAAATATTCAGTTGTCCGATCATTTTACCGTCTCCCGGCTACTGCGGTTTGTGCTGCCCAGTATTGGGACCATGCTGTTTACCTCTGTCTACGGCATTGTGGACGGCCTGTGTGTATCCAACTTTGTGGGGAAAACGGGCTTTGCGGGGGTGAACCTGATCTGGCCGGTGCCCATGCTCCTTGGCACCATCGGCTTCATGCTGGGCACCGGCGGTTCCGCCATTGTGGGCATTGCCCTGGGGGAACGGGACGGGGAGAAGGCAGATGCCTATTTTAGTCTGTTTCTGGCGGCGGCCCTTCTGGCCGGCAGCGCCTTTGCAGCGCTGGGGATCGCATTCCTGCGGCCCATTGGGGTGCTGCTGGGAGGCCGGGGGGAGATGCTGGAGTATGCCCTGCGGTATGGCCGGATTTTACTGATGGGACTGCCCACCTTTATTTTGCAGAACATGTTCCAGAGCTTTTTCGTTACGGCGGAAAAGCCCAACCTGGGCTTCTGGGTCACGGTGGGGGCCGGTGTCACCAATATGGTGCTGGACGTGGTGCTGGTGGGGGGCCTGGGCTGGGGTGTGGAAGGAGCGGCTATTGCCACCGTCCTCAGCCAGATTGTCGGCGGCGTGCTGCCGGTGTTCTATTTTTTAAGCAGCCGCAACACCAGCTGCCTGCATTTGCGGCGGCCCCGCTTTCAGGGACGGGTGCTGTGGATGGCCTGCACCAACGGCTCCTCGGAGCTCATGACCAACGTCTCTATGTCCCTGGTGAACATCCTTTACAATTACCAGCTGCTCCGCTTTGCGGGGGAGGACGGGGTGGCGGCCTACGGCGTGATCATGTACGCGGCGTTCCTCTTTGTGGCAGTATTCGTGGGCTATTCCGTGGGCAGCGCCCCCATTGTCAGCTTCCATTACGGGGCCCAGAATCAAGGCGAGGTCCACAACCTCTATGCCATGAGCCTCCGACTCATTGGGGTGGCAGCGGTTGCTATGACGGTGGTGTCCATGTACCTCATCCCCCAGGTGGCCCGGTTCTTCGTGGGCTATGACCCGGCCCTGCTGACGCTGACCACCCGGGCCTTCCGGCTCTACGGCCTGAGCTTCCTCATTATGGGATTCAATGTCTACGCCTCCTCCTTCTTTACGGCCCTGGGGGACGGCCTGACCAGCGCCCTGATCTCCTTCCTGCGGACGCTGCTGTTTCAGGTGGCGGCGGTGCTACTCCTGCCCCAGCTGCTGGGGCTGGACGGGGTATGGCTGGCGGTGGTCCCGGCGGAACTGGCCTCCTTGGCGGTCAGCGTTGGGATGTTTCTCTATAAAGACCGCACCTTCCACTATCGCAGGGTGCAAAAGAAATAAAATTCCGAAATCGGAATAAACTTTTGAAAATCGGATAATAATTCCGAAATCGGAATTTAGGAAAAAATCCCCCATAGAGGGCCCATGGGAACTGTTGGTTCCGGGCTTCCTCTATGGGGTTTGCGATCATGTGGCGTTTTGAACGCGGTGGTATTTGCGCTTCTGTTCGTACATCTTTTCATCCATGGCCGCAAGGAAGGCTTCCTTGCCCTGTGCCGGGTCAAAGGGGCTCCAGCCCATGGAGACGGTGAGGGTGAAGGGGGCCTCGCCGGAATGATTGAAGCGGGAGAGGTGCCGGTCGATTTCTCTGGCGGTGGCCAGGGCGGTGGCTTCGTCGCCGCCGGGGAGCAGGACGATGAACTCGTCTCCGGCGTAGCGGATGGCGATGCCGCCCTCGGGAATGGAGCGGAAGAGGATGTCCCCCATTTTGCAGATGGCCTGGTCCCCGGTGCCGTGGCCGAATTGGTCATTGATGGCCTTAAAATCGTTGATGTCCATCATGATGCCGTAGAGGCTCCGCCGGTTGGTCCGGGTTTGCTCTGCCAAAAGGCTGTTTAAGTAGCGGCGGTTATAAAGGCCGGAGAGCTCGTCGGTATAGAGGTTTTCCGCATAGCCCTGCATCTGCACAAAGCTCAAAGCCACGGCCGCGGAGGCCCAGGAGGTGGTGATGCCGTAGTAAAACAGCTGAATAAGGACACCGGCCAGACAGGGGCCGATGAAATACAGCACCGGGAAGAAATTCATGTTGAAGCCCTGCCGTTTGGAGGAATATACCAGATGCGTGGTGTAAGCAAAATAAAATATCGGGATGACAAAACAAATGATGGCCCACTGTCCCCGGTGGTAGACGTTCGCCTCCGAAACGGCAAACAGGAAGCCGGGTTTCAACAGGTTGCATAGAATTGCGATATCTTCTATGAGCCAGGGGACCAGAAGAAATTTCGCGTTGCGCATGGTCCGCTTGTAGTTCCGATAAATGAGAAGATCCACATAAAAGGTCCACAGCAGGGCAATGCTCACGGTGACCAGGAAGCACAGGCTGTTGGCAAGCATATTCAGCGCCCGGGCCCCGGGGAAGAGCTTCCCGTCCACCCAGAAGGAGAAGGTCTCCAGCAGGGCCCCCAGCAGATTCGCCAGCGCCATGGCATCATACAGCCGGGCCTCTCCCCGGATATTCTCCCGGTTTTTCCGTCTGCAATTGAGCAGAAACCACATCATCAATATGGCCCCGCCGTTTGCCACTAGGATCTCTTCCCAAACGATCATTGCACTGTTCCTCCGCACCAATGCCTTTATGGGCATAACTTAACGCAAGTATACCACACGGAGATGATTCTTGCAAGTGGCTGCACAGGTCCGCCCGGAGTTGCGCTATTGACAAACCGGCGGATTTGGGGTATAGTATAGATACAAAGGGTGCTACCAGTAGGTCGGTTCCCCCAAATAGTGCTAAGAGATAACCGTTACTTTGGGGAAAGTTGGGCGGTTATCTCTTATTATTATCTTGGCGAACCAAGCTAATGACAGCGATAAGAACAAGGCAGAATTGAAAAATTCCTTCCCATGTAACCATAACCGTCACCCCCTCTCGAATGATTGGGGGCAAAAGAGAATCTCACCCCCGAAAAGAGTCGAGGGGAACCGCCTACCGGGGTACTGGTAGCACCAATGGAAGTATAGCACAAAATTTGACAGATTGCAAGGAATAAGCGGGGCGAATTGCGCGGAAATGCAGTAATTCGCCCCGCTTTTTGACAAAAAATGAGGGAGGAAAGCTCCAGAGTGGGACAACGAAAGCCCCCGGTGAAAGGCGGGTGTCCGTAACACAGTAATTCTATGAATTATCTATTACGGCATCTGTCTTGCAGGGTTGGTAACACGAAAATAGGCGATACCTGGTCTTTTCGACTGGGTATCGCTTATTTTTTATGAAAGGTGTATCTTGATGCGTATATTTTAGATTTCACATCGTTGTTTGAAATGCCACTGAGTTTTTGATAGTGATTACTCAAAAGGGTATTCTGATACATACTTCATGGTGATCTCAAGGTGTTCATAGGAAGCGATAATGGATATTGCTTCTTTTTCTGAGATAGGCTCCAATGTAA
>CAKTOB010000038.1 GCA_934589525.1 uncultured Oscillospiraceae bacterium | reverse complement strand
CTTCTTGACATGAACAATGCTCCCTTCGTGATTGACAGTGTTTTTATTTCACTGTCTCTCATAAAGGGAGCATATCATCTTGGGGTAGGGGGGTTCCTTTTGGCATTTTTGTTCAGCAGGCTTTCAGCAGCGCCCAGGCGCCGGCCAGGAGCAGGCAGGGCAGCAGCAGCACCAGGCCTCCGGCAAAGAGGAAGCACAGGACCAGAACCGGCAGGGCCAGGAACACCAGGCACCCGGCCGCCAGCTTGGCGGCGCTCCAGGTCAGGCGGAAGGCCAGGCCCAGGCATTTTACAAACAGCCAGACAAACAACACAAACGTCAGAATTTCGAACATCATGGGTCTCCTTTCCCTTTTCTTCATGGCCTTACTTTATCACAGATGGGCCCCTGCGGAAAGGGAAACATGGGCAAAATAGGAGGCGCATTTTCCGTCAATTGGGAAAAATAGGGGGTTATTTCCGTTCCGCTTTCTTTTTCTGATAGGCCTCCAGATCGATGGCACCGCTGAGGAGCATTTTTTCGGACCACAGCTGCAAGGTTTCCACGGTGACGGAGATGCGCTCCAGCTGGTCCTGGATGGCGATGAAGTCCTCCAGCTCTCCGTTGTCGATCTTCCCGTCGGCGGTGATCTCGATCAGCCGCTCCTGTTTTTTGTTGACGGCATTTAAGGAGGCCAGCATTTCCAGCACAATGGCGGAGAGCTCCTTGATCTGGATCTCCGGCACATATTCCCGACCGATGGGGCAGAGGTTGGAGCAATAGTAGTTGCACAGCCCGGGCTTTTTGTATTTCTGGGCCATGGTCAGCACCTCTTCCGGATAGGGGGCGCATTTTTCACTTTCGATTTTTTCAATGCGCTCCGGGCTCAGGGTCTCCAGCAGCTCGGAGGCCCGTTCCCGGGACAGGCCGAATTCCTCCCGGATCAGCTGAAATCGATTTTTATGCTCCTTTTTAGAGGCTCTTCCCATGGAGCTCCCCCCTTTCTTTTGGAGCATTATACCACAGCTCCGGAAAAAAGTACAGATTTCCGGGATTTTATTTGACGTAGGCCCCAGGGTTTGGTAGAATAAAGAAAGTTGTGAGGTGAGCGTATGGAAAAGCCCTTTTCTCTGGGCATTTTGGTAGGCCGGTTTCAGACCCTCCATTCCGGCCATGAGCAGATGATCGAAACCGCCCTGGCCCTGTGCCAAAAGGTGGGCATTTTCGTGGGCTCCTCCCAGGAGTCCGGCACCCGGAAAAACCCCTTTCCCTTTGAGCTCCGCCGGGAAATGCTCCGGGCCCTTTTTGATGACCGGGTGGAAATCTACCCCCTGCCGGACATCGGCGTGGGCAACGTGGGGGCCTGGGGGGACTATGTGCTGGAAAACGTACAAAAGCAGTTCGGCCAGATGCCGGAGCTGCTGATTTCCGGCAAGGAGACCCGGCGGCTGGACTGGTTTGACAGCGTCCAGGGGGTCCGGGTAGCGGAGCTGTACATTCCCAAGACCATTGAGATTTCCGCTTCTCAGATGCGTGAATATCTGCTGACCGACGACCGGCAGCAGTGGAACTATTATGTAAACTCAAAAATCCATCCCTTCTACCCGCGGCTCCGGGCCCTGGTGCTGGAATCCGAGGATCGATTGGAAACCCAAAGTATATAAAGGAAGTGGCCATATGAAGCTGGAACCCATCGTAACCTCTCTATTGGATACGGACCTGTACAAATTCAACATGGACCAGGTGATTTTCCACAAGCACACGGACTTGAACGGAGAATACTATTTTAAGTGCCGGAATGAACACACGGTCTTCACCCCGGAAATGCTGGAGGAGATCAACGCCCAAATTGATTATCTCTGCGGCCTGCGCTTTACCCGGGAGGAGCTGAATTATCTCCGCTCCATCCGCTTTATCAAGGACGACTATGTGGAGTTTCTCCGGCTGTGGCACCCCATCCGGGAGTATGTCCACACGGGGCTGAGCCCCGAGGGCGAGCTGATCCTCACGGTGAAGGGCCCCATGTTCAGCGCCATGCAGTTTGAGATCTACCTGCTGGAAATCGTCAACGAGGTCTATTTCCGGATGCACTATGACTATGCCCAGCTGGAAGAGTCCGCCCGGCAGCGGCTGGAGCAGAAGATCCGGGACTTTAATTCCGGGAAATACACCTTCCGCTTCGCGGAGTTCGGCTGCCGCCGGCGGCTCTCCCGGCAGTGGCAGGACGAGGTGGTCCGCAGGCTCTCCCAGGAGACCACCAACTGCGCCGGTACCTCCAACGTGTACCTGGCCATGAAGTATGATTTGACCCCCATCGGCACCTATGCCCATGAGTTCGTCCAGATGTACCAGGGCATCGACTCCATCCCTCTGGCCTACACCAACCACTACGCCATGGCCGATTGGTATGACGAATACCGGGGCGACAACGGCACCGCCCTGACGGACACCATCACCACGGACCTGTTCCTGTACGATTTTGACCGCTCCATGGTCAATAACTACACCGGCGTTCGCCACGACAGCGGCGACCCCTACGAGTGGGGGGAAAAGATGATCCGCCATTTTCAGAAATACGGCGCCGACCCCAAGGGCAAGGTGCTGCTCTTCAGCGACAGCCTGGACTTTGACCACGCCCAGAAGCTCTACGATTATTTCAAGGACCGCACCAAGGTCTCCTTCGGCATTGGCACCTTCGTCACCAACGACACCTGCGAAGAAGCACTGAATATCGTCATCAAGCTTCAATACGTCAATGGCCGCCCGGTGGCCAAGCTCTCCGACGCACCGGGGAAAGAAATGTGCCAGGATGACGATTACCTGTCCTACCTGAAACGCTCCGTGGATTTCCGCCTGGACCGGGAGAAAAATGAGCAAGGTCAGTGCCGGTAATAAGGCACCGGAGCCGTATCAATGAAACGGTACCACAATGGACGAATCCAGTGTAGCGGCGGCAATCTGCCGCCATTGGCCGTAAGGCCACTCGTTGGACGTTCGTATCCGTAGCATCCCACGGAGCCAGCCCCTCGCCGGGGCTGGATGGCGATGAATCATCGCCGCTACATTTGCGTGTACCGTTGGACGAAGCGGCTGTAGCGGCGGCAATTTCGTATCTGCAAAGGAGAATACCATGAAAGCAACATTTTTAGGCACCGGCTGCGCCCTGGTGCTGGAACGGTACAATACCTGCTTCCTGCTGGAGGAAGGGGACAAAAAACTGCTGGTGGATGCCGGTGGGGGAAATGAAATTCTGGTGCGGCTGCACAAGCTGGGGGTCCCCGTGACGGCCATTGGGGCCATGTTTGTGACCCACAGCCATTCGGACCACATCCTGGGCACCCCCTGGGTCATCCGGGCGGTGGCCACGGCCATGGCGGAGCAGGGCTATACCGGCACCTTTACCGTGGCAGGCTGCCGGGAGACCCTATCCCAGGTCCGGGCGATTTGCGACATGATCCTGGGAAAGAAGATGACCAAGTATTTTGACAGCCAGATCCTTTTCCGGGAAGTCACCGACGGGGAAAAACTGGACCTGGCGGGCTTTTCCATCCAGGCCTTTGACATCGGCTCCAAGAAGATGAAGCAGTTCGGCTTCCAGCTGGATTTGCCCCAGGGGGGGCAGGTCTGCTTTGCCGGAGACGAGCCGGTAAAGGAATCCACGGAGGGCTACGCCCGGGGGGCCAAGTGGCTTTTCAGCGAGGCCTACTGCCTGTATGAGGACCGGGAGCGCTACCAGCCCTATGCCCGCAGCCACGTCACCAGTCTGGACGCGGCGGAGCTGGCAAACCGGCTGCAAGTTCAGAATCTGGTGCTCTACCACACCGAGGACTACGGCCCGGACCGGAAGGACCGCATGACCCGGGAAGCCAAAACCGTCTACTCTGGCAATGTCTTCGTCCCCGAGGACATGGAGACCATTGAACTGTAAAAAGACACATCCCAGACCCGAAGTGCTCCGTCTTATAGGGAAACGAAGTGGGCCCCCAGGGGCTCTACCGGTACGGAACAACCAAAAAAACCGCAAGTCATCGTTTTGATAGCTTGCGGTTATTTTAGGTTTCTGTCCAATATCATGTATATTTGAAATGGAGATGTAAAAATGATTCAGGAAATACATTCATTGGATGAATGTGAGGCTTTTATCGGTGAACTGGCTGAGCACCCCTTCTATTCCGATCCGCATTTCACTTATGACAAGGAGAATCTTTACCGTTCTTTACAGGCGAAAGACAAATCTATTTTTGCTGTTTCAGAAAATGGAACGACTGTGGGGCTCTTTGCCTGGCTGATTCTCCCGGATGACCGATATATCGAGATGATTATCGGATTTACCAAAGAAGAAAAAGCGTTTACGGAGATGCTTTCCTATATGGAGAAGAACTATTGCGGATACCATATGGATTTTGTATTCAATCCGTTAAACGCAGCGATTTTGCGACCGCT
This sequence comes from uncultured Oscillospiraceae bacterium, assembly GCA_934589525.1. Classification (GTDB taxonomy): domain Bacteria; phylum Bacillota; class Clostridia; order Oscillospirales; family Oscillospiraceae; genus Faecousia. The sequence continues at coordinate 12,699 of CAKTOB010000038.1, read as the reverse complement.
TAAGATGAGAGGGGCGGCATTTGATCCGGAACAGCAGAAAATGATTCTGACCGGACCGACGCCGAAGGTATCGACCGATCCGATAGAACTGCTTTCAGAAAAATGGACGAAGCAGTACTGTGATCTTCATAACGCTGACACCTATTGGACAGCAGAGCGGATTTTGTCGGCGCAGGACTGTTTCAGAGTTCTGCTGGCCATAAAAGACGGGCAGGTTCAGGGATATTTGGATGTACAGTGCTGCCATGAGATCCATGAGATCTTTGATTTGTATATAAGGCCGGATGCACTGCAGCAAGGTTATGAACTGGCATTGTTGGTAAAGGCAATAGAATTGAACAGGCCGCATCAACTGATGGTCGTGGTCGATAAGGATGCCAAGGCGGAAATAGAATTATATACTGCTGCGGGACTTCGTAAAATGGAAGGTCAGAACAGCATTACCGCGTCCTATCAGGCAAAAGCGCAGTAAATGCCCATGTAACGGTGTCACCTTATTTCATTTCAAAGGGAATGCCCAGGGCAGAGAACCAGTGGCGGGCCTTTCCGGGGATGGGTGTGGCTCCATATTGGGCGGCCCGGGCCAGGACACCCTCTAAATCCGTGCAGTGAAAGGACAGGTGGTTGATCCGGCCGCAGTCTGCCGTCAGCTCCTCCACCCGGCACAGCTGCACGCCGCCGTCCAGCCACACATTGTCCGGGGCATCTTTCGGCCCGGCAGTCCGGGTCACGGTCATGCCGAATACGTTCTGAAAAAAGGCCAGGGCGGTATCCATATCCTGAACCTCAATGGCCACATGATGGATGGGGCAAAGCTCGCTCATGGCGCATCCTCCCGGTTGATTTTTTGAAGCAGCTCCGGCAGCTGGGACAGAGTCTCGATCTGATAGTCCGGGGTAATGTTCTCCGGGTGGGGTTTGTGATGGGGGTTTACCCAGCAGGTGGGGAGTCCCGCGTTGATGCCGCCTAAGATGTCCGAGGACAGGCTGTCGCCTACCATCAGGGCCTTTTCCGGGGCGTAGCCGGGAATTTGAGCGGCGCAGGCATCAAAAAATTCCTTGGCGGGCTTGTTGTAGCCTAGCTCCTGGGAGACGAAGACCTTTTCAAAATAGGGGTACAGTCCGGCGCTGGTAAGGCGGCTGTGCTGCACCGTGGCGGTGCCGTTGCTGGCTAAAAAGAGCCGGTAGCCCTTTTGCAGGGTCTGCACCGCCTCCAGTGCCCCGGGGAGAAAATAGTGGCCGATCCCCAGATTTTTTTCATAGACCCGGGCCACGGCCTGGGCATCCACCTGGCGGCCCAGCTCCTCAAAGAGCATCCGGAACCGGCCGGTCAGCACCTGGGGCCGGGTCAGCTCTCCCCGCTCCAGCATCTGCCAGTGCATGAGATTGATGTCGTGGTAGCGGTTGAGGATCTCCTCCGTGGGCTCTAAATCAAAGGCCGTAAAGGTCTTTGCAATGGCCAGACGCTCGGCCTTGTGAAAATCCAGAATGGTGTCATCCAGATCCAGAAATAAAATCTCGATCATTGGGCCTCTCTCTTTCTGCCTGCAATGGCGTTGGCGATCATGGCAAACTCGTCAATGCCCAGGGTCTCCCCCCGGACGTTTTCGGGAAGACCGCACTGGGCCAGAATGTCCTCCGCCCCGGCTTTCCCCAGTTCCGGAAAGCCGGAAGCCAGACCGTTGGAAAGCTTTTTCCGCCGCATGGCAAAGCTGGAGCGCACCGCCCGGAAGAAAACAGACGTATCCTGAATGTTCCAGGGCTTCTCTTCCCGCCGCCGCAGCTGGATCACCGCGGAGGTCACCTTGGGCTGGGGCAGGAAGCAGTTGGGGGGCACGTCAAAAAGCAGCTCCGGCTGGGTATAATACTGGCAGAACACGGAGAAGGCCCCGTAATCTTCCGTCCCCGGGGCGGCGGCGATCCGCTGGGCCACTTCCTTTTGCACCATGACCGTAACGGACTCAAAGCACTCCGCCTCCAAAAGGGCCGAGAGAATGGGGGTGGTGATGTAGTAGGGCAGATTGGCACAGGCCATGGGCCGCAGCCCCGGGAATTTTTCCGCCACCAGTTTGGGGATGTCCAATTTTAATACATCCCCCCAGAGGATCTCCACATTGGAAAAGGGGGCCAGGGTCTCCTTCAAAATGGGCTCCAACCGGGTATCCACCTCCACGGCGCAGACCTTTCCCGCCCGCAGACAAAGCTGCTGGGTCAGCGGCCCGATCCCGGGCCCGATCTCCAGCACCCCGGCGGTTTCATCCACCCCCGCCTCCTGGGCAATGGAAGCCGGCACCCAGGGCGCAATCAGAAAATTCTGCCCCTTGGCCTTGGAAAACCGAAACCCATGCTCCGCCAGCAGCGGCTTCATGATTTGAATATCACAGACGTTTACCATAAATTCTCCTTGTATATGTATATATGAGGAAATTGACAATGGACAATTGACAATTGACGATTATTGGGGCGACCAACGTTGCCCCGTTTGTATCGACCCGTACAATTATATTTGTTCCGATTACCGTATTTTAGACACATTTATCTCTATATTGTGTTTCGAATAATTTGTAAAACGTGGTACATTACCGTAGGGGCGGCAACCTGCCGCCCGCCACGTTGGGTATTTAACCTGTGCGGTTGAATGGTACCACCCCATACACGGAACAATGTAGCGGCGTTGACCCAACGTCATCCAGCCCCGTTAGGGGCTGGCACCGTGGGACGATGCGGATACAAATGTACCACGGTTCCGGCCCTGCGGGCCGGATGGCGGCAGATTGCCGCCGCTACAGTGCGTAATACCTTTGCGCCCATTGTTTTTACAATATTTGGGACTTGCCCCGCGGCCCTCATCAGTCTCGGCCTATGGCCGAGCCAGCTTCCCCGGAGGGGAAGCTTTTATACCGTGTATTGGGTAGTAGCATTCACCCGCACAGGTTATATATGCCACGTGGCGACATGCACGTCGGGGGTGGTATCGTTCATCCTTGCCACGCAGCGGAACGGCACACAGGCCGTTTCCTACGGTTTCGCTGACTGGTGTATTTTTGAACCGTCGTATTCCAAAACGGACACGTCCGTTGCCCAATCATTGTCAATTGTCAATTCAAAACCTTCTCCATCATACCACACGCCCCCCTGCTTTTGCAACCGTTATCCTAGAAAATACACGGTGCAGCGCCGGCGGCCGAAGGTGATGCAGTCTTCGTAGGTGGGGAAATACAGGTCCATCCGGTCGCCTTTGATGTCGCCGCCGCAATCTTCGGCCTGGGCCAGGCCGTATAGGAAGCTGCCGTCGGAGGCCACGATGAACATGCGGGTGCCGTAGGGGATGTACCGGGGGTCTACGGCTACGGTGCCCCGGCGGACGGTGGTGCCGGTGGCGGTGGTGGTGGTGCAGCCCTCGTCCGTGTGGGTGTAGGCCGTGGCCCGGACATAGTCCACCTTGGTGTAGGTCAGCCGTTCCCCGGTGGGAAGAGTAATCACCCCGTCTCCGATTTTCAGTCCCTGGGGGCTTTGATATTCCGGCCCGCAGCCCTGGGCGATGAGCTCCTTTACCGGCCCGGCGGTCTGCCGCTCCTCCAGAATTTCCCGGTCCGTCTCCACCCCGTTGACATAGGTCACCCAGGCCCGGCACAGCAGGGTCCCGTTTTTCCCTTGGGTCAGGGTCTGCCGGGTGCCCCGGGGCAGGTTGGGGGCGGCGCAGACCTGGGTCTCAAAGGGAAGCTCCCGGACGAAGGTCTCCTCCCGGCTCTCAATCAGGTCTACCCGCAGCACCGTGCCGGGGCGCAGCAGGGTGTCCTGGGGGCAGCTTAACCGGTCCCCGGGGCCCAGGGTGATGCCCTGCCGCTTTAAAAATTCCCCGGCGGTCTCCCGGCCCAGGGGGAGCACCCGGCTCTCCCCGTGGTACAAAAGCTCCACCATGGGAGCCCGGCGGACGGTGATGGTGTCCTTCTCCCGGGTATAGCCATCCCGGGGCCCCAGCTCCACCCCCGCCGCCGCCAGCGCCCCCTGGGCGGTGCCGGGGTACAGGGTACAGGCGTAGGTCCGGCCTCCGTCATTGATGAGATAATTGGTGGCAAACACGCTCTGACACAGCAGCGCCCCCAGAAGAACCCCCGGAATAAAAAACAAAAACCGCCGCAAAAACACCATTCCTCTCTGGCATTCCGCGATTTCTCTATCGCTTTTCGGCGGTTTTGCCTGTGAATGGGGCTATTATAAGAGAAATTCCGTAAAAATCAAGAATTTCGGGTCGGTGAAAAATCCCCCGAAAGGACGCAAAAACCGGCGGCTGCCACAAAAGAATGTGGAAAGCCGCCGGAAAGGCACCCTGATTTTCGGGAATTTGGGGAAAGCCTGTCGAAGGGTTTATGCCTCCTGAACAGGCAATGCCGACACGATGGGCTTCCCCTCCCGGTCCATCAGCACCGTCAGGCCGCCGCCGTAGCCGCTTTGCCGGAAGAGGTAGTTGACTCCGGTCTGGGTGTCCACCCAGATTTCCAAGGTCCCTACAAAACCCTGGGAATAGATTTTTACAAAACGATTGTCCATCATGAACGCTCCTTTTAGAAACCGCCGCCGTTACCCACGGCGGCGGTTGGCATTACTTGGTTCCTTCGACGATGCCGTTGGCAAGACCCACCAGGCCCTGCATTTCGCTGGGGATGATGATCTTGGTGGCCTGGCCGTCGGCAACCTTCTGCATGGCCTCAATGGCCTTCAGCCGCAGAACGCTGTCGCTGGGGGCCTTTTCGTTCAGCATGGCGATGGAGTCGGCCAGGGCCTGCTGCACCGACAGAATGGCCTGGGCTTCGCCGTCGGCCTTCAGAATAGCGGCCTGCTTCTCGGCCTCGGCCCGGAGAATGGCGGCTTCCTTTTCAGCGGAGGCTTTCAGAATGGCGGATTCCTTTTCACCCTCGGCAATGAGGATGGCGGACTTCTTCTGGCCCTCGGCCTGAAGGATGGACTGACGGCGGTCACGCTCGGCTTTCATCTGCTTCTCCATGGAGTTCTGAATGTCCGCGGGAGGCAGGATGTTCTTCAGCTCTACCCGGTTGACCTTGATGCCCCAGGGGTCGGTAGCTTCGTCCAGGATGGAGCGCATTTTGGTGTTGACTACGTCGCGGCTCGTCAGGGTCTGGTCCAGCTCCAGATCGCCAATGATGTTTCGCAGGGTGGTGGCGGTCAGGGTCTCCATGGCCATCATGGGCTGCTCCACGCCGTAGCAGTAGAGCTTGGGGTCGGTGATCTGGAAGTAGACAACGGTATCGATCTGCATGGTCACGTTGTCCTTGGTGATGACGGGCTGGGGGGGATAGTCCAGGACCTGCTCTTTCAGGCTGACTTTCCGGGCCACCCGGTCAATGAAGGGGACTTTGAAGTGCATACCCACGCCCCACACGCTGTGGAAGGCACCCAGCCGCTCCACAACATAGGCCCGGGACTGCTGGACCACGGAGATATTGGTGATGATGATGACGAACAGCAGAATGACAATGGCAAGTAATACAAAGGGCATATGATTTTCCTCCTTATGATTTGACGGATTCCGGCACGGCGGCGGGGGAAACCAGCAGCTTCACGCCCTCCACAGAAGCGACGGTAACGATGGTTCCGGCGGGGATCTTCTCGCCGTCGGCACTTCTGGCCGTCCAGACCATGCCGCCGATCTTTACCTGACCCGAGGGGGCCAGATCGTCGATCTCCTCCGTGACCGTACAGGTTTGCCCTATCAGGGCATCTACATTGGTTTTCTGGATCTTGGGGTTCACATACTTTTTTAGTATGGGCCGCAGCAGGGCCAGCAGCACACCGCTGACGGTGAAGAACAGCACCGTTTGGGTCAGCCCTCCGGCACCCAGCAGCGCCGCCAGGGCCGCCACCAGGGCGCCCGCCGCAAACCAGATGGACACCAGCGACACCGAGGCCCCCTCTGCCACTACAAAAAGGATGAGAAGCACCAGCCAGACAGAAGCAGAAACGTTCAATTGGGAACCTCCTTCCTTAATAGCTCCGCTTTTTGCTGCCTTGCTTACGGGAATATTCTAGCAGTTTCCCGGGGGAACGTCAATGCTGTTTGCCGCAAAATAGAGGTGCTTTTTTTGCGGCGGCAGCAAAATAATAATCTTTTTTTAATATTGGGTCGGACTTCTTGACAATCCGGAAAAAGGGTGATATTGTGAAAGAAACTATGGTGAAAGGACGAAAAGTTATGAAAAAATTGTCAGCACTGCTTTTGATATTCGCAATGCTTTTGAGTTTGGCTGCCTGCGGCAGCAATCCTTCCGCTCCGACTACCGCTCCGGAGACTGTTCCGGTAACAGAAGCTCCCACAGAGACTGCCCAGACCGAGGCCCCGACGGAGGTCCCGGTGGTCACCGCGAAGCCCCTGTACGGTGAGATCCTGGACGGCTATTTTGATGCCCTGCTCCAGGGCTTCGGCCCCCAGGAATACATGGACCGGGGGCTCAACTACCTGGTAGGCATGGTGGGGGATGTGGACAAAGTGGGCTACGTCATGGACGATGTGGACGGCGACGGCGTGTCCGAACTGATGATCGGCTCCGTGGACGAGGGCCTGATCTATGCCATGTACACCGTGAAAGACGGCCAGGAGACCCAGATCATCGACGCCATGGAGCGCAGCACCTATCAGATGACCTCCGACGGCCTGATCTTAAACCGGGGCACCAACGGTGCCGCCAGCTACGGCTACAACCTGTACCGGCTGGAAAACGGCAGCCTGCAATTCCAGGATGCCCTGGTATTTGATGCCGCCAAGGACGAAAAGAACCCCTGGTTCTACACCAAAAATTCCGAATGGGCCCAGGATGCTCTGGAAAGTGTAGACACCGAGGTGGGCGAGACCACGGAACAGAACCTGCTGGACAGCACCGTCAAAATCAGCTTCATCCCCTTCTCCCAGTATACGGCGTAAGGGCGAAACAAATACAAGGGCGTGACCGGAAATCCCGGCCACGCCCTTTTTGAAGCCGTCCTTCCGCTGCCGGAGGGTTTCCCGGCGGTGTGCCGGGGGGCCGGGCTTACCAAAAGGGCCTTAAAACGCACAAAATCCGCAGCCTGCCAGCTGCGGATCCTGCAACAAAAAAAGAGGAGAGGAAAATGAAAAAGATGAGAAAATCAAATTTGATTTGTCTTTAGTATACCCGGTAGATGTGAAGAAAAAAAGTGGGTAATTATTAAGTTCCTATGAAGTTGCCGGGATGTGGCGGCCCGTTTTTATCAAAATAGCCAAGCAGTAAAAAAATACCGAAAAAAATGTTTACAATCAAGATTTCTTGTGTTAATATGTATCCGGTGAACCTTGGGCATTTCCCGGACGTTTACCAAATTGCGTTGAAAAGCGGAGATTTTCCCGGCCTTTCACCCGAAATCATTATATAGGAGGACCCCCATTATGGAAACATACGGCATTGAAAAGTATGGCATTACCGGTACCACCGAAATCGTCTACAATCCCTCTTACGAGATGCTCTATGAGGAAGAGACCAAGCCCGGCCTCACCGGCTACGAGGTTGGCCAGAAGACCGAGCTGGACACCATCAACGTTATGACCGGCATTTACACCGGCCGTTCCCCCAAAGACAAGTACATCGTCATGGACGAGAACTCCAAGAACACCGTGTGGTGGACTTCCGACGAGTATAAGAACGACAACCACCCCATGAGCGAAGAGACCTGGAAGGCCGTGAAGGAACTGGCCATCAAGGAACTGTCCAACAAGAAGCTCTACGTTGTGGACGCTTTCTGCGGCGCCAACCACGACACCCGTATGGCTGTCCGCTTCATCGTGGAAGTGGCATGGCAGGCGCACTTTGTAAAGAACATGTTCATCCGTCCCTCCGAGGAGGAGCTGAAGAACTTCAAGCCTGATTTCGTTGTTTACAACGCTTCCAAGGCCAAGGTCGAGAACTTCAAGGAGCTGGGCCTCAACTCCGAGACCTGCGTTGCCTTTAACATTTCCTCCCGTGAGCAGGTCATCATCAACACCTGGTACGGCGGCGAGATGAAGAAGGGCATGTTCTCCATGATGAACTACTATCTGCCGCTCAAGGGCATCGCTTCCATGCACTGCTCCGCCAACACCGACATGAACGGTGAGAACACCGCCATCTTCTTCGGCCTGTCCGGCACCGGCAAGACCACCCTGTCCACCGACCCCAAGCGTCTGCTGATCGGCGACGACGAGCACGGCTGGGACGACAACGGCGTGTTCAACTTCGAGGGCGGCTGCTACGCCAAGGTCATCAACCTGGACAAGGAGTCCGAGCCTGACATCTACAACGCCATCCGCCGGGATGCCCTGCTGGAGAACGTCACCGTGGATAAGGACGGCAAGATCGACTTCACCGACAAGTCCGTTACCGAGAACACCCGTGTGTCCTACCCCATCGACCACATCAACAACATCGTTCGTCCCGTTTCCACCGCTCCCGCAGCCAAGAACGTGATCTTCCTGTCTGCCGATGCCTTCGGCGTTCTGCCTCCCGTGTCCATCCTGACCCCCGAGCAGACCCAGTACTACTTCCTGTCCGGCTTCACCGCCAAGCTGGCCGGCACCGAGCGTGGCATCACCGAGCCCACCCCCACCTTCTCCGCTTGCTTCGGCCAGGCCTTCCTGGAGCTGCATCCCACCAAGTACGCCGAGGAGCTGGTCAAGAAGATGCAGGTTTCCGGCGCCAAGGCTTACCTGGTCAACACCGGCTGGAACGGCACCGGCAAGCGTATCTCCATTAAGGACACCCGCGGCATCATTGACGCCATCCTGTCCGGCGCCATCCTGTCTGCTCCCACCAAGACCATCCCCGTGTTCAACTTCGAGGTTCCCACCGAGCTGCCCGGTGTGGATCCCGCCATCCTGGATCCCAGAGACACCTACGCCAATGTTTCCGAATGGGAGACCAAGGCTGAGGATCTGGCTGGCCGGTTCATCAAGAACTTCGCCAAGTACGAGGGCAACGAGGCCGGCAAGGCTCTGGTCGCCGCCGGTCCCAAGCTGTAAGAAGCAAGCAGCATTCTTTATTCGTATTCACCATATCGGCAGAGGGGAAACCCTCTGCCGGTATCTGAAGGAAGCAGTAGGTGGGCGAATTTTTGCGCACAAGCGGATTGCGCGTGAAAATTTCCCCATTTACTGCAAAATAACTATTAACGGAGGTTCATACCAATGGCTCAGAAAGTCCAATTCACTGAAACCGTCCTTCGTGATGCCAACCAGTCCCTGATGGCTACCCGTATGCCGTTTGCCGATATGGAAGGCATCCTGTCCACCATGGACAAGGCCGGTTATTATTCCGTCGAGTGCTGGGGCGGCGCCACCTTTGACAGCTGCCTGCGCTACCTGGACGAAGATCCCTGGGAGCGTCTGCGGTCCTTCCGCAAGGCCATGCCCAACACCCGCCTGCAGATGCTGCTCCGTGGCCAGAACCTGCTGGGCTACAAGCACTATCACGACGACGTGGTGGAGAAGTTTGTAGAGCTGTCCATCAAGAACGGCATTGACGTTCTGCGTATTTTCGACGCTCTGAACGATTTCCGGAACATCCGCACCGCTCTGGAGGCCACCAAGAAGTACGCCACCGCCAACACCGTGGCTTCCGGCTGCATTTCCTACACCCAGTCCCCTGTGCACACCCCCGCCAAGTACGCCGAGATGTGCAAGGAGCTGCAGAGCATGGGCTTTGACACCATCTGCCTGAAGGATATGGCCGGTACCATGTCCCCCAACGAGGCCGAGCAGCTGTTCAAGGGCATCAAGGATGCCGGTGTGACCCTGCCCCTGGTGCTGCACACCCACTGCACCACCGGTATGGCTTACATGACCGTTATGAAGGCTGTGGAAGCCGGTGTGGACATCATCGACACCGCCACCTCCTGCTTCTCCAACGGCACCTCTCAGCCTGCCACCGAGACCATTTACTACGCCCTCAGCGAGCTGGGCATCGAGACCGGCCTGAACGAGGAAGTCATCAACAAGGTCAACGATTACTTCAAGCCCGTCAAGCAGAAGTACATCGACTCCGGCCGCATCAACCCCAAGTCCATGGGTACCGATGCCCAGGCCCTGGTTTACAAGGTTCCCGGCGGCATGCTCTCCAACATGATCGCCAACCTGACCGATATGCACGCCATGGACAAGTTCGATGCCGCTCTGGCGGAGATCCCCTCCGTCCGGAAGGACATGGGCTATCCTCCCCTGGTCACTCCTCTGTCCCAGATGGTGGGCAACCAGGCTGTGACCAACGTGCTGGTGGGGGAACGCTACAAGAACATCTCCAAGGAAGTCAAGGCTTACTTCAAGGGCGAGTACGGCATTGCCCCCGCTCCCGTGGATGCCGACCTGGAGAAGCGCATTCTGGCCGAGGCCGGTATGGACGCTCCTATGGACTGCCGTGTAGAGGACAGCAAGCGCACCGGTGAGGAGTTCGCCGCCGCCAAGGCCGCCCTGGGCGAACTGGCTCAGAGCGAAGAGGATGTTATGAGCTACATCTGCTTCCCCGCCCAGGCTGAAAAGTTCCTGGAGGGCCGCAAGGCAAAGGAAGAGAACAAGGTTACTTATACCATTACCGAGGCCTAAGGAGGGTATCACGTTATGATGCTTACTTCTGATATTTCCATTGGCGAAGCCGGCGTTTACGCGCTGCTGGGCTATGCGGTGGTATTCTTCGGCCTGATCCTGCTGATGTGCGTCATCGTCGCCATGGGCAAGTATTTTGCCGGGAAGGATGCCAAGCTGGCCGCCGCTTCCGCCGCTGCCGCCAAGGCCACGGCGCCCGTGGCCCCTGCCGCTCCTGCGGCTTCCAAGGCTGTGGCCCCCGGCTCTGCCGGTGAGCTGATGCTCCACGATGTTGAACCCAAGACTGCGGCCATGATTATGGCCATCGTAGCCGATAAGATGGGCAAGCCCCTGAACGAGCTGCGTTTCAAATCCATTAAGGAGGTCAAATAATCATGAAATACAAAGTGACTTTGAAGGGCCGTACTTACGAAGTCGAGGTGGAGGCCGGCGAGGCCATTCTGCTTGACGAGTACGAAGCCATTGCGCCTTCCGCTCCCGCCGCGGCTCCCGCTCCCGCCGCCCCCGCTGCTGCCGCTCCTGCCGCTGCCCCCGCTCCTGCCGCCGCGCCCGTGGTGACCGGTGCCGGTGAGCCCGTCAACGCCCCCATGCCCGGCAACATCCTGAAGGTCAATGTGACCGCCGGTCAGGCTGTGAAGTCCGGTGACGTTCTGTGCGTCCTGGAGGCTATGAAGATGGAGAACGAGATCATGGCTCCCAAGGACGGAACCGTTACCCAGGTTCTGGTCTCCAAGGGCTCCAATGTGGACACTGGGGCACCTCTGGTCGTGATCGGTTAAGGAGGGCTCCCAATGAATGTTGGCGCGATCCTGCTGAAGCTCTGGAATAATTCCGGCTTTGCCGCAATTATTACCGGCTTCGTATCCAATAACGGCTGGCAGAACCTGGTGATGCTGGCCATCGCCTGCGTACTGCTGTACCTGGCCATCGTCAAGAAGTTTGAGCCCCTGCTGCTGGTGGGCATCGCCTTCGGCTGCCTGCTGACCAACCTGCCCAACGCCGGCCTGTACCATCAGAACCTGTGGGATGCCTTTATGGATCCCTCCAGCCCCATGTATCACAGCTTCGGCCAGATCATGCGGGAGGGCGGCCTGCTGGACATCTTCTACATCGGTGTCAAGACCAGCCTGTACCCCTGCCTGATTTTCATGGGCGTTGGTGCCATGACCGACTTTGGCCCCCTGCTGTCTAACCCCAAGAGCCTGCTGCTGGGCGCTGCCGCCCAGCTGGGCGTGTTCGTTGCCTTCTTCGGTGCCGTTTGCATGGGCTTCACCGGCCGTGAAGCCGCTTCCATCGGCATCATCGGCGGCGCCGACGGCCCCACCGCCATCTTCCTGACCACCCGTCTGGCTCCCCACCTGCTGGGTGCCATCGCCGTGGCAGCTTATTCCTACATGGCCCTGATCCCTCTGATCCAGCCCCCCATTATGAATCTGCTGACCTCTCCCGAGGCCCGGAAGATCAAGATGGTCCAGACCCGGAACGTGAGCAAGACCGAGAAGATCATCTTCCCCATCCTTGTCACCATGTTCGTGGCCCTGCTGCTGCCCGATACCGCTCCTCTGATCGGCTGCCTGATGCTGGGCAACCTCTTCAAGGAGACCGGCTGCACCGAGCGTCTGTCTGACACCGTGCAGAATGCCCTGATGAACATCGTCACCATTCTGCTGTCCACCGCCGTGGGCTCCACCATGGTGGGCTCCACCTTCCTGACCGCTCAGACCCTGAAGATCGTCGTCCTGGGCGTGGTCGCTTTCGGCATCTCCACCGCCGGCGGTTTGCTGGGCGGCGACGTGATGTGCTGGGCCACCAAGGGCAAGGTCAACCCCCTGATCGGCTCCGCCGGTGTTTCCGCGGTGCCTATGGCCGCCCGTGTTTCCAACAAGGAAGGCCAGAAGGCCAACCCCGCAAACTTCCTGCTGATGCACGCCATGGGCCCCAACGTGGCCGGTGTCATCGGCTCCGCCATCGCCGCAGGCTTCCTGCTGAGCGTATTCGGCTAAACACGCAAAAAACCGCTTCGGGCTGAACTGCGCCCCGTCAAGTAGACAGCGAAATAATTAACGAAAAGTTCACAGCACTGCGGTGCTGTGACACCCATCC
>CAKTOB010000037.1 GCA_934589525.1 uncultured Oscillospiraceae bacterium | reverse complement strand
TTCCGAATACAACCCGTGCGGTTGAACGGTATCACCCGCCAGCGAAACCGTAGGGGCGGCAACCTGCCGCCCGCCACTTTTCGGATACAACCTGTGTGGTTGAATGAGACCACATATCGACATGTCATTCCGAGCAAGCGCAGCGAGTCGAGGAATCTTCCCAAGCAGCAAGCTTTACCTTGTGTTGGTTCATTGAACAACGTGGTGGATTCCTCCGCTCGCTTTGCTCGGTCGGAATGACATACGTTTTTGGGTTTGGTCGTTACAAATTCAAATGTACCACGATTCCGGCCCCGGGGGGGCCGGATGGCGGCAGATTGCCGCCGCTACATGGCGTAGTTCTATTCAACCACACAGGTTGTATTTGCAACGTGGCGGGCGGCAGATTGCCGCCCCTACGGATACGTCGGTAGGTGGTTCCGTTCATCCGCACAGGTTCTATTCGGGACGTGGCATGGTGATCTTCCGGAATAAAAGCAAAAAGAAATGACCCCTGACGAACCGGTTCCGGTATCTCCTCGTCAGGGGTCATTTCTGTTCGCTCTTATTATCTAACATCATTGGTTAACCTCTCTTTCTGCGGATTACGGGGCTGCCATCCTGCTGAACTGTCTCCGTGATACAGTGTACTTCATTGATAAAGCCGGCAATAAACTCTATTTAATCGGAGATTTACAGGAGGTCCTGCCCTTGGCCCAGTTTAATGGAGCCCATCGGTCCGATACCCATCTTCATCATTGTTTCTTTTCAAAGTCCTTTCGGTTTTTCTTTGAACTCTTTGGTATCTTTCCTTTGTGTCTATACTATATCACAAAGAATCCTCCATGACAAGCCGTATTTTTGTACAATTTACACAGCATCTTTTTGTGAGCCTTGCACATTTCGCCTTTCCTCTGATCCTTTCACCGCATGGATTTAAAATGCCCCGGGCGGCGCTGGGCCGTCCGGGGCTGGTGAAATAGAATCATTAGTAGGCAACGCCCCAGTAGATCATCTTCCGGGCGGGCTTGCCGCAGCAGGCGCAGGTGTCGCCCAGGTGCTCCTGGTTGAAAGGGATGCAGCGGGAGGACATGCCGGCCACTTCCTTCATTTTGAGCTCGCATTCTTCGTCCCCACACCACATGGTCTTGATGAAGCCGCCGTTCTGCTCCTGAAGGGCCTTGGCCTCTTCCAGGGAGTGGGCCTCGTAAATGTGGTCTTCCAGGTTCTTCTTGGCCCGGTCGAACATATCCCGGTGTACCAGGGCCAGCTGCTCTTCCACGGCCTTTTCCAGGTCCTCCAGCTTGACGGTGACCTTCTCCCGGTCGGTCCGGCGCACCAGAACGCACTGGTCATTTTCCAGGTCCCGGGGGCCGCACTCCACCCGGAGGGGCACGCCCTTCATTTCATACTCGGCGCACTTCCAGCCCATGGAGTTGTCGGAATCGTCTACCTTGACCCGGAAACCGGCCTTTTCCAGCCGCTCCCGCAGCTGCTGGGCAGCCTCCAGAACGCCGGGCTTGTGCTGGGCCACCGGCAAAATCACCACCTGCACAGGGGCGATCTTGGGAGGCAGCACCAGGCCGTTGTTGTCGCCGTGGGTCATGATGATGCCGCCGATGAGCCGGGTGGACACGCCCCAGGAGGTCTGGAAGGGGTTGACCCGCTGGTTGTTCTGATCTGTAAAGGTGATGTCAAAGGCCTTGGCGAAGCCGTCGCCAAAGTAATGGGAGGTACCGGCCTGGAGAGCCTTCCGGTCGTGCATCATGCACTCGATGGTGTAGGTGGCCTCCGCGCCGTTGAACTTCTCCTTGTCGGTCTTCTGGCCCCGGGTCACGGGCATGGCCAGCACATTCTCGCAGAAGTCGGCATAGAGGTTCAGCATCTGCTCGGTAAAGGCCTGGGCCTCCTCCGCACTGGCGTGCATGGTGTGGCCCTCCTGCCACAAAAATTCCCGGTGGCGCAGGAAGGGACGGCTGGTCTTCTCCCAGCGCAGAACGCTGCACCACTGGTTATACTTCATGGGCAGGTCCCGGTGGGACTGAATCACCTGGGCGAAGTGGTCACAGAACAGGGTCTCGGAGGTGGGCCGGATGCACAGCCGCTCCTCCAATTTTTCATTGCCCCCCATGGTCACCCAGGCGCACTCCGGCGCGAAACCCTCTACATGGTCCTTCTCCTTTTGCAGCAGGCTCTCGGGGATCAGCATGGGCATATAGACGTTCTCCACGCCCACCTTCTTAAACTCCGCGTCCATGATCCGCTGGATATTCTCCCAGATGGCGTAGCCGTAGGGCCGGTAAATAAACACGCCCTTGATGGAAGAATAGTCGATCAGCTGGGCCTTTTTGCACACGTCGGTGTACCACTGGGCAAAATCCACTTCCATGTCCGTGATCTGCTCTACTTTTTTATCCTTTGCCATAGTTTATTTCATCCTCTCAGGTAATCTAAAAATCTTCACTATATTATACCACGGCTGTCAAGCATTTTGGAAAGGATTTTTGCCCTTTTGCCGCCACAGGGCATATTGTTTTTTCCCCGTTTTTCTGGTATACTGATTTCAGAACAGAAAACGGAGGAATCGAAATGAAGTCCATTCGGGATATTTATAAAATCGGCAAAGGCCCCAGTTCTTCCCATACCATGGGGCCGGAGCGGGCTGCGGGGCTTTTTCGGAAGGAGCACCCGGAAGCGGATGCTTTTGAGGTCATTCTCTATGGCTCTTTGAGCAAAACCGGCGTGGGCCACGGGACGGACCGGGTGCTGCGGGAGACCCTGGCCCCCTGCCCTACCAAGATCGTTTTCTCCCAGGAGGTACTGCCCGGTGCCCATCCCAATACCCTGGACTTTATCGCTTTCAAAGAGGGCAGCGAGCTCGGTCGGCTCCGGGTGGAATCCATCGGCGGCGGGGACATCCGCATTCCCGGCCGGGAGGATATTCAGGGGGAAGAGGTTTATATTGAGCATTCCTTCGCGGAGATCGCGGATTTCTGCAAGTGGCGCTATATCCACACCCTCAGCGACTATGTGGAGCTGAACGAAGGGCCGGAGATCTGGGACTTTTTGCTGACGGTGTGGCAGGCCATGAAGCAGTCCATTGAGGACGGTCTGGCCGCCACCGGCACCCTGCCCGGGGGGCTGAACGTCCAGCGGAAGGCCAACTATCTCTATCACAAAACCGGCGGCTGCGATGCCCCCGCCCTGCGGGAGTTCCAGCAGATCGCCGCCTATGCCTACGCCGTGGCGGAGCAGAACGCGGACAACGGCACCATCGTCACCGCCCCCACCTGCGGAGCCTGCGGCGTAGTTCCGGCGGTGCTTAAATACATGCAGGACACCAAGGGCTTCTCCGACGAGACCATCTGCCGGGGTCTTGCCACCGCGGGCATCATCGGCAACCTGACCAAAAGCAACGCCTCCATCTCCGGGGCCGAGTGCGGCTGTCAGGCGGAGATCGGCACCGCCTGCTCCATGGCCGCCGCCGCACTGGCGGAGCTCTACGGCCAGGATTTGGACCAGGTGGAATACGCCGCGGAGGTGGCCATGGAACACCACCTGGGGCTGACCTGTGACCCCATCTGCGGTCTGGTGCAGATCCCCTGCATCGAGCGCAACGCCGTGGCCGCCATGCGGGCCATGAATGCCTGCAATTTAAGCTACTTCCTGACAGGCTCCCGGAACATCAGCTATGACATGGTCTGCCGGGCCATGCACGAAACCGGCATCAACCTGAACCAGCGCTTCCGGGAAACCAGCGAGGGCGGCCTTGCCAAGCTGTATGACCGGAAAATGAAGAAATAGGAAAAGTGTGTCCGTCCTCCTATGTTTTGGGGGTGCGGACACACTGATTTTATTTTCCGAAGGTGACGGTGAAGGTCGTCCCCTCTCCCGGGCGGCTTTGGACCTCAATGGTCCCTCCTAAGCGCAGGGTCATCTCCCGGGTAATGGCCAGCCCCAGGCCAAAGCCCCGGAGGCTGCCGCCCCGGCCTGTGACCCGGGAGACCGGGACATCCGGGTGACCGTGCCGGAAAATTTGGATTACGGGGCGCTTTTCACAGACCTTTTTGATAACTTCACCAGCGCCCATCAGCTGGTCCAGGTAAAGACCGTCAACATGGGCTCTTTATTCCGGCTTCAATACCGGGTACATCTGAAGCAGCCGGAACAGGAAAAGCAGCTGCTGGATGCCATGCGGTGCCGCAACGGGAACTTAGAAATCTCCTGCGGCATTCCGGAAACCTTCAGACAGGGGGATCTATTATGAAATTCTTGAATTGGACACTTTCCTTGGCCCTGACCTTCGGGCTGCTCACCGGCTGCGCCCCGGCTTCTTCCGGCAGTGCTTCCACAAATACCATTCCTCCGGAAACCGGCAGCACGGTCACAGCCAGTGAAGCCACCACCATTACCTTTACGGATGCAGCCGTCACTGCCTCCCAGGCCTCCGGCCTGGAAATCGACGGCACGGCCCTGACCATTGATGGGGCCGGAACCTATCTGCTCACCGGTCAGTGCGCCGACGGCAGCGTCAAAGTCGCAAAAGGCACCACCGGCGTGACCCTGGTGCTCAGCGGGCTGGAGCTGACCTCCCAAACCACCGCCCCCATTGTCTGCGGCAAGAGCAGCCAGGTGGCCATTGTAGCCGCGGAGGGCACGGAGAACACCCTGGAGGATACGGAAAACAACAGCGATGACTTAGGCAGCCTGGACGCCGAAAACGCCGTGATCAAATGCAAGGACGGCTCCCAGGTGACGCTCCAAGGCGGCGGCACCCTGAACATTCTGGCCAAGGGGAAAAACGGCATCAAGTCCGGCGCCACCACCCAGGCCGAGGGGGAGGCCAGCCTGACCGTTCAGGAGCTGACGCTGAACATCGAGGCCCCCAACAACGACGGCATCAATGCGGAGGCCGCCCTGAATATTGAAAGCGGCACCCTGACCCTCTCCGCCGGAGACGATGCCCTCCACTGTGACTACACCTTGACCGTCGGCTCCGAAAATACCCAAGGCCCCACTGTGACCGTCACCGCCTCCAACGAAGCGCTGGAGGGGGC
This sequence comes from uncultured Oscillospiraceae bacterium, assembly GCA_934589525.1. Lineage (GTDB taxonomy): Bacteria > Bacillota > Clostridia > Oscillospirales > Oscillospiraceae > Faecousia. The sequence goes on along the minus strand of CAKTOB010000037.1, from coordinate 13,920 downwards.
CACCGTCAACCTGCGCTCCGGCACCCTCAACATCACCTCCACCGACGACTGCATCAATGCCGCCAACAAAGATTTAACAGACTATGACTTTGCCATCAACATTTCCGGCGGCACCGTGACCGCCTACAGCAGCACCGGCGACGGCTTTGACTCCAATGGTAGTCTGACCATTTCCGGAGGATTCGTGGCGGTCTGGACCGCCAACGGCGCCGACAACGAGCCCCTGGATGCCGACGGCACCGTGACCATTTCCGGCGGGACGGTCCTGGCCGCCGGGGGAAGCCGCGGCATGGGCATGAATCTGAACGCCCAGCAGTCCTGCCTGATTTTCGGCGGTGACACCGCTCAGGCGGGCGGCGGGCCCCAGGGAATGCCGGAGGGCACGGATGGCCAGACTTCTTCGGATCCCCCGGAAAAGCCCGGGGATTCCACGGATTCTTCCGCCCCCGGCGCTCCTGACCGCCCGGAAAGCGATCAAGGCCCCCAGCCCTCCGGCACTTCCGGCGAGGCAGCGCCCCCGGAACAGGGCGGCCAGCAGCCCACTCTTGAACAGCCCCAGGCCATGGGCGGCCCCGGAACCGCCGCCACCCTCCTGAGAGAAGGCAGCACCTTCTCCATTCTGGATGCCCAGGGCAATCCCCTTTATACGGGCACCGCCCCCTGTAACACCGCCTACCTCCTGTTCTCCACCCCGGATCTCACCGACGGCACCACCGGCACTCTGTCCTCCGGTGACACGGAAACCACCGCCACGGTGCAGTCCGGCGCCCTGTCCACCGGCCGGGGCGGCATGGGAAACCAGGGCGGCAACCGCCAATTCCAAAAAACTGCCGGAGACAAAGCCCCGGGGCAAAAGCCTGACGAAAAAACCACAAAAGAGACGACAGCCTCTAAATAATGCAAAAAACCTTGCGGGTCCGCTTGTACCCGCAAGGTTTTTTATTAAAGGTTCGTAACTCCGGCCTTAGTGGCAGCCGTGATTGCCGCAGCCGTGGCTGCCGCAGGTGTGGCCCTCTTCTCCGTGAGCGTGGTCGTGATGGCTGCAACGGACGTCGGGGTCATAGCCCAGGTTCCCGGCCAGCAGGGCCGCCACCGCGTCATCGGCGTTGCCGCTGACACCGCCGTAGAGCCGGATGCCCGCCTCCGCCAGGGCCATCTGGGCACCGCCGCCGATACCGCCGCAGATCAGGGTATCCACGCCCTCGCCCATGAGGAAGCCCGCCAGGGCCCCGTGGCCGCTGCCGTTGGTGTCCAGGATTTTTACGTTCAGGACCTTGCCGTCCTCAATTTCATAGATTTTAAACTGCTCCGTATGGCCGAAATGCTGAAAAATCTCCCCGTGGTCATAGGTAACCGCTACTTTCATAACCCATACTCCTTTATGATCATTCTGATTTTTTCCCGTCATGCCGGGTTCACACCGGCCGCAGGAGGAAGTGTCCGAGCCTTCGCAGACCCGATAGTTCCCGCCGGAGATCCTGAGGGCTCTGCCGTATACCAGGCAGGCGGCGATCTTCCGCCGGGCGCTTTCGTAAACCTCCTGCACCGTGGAGCGGGAAATATCCATCTGCTTGGCACAGGCCTCCTGGGTGCATGCCTCCAGATCCAGCAGCCGGATCACCTCGTATTCATCCAGGGTCAGCTGAATGGGGGCATTCTCCTGTTTTCCCTGGGGAGAAAAGGTCTCCACCCGGGGCATCACACATATGCGGCGGCATCGCTGGGGTCTTGGCACCTGTAGGTCCTCCTTTATTTCCGGCATATGCCGATTATAATTCTTTTCCGCTCAAAAATCAAGGGGTTATTCAAAAGATTTCTTTTTATCCCTGTTTCTGTCTCTTTTCAAACCAGAGATCCTTTACAAACCGCACCATGGGGTCACGGAACAGCAGCAGCTCCGCCAGATACATGAGACCGCACACCGCCACCACCAGCGTAAGCCTTGTCAGCCTGCCGGGGACCAGTAGATTCAGCACGCAGCCCGCCGCCGCCATGGGAAGGCTCAGAAGGAAATACCGCAGAACGTTTCCAAACACCTTTTTGATGTCCATATCCTGCCGGACAAAATACAGCTGCACCACCGTCACCGTGACCTCTGCCGCCACGGAGGCAATGGCCGCCCCGGTGGAGGCCATGCGGCGGATCAAAAACAGATTGAGATATACATTCACCAGGGCACCGGCGGTCACCGAGGCGGTGAGCTTGTTCTCCCGGCCCACGGGCACCAGAAACTGGATGCCGATGACGTTGCTCAGGCCGATGACCAGGGGCAGAATGGACAGCACCCGCAGCAGAGGCACCACGGGCTCATAGCCCGCCCCATAGTAAACCGGCACAAAGTCCCGGACGATCAGCTGCAGCCCCACCACAATGGGCACGCCGATGCAGCAAACGAACCGGAAGGACATCTCCAGAATGTCCGTGGCCTCTTTCTTCCGGCCCTGGCTCCACAGCACCGCCACCCGGCTGGCGATCACCGGGGAGATCACGGTACAAACCGCCTCCACCAGGCGAATGAGCTTCTGGGCCTGGTCATAATAGCCGTTCTCCGCCTCGGAATGGGTGATGAGGCCGATCATGGTCTTGTCGAGAACCGTATAGATCTGCATGGCCAGCTGGGCCACAAACAGCCGGAAGGCGCAGAAAATATGGCCCTTTTCCCGGTTCAGAAGGGTCATGCCCCCGTTGTCCAGCCGGTTAGACTTGGGCAGGAACAGCCACTGGGCGCCGCCCCCCAGCAGGGTCATGGCGGTATAGACGCAGGCATAGGCCGCCACATCCGCCGGGGTCTTTACAAAGAGGAACAGCAGCCCCACCATCAAAAACTTGGCCGCCCCGTTGCACAGGGCCACCACCGGGAACTGCTCTCTGCCCTGGAAATACCAGGTGATGTCCGCGGCCACGCTGAAAATTTCCAGCCCCACGAACACATACATCCGGGGGTCAACACTGCCCGGCACGATGGTGAGGCCAAAAAGGACGCAGCCCGCCGCCGCCGCAATGCACCGGAGAAGCGCCAGATCCCGGAAGGCCTGCCGCTGTCTTGCCTCGTCGGCTTGCAGGGAGGCGATCAGCCGCTGGCCATAGGTAGCCGTGCCGAATCCGGCGGCCAGAATAAAATAAGAGGCGATGGACCGGGCATAGGAATACCGGCCGATCATCTCGCTGCCCAAAACCCGGGACAGATAGGGCGTGGTTATAAAAGGGACCAGGTACAGCGACATCTGATAAATCAGCTGGGCCGCCAGATTTTGAGAAAGGGAACGGCTTGCCTTATTTTTCATAATTCCATGTATTCCTTTATTTTTTCGCTAAACGCCGCCGATCCGGGAAAGGGGTGGGACACAGGTTGTACTCGAAACGGAGCCAGCCCCTCGCCGGGGCTGGATGGCGTTGGATCAACGCCGCTACATTGCGTATACCGTTGTACGAAGCGGGTGTAGCGGCGGCAATCTTGCCGCCATTGGCCGTAAGGCCACCCGTTTCCCCGCTTTTCCCCAGAAATATCCATTATACAGCGTTCCCGCTATTTTACCATACCCGGCCACCCATGTCAATCTTTCGCAAACCGGCCCATGAGCTGCCATACTCACGATTCTTGCCGAGGATATTTCCATAAAACGATGATTCTTTAAAAAGCTTCTGATTTCCCGCTTTTCCATGGGGTTTGTCTCCTTATTGTTTAAAAATGGGAACAGAGCAAGGGGGGCGGTCTCTGTTCAGGGTCGTGTTCCGCCCAGTCCTGTACGGAATTGCACCGCTTTGGGCGAATCCCCCTTGTGTCCTACCGCAGTGATTGCTTTCAGATTGTAATGCTTTGTATGGTAGGTCTTTCCGACAGAGGCAGTTATTCGAAAATTTCGAACAACTGAAGCTTCATCCAGCTCACCGTCGGCAAAACACTTTTTCAGGTGGTAATAGGCTCCACCTGATACAGAACCCCCATCATTTTCTGAGAGAACCATACATTTTCGTCCGCATATACGGCGTTCACATCGCTTTCGCCGGTAGCGGTGATGAATGTCAGGTACTCGGCCGCAGAGGAGCGGGTTATGGAGTTTTCCTGCCGTTTCTTTTGAGACATCGTCAGTCCACCTTTTTCTTAGAGATTATTGCCAAACCTCTACAGTATTTGTAGGCTTATGTGGTGAGTATATGGTTTTGTATACGCAGCAGCATACCAATTCCAGCATGCTCTTTTTTTAATTATACAACATGCCTCCCTTTTACGCAATCACCTGCACCATAAATGTAGAAGCTTTGGAAATGGTTTGCTCTTAAAATGCCCCCTGTCAGAAATTGTTCTTCAGATCGTAACCCCCGGCAGACCGCTTTTCCCCGGCCTGACAGTTCTTTTGTTAAAATACACTCGGCACCAAAAAATTCAAACACTATTGAAACACCCCCCGTTTTATGGCATACTAAACCATCATCATAAACTTGGTTTTCCTGTATACGGGAGATACCTGTGAGAATAAAGGAGATTTTAAGCCATATGAAATTAGGTATTGTAGGAAATTACCTATTTTCATATCTCCATAATTCTCAATAAACATTTATATCACTCATTTCCCGAAACTTTTCCGTCTTATTTTTCCATATGCTTTCATATAGTTTCATGGCAGTTTGGTGCGGAATTGGTGCGGTAAATAAGGTACAACATTTTGGAAACGGGTTCACCACGAAAAATCTGTCAGAAATTTTAAGGCACGTTTTTGAACGGAATAGAAGATTTACACAAGGGGCTGTCTCGCTAAGAGGCAGCCCCTTGTCGTGCTTTGTGCTGTAGGATTTTCTGCCTGAGGCAGTTGTTCGAAAATTTGGCAGACAGATAGACCCGGAATCCCGCAGTGTACATTTTCCCAGTATCCACGGTACAGACCAATTTCTTTCTCTGCGGGCGGGGTCTGTAACTATGTAGAGGGCTTTGACATGTGGAAACGGTTGCAGTGGTGGATTTGAAGCGTGTTAGATGTGTCTATTATAACTTTTTAAGCTGAAATAGCATGATTACACTTTGATAACAGAATGTTTTGCGATAATTTGTCTATTCCTTAACTCATTTCTGCTTTATATAATCCTCAAATCCACTATACGGAGTAGCATTCCAGTTTTCCAACATTGCATCTCTACGGAACCGCCATTCATATCTGTTTTTGCACTCGAAATCAAGGACTAATAAAAAAGTATCAACCTCATTTGATAGAGGATCTATATCTTTACAAAGTAGATGCAGTACTTTTCCGGTATTGGGTGACTGTGCGGTAATAGTACGTTCAACCCCAAAAATCTGCAAATTACAAATTTGATCCTGCAATACCGCAATGCTTAAGTAATTCGTTGTATTTAAGTAATATTCAATACGTTTAAGGACGTTTATACAGAAATCTTGATAACTTTTGACTAATTGGCACGATGTAAGCGTAATATAATCAACGTTCGATACCAATGCAATTTCATTTTTTATAATGCCAACTGTATATGTCAGCAGCTCCTTTGGAACTGGTCTTGACGAATCTTCAATGCAAGTTAACAGATGTGTTTTTATTACATGCAACTGCGCAAAAATATAAGCTGTGTGAAAATATAGAAAATCCTCCGCATTCTTTTTGTCCAAAAGATATTTTTGAACTTCGCAAATCAGCATAACCAACAGACTAACAAACACACCACCACATATTGTAAGTGCAAAATTATTTGAAAGCCAGGGAGTGTCCAAGTTCAGAAATCCTATTTCCATATTGAGTGTAATGAGGTAGGTAAATACCGCAAATATCGCACTGTTGATTGCTGCAAAGCGGATAACCTTAATTTGTGTTCTCATATAGCACTCCTTTCACCTCAGTTTATGACAATTCGTTCACTGCCCACGTTCTTTAATCTTAGAAACATAATCTACTGCCTTTTTGCCTTTTGCCATTGGTACTGTTTCTATAACGCATCTCCTAGAGGTAACATCGTCCGTTGCAACAAAATTCATGTACCCGATCCAATCTGAGACATTGATAACATATAGCACCTCATTTCTATCAAAATCCGAAGCAACAGCAAATGATTCTATTTTTTGATTATCCGCATCAAATATAAAATCAAAAATGTAGGAATGAATCAGCCAGTTGCAGATTTTATGTGCTTTGATCGTTTCATTCTGTGCATTCTCCCAGTCATGACTGCCTTCGTTAATAGAATGATGTATCCGATTAAACTCTTTGACCGCGGCATATTTCTTTGCCTGTACTGCCCACTCATCGGCCTCAGTACTCAGACGATCACAGTCAATTAACTTGCGGATTATAAACGCAGAGTACAGGATCGCTTTTTCAATCACGGTACAGGCCCTATCATAGTTTTGGTCGAATTGCTCTGGCTGATTGTACCTTAAAAGCAGATTCTTCCTGCGCCGTAAGTCTTGTTTCCACGGATAGCTTTCACAGATCATGCATTATACCTCAATTTTACCATTCTTCAGTTTGGGGCGCGATTGGTCATTGACTTATGCTTCTCTCAAACTCGTATAAATTTCTTCCGTGAAGATACCAAGTACCTGTTTCTTTATTTCGTCGTTTCCAAGAAGGAGCGAGAAGAAATCCTGGTTCTGCTCCAGTCCCTCTATTAACGCATCGTCGATATCGTCAAAATACGAAAACTCAAAATCTTTGATGGTGTTGTTCCGGGCGCTGGTTTTTAGTTTATCGGATTTCAGCAGAATATCCCGAATTTGCAGCATGGCTTTGACCGCAACATCGTTGTCGTAGGCTTTTCCCGTCCGGCTGTTGATTTCAGCTATAATCTGGGAAAGCCGTTCTTCTTTTGCTTCGGTCAATCCAAAACTCTCCGCTGTGGGCAGCTTTACGACCGGCTGTGCAACCAACTTCGGATTGGTATGTTCCTCGGCTTTTTTCTGAACGAAATTCGTAGCCTTGATTTTGCCATCCAGATTATAGCCGCCGCCCGGATGCTTGATATTGATGTACGCCAGCAGATAAGTAATGAAATTGTACTTCTTATGCAGGTCGGTATCCTCGAAGCAGGACGCCTGCAACAGGAACTCGTAGAACCGAACAAAATGCCGCATCTGAGATACGATTTCCTGTTGCTTGAGCGGCTCATACTGCTCGATCATGTTTTTCGACCGCTTGAAGTAGAAGGCCAGCTTCTGCTTATCCTTGGAGGAAATATTTCCCTTATAGAGTAGCTCGTTGGCTTTTTCGATATCATCCGGGTCAAGCACGGTGTACGCATCGATTTGCGCTTCCAGATCGTAAATCACCGTCGGCGTTACAGAAGTGGAAAGCAGCGTAGTCGTATAATACGGTGCGAATGCCGCTTTGATATCTTCGTATGTATTTGCAAAGTCCAGTACGAAGGTTTTCTTCTCAAACGGCGGGCAGATACGGTTCAGGCGGGAGAGCGTCTGAACGGCAGATACGCCCTTCAGCTTTTTCAATACATACATAGCGCAGAGCTTCGGTTGGTCGAATCCGGTCTGATACTTGTTGGCGACCAAAAGCACCTGATATTCGTCCTTATCAAATTCTTTTGTCAGATGATCCTCCGGGAAACCGTTCATGGAGGCCTCGGAGTATTCGGTTTCATCGTCCGGGAGCTTTACCTTGCCGGAGAAAGACACCAGTGCCTTAATATCCGTGTAGCCCTTCTTCTTGGTATAGTCCTCAAAAGCCTGACGGTACTTCACAGCGCCCGGTCTGGATGCTGTGATGACCATTGCCTTTGCCATGCCGCCGAGTTCGGGCATTACGGTTGTGCGGAAATGCTCCACAATGACCTCCACACGCTGGACAATGTTCGTTTCATGCAGTTCCACAAAACGGGCAATCTGCCGCTTTGCATCGACAGTTTTGCACCGGGGGTCTTCTTCAATCTCTTTATTGATCTGATAGAAGGTGTCGTAAGTCGTGTAGTTTTGAAGCACATCGAGAATAAAGCCTTCCTCGATGGCCTGCTTCATGGAGTAGATATGGAATGCCTCACGCTGACCTTTCGTGTTCAGGCGACCGAACAGCTGAATGGTCGTCGGCTTTGGTGTGGCAGTAAAAGCAAACATAGATACATTCGCCTGTTTACCGTTTCTGCGAATTTCATCCGTGATCATATCTTCCACATCGGCGGCTTCCTGCTCTCCGGCACCCAGCGACTTTGTGACCGCCGCCATGTCCTTGCCAGCTGTGGAGGAATGCGCTTCATCGATAATGACCGCAAAACGCTTGTTTTTCAGCCCTGCAACGCTGTCTACGATATACGGGAACTTCTGAATCGTGGTGGCGATGATTTTCGTGTTGCCGTTCAGCGCAATGGCAAGATCGGCAGAGTTGCACTTATCGTCCATCACACGGATAAGCCCTGCTTTATGCTCCATGCCCATAATGGCTTTCTGTAGCTGGCGGTCAACTACGACTCGGTCCGTGATAATTACAACATTGTCAAAGATGATTTTGTTGTCTGCATCGTGCAGAGAAGTCAAGCGGTATGCCAGCCATGCGATGGAGTTGGTTTTGCCGGAGCCTGCACTGTGCTGAATCAGATAATTCTGCGTTGTGCCGTTGACGCGGACATCACCCAGCAGTTTGCGGATCACATCCAGCTGGTGATACCGGGGAAAGATGATTTTTTCGGATTTCTTTGTTTTTCCCGTCAGCTCGTCCTTGCTTTCCTTGGTTTCGATAAAGATGAACTTGCTGATAAGATCAAGGACGGTATCCTTTGTCAGAATATCCTCCCACATATAGGAGACGCTATACCTGTCTTTGAATGTAGGATTACCCGCACCGGCATTGACTCCCTCACCGTTGCCCATGTTGAACGGCAGGAAGAAGGTGGCGTTTCCTGCGAGCTTGGTGGTCATATAGACCTGTTCCAAATCCATTGCAAAGTTCACAAGGCAGCCTGCCTTAAACCAAAACAGGCGGGTCTTGGGATCACGGTCAACACGGTACTGATAGATGGCATCCTGATAGGACTGACCGGCGGCATTGCATTTCAGCTCAAAGGACATGATGGCAAGACCGTTCAGAAAAATCACCAGGTCAACACGCTCGTCATCGCTTGCCCAGACTTCCTCCATGACGGAGAAAAAATTCTTCTCGTACTTTGCCAGCAGTTCCCGGTTGAAGGTGGTAGCAGGCCTGGTATACATGAGATCCAGCTTCATGTTGGAAATCTCAATGCCGTGTTTCAGCACATCCAGAAGGCTGCTGCGGGTTTTGGTCACCTCGACATTGATAAAGCTAGCAATGGTATCCTCCAAGTCAGACTTATAGATTTTACGGAGCGCTACCATTTCATCCGGCTGGGTGTCGTTCAGAAATTGAAGCAGCAGCTCCCGGTCCATGGCAAAGAGGCGGTCGTAGTTGGTTGCTTTGCGGACGATGTAACCGTTGTCCTGTGAAAGCCTGTCCATGATGAAATGCTGGTATTCTTTTTCGGAGAGAATGCTCGTCATTTCTTCTATTCCCCCTTGTGGCGCTTTCGTATGGCAGCAGCCGCTTTGGGATTGAAATGTCCATGGCGAATCAAATGATACCCATCCTCATCGGCGTAAAGCACACGTTGAGGCTGATTGTTGTTCGATACCTGGATTTCAACCCATCTGCATTCTGGATACTGTGATGAGGCAATTGTGAAAATAACTGCTCCGTTTTTCTCAAGCACATCCAGAGCTGCATCGTACTCGTTCCGTGCAATGGTATAATCCACTTCAAACAGGTTTGCAAAAGCCGTTGTAGCATGAGCTAAGCTGTCAAACTCAGCATCTCTTGTCTTTGCCAATTTGAAATCAGTTTCAGCGACAAACAAGGCCACACCCCATAACTCGGATTCTATAAATTCAACCTTCATGAAACGGGCACCTCCTTCTTTCCGGTTACATACTCAAAAATGAGTGATTTCTTGTATTCATCAAGCGTTGCAAGCTGTGCTTTTTTATCGGCAATAACAGCATCCGCTTTTGCAAGCACCGTATCAATATGTTCAACAATCGCTTCCTGCTCACCCAGCGGTGGAACCGGATACGAAAGATCCGCTAACTTGTTCCAACGCAAATCACATGAACGGACTCGTATGCCGGTTGCCAGTACAAGGAATACATCGCTGTACGCCATGCTGCGAAGGTAATACATGATGTACCGTTTGTTTTGGTTGGTATCCAAAACATTAAGGACAGGTGACGCCTTGCCCCTTGAATCAGAAATACCGATAGAGCCCGCAAAGCCATCCATACCATGTACTACCAGATCACCGACATCAATGCCTTGATAGCCGATTTCCTTATCGGACATTGTAAAGCCATCTTCACGGCGATTGCTTCTCAAGGTTACCTCACCATCACGGAAACAGGTGATCACGCCGTCATCTTCGCGCACTGGCTTCTGCATATAGCGCAGGATGTACTTACCACGGATAACATCCCAGTGTGCGGGCATATTGCCAATCCACTGAATCCCGCTGTCCTTCATCTCGGCATCGGGATTCAGTCCTTTGGTGACGGTTTCGGTGATAACAGACCGCTTGTACTGCTCCAGCGTGTCGATCTGGGTTTGGATGTCGGCGGTCAGTGCATCAATTTCGGCGCATTTGGTATCAAGAAAATCGGCGATGCGCTGTTGCTCGTCCATCGGAGGAACAATTACAGGGATTGCCCCTAACTGATCCTCTGTTAGTGAATGACGGAGGTTTTTTGCTAAATGGAGCAGTGTCTTATCGTTGTCGAGCATCGTGTAGTAGTAGCAGTAATATGCGGCGTTCGCATCATCACACAACACAAATTGGCTATACGCCGGACTCGATAAACCAGTTTGTTTAATCAGGCCAATGCACCGTGGCGTTACATCTATATCAAAAAGGCACATAAGTAAATTACCTGGCTCAAGCCGCTGATACCCATCAAAGGAAGTAGGCATTTTCCCACCAGCATCCAAATCTCTGACAATAACACCTTTCATTGTCAAAGAGAGGATATCTTCGCCATTGTATACAGGGCAGATTTCTTTCTTCTTATGCATCAAATACTTGTTCGGCATCACCTTCCATGATGTAGGTATATCGCCGACCCACTCCATCGAGCTTGGCTTCATCTCTCTCATATTGACACCGCCTTACTCAAACAGTTTGTCCACACGCTCAGATACAGAAAGCTCCAATTTCAAAAATTTCGCTTCCAGTTCCGCACTGGCTGTTGGCTGCTGATATTTGTAAAAATACCGTGTAAACGGGATTTCTGCGCCTGTCTTGATGGCGGGCTTCTTCTTTCCGAGGTCTTCTTCAAAAAAAGCTGCGGCATCCGGGATGTGCGGCAGGACTTCTCTTGCCATATAGTCCTCAATGCGTTCTTCCCACTTCACCAGTTCGGTATCCTTCGTTTCCTTATCATAAATGATGTTGCCTTTGCGGTCACGCTGAATTTCTGCTTTCTTGTCCATGACGGACAGGCCATCCGCAATTCTTTCCAACAGGTTCTTATCTGTTGTAGCCTTGCTTAATACTTTGGCAAGATGCGGCATAAAGGCATCCGGCGACATCCACACGGTATCACTGATGGCACAGTTCAAATCTGCAAGGATGGCATCGTAAATCGGTTTGCCGACAAAAAACTTGTTCAGCTGTTTCTGTGCTTTACCATCTCGTTCCTCCATCAATTCCAAGTCTGCGAATTTTACTTCGTTGTAAAGGCTGTCAAGTGCGCCTTTACTCACCATCGCCTGAATCCGCTCCTCCGTAATGGTATAGCTGCGCTGGAGGGGCTGCATCACCGTATATTCCCGGTAAATGAACTCCTCGTTCCGATAAATTTTGCAATATTCATTCTCTGTGAAATCCGCATACAGTTTGGTAACGGCACTGCGGTCCTCGGGAGAAATCTCATTTTTCTTATCGCCCAGTGCTTTACGCAGTTTTTTGCAGAAAGTTGAGGCATCGATCAGCTGGATCTTGCCCTTGCGCTCCGGACGCTTGTTCTTGGAGAGAACCCAGATGTAGGTAGCAATGCCGGTATTGTAGAACAGGTCCGTGGGCAGGGCAATGATGGCCTCAATCAAATCGCTTTCCAACATCCAACGGCGAATCTGACTCTCACCGGATGCCGTTCCGCCGGAGAAAAGCGGACTGCCGTTTTCAATGATTGCGGCACGGCCAAAGTCATCGTCCATTTTGTCGATGGCAGACTGCAAAAACAGCATCTGCATATCGCCGGAACCAGGCAGTCCCGCACCCCAACGACCGTCGAAACCCTTCTGGTATTCTGCGTTGACGGCATCCTCAACGCCTTCGGCGGCATCTTTACCACCCCATGCAGTACCGAAGGGCGGATTTTCCAGCACAAAGCGCATCTTCGTACCCTTAAAGCGGTCGGCTTTCATGGTGTCCTGATAGCAGATATTCTCAGCATTCTGGCCCTTGATGAGCATTTCGGCAAGGCACATTGCATAAGACTCCGGGTTGATCTCCTGACCAAACAGGCGCACATCGGCAGAAGGATTATAACGCTTGATGAAATTGTAGCCGGTGGAGAGCATACCGCCTGTACCGCAGGCCTGGTCCAATATGGTGATGACCTTACCATCGTCAAAGATATCGTCACAGCCTTCGGCAAGCAGGATATTGACCATCAGCTTGATGATATCTCTGCCGGTATAGTGGTCACCGGCTTCGGCATTTTCAGAGAACTTACGGATCAGCTCCTCGAAAATATATCCCATCTTCACATTGTCGATGGTTCGAGGATCAAGGTCAAGTTCTGAGAACGCTTTGATGACAGAGAGCAGACGGTTATTTTTGTCCATCTTGTCGATTTCTTCGCTGAAATTCAGGCCGCGTTCCTTTGACATCAAAATTTCCTGCACATTTGCGGAAAATCCCTGTAGGTAGTTTTTGAAATTGGCGGCAATGTGATCAGCATCATTGACAAGCTCTGCAAGGTCAAATTCGCTGGTATTATAAAACTGAAAGCCGGAAATGCGGTACATCGCCTTTGCCGGGAAATTCGGGTTTGCTTTGAACTGGTCGACAACCTTCTGCTTGGTGGGCGCAAGCGCACACTCAAAGCGGCGGATGATCGTCATCGGAATAATGACATCCTTATATTTGTCGCTGCGGTACGGTCCACGCAGTTTGTTTGCGATGGACCAGATAAAGTTTACTTCGATGGAAACATCGACAGGCGAATCGTCCCACATTGCATCTATAATCTGTTTAGCAGACATGTATTTTCCTCGTTTCTTTATATACACTTTTAGGTTGAAAGAATAAATAATTACTTGTCAGACACTATCTCTACAATATCATCCATGGTGCAACCAAGAGCTGAGCATATCTTTACGAGCACATCACTGGAGACTACAGCACCGTCTTTGCCCATCTTTGTAATGGTGGCGATGCTGATGCCGGCTTTTTCGGCGAGCTCTTTCTTTTTCATATCACGGTCGATCAAAAGCTTGAACAATTTTTTAAAGCTTGCGGCCATTGCATTACACCTCATAAACAGTTATAGTCAGCGCATTTTATCACTAATACATAGTATACCATACTCCATACCATATTTCAACAGTTTCCGACCGAAAAATACTGCGATTTCAGTATTTCTCGGCTTTTTGTCACAAATTTAATATCCCATTTCTCGTTCTTATGTAATTCCCTTTTCTTTGTCTACTGCGGTGCAAATTTTGACTTGAATCAGGTGCTGTTCAGAGTTATAATAACTGTATAAAAGCAATCGCCCCTCGCGTAAATGCGAGAGGCGTGTAGCTCATATTATTCCGTGGAAATTGCTGTTGACCACATAACAGACCACCTACCGTTTCGGAGCATTCGGAAACAGTGGACTGGGGAGCGCCGAAGAGCGCGGTTTTCCGAGCGGAAAGGGGCGGAAAAAGCTATTTTTAGCGGAAATTGCCTTCATAGGTCCGTTTG
>CAKTOB010000036.1 GCA_934589525.1 uncultured Oscillospiraceae bacterium | reverse complement strand
CAATGTGCGGGAATGATGGTGTAAACCATGTGATTGCACAATGTGTAAACCATGTGAGTCTTGACAAGGTTGCCGCCCCTACGGACAGGTGGGTGGTACCGTTTGCCACGCAAAAAGCACACGGGGTCACCGTGTGCTTTTTTGTTTCGAATTTTTATTTTTTGTCGTTCCTGTTCTGGAGGCGCTGTTCTCTCGTGGGGAGCAGGTCCTCTACGGTGGGCATCAGCAGCAGGCAGATGAAGGCTGCGGTGAGGCCGCCGTTGTACAGGCAGTAGCCGCCGTGGAGGGCGGGGACGGAGGTGACCAGCAGGAAGTGGAGGATGCCGGCGAAGAAGCCCACCACAGGGCCGTATTTGTCCACGATGGGGGTCATGCCGTTGGAGTAGCAGGCACCGATCAGGATGGCCTGGGCGTTGATGACGTAGGCGAAGTTGCCTCCGGCCACACCGGAAAAATGGGACATGATGGGGGAGGCCACCATGTAGCCCAGCAGCATGGGCCAGGCGTTTAAGGGATGGGAGCCGGAGTTGCAGGTGCAGAGCATACAGAACATGACACCGAAGGTGGCTCCGTTGAAGGTGGCCCCCACCAGGTTGTAGTAGCTCAGGATAAAGAGGCCAAAGACACCGAAGTTCATCAGGAACATGTCATTGCCAAATCCGGCGGTAATGCTCATGTTCCGCTTTTTATTGGAGATGAAGCCCCAGTAGGCCTTTGGGGTGCAGCCCATGGCCAGGGCGGCAACGATGGCAAGACCAAAGAGCACACAGCAGAAGAGGTTGGCCCCAAAGCGGGAGGCCACCTTCAGGGTCTCCGCCCCGGGGGCTCCCGGGAGCTTTACACCCAGGGTGGTAAAGAGGATGGCCTGGAGGATGAAGGCACCCATACCCACAGGCAGAGCGGCGTTATAGAGGTTATAGCCCTTGTGGACATTGGGGGCGTGGGTCAGCCCCGCGGGGATGAAGAAGCCGCTGACGAGGCCAACAACAATGGCCAGCACCGCACCCTGGGGGGTGAAGCCCACGGTAGTCTCATAGGGGTAGCGGGTGAGCAGGTCGGAGATCAGAGGGGCGATGCCGGTGGTAAAGAGCATGGCGGACACATAGTTCTTCATGGGCCGCTTTTTCACCACGCAGTAGAGCATGGTGCCGAACAACGTGGGCCAGATGTTCAGAATGTCGATGCCCCAGGAGGCGAAACCCACGGTGAGCATAATGGCCAGGGTGGCCACATTGTTGAGCTCCGCCCGGAAAATGAGGTACAGCCCCAAACAGGCCAGGGTCACGAGGCCCATGTTGAAGAAGGTGGCGCTGTAGCCGCCGACTGCAAAGTAGTTGGTGGGGATCTTGCAGGGCTGGGTCAGGATCTGCTCCATGCCCTCAAACAGGAAGGCCCGGTCCGGCGCTACCAGGGACGCGATGAGAAAGGCCAGGGAAAAGAGCAGGAAAAACAGGATGAGAAAATTATTCTCAGGGAGATTCTTGATTTTTTTCATAGTTCCTTCCTATCCAGGGCCTATCTGAAAACCGGAAATATGACCAACAGCGAGGGATTTTTCGCCTGATGAAGCCATTTTCCCGCGGGAATACTTTGTGTATTGCAAGGAAAAATGGCGCATAGCAGGCGGAAAAGACCCGCTGTTTGGGCGTGTTGACGGTTTTCAGATAGGCCCTAATCAAAAACAGAAAACGAAAGCCGCCTCAGAAGTTCTCACGGGAAGAACTCCTGGGGCGGCCAAAAACAAACGGATCAGGCGTTGGACTTGCGGACGTAGCAATACCACATCAGCAGGGCAACGGAGCAGCCGCCGACCATGTTGCCCAGGGTCACGGGCAACATATTGCCTGCAAAGTACCGTCCCCAGGTCAGGGCCTCAAAGGCGGCACCTTCGGCATAGAACTGCTTGGCGAACAGTCCCAGCATGCAGTAGGTCATGTCGGCAATGGAGTGATTAAAGCCGCAGGTCACGAAGTAGCATACGGGAATCCAGGCACCCAGCACCCGGCTGGCACCGTCCTTCCCCGCAAGGCTCATGAGAACCCCCAGGGTCACCAGAACGTTGCACAGCACGCCCATGAAGAAGGCGTTCTGGAAGGGCATGGAAACCTTGCCCTGGGCCACCTTCATAGAGGCGATGGCCAGTGCGTTGGCGGTGTCGCCGTTGGCGGCATTCAGCCAGCCGAACCGGGCGCACAGGAAGCTCAGCAGCATGGAGCCCAGGAAATTGCCCAGGTATACTACGACCCAGTTCCGCAGCATCCCGGAAACTGTTGCTTTTTTGTCCAACACGGAAATAAAGATCAGGGTGTTGCCGGTGAACAGCTCGGCCCCGGTCAGGATCACGGTACCCAGACCGAAAGCGAAGAGAATGCCGGAGATCATCCGCACGGTGGAGTTGCCCACCACCGTGTAGGTGGCCATATTGGTCACCACGGATGGAATACCGATAAGGAAGCCTGCCAGAATACCCAGCAGCAGCATTTTAGAAACGGGCAGCTTGGTTTTTCCTGCCCCAGCCGCGGAGTAGTTATTGGCTGCCTCCGCCATGGTAAAAAGATTCATAGAAATCGTCCTTTCTTAAAGACGCTTTTCCGCAGCCTCCACAACGTGCTTCATCAGTACGGAGGTGGTCACGCTGCCTACACCGCCGGGAACGGGGGTGATGGCGTCAACGATGGGTTCCACCTCGGCAAAACAGGCATCACCGGCGATACCGCCCAGGCCACCCTTGGCGTTGGGCTTGTTGGCATCCCAGTTGATGGAAACGTCAATGACCACCTGGCCGGGCCGGACATAGTCCTTGGTCAGAGAGTTCAGCACACCGGCGGCGGACACGATGATGTCCGCGTTCTTGCAGATCTCTGCGGTGTTCACGGTCTTGGTGTGGCAAACGGTAACGGTGGCGTTCTTGCCCATGAGCATCATGGCTGCGGGCTTGCCTACTACCAGGCTCCGGCCGATGACCACGGCGTTCTTGCCCTTGCAGTCGATGCCGTAGAAATCCAGGATCTCCATGCAGGCGGCGGGGGTGCAGGGGGCGTAGCCCAGGTCCAGGCCTTCAAAGACACCGGCGTTGGACATATGGGTCATGCAGTCCACGTCCTTCTTGGGGTCAAGACGGTTGCAGATCTCGTTCTGGTCGGCCTTCAGGTGCTTGGGCAGGGGCCGGAACATCAGCACGCCGTGGATGGAATCGTCAGCGTTCACCTGGTCGATGACCTCCAGGACCTGCTCCTTGGTGGCATCCTCGGGAAGCTCAAATTTCTTGACCTCCACGCCCACCAGCTCGGCACGCTTCATGGCGCCCTTTTCATAGCTCAGGTCACTGGGATTGGCACCTACACGGACAATGCCCAGGGTGGGGGCAACGCCCTTTTCACGCAGGGCAGCGGTACGGGTTTGCAGATTGGCGTTCAGGGCATCGGTAACTTCCTTGCCCAGCAGCAGTTTTGCCATAATGGTAGTTCCTCCTAATAATTACTGACCGAAAAGGGCCTTGACAGAGTTGAAGATCTCGTCAGCCATGGGGACGTACTTGTTCAGCATGTCGTTTGCCTTGGCGTTGAGCTCTTCGGCGGTGGCCCGGTTTTTCAGGCTCTTGGTGTTGATAAACACATTCAGGGAAGCGGCCTGCAGTGCGGCCTTGCAGCACACGGCGGCGCAGCCGGCATCAGAAACAGCCAGTCTGCTGCCCTTGGCGGCAAACACGGCCACATACTCAATGGCCTGGCAGCTCAGCTCCATAATGTGCATGGGAACGGCGCAGGCGGTAACGGTTGCTTCCTCCAAAACGGTGTCCCGGTTGGGGTCGTCCTTGGGGATGCCGTAGGCCTTGGCCAGGGGCACAAAGCCCTTGTCATCAGCCTCTACCTGGTTTAGAAGTTCGGTTTGCAGGGCATCGCACTTGGCCTTCAGGGCCAGAATTTCATCCTGCACATCGGCATACTTCTTTTTGCCAACGGTGAGAGAGCCGACCATATTGCCCAGGGCGGTGCCGATGGCGCCAACCAGGGCGGCAGCGCCGCCGCCGCCGGGGGCGGGGGCATCGGAGGCCAGGACCTCTACAAACTTGCGGCAGGTTTCCATGGTCATATCCATAGGGGGTTACTCCTTTTTACTTATAATGGTACGCAAAGAACGCGCAGACGGCGGGGGCCGCCTGCGCGAAATTTCGGATTAGAACAGGCCGCTGATCTTGCCGTCCTCGTCCACGTCGATGCGCTCGGCAGCGGGGACCTTGGGAAG
Source organism: uncultured Oscillospiraceae bacterium (assembly GCA_934589525.1). GTDB lineage: Bacteria > Bacillota > Clostridia > Oscillospirales > Oscillospiraceae > Faecousia. The sequence goes on along the minus strand of CAKTOB010000036.1, from coordinate 17,148 downwards.
ACCGGGCATGGTCATGATCTCACCGGTCAGGGCCACCAGGAAGCCGGCACCGGCGGAAACCTTGACGTTCCGGACGGTCACGGTGAAGCCGGTAGGCGCACCCAGCTTGGTCTGATCGTCAGAGAAGGAATACTGGGTCTTGGCCATGCAGATGGGCATCTTGTCGTAGCCCAGCTCGGTCAGAGTCTTGATCTGCTTCTCGGCATTGGCGGTGAAGGTCACGCCGTCGCCGTGGTAGATCTTCTTGACAATGGCTTCGATCTTGTCCTTGATGGGAGCGTCCGCGTCATAGCTGAAGGTGAAGTCGTTGGGCTGCTCGCACAGACGGATAACTTCCTTGCCAAGCTCCATGCCGCCTTCGCCGCCCTTGCCCCAAACTTCGGACAGAGCAACGTTGACGCCCAGAGCCTTGCACTTCTCCTCAACCAGCTTCAGCTCGGCCTCGGTATCCTGGGGGAAGCGGTTGATGGCGACTACGCAGGGCAGCTTGTAAACCTGGGTGATGTTCTCCACATGCCGCAGCAGGTTGGGCAGGCCCTTCTCCAGAGCTTCCAGGTTCTCCAGGCCTGTTTCAGCCTTGGGAACACCGCCGTTGTACTTGAGGGCCCGGACGGTGGCAACCAGAACCACGCAGCTGGGCTTCAGACCGGCCATACGGCACTTGATGTCCAGGAACTTCTCAGCACCCAGGTCCGCGCCGAAGCCGGCCTCGGTGATGGTGTAGTCAGACAGCTTCAGAGCGATCTTGGTAGCGGTGACGGAGTTGCAGCCGTGGGCAATGTTGGCAAAAGGTCCGCCGTGAACGAAAGCGGGGGTGTGCTCCAGGGTCTGAACCAGGTTGGGCTTCAGAGCGTCCTTCAGCAGGGCAGCCATAGCGCCCTGAGCGTTCAGGTCACCGGCGGTAACGGGCTTGCCGTCACGGGTGTAAGCGACCACCAGACGGGACAGACGCAGCTTCAGGTCGTTGATGTCGGAAGCCAGGCACAGAACAGCCATAACTTCGGAAGCCACGGTGATGTCGTAGCCGTCCTCACGGGGCATGCCGTTGGTCTTGCCGCCCAGGCCGTCAACGACGAAGCGGAGCTGACGGTCGTTCATATCGACGCAGCGGCGCCATACGATCTGACGGGGGTCGATGTTCAGAGCGTTGCCCTGATAGATGTGGTTATCCAGCATGGCGGCCAGCAGGTTGTTGGCAGCGCCGATAGCGTGGAAGTCACCGGTAAAATGCAGGTTGATGTCCTCCATGGGGACGACCTGAGCGTAGCCGCCGCCGGCAGCGCCGCCCTTAACGCCAAACACAGGTCCGAGGGAGGGCTCACGCAGAGCTACCAGAACGTTCTTGCCCAGCTTCCGCATGCCGTCAGCCAGACCAACAGTGGTAGTGGTCTTGCCTTCACCGGCGGGGGTGGGGTTGATAGCGGTGACCAAAACCAGCTTTCCGTTGGGCTTGTCAGCCTTGTCCTTCAGAATGCTGTAGTCCACCTTGGCCTTGTACTTGCCGTACTGTTCCAGGTACTTTTCGTCCACACCGGCGATCTTCGCGATCTCGGTGATGGGCTCCATTACGGTTTCCTGTGCGATTTCGATGTCAGTTTTGAATGCCATGTTGATCAATCTCCTTGTATTGTGTAATCGGCTCCCTTGCCGTGAGTGTGGCTCGGGTGCATACAGGACTTATGCGGATCGCCGTTGAAGTGGGTTCCCGCACGTTTCTTTCGGTACTTTCGTACTGAAAGAAGAATAGCACTTTTTGGGTTTTCTGTCAATAGTTCTGATGCAATTTTATGATTTATGACAGATTCAACAAAGAATTTCCAAACAAAAGCAGCGTTATTTGTGCATATTTTAGTTCTTCGAATTATCGATAAAAAAGTACCGAGAATGCGGAAAACAACAAAATAGAACAGGGTTTTAAAAGAGAAAAAGGGAAATTTTTGCGATGGAGAGTAGGGGCGGCAGATTTGCCGCCCCTACGGATACACTGGAAGGTTATACCGTTCAACCGCACGGGGTGTATATGCAACGTTTTATGGCGATGAATCATCGCCGCTACATTGCGCGGTTCCCTTCAACCGCACGGGTTCTATTCGCCACGTTCCCGGAACGGCACACAGGCCGTTCCCTACAGTTTCACTGATTGGTGTTTTTTTTAACCGACGTATTTCAAGAACGGACACGTCTGTCCCCCAATAATTGTCAATTGTCAATTGTCCATTGTCAATTTGGAAAAAACTGTCAACTGTCAACTCCCCCAAAGTATCCCGCTTCCAGAAGCCTTGTCAGCGCCGTCGTGGCCTCATCGTCGGTGAACAGGGCGGTGAACCGGGGGTCTACGGCCAGGGCTTCCAGGGAGAGGTTCAGGGCGCCTTTTTGGGCCAGGGCCTGGAAGCCGTCGCTGGTGCGGTTGCCGGAGAGCAGGTGTTGGGCGGTTTTGAGGGCCCGGTCCGGGTCAATGGGACGCATTTTGATCCCCAGCTCCTGGGCTTTTTCTCGGCTTTTTTGCCATGCGGCAATGAATTTTTCTTCCATAGGGATGGTTCCTTTCAGTTCAGTAGAGGAATCGGATGTATTTGTAATAGAGCCGCTGGTAAAGGGGCCGCTTTTCCAGCTCCCGGCGGCAGTGGTCACAGTAGTCCTCAAATGGCTGCAAATCCATGGAGGTCAGCCGGTGGCGGCTGTATTTGGCCCGCTGGGCCAGGTCCAGGAGCTGCTCCGGCGGGGGCTCCCCCAGGGCTTTCCCCAGGGTCTGGGCCTCCCGCCACCAAAGAAGGCAGCGCTTGTTGGGGGGAAAGGCCCGGCGATACCGGCGGCGCAGAAGCACCACCGTCCACCGCCCGGGGGGCAGCAGCAAGGGAAGCACCAGCAGCCACAGGGGCCACGGATGCCGCTGTTTGACCGGCGGGGCAGGGGAAGACACCGGCTGGGTTTCCGGGGGCTCCTGGGAAGCGGTAGGCGGGACGGTGGCCTCCGCCCTGGGCACCGGGGTGCGCTCTCCGCTGTCCGGGGCGGTGGCCTCCAGGATCTGCCAGGAGCCCAGGCTTCTGTCATAGTACTCCGCCCAGGCGTGGGCCTGGTCGCTGGTGACCACCGTGGGCGTTCCCGCCTCCGGGGTGCAGAGGAAGCCCGTTACATACCGGGCGGGGATGCCCTGGCTCCGGAGGAGCACCACGGCGGCGGTGGCATAGTGGACGCAGTAGCCCCGGTCGCTGCGCTCTAAAAACCACCGGGCAAAATCCGGTTCCTCCGGGGGCATGGGTCCGGTGTGCTTGTCATAGATGGCGCAGTTTTGAACCAGACCGGCGATTTGAGAGGCGATGACCTGGGTGGTGCTGCCGGAAAACGAGTAGCCTTTCGCCCAGGCGGCGGTGTCCTCCGGCAGGGCAGTGCATTGGGCAAGCAGTTCTTCCGAAGCGGCCCCGCCCCGGGGGTACTGGGAAAAACTGTAGGACAACAGCCCCGCCCGGTTTTCCAGGCATCCGCCGGTGAGCACCGTGCCGGATTCCGGGTAATAGGGCAGATAGAGGACGCTTTGCAGGGCCAGGGTCTGAATGCGGACTTCCCCCAGAGGGTCGCCCCAGCCCGTAAAGGCTTCGATCTCTTCCGGCGCCGCCTCCCAGCCCAGCCCCGTGTAGCGGGTGAAGGCCTGCCCCCGGAGGTACAGCTCTTGGGAGGTGGGGGCCGTGACCACCAGAATGGGCAGGGCCCCCCGGTCCTGGCCGGTAAGGGCCGCCAGGTCCTGAGTGTACTGGGGCTTGGGAATCAGGGCCTGGGGGAGCCGGGCTTTTTCCATAGGCTCCTGAAGCCGGGCAAAGAGGGCATCCCGATAGGGGGCGGCATAGTCCCGATAGGCGGCCTGGGGATTGAGAAGCACCAGCCCCAGGCAGACCGCCGCCACCCCGGGCAGGGACCACAGCGTCAGCTTTGCCCCCTGGGCCGGGGCGTTCCCCCAGCTGCCGGAGGTGAGGAGCAGCAGCATGACCCCGGCCACCCAGGAAAGAAGCCCCGGGTAGGCGGGCATGGCCCCGGGCAGCAGACCGCAGAGCACCAAAATGGGCACGCACAGCGCCAGGGATGCAAAGCAGCTTTTCCGCCGCAGAAGGGTCCGGCAAACGCATAGGGAAAGGAGCCCCGTGTAGGCTGCCAGAGGGATCGTGAACCGGTCCGCCGGGCCGGGAAAGTCCAGGTAGCCCCAGTGGTACACGCTGTCCAAAAGGCCGGACAGGGCCATGAGAAGCCCCTTCCCCTGGGCCCGGGCCTCCGGGAGGCTCCAGAGAAACCCCAGGCCCAGGGCCGTGAGCCCCAGGAGAAGGACATTTCCCCGCCGCCGGGGCAGCAGAAGCAGACACAGAAGGCAGACCAGCGTGGAGGTCAGGGCGCAGATTTTAAAAGAATGGGGCAGCAAATAGATATTGCACAGGGTCTCCACCGCCCCCAGAGGCAGCAGCAGTCCCACGGTCAGTACCGAAAGAATTTGAGAAACCGTGTGTTTCATAGGCTTCCTCCCAAGGTAAAGCGCCAACTGGCGGCCCCGGGCTCCGGAAGGTCGGGGGCGGCGGGGGCCTGGAGGGTCAGCAGGGTCTCCAGGGCGGCCCGAAGGGCTTCTTTGTCAGCGGCCCTTAAAATGCGGATGCCCTGGTTCTCGGCGGCCCGAATTTCCAGAGAAAGACCCCGGTCCAGCAGAAATTCCCCCAGCCACAGAAGCTGCCCCAGCACCCGGTCTGCCTCTTCGTCGGTGCCGTAAAGGCTCAGACACAGGCAGGCCAGAGGCCGGACGGGCTCCTGGGCCTCCCGGACGGTGAGTTCGCCGGTTTTGGCCGTCAGCTTCCAGTGGACGGTATTGAGGCCGTCCCCGGGCCGGTAGGACCGGAACTCGTGGTTTTCCCCGAAGGGGCTTTGACTGGGCTTCCAGCGGATGCCGGGGCCGGTGCCAAAGTCCGGAAGGTCCTGGGCCGGCTGGGGCCTGGGCAGCACCAGCAGCCGCTGACGGCCTTTGTGCCGGACCGGCAGGGAGAAGAGTCCCAAATAGTCCGACACCCGGCATTTTGCAAGATAAATCTCCCAGCCCCCGGAGCACGGGGGGCAAAAGCCGGTGTTTTCATCATAATTTGTCACCTTTCCCGTCCGCAGGTTCCGAAAACGCAGCCGCCCCCGGAAGGGGACCATGGGGGCATTGCAGCTGCCCAGCAGCAAAAAGGTACCGGTCTCCCCGGGCATCAGCCGGTCCGGCCCCGCCGGGGCCATCTGAAAGCCCAGAAGGGCCGGAAGGCTCAATAGAAGGGAGAGCCCGGGCAGGGCCAGCATGGACAGCAGCAGCACCCACCCCAGAAAGCTGCCGCTAAGCAGATACCACAGCCCGCAGCCCAGAAGCCCCAGGAAATAACAGGCCCGGCGCATCAGCGGAGCTTGGGGGCGGGGGTGGACTCCAGAATGGAGGTCAGCACCTGCTCTACGGTCCTGCCCTGACTTTCCGCCCGGGTGGACAGCTGCATCCGGTGGCTCATGGTGGGCAGAAAGACCTCCTTGATGTCTCCGGGCACCACATAGTCCCGGCCCCGGAGCTGGGCCACAGCCTTGGCCATGGCGGCGGCGGACAGGGTGGCCCGGGGGCTGGCCCCTCGGGAAAAGCCCTCGTGCTTCCGGGTGGCATCGCACAGGGCCACCAGATAAGTAATGACGCTGTCGCTTAAATAGGTCTTGTCCACCTCCTTTTGCAGGGCCAGGAGCCGGGACCGGGTGAGGCAGGGCCGAACATCGGACAGTGGGTTTCCGCCCTGACGGTTTTTGATCATGGCCACCTCGTCCCGGGGTGCGGGGTAGCCCAGGGTCAGCCGCAGGGCAAACCGGTCCACCTGACTGTCCGGCAGCAGCTGGGTTCCCGCGGCGCCCACGGGGTTCTGGGTGGCAATGACCACAAAGGGCTGGGGCAGAGGGTGGCTGATGCCGTCCACGGTGACCTGCCCCTCCTCCATGGCCTCCAGCAGGGCCGACTGGGTGCGGGAGGTGGCCCGGTTCAGTTCGTCCGCCAGAAACAGATTGCACAAAATGCCACCGGGCCGGTAGGTCAGTCCCCCCTGAGGGTCGGGCACAGAGTAGCCCGTAATATCCGAGGGCAGCACATCCGGGGTAAACTGGATGCGCCCGTATTCCAGGTCCAGCGCCCGGGCAAAGGACAGGGCCATGGTGGTCTTCCCCACCCCGGGAATGTCCTCCAGCAGAATATGCCCCCGGGCCAGAATCGCCGCCAAGGCCCACAAAAGCGCCTCATCCTTGCCAACGATCACCCGGCGCACCTGGTCTAAAATCTCATGAACGCTGCTGACGACCTCACTCTCACGGGTCTGCATCACAAAGCCCTCCTTTTTGAAAAATGGACCTTTATTATACCGGAAAACCGGAAGAAAAACAAGGGGAAGAGGGAAGTTGACAGTTGACAATTGACAATTATCGGTGGGACGGACGTGTCCGTTTTTGGAATACGTTGGGTAAAAAATCCACCCATCAGCGAAACCGTAGGGAACGGCCTGTGTGCCGTTCCGGGTGCGTAACGAATGCAACCCGTGGGGATGAATGGTGCCACGCAAGACCTTCCCCTTCGGGGAAGGGGGACCGCCATAGGCGGTGGATGAGGCGCAGTACCACGTTCCGCATTGTAGGAACAACGGGCGCAGAGGTAGAACCCACCGTATATGTCATTCCGAGCGAACGAAAGTGAGCCGAGGAATCTTCCCAAGCAGCAGATTTTACCTTGCGTTGGTTCATATTCCAACGTGGTGGATTCCTCCACTAGCTTTGCCCTTATACCCGTTCCTCCATCATTTTGCAAGCCGAAGTGATAGACGAAACGATCGATGAACGCTCTTCCCCATCACAGCTCGATGACCCGGCCGGTTTTGGCCTGGGGGCGGTGGGAGATGGAGATGACCGTGCGGTTTTCGGCCGCCGCATTCAGGGTCTCTAAGACCTGCCGTTCCGTTTCCGCATCCAGGTTGGCGGTGATCTCGTCCAGAAGCAGCAGCTCCGGCTCCAGTACCACCGCCCGGGCAATGGATAATAGCTGCCACTGACCCTGGGAAAAGAGCTCCGGGGTGCAGGGGGTGTCATAGCCCTTTGGCAGGGCCAGAATGGCCGGGTGGAGGCCTGCCAGAGTGGCGGCCTTTACGGTCTGCTCCCGGGTGATGCGGTCATCCCAAAGGGTGATCTGGTCCGCCACCGTCCCCGGGACCATGTGAAAGCGCTGCTCCACATAGCCCACCCGTTGCCGCCGCCGGTTTTCCGGAATGGAGCTGGCCCCGTGGAACAGCACCGCCCCCCGGTCCGGTCGGTACAGCCCCAGCAGCAGCTTCAGCAGGGTGCTTTTCCCCGCTCCGGTGCGGCCCCGGATGGTCACCTGTTCCCCGGACTCCACCTTCATGGAAACGTCCCGCAGCACCGGCTCTTCGTCGTATCCGAAGGTCACATGCCGCAGCTCCACGCAGGGCGCACCGGGGACCTCCGGGGTCTGCTCCATTGGAGCCCGCTCCGGCCAGCCCAGGAACTCGTCGATCCGCCGGATGCCCGCGGCGGCGGACTGGATGGTCTGGATTTCCATGCCCAGGCTTTCCACAGGGGCAAAGATCTGGCCGATGTAATTCATCACCGCCACCGCCGTTCCGGCGCTCATGCCGAAAAGGGTCAGCACCCGGGGATTCCCGGAGGCGGACAGCAGCATCACCGCCGCCACCACCACCGCATTGGTGCCCAGCACCACCGGGGAGTAAATGGCGTCATAAAAATTGGTCCGCTCCATGGCGCTATAGCTTTTTTCAATGGCCTTGCCGTATTGGCCCACCATGTACTCTTCCTTCCCAAGACAGTGGACCGTGCGGATGTTGTGCAGGGTCTGGGGCACCAGCCCCGCCGCCCGGCTGACGGCCTGACGGTTTTCCAGCTGGGCTTTCAAGGTCTTCTTCTGAACACGCCGGGTAAACAGATAGAGCCCCGGCAGTACCGGCAGCAACAGCAGACTCAGCCCCCGGTTTTGGACCCAGATCACCGCCAGAATGCTGATGATTTTGCACAGGTCCGCAAACATACTCACAACCCCTGTGGAAAACAGCTCCTCCACCGTGTCCACATCCCCTACCAGCCGGGATACCAGGCTTCCCGGCTCCAACCGGGTCAGGCCCTGGGTGGTCAGGCAGGTGTATTTTTCCATCAGGCTCTGCCGCAGGCTTCGGGTGATCTTCTGGCCGAAGACCGTCAGCAGCACCTCCCGGCCGGATTCCAGCACCCCCGCCAGAACCATGAGCCCAAAATAGCCTAAAATCCACCCCAGAGGGGCCGGGGCTCCCTGGGCCAGACCGTCCACGATCTTCCCCAGCACCAGCGGCGGCAGCAGTCCCGCCCCCACGGCCCCCAGCACCGCCATAAAAATCAGAAGAGACAGCCCCAAATGGGTCTTCACCGTTTCCAGAATCACGGTTTTTACGGTTTTATTCTTCACGGTGTTCCCCCCTTTTGTTCCTCAAACCGGGCCCGGTAGCCGGGACAGCGTTCCATCAGCTCCTGATGGGTTCCCAGGGTCAGCTTCCCCCGCTCCAAATACCCCACCTGAGAAAGCTTTGGGAACAGATACAGCCGATGGGACAGCAAAATCACCCCGCTGTCCTGGGTCAGCCCCCGGAGGTTTTCAAAAATTTCCTCCTCCGTCTGCCGGTCCAGGGCGGAAAAGGGGTCGTCCAGAATCAGCACCGGGCGGCGGTTGTACAGCGTCCGGGCCAGGGCCAGCCGCTGGGCCTGACCGCCGGAGAGCCGGAGGCCGCCGCTGCCCACCAGGGTAGAGATCCCCGCCTCCATTTGGGAAACCTCTTCCTCCAGGCACACCGCCTTCAGATAGGGCATGGGGTCTTCTGCCCCGCCCAGGGTCACATTCTCCCCGATGCCGCAGTCAAAAAGTTCCGGGTCATGGCCCAGATAGCCCACCCGGGCGTAAAGCTCCCCGGGCCGCAGCTGCCGCAGCTCCCGACCCCCAAAAGTGACGGAGCCCTCATAAGCTCCCTCCCCCAGAAAGACCTTTCCCAGGGTGGATTTTCCGCAGGCCACCTCCCCGGTGATGCCCAGGATCTGGCCGGGCCGGAGGGAGAAGCTGATGCCGTCCAAAATGGGGCGTTCCCCATAGCCATAGCGCAGGTTCTCCACCCGCAGCTCCCCGGCCGCTGCCGGCTCCACCGGCTCCTCCGGCGAAAGCGCCGAGGGCAGCACGGGCTTTAAACGCTGCCAGGACACCTGGGCCTTCTGCACGGCGTTAAACAGCTTTCCGGCACTGGCGGACTTGGTGGAAAGCCTTAAAAAGCAGGACAAAAAGGCCGTAAAGGCCCCAATATCCCAGCTGCTCCAGCCGGTGCCCAGGACGTTTTTCTGGCCGAACCAGAATACAAACAGCACCCCCGCCCCGGAGAGCACCCGGTAAAGGGGCGGCATCATTTCCTTCCATACCCCCGCCCGGACTGCGGCGGCCTCATAGTCTGCCAGGGTTTTTTCGTAGTCTGCCCGCCGGGCCTCCTCCCGGCCATAGACCCGGTAGGTCACGGCATTCCGGCCCCGGTCCAGGGTCTCGGCGTTGAGTTTGCCGTTTTGGACCTTCAGGGCCGCCCCGGAGTGCTGGACCGCAGTCTTCAGCTTCTCTGCGGCGTAATAGCTGACAGGGGGAAAGGCCATGCAGCACAGGGCCAGCCGCCAGTCGTAGGCCAGCAGCATGGCACTGTAGGCAAGCAAGGCCACCCCGGTATCAAAAAGCTCCGTGGTGAATTTCCGCATGCCCTCCACGCAGTCGTCCACATCCGCCAGCGCCCGGGTCAGGATGCCCCCTTCCCCCTCTTCGCCCAGGGCCTCCCGGCTTTTGCGGACCAGGCTCCCAAAGAGCAGGGCCTTCATCCGCCGGTTTACATTGTTGGCAAACCGCCGGACATAAAACCGCTTCACAAACCGGCTGCCCTGGACCACCAGGGTCACCAGCCCATAGCCCAGAGCCAGGGGAAGCATGGGTTTTAGCCCGCTACTCTGGGTCAAAATTTCCACCAGCTTCCCGGTCATGGCCCCCTCAAACCAAGGGGCGGCAATGAGCCCCACATTGTAAACAACGCCGGACAAACTCACCGCCAGCAGCACCCGCCACTCCGCCCGAAAATAATCCGCCACCCGGTTTGGGCGAAAGCCCCCATCCTTCATCCCCGGTCCCCCGCTTTCCATGTCACGTTATCCCGGTTATAGCACACCGTCATCCCCCTTGTCAAGTTGGACACCCCCGATTCCCCCCCTTGCGATTTGTGCCGGTGTTCGGTATAATAAACACACTACAAACCTTTGTAAGGAGGAACCACCATGAATGAGCGTTGGGACTTAGATCCCATTTACACCGGCTTTGATGCCCCGGAATTTGCCGCCGATCTGGCGGCGGCCAAGGAATGCACCGAGCGTCTTATAGCCTTTGCCGCCGGGCTTCCCAGGAAAGACCTGCAGGAGGCCCTGGAGGAGGCCCTGGGGCTGGAAGAGCGCTTTACCCAGCTTCTGCAAAAGCTGGCTACCTACGCAGAACTGCGGCAGTCCGCCAACACCAGGGACAATGAGGCCATGTCCGCCTTTGGTCGGGTTCTGGCCCTGGATGCCGAGGCCGCGGCTCCTCTTGCTGCCATCCGTCAGTGGATCGGGAGCCTGGAAAATCTGGAGGCGCTGGAGCAGGCCAGTCCCCTATTGGAAGAATACCGGTATCTGCTCAGCCGCATCCATAAAAACCGTGTCCACCAGCTTCCCGGCATCGGGGAGGAAGTGGTGGCCAAGCTCTCCCGGTCCGATGCCTGGGCGGAGCTGCACCAGCACCTGACCAGCACCGTGGCCGTACAATATGGCGACACCACCACCAACCTGTCCTCCATCCGGAATCTGGCCTATTCCTCCGATGCCCAGGTCCGCAAGAGCGCCTATGAGGCAGAGCTGGGCTGCTACAAGGCCATCCAGGACCCGGTGGCCTTCGCCCTCAATTCCCTGAAACTGAAAACCATCACCATGGCCCAGCTCCGGGGCTACGCCTCCCCCCTGGCCATGACCCTGGAGGGGGCGGATCTGCGGCGGGAGACCCTGGATGCCATGCTGGGGGCTATGGACGAATATCTGCCCAAGTTCTGGCAGTACCTGAAGGTCAAGGGGAAGCTTTTGGGTCACGAAAACGGTCTTCCCTGGTACGACCTCTTTGCCCCCGTGGGCGAGGCCTCCCGGACCTTTACCACCCAGCAGGCCCGGGACTATCTGGTGGACCTGTTCTCCCGGTTTGACAGCGACGAAGCCCAGATGATCGCCCAGGCCTTCGAGGGCAGCTGGATCGATTTCTTCCCCAGAGACGGCAAGGCCGGCGGCGCCTTCTGCGCCGGGGTGGATTCCATCGGCGAAAGCCGCATCCTGACCAATTTTGACGGCCAGATGGGGGACGTGGTTACCCTGGCCCACGAGCTGGGCCACGCCTTCCACAACCGGAACCTCCGCAGCCACCGGCCCCTCAACAAGGACTACTCCATGCCTCTGGCGGAAACCGCCTCCACCTTCAATGAGTGCGTGGTCATGGCCTCCGCCATTGCGGGCGCGGAAAGCGACCGGGAGAAGCTGTGCCTCATCGAAGCCCAGCTGTCCGACCTGACCCAGGTCATCTGCGACATCTACTCCCGCTACCGCTTCGAGACCGAGGTCTTCGCCCGCCGGGAGCAGGAGTTCCTGAACGCCGAAACCCTCTGCGACATCATGCTCCGGGCCCAGAAGGCCAGCTACGGCGACGGCCTGGACCATCAATTCCTGCACCCCTATATGTGGGTGTGCAAGAGCCACTACTATGGCTCCACCTTCTATAACTTCCCCTACGCCTTCGGCGCCCTCTTCGCCCGGGGCCTCTACGCCCAGTACGAACAGGAAGGCCCCGCCTTCGTCCCCAAGTACAAAAAGCTCCTTGCCGCTACCACCGTCTCCTCCGCGGAGGATACCGCCAAGGTGGCCGGCATCGACCTGACCGACAAATCCTTCTGGCGGGGTGCCCTGGAAATCGCCGCCAAGCAGATCGACCTCTTCTGCGAACTGGCCCGGAAGCAGTAAATCTTCCGTAGCAAAAAATCTGCCCCGTCAGGATGGTATCCCATCCCCGGGGCAGATTTTTTATTCCGGAAACCAGTCGCCAAACTTGACGAAGACGATGCCGTTGACCATCTGGACGCTGTCTTTTGCCGGAAAAGACGGCATGGTTTTGCCGCAGGTTTCCTCGTCCAGGCCGAAGTCTGACAGTTCGTACACGATGTTCACATCCACCCGCATGACCATTCGGAAATACATGGAGTATGCCCGGAGGTAGGTGACGGAGGAGCTGGCGTTGAGGCCTACGATGGATTCGATGTCCTCAAAGGGCTCGAAGGGGTCCAGGTAGTCCGCCGGGGTGCCCATGAAGACCACCGGGGTGAATCCGGCCTCGTAGCCCTCCAGGGTTTCCATCCGCTCAACGACCCGGGTCATGACGGACAGGGTGGCCTCCCGCTCTGTGGATTTTTTCACATAACCGGCGTTGGCGGTTTGGATATTCATCAGCACGATGCCGCAGAGCAGAGCCGCCGTCAGCCGTTCCGTCCATTTGAAAAAAGTTCTCATTCCTGTCCCCGAAGGCCCGATGGCCAGGCCAAAAACGAACACATAGGCCAGCCAATAGGAATAGACCATGAGCAGATGGACCATGGTATTGAGCAGCCGCACACCGCTCATGGCAAAGGGCAGCAGGGCCGTGAAGAGCAGGAGGGTCCCGATGCTGGCGGCGGGGTGCTCTTTTTTAGACAGCCGGAGGATGCCCGCCACCAGGCACAGCCCCGCCACCGCCACCAGCAGCAAATTGATCAGCCGGGGCAGCGCCGCCGGGTAGACATAGCCGGGCATTTCCCCGAAGGCCTGCCACAGCTGCTCCAGGCAGCCGACCAGTCTTTCGCCCAGGGGCTCCCGGTTGGTCCAGACGTTGGACACACTGTTGTAATTGTCCTGACGAAGGGAAACCCCGGTGACCCAGGTGACGGCCTTCAGGCCTGCAAAGTACATGAAGCCCCCCAGCATTGCCGCCCCCGCCCCAAAGAAATCGGCGGCCCAGATTCTTTTCAGGGACATCTTGGGATATTCCAGGCATCTCATGATGGACACCACCATGACCATGGTCACAAAGGAAAAAGCAAAGGCCTGATACAGCGCCATGGACGCGGCAAGACAGGCCGCAATGGCGGCAAAGCAAAGCACGGCAGCCCTTTTCCCCACGCCGGGGTCCGCCCCCGTAAACGCTTTCCAGAGGAAGCCGCCCAACATGGCCAGGGCCAAGGCGCACATATCCGCCCCCAGATCCTGGGTATAGGTGGCGGAGATAGAGGTTACGGTAACATTGGTCGCCAAGATGCCGCAGACCAGGGCGAGCTGTCCTTTTTTCCGAAGGTCCAGCATTTCCGCCACAAAATACCCGGCCAGAGCCAGGAACACCAGGGCCATGATCCCATTGATCCAGGGGAAGCTTGTGAACCTTCCGAACACAAAATCATACACAGGCTTTAAAAACCGCCCGGCCTGAATTTTGCACTTCCAGTTGACGGCATCCGAAACCGCCTCCGCAAGGGAATCGTGAGAGGGCTGAAATTGCAAAAATGCGTACCCATGGGCCAGTAGCCCCAGGAAAAAGGTATAGAGGAAACTGCTCTTCAATGTATCTTTATGGATGCGCTCCACCGCCATACAACATCCCTTCCGGCAAAAAATCCCCCGGGCCCGATACCGCCGGGCGCACATTGCCCCCGGATTCGACCCGATTTTATCATTGTACCATTTCTGTTTCCAAAAATCTACAGTCCAAGGCACGTTATGAAAAATAAACTTCCATGCACGCAAAAAGCCGCCCCCTAACGGGAGCGGTTTTTGACTGTTGCGGGGTTTTCCCCATTAAAACTCCGTAAAAGTATAGCGGACCATATTGCCCTTGCCGTCGCCGGTGATGATCAGGGTATCCCCCGTGGGGGTCTCCACCCGGTCCATAACGGGGAAGGGGGCGTTGGCCTTCACATAGGCCTCCGGACTCTCGCACTCCGCCTCCACGATCTCCTTATTGGCATGGGCCTCCCCGGCACAGGGATTGATGGTTTCAATGAGAATTTCGTATTCCTTCATCGTTTTCGCTCCTTTTCATTTTCCTTTAGGATACCACACCCCCGCCGCCGGAGCAAATGGGTATTATTCACAAGAATTGGGAGGTAAAATCATATACTATGCCTAAACGTCCACCCACCACGTTCCGAATACAGCCTGTACGGTTGAACGGTACTACGCAATGTAGCGGCGATGATTCATCGCCATCCAGCCCCGCCGAGGGGCTGGCACCGTAACGAATACAACCCGTGCGGTTGAATGGTACCACCCCCCGATATGTCATCCCGACCGAGTGAAACGAGCGGAGGGATCTACTCAAGTTGCAGGTTTTACCTTACGCAGGTTATTGTTGCTACTTGAGTGGATTCCTCCGCTCGCTCTGCTCGGTCGGAATGACAGACGTTTTTGCGGTGCTTGTTACAAATTCAAATGTACCACGAATGGCCTTACGGCCGGGTGGCGGCAGATTGCCGCCGCTACACCCGGTACGTCTAACAGTAAACCCAGTGTAGCGGCGATGATTCATCGCCATCCAGCCCCGCCGAGGGGCTGGCACCGTTGAATGTTTCGTATACGAATGTACAACGAGTGGCCTTACGGCCGGGTGGCGGCAGATTGCCGCCGCTACACCGGATTCGTCCATTGTGGTACCGTTTGGTTGAAACGGCTCAAATGCTGAAACGTGGCGGGCGACAAGGTTGCCGATGGAATTATGGTGTGATTGCCACTGGCAATCAATTGATTTTGATTCGCTGCGCGGAGCACCACCCCTACAGGCGTGGTACCATTCACCCGCACGGGTTGTATTCGGGACGTTTCGTGGCGATGAATCATCGCCGCTACATTGCGTGGTACCATTCATCGGCACAGGTTATAGTCGCAACGCCCGTCCCCCAATAATTGTCAATTGTCAATTAATCGAAAGCGGTCTTAGCTCAGGCGGTTTTCGTAGGTGTAGACCTCGCTGGCGTCTACGGCTTCGAAATAGGCCTTCAGGATGGGTTCGGCCACAGCGGCCATGGAGGCGCCGTGGGCGACTTTTTCGCCGAAGACGGCGATGGCGAGCTCCGGGTCTTCCATGGGGGCAAAGCACACGAAGGCGCCGTGGTCAGAGCCGCCGGAGGAGTGCTGGGCGGTACCGGTTTTGGCGCAGACGGTGATCTTGGCGGGCCACTGGGTGTTGTCCTCGTCTTTGATGCCGCCGAACCACTTGGTGGCGGTGCCGCCGGGCATGGTGACGACCCGGCGCATGCCGTCTACATAGGTGGCGTAGGTGGTGTCGGAAATCTTCAGTTCGCTGACGACCTCCGGGCTGTTGGAATAGACCAGCGTCCGGTAGTCCGAAGACGTGACCCGGTTTAAGAAGGTGGCTTTATACCGGGTGCCCTGGTTTGCCAGGGTGGAAACATAGACCGCCAGCTGCAAGGGGGTAAAACGGTTCTCGGACTGGCCGATGGCGCAAAGCACCCGGTCGCCGCCGTTCCAGGTCGCGTCAACGCCGGTGTAGGACTTTTTCTTACTTTCCCGGTTGGCCCGCCAACCCACTTTTTCCACCAGCTCAATGCCGGTGGGTTCTCCCAGACCCATGGCCTTGGCGGTGTCATCCATCATTTCGATGGTCATCCGGAAGCCCAGCTCGTAGAAGAACAGGTTGCAGGACACCTTCAAAGCATCCTGGGCGATCAGGTCGCCGTGGGTGGCCATGCCCTTGGTGCTGGAGTAGTACAGGCAGGTGGGGTGGAATCCTTCGAAGCCGTCTCCGTGGTTAAAGTAGCCCGTATCCTTGATGATCTCTCCGGCCTGGTAAATGGGGGTGCCGGTCGAGTCCGTATTCTCCATGGCCGCCACCAGGGTACACATTTTATAGGTGGAACCCGGGGCGTAGGTGGCGCCGAAGGCCCGGTTGAAGAAGGGGTTCAGGTCGTCCTTGGTGATTTCCTCCCAGTCCTCGTTCATGGTGGCCAGGTTGAAGGTGGGGTAGCTGGCACAGGCCAGAATTTCACCGGTTTTGACTTTCATCACAATGACCGCCGCGCCCTGGGCATCCAGGCCCGTGTGCTCGCCCTTTTCAATATTGATTTGGGGGTCGGTGAGCTCCTTCATCCGCTCCGCCAGGGCATCCTCGGCGATTTTCTGGATGTTGATGTCAATGGTGGTTTCCACGTTGTTGCCCGCAATGGGCTCTTTGCCTTCAACATACTGCTGGGAGACGATGGTGCCTTCCTTGGTAACCTTATCCAGGCGCTGGCCGTCAATGCCGTGAAGGTAGCCTTCAAAGGCCTCCTCAAAGCCGGACTGGCCGATCATGGCATCCATGGCGTAGCCCTCTTTTTTGTACTTGGCCCAGTCCTCGTCATCCATGCCGCCCATGTATCCCAGAATGTGGGCGGCGTACTGGGTGTGGTATTCCCGAACGGTGGAGGATTCCACCATCAGGCCGGGGGTGTTCAGCTCCAGAATGGCCGCCAGGTTTTCACTGTTCACGTCGGAGATGAAGACGTAGCTGGGCAGATTGGTAACGCCTCGCAGGTCAAATTCGTATCGCAGACCGATAACCGCCCGGGCCTCCTCCTCGGTCCAGGTCTCCGGGAGCTCATAAAGCTCCCGCATTTTCTGGATCAGCAGAGGGGCGGTAATATCCGGGTCCCAGCTTTTGTCTACCATGTAGTTCTGGAAATACCTCTGCCAGGCGGTGGAATACTGGCTCAGGGTATACTCAAAGGGACGGCTGGCCGTAATGGGCAGATGGTCCTGGTGGGATACCCCCAGCTCCTCGCACTTTTTAAGCAGGGTGTACAGGTATTCGTTACGATTGTTCGCGGACTTGATAACGAAGTGGTTGAATACCAAATCATAACTGGCACGGTTGCCAACCAAAACCTTGCCGTTTCGGTCCAGGATGTCGCCCCGGGCGGCTCGGACGGTGGTAACGGTGGAGTACAGGGTGGTGTTATCGGTGTTGCCGTCGGTATC
>CAKTOB010000035.1 GCA_934589525.1 uncultured Oscillospiraceae bacterium | reverse complement strand
GAGGAGAAGACCGAGTTCGACGTTATCCTGAAGAGCGCCGGCGCTTCCAAGCTGGGCGTTATCAAGGTTGTCCGTGCCGCTACCGGCCTGGGCCTGAAGGACGCTAAGGATCTGGTTGACAACTGCCCCAAGACCCTGAAGGAAGCCATCTCCAAGGAAGATGCCGAGAAGCTGGTTGCCGAGCTGAAGGAAGCTGGCGCCGAGGCCGAGATCAAGTAATTTATCTCGAAAAGGCTATTCACCTCCGCCGAAAACGGCGGAGGTTTTTTAATTCCCTGTTTCTGTTCCGCCCTTTTCGGGCAGAATATCCGAAACCAATATGAAAGGAATCCCTATGGAACTGGATCTTGACCGTATTTTGTCTACCCTTTCCTCTGTAAAGGAACTGCTGCCGGAGGATCTGGGAGAACTTCTGAAGGCTGCCGCCTCGGGACTGGCCGCCAATTTTGACATTGGGTCGTCGCTGAAGTTCATCGTAGTCTTTGTTGCCGCACTGGTGGGGCTGGGTGTGGTGTTCAAACTGCTCTTCGGCAAAAAATCCGACATCAACCACGCCATGTCCTCCGCGGCGGGCATTCTGGTGGTGTATGTGCTGACGGTGGTGGTTTACGCTTTTCAGCCTGCCGGACTGTCCGACCTTCTCTCTCCCCTGCCCTTTGTGACCTTTGTGCAGGATTATCTCTTTGTACTGCCCTTCCACGGTACGGCCTTTGAGACCCTTTGCAGCCAGATCCTTTCTCTGATCCTACTGTCCTTCGTGGTGAATCTGGTGGATGCGGTGCTGCCGGAGGGGGAAAACCCCGTTACCTGGTTCCTCTCCCGATTTTTAAGCGTGATCCTGGCCATGGGGCTGCACCTGGTCGCCAACTGGGCCATCACCAAGTATCTTCCCTCGGCCCTGGTGTACCACGCTCCGGCGGTGCTGCTGGTGGTGCTGCTGTGCTTCTTGATGGTAGGAGTCTTTAAGGTGGTTTTGGGGGTGTTTCTCACGGTGGTGAACCCCATTGTGGGCGGCATTTACACCTTCTTCTTTTCCAATCTCATTGGCCGCCAGGTCAGCAAGTCCGTGCTGTCCACGTTTTTGATTTGCGGCGTATTCTATGCCATGGACCATTTTAGTTACCTGGTGGTCCACATCGGCCCCTCGGCTCTGCCCGCCTATCTGCCGTTGCTTCCGGGCTTTCTCATCATCTGGTATCTGCTGGGCCACGCACTGTAACGGTTTTCCCGGAATGAAGATCAAAACGCCCTGGGACGTTCCAAAAAATGGATCGTCCCAGGGTGTTCTTTTATCTGTCTGGGGTAGGGATGGGTTCGAAACCCACATATCCTTACTTCTGCCAGCCATTGACCAGGCCGTTCTTTAAACCATCCTTGGTGCCGCTGGCCAGACCGTTCTTGAGGCCTTCCTTGGAGCCGTTGACCAGGCCGTTCTTAAGGCCATCCTTGGTGTCGTTGAGCAGACCGCTTTTGAGTCCCTGGGCCATGCCCTTTGGGTAGCCGTTCACGAACCCATTGATCTGGCCGTTTTGGAGGCCCTGGGTGTAGCCGCTCTTGAAGCCCTCGGTCAGGCCGTTTTGGAGGCCCTGGGGTGCATCGGCGCTGGCGGTAACAGCACCGCAGGTGGCGATGGAGACGGCGGCAATAACGGATGCAATCATTCTTCTGGTTTTCATTGTAAATATACCTCTTTCATGTTGTTTCGAAGCAGCCCTTCGTGCTTCGTGATACCAGCATACCACCTGTTCCTTAAGGGAACCTCAAAGGTAAAAAACAACATTCAAAAAAGCTGCCCCGGAACTTTCTCTTTCCGGAGCAGCTTTTTAGGGAAGCCCTGCTTCAATCGGCAAGAGCTGGGATGCAAAGGTCGCACCGCTCAGCCGCAGACGATTTATTCAGAATTTCCTTTGTCATTTTCCTTCCAGCCAATCCACCAGACCGTAGTCGCCCAGATAAGCCTGGGATGGAACACCGAAATGATCCGTTTCCGGCAGCTCCGTGAGCTTGGCATCGTACCCAGCTTCCATCAGGGCACTTACAAATTCTCGGGTGGCCTGGGGCTTTACGATGGTGTCGCCGGTGCCAACAAAGGCATAGACTCGGGTATTGGCAAAGGCCTGTAGATTTTCCGGGGTATTGCGGATGCTGCCGGACTGAGGGGCCACCCGGGCAAAATAGCCGGGGTGTGCGGCGGCAATGGCCCAGGCGCCGGTGCCGCCCATGCTGTGGCCCGTTAGGGAAATATTGGCGGTATCGATGTCATATTCCCGGACAAGGGCCTGGATCATGTCCATCAGGGTATCATCCATATCTGCCCAGCCCTTATAGGCCGAGGGCAGCTGGGGAATCAGCACATAGCAGGAGAGGGACCCCAGACTGCCGGACTGGAGATACTGGGGGAATCCGTCTGCCTGGGTGATCAGGCGCAGGTCGCTGCCCTTGCCGCTGCCGCCGTGGAGGTAAACAATGAGCCCGGGGCAGCCAGAGGGAGCCTCCGGGGTATAGAGCAAACAATCGACGTCTGTCCCGTTAGAGAAGGTCAGGGTGGTTGGATTCAGGGTTCCGGCGGCCCCTCCGGACTGTTGGGCAGTGCTCCTGGGGGACACCGGTCTTTCCTGGGCCGGCGCCTTGGCAGGTGCCTCTGTAGGTGCTTCTGCCGGTGCTTCCGTGGGGGCTTCCGTGTTTTCGGGGATGCAGGTCTCCTCCGACTGGGGCTCCTGTGGAGCTTTCACAGGGGCGGTTTCCGCCGGTGGGGTGGGCATGGTGGGAGGCGGTTCGGTGGGGCGGGTACTTTCCAGCCAGGCCACCTGAACGCCGGAGGAATCCAGTCTGCTCCCTCCGGCACAGCCGGAAAGAACCAGAAGCAGAACGGTCAGGAGTATTTGAAATTTACGCATTATTCATTCCTCTTTCAAAGAATAACGGTCACGACGATTTCCCGGGGACCGGGAGAAGTAACGGTGAGCTTGCCGTGGTGCCGCTGAACGATGGACAGGGCAATGGCCAGTCCCAGGCCGGAGCCGGAGACGGAACCGGCGGTGCTGCCCCGGTAGAACCG
Source organism: uncultured Oscillospiraceae bacterium (assembly GCA_934589525.1). Lineage (GTDB taxonomy): Bacteria > Bacillota > Clostridia > Oscillospirales > Oscillospiraceae > Faecousia. Next base: position 18,915 of record CAKTOB010000035.1, on the reverse strand, counting down.
CTCCGTAAAATGAGACAGCTCCTCCGGATGGACGTTTTCCGCAGTGTTGCGGACCTCCAGGCACAGTCCAAGCCGCCTTTTTTCCAGGGCAAGGGAGACACTGCCCCCGGCGGAGCAGTAACGGAAGGCATTGTCCAGCAAAACGGTCATCAGCTCCCGCAGAGCCTTTTCGTCCCCACGGTAGGAAAGCCCCGGGGTAATACACAGCCCAAAAACCAACGCCCGGCCCAAGGCAATGGCCTGATAGGATGCAGCCACATCCTCGACGGTATCGGAGATGGGAAAGCGCAGGAAGCACCCCTGGCTTTTTCCCTCCTCCCACCGGGCCAGAGTCACCAGAGACTGGGTCATTTCCGTAAGGCGCTTGGCCTGTTTTTCAATGTCACGGAGCCATTCATTGTCCGCATATTCCATTTGCAGCAGCTGGGCATCCCCCAATATCACCGCTACCGGGGTTTTGAGGGCATGGCTGGCGGAGGAGACGAAGGCCTTTTGCTGTTCGTAGGCCGCCGCAATAGGGGCCACCACTCGGCCGGAAACCAGGCATAACAGCCCGGCACAGAGCACCAGACCGGAGATACAGAATCCGATCAGCAGATTCCGGGTGTCCCGAAAGGTTTCCAGCGGCAGCTTCCGGGAGAGAAATACGACCCGAACCCCCTGGGGGCCCCGGGTCACGGCATAGCGGTAGCCACGAAGATAGCCCTGTTCGGAACCGGCCCCCAGGGCCTGACGGCCCAGATTCAGGGCGAGCGGCTCCTGCATATAGCCGGTATGGGACAGATCTGCCCGGGCGGTATGGGTCTGGGGATCCAGGGTCACGGTAAAATAGTGGGTGTCCGCCAGCTCCGGTGCGGTCGGTTCACGATCAATGAGCTCCAGCAAATGGTCCGCCTTCTGGGTGATCTGGCTGTAGCTGCGCAGAAGAACCACACAGACGATGGCACCAAGCAGCACCGCCGCCGCTAAAACAGACAGCAGCACAAAACGGATCTGCAAGCTCCGCTTCAAAGATGGGGTTCGATCCTGCTTCATGGCTTTTTCTCCAACAGGTATCCGGCGTTTCGCTGGGTGGTGATCTGAAGGTCCGAGCCGATGGCCGTCAACTTCCGCCGTAGATAGGAAATGTAGGTCCACACCGTGTTGTCCTCCGCCCGGCTGTCCGGGCTCCAGATATTTTCCAGAAACCGGCTCAGAGGCAGCAAGGTATTGGGGTTGCGCATCAGCAGGACCATGGTCTGGTATTCCTTATTGGCAAGGCGATAGCTGCCCCCTGGGGCGGAGAGCACAAAGGAACTGGTATCCAGCCGGGTATTCCCCAGCTCCAGAAGATTCGTCTGCCGTGCCTCCGCAGGCCTGGTCAGCACCCGGAGCCTGGCAAGCAGCTCCCGCAGGTCAAAGGGCTTGGTCAGGTAGTCGTTGGCTCCCAGGTCCAGCCCTGTGACCTTGTCCTCAATTTCTGCCTTGGCCGTGAGCATCAGCACGGGAACGGTGATTTTCTCCTGCCGAATGGTGGAAAGGACCTGAAAGCCGTCCATTTTCGGCATCATAATATCCAAAATCGCCCCGTCATAGCCGCCGACCCGCAGATATTCCAGCGCTTCCAGACCGTCCGCCACCGCATCGGTGCTGTAGCTGCTCTTTTCCAGCAGAGCCACCAGCACCCGCCGCAGGGAGGGGTCATCCTCTGCAATCAATATTTTCATAGCAACGCCTCTTTTGCCGATTCTTAACTTCTACATCAGCATAAACCGGAAACCTCAACGGAGCCTTAAAAAGTCCTCCATTTTTCAAACCGCAGACTGGGGGCAAAAGATCCGCTGCCCAGCCGCAGACGATTTATTCAGAGTTTCCCTTGTAAAGTATAGCACAGCGGCGGTGGAATGGCTACAGAAAATTACAGAAACAGGATTCCAGCTGCGGCACAGACAGGGGTTCAAAGATCCGGGCGGTGATGTCCAGGCCAAAGGGAAAGCTGTACCCCTCATAATCCCGCATAGGTCCAACAATCACCAGGGAAATTTGAGGCGCCGCCTGCCGCAGCCGCAGTAGCCTTGCGTAGGCTTCCTGCCCGGTAAGGGGCAAATCTATCAATATGGCATCAAAGGATGCCGTAGAGCTTTCCAGCGTGTAGAAAAGCTCCTGTGTGCTCCGGCAAGCTGTCACCTTTGCGCCGCAGGACTCCAGCATCGCTTTCAACGCAGCCTGGCCGGAGGTGGTTTCCCGCATCAGAAGAATGTCCAGATTGCGCAAATAGGAAATACAAGTATTCATATGGAATGCCCCTTTCTAGCTGGTATCAGCATCCCACACAAACCTTAATACAGCCTCAAAAGAAAAATGGGTGGAGGAATTTTCCCAGGTTGATGCGTTTGTCTTGTGTTGGTTCCTATTTCAATGCAGTGGCTCCCTCCGCTCCGCTGACGCACAAGGCCTGAATAACATACGTTTTTGTGTTTGGTCCTACAAATCCAAATATACCACGATTCCGGCCTTGCGGCCGGTTGGCAGCAAGATTGCCGCCGATACAGCCCATTGTCCATCGTATCACCGTTTGGTTGATACGGCTCAGGTATCGTTACGTAGCGGGCGGCAAGGTTGCCGCCCCTACAATAGCTTACAGCGTTTTTTGTATTTTTATGGCGCAGTATTGGGAGATTAACATTGTAATTCGATGAAATCGATTATATTATTGATGTAGTCGAGGTGCCTATGCGGCAAATAAAAAAGACATCACTTTCGTGATGTCCTGGTCCGAGTGACTGGATTCGATGGCTGGCTTTGCTGCGGCAAAGCCATATGGTTGCAACCAGTTTTTGAACTGGTTGCCGCCAAATGCCACTGGCATTTGGCATTTAAATGGGTTCGAATCCTGTCATAGGAAAAAATGAACATCACCTAAAAGGTGATGTTCATTTTTTGGTCCGAGTGACTGGATTCGAACCAGCGGCCTCTTGAACCCCATTCAAGCGCGATACCAAACTTCGCCACACCCGGATATTTACGTTGCTGTTCCCTGACAGCTTGGATATTCTAGCATAGTTTCCAGCAAATGTCAAGGGCTTTTTCTTCTTTTTTCGCCGGTTCCCGGCAAGATTTTTCCTGCCGGGAATCCGGTTGTAAATGTTCTAAAATCAGTCTTATCGGAAGCTTTTTACCCAGTTCAGCAAGGAATCCCGGTAGACGTTTTCTGCCACGTCCCGGTACATCCGGTCCGTTACGGGACCGTTGGCCGCGAGCTTTGCCAGAATGGCCTGTTGCAGCTCCTCCACGGAACATTCTTCATAGGGCTTTTGGGGGGCTTGAGGATTCAATCTCGCTTCCTTCTGGGCTTCCATGGGTTGGGCAGGTACCGGCTCCTCCGGAGACTCGTAGGCGATGGCTTCCACCTCGGGCAGGGACTGCTCCATTCCTTCCGGCAGCCAGACCTCCGCCCCGTAGGGCGGCAGCGTAACAGAAAGCATTCCATCCTGCACGCAGACGCACTGACCGAACAGTGCCCCCCGGTAGGTTCCCTGGGAAAGGTCTCCCAGAGTCATGGACTGGGCCTGGGCCGTGTTGTTGACCGTCACCAGCACCGTGGTGCCTTCATAGCTTCTGGAGAAGCCATAGGCCTGGGTGGTAAGGGATTTTTCTTCGTAATCCCCATAGGACAGGGCCGGAACACTGCGGCGCAGATGGCACAGGGCGGCAACCAAGCGGGCTTCGGCGTTGTCCTCAAAGTCTTCCAGATGCAGCTCCGGCCGGAGGGAATCGTCAGAGCCCCGCTCCTTTTTCCCGGCGATGCCAAATTCCGAGCCGTAGTACACCGAGGGGATCCCCGGCAAGGTAAACAGCAGCACATGGACCGGCAGGAAATTCCCCCGGGCATGAAGCTTGGAGGCGATGCGTGCCACATCATGGTTGTCTACAAAGTTATACAGCTTCCACCGGGTCTGCCGGACCGTGTGGGCGATTTCAAAATAGTTGTGGTCGTTATGGCCGGAATACAGGGCCTTGTGCAGCCGATAGTTGGTAACGCTTTGGAGCATCCCCGGGGCCAGCCAGCGGCCATAGTCCCCGTGGATGACCTCGCCCATGAGCCAGAAATCCTTTTTGAGCCCATCAGTGGTCTGCCGCAGGGCCGCCATAAAGTCAAAATCCAGCACATCCGCCGCATCCAGCCGCAGGCCGTCAATGCCGAACTCCGTGACCCAGAACCGAACGGAATCCAGCAGGTATTCCCGGACCTGGGGGTTGGACAGGTTCAGCTTGGCCAGCAGATCATAGCCGCCCCAGTTTTCATAGGAAAAACCATCATGGAAGCTGTTGTCCCCGTCAAAGCGTACATTGCGGTACCAGTCCCGGTAGGATGACGCTTCCCGGTTTTCCCGCAGATCCCGAAAAGCAAAGAAATCCCGGCCCGTATGGTTGAACACCCCGTCCAGCACCACCCGGATACCCTGTTCATGGCAGTACGCCACAAAGGCCTTCAAATCTTCATTAGTGCCCAGGCGGCTGTCCAGCTTTCGGTAGTCCGTGGTCTCATAGCCGTGGCCCACGGATTCAAAGAGGGGGCCGATATACAGGGCATTGAAGCCCATCTGCCGGATGTGGTCCACCCAGGGCCAGAGGGTGCGCAGCCGGGATACGGGGGCGCCGTAGTCATTTTGCTTGGGAGCCCCGGTAAGTCCCAGGGGGTAAATGTGATAAAAAATTGCTTCTTCATACCAGGCCATTGGTTGTTCCTCCAATTCTGCTGTAAATCAATTTTGCTTTCCAAGCTGCCAAAGCAGGGGTTCAAATTTAAGGCCATACTTCCGGGTGTCCGTCCGGGCGGTCAGGGCAATGGCCCGGGCGGTAAAGTCGGAGACCGCCACCGCCGACTCCCAAAGAGATTTTCCGGACAGCAGGTAGCCCGTCAGGCAGGCGGCGAACAGGTCTCCCGTGCCATGGTAGGTTCCTGGCAGTTTTTCATGGCGATAAAACCGGATCGTCTCCCCTTCTTTCACTCCGAAACCGGTCTGCCCCTCCCCGGAGACCGCCCCGGTAAGCACCACCATTCTTTGGGGCAGGGCCAGAAGCATAGCCTGGGCCGCCGCTTCGCTGCCGTCATCGGCAATGCCCGTTAAGAAAGAGGCCTCCGTCCGGTTGGGAAGCAACACGTCTGCCCGCCCGCACAGGTCCCGCATTTTTTCGGCGTAGGCCCCATCCAGGCCCTTATAAAACCGGCCTCCATCGGCCATGGCCGGGTCCACCAAGACCAGGCCTCCGGGGGCAAGCAGCGCATCCAGCAGCGCACACACCGGCTCCACATCCTCCGGTTTTCCCAGGTAGCCCGTGAGAATGGCATCAAAGCGGATGCCCTCCCGCTGCCAATGGGCCCCGATGGGGGCGATGCTCTCGGTGAGCTGGCGCACATAGGGACGATCAAAGGCCGTATGGGCAGATAATAGCGCCGTTGGCAGCAGGCAGGTCTCCAGGCCGAAGGCCGAGAGCACCGGCAGCGCCACCGCCCCGGAGCACTGGCCCAGGCAGGACAGGTCCTGGACCGTTAAAACACGCTTGTATTCCATCGGTCAGTCCACCACATCCATATCAAGGCCCAATTCTCTTGGCAGGAACCGGGGGCACACGTTTTCCGTGGTAACGATCACGGAAGCCGCCAGGTAGGTGCCGATCTCGCAGGCCTCTTTCAGGCTCTTGCCGTAGGTCAGGCCCACGGAAAGACCGGCGCAGAAGGAATCCCCGGCGCCAGTGGTGTCCTTGACCTCCACGGTCCGGGCGGGGCAATAGCCCTTGTCCCCGTTGCAGTCTGCGTAAACCGCCCCCTGGGACCCCAGGGTCACCACCAACCGGGGGATCCTCGCCTGGATCACCCGTTGGGAGATCATCTCCACCAGCTCCTGGGGGGTATTTCCCGAAAAGTCCGTGCAGAACAGCAGCCCCGCCTCCTGGATGTTGCAGACAAAGGCGGAGAGCTCCTTCAAAAAGTCCCGGCGTTCCAGGCCGATACTCATATTGGCCACCACACCGTAAACCGGCTTCCCGTATTTCTTTGCCATGGACAGCGTCTTTTTCACAATGGCCTTGTCCATATCCACTTCAATGACAATGCTGTCAGCTTTGGAGAAAATCTCCTCTCCCTTTTCTTCCAGAATGTTCAAAATGGGCATCAGGTTGGGCCGCTTGGAAATGGAGGCCACCACATCTCCCTCCTGGTCAAAGACCGCAAGCCAAGTGCCCATGCCGTCCGGAACCTGACGCATATATTGGGTATTGACCTTGTGGTTTTTCAGTCTGCGGATCACATCGGCCCCCACGGCGGTATCATCCACCAGACTGACAAAGGTGGGCCGGAGCTCACAGTTGGCAATGTCCTCCGTAACATTTCTGGACACGCCGCCGTAAATTTGCTCCACCCGCCCGGCGTTGCGGCCTGCGGGAATATAAATTTCCTCCGGATAGCCCTTGATGTCCACGAAGACGGCACCTAAAACAACAATTCCCATAGGAAAAACCTCTCTTTTCTGTTTGCCTCTATTATACAGATTTTTCGGGGCTTTGCAATGATTTTAAAAGATCCGTAAGAAAAGCTTCATTGGTACTTATGGACAAATGGGTGAATATATGGTATATTGTGATGTAATTGAAATTATGCCCCATAATATCGGGCAGACTAAGGATCGCCACCATATGAAGGAGGTATCATCATGGTATATGTACTGTTGGGCACTGGTTTTGAAGAAGTAGAGGCTTTGGCTCCCGTGGATCTTCTGCGGCGGGCGGGAATCCAGGTTCAGACCGTGGGCATCACCGGAAAAATGGTTTACGGCAGCCACCGCATTGGGGTGGAAGCCGACATTCTGCCGGAGGAAATGGATTTTGATGCCATGGAAATGATCGTATTGCCCGGAGGTCTGGGAGGCGTGGCCAGTGCCCGGGCCAGTCAGGCGGCGCTGGATGCCCTGCGCTGGGGCTGGGAGCATGACCGCTTTGTAGCGGCCATCTGCGCCGGGCCCACGGTTCTTGCCGATCTGGGCATTCCCGAGGGCCGCAGGGCCACCTGCTTTCCCGGCTGTGAAGGCCAGATGGGCAACGCCCAAATGGTCCCCGATGCCGCCTGTGTGCGGGACGGCCGCCTGATCACCGGCACCTCCGCGGGCTGCGCCATTCCCTTCGCCCTGGCCCTGATCGAAGCCCTGAAAGGCAAGCCGGAAGCGGAGCGCATTGCCGGGCAAATCGTAATTCGTACCTAAAGGAGCAAGCCCATGCAAGACAATCCCAACGAAAAGAAGAAGCCCCGCTTTCTGTCTGAAAATGGGGAAAAGGCCCTGGGAAAAGGGGGCTACAAAGGCCGTTTTCTGGGCGATCCTCCGGAAAAGGAAGATGCCCCGGAAGCACCTGATCATCTTCCCCCGGTGACCGCCGATGACTTTCTGTCCCAGGTCACAGAACCGGAAAATGCGGTAGAAGCCACTCGGGAAGAAAACACCCCATTGGAAGGCGCAGAGCCTTTAGAAGGTGATATTCTCACGGGAGAGGCCCTGCCGGAGGATACCCAGAACCTGTTCCAGGAGGAAGACCCAACGGATGTTCCCCCGGTATCTGGGGATCATTCCTTTGACGATGGGGCCCTTTCCCATCCGGGCGAATCCTCTATACCGGCCGAGGACATTTCGGAGCATTCCCTGCCGGAGGTGGACTCTGACTTTGTGCTGCCGGAAGAGGAACCCGACTTCACCCTGCCGGAGGACGAGGGCGATGCCCAGCCCCAGGAACACCGGGTCCTGACCCCCTCGGACTTTGCCCAGCAGCTTTCCAACCCTCAAACCCAGGATGACCAGGATTTTGAGGAACTGTTCACCGCCCAGCCGGAACCGGAGGAGCCCCAGGTGCCTGTCCGGACCCACCCGGCCAAGAAGGGACGGCCCAAGCGCCGCAGCGCCGAGGGTCTATTGGGCATTCCCAATATTCTTGTAACGGTGGTATGGATCGCCATCACCCTGGCCATTGGTGTGACCCTGGGGCGCATGGCCTGGATGTGCGCGGCGGATGTACTGGCCTTTGGCCGGGAGGACCACAAGGTCACCGTGACCATTTCCTCCACCGATGACATTGACGCCGTGGCTACCAAGCTGAAAAACGCCAACCTGATCCGCTATCCCGGCCTGTTTAAGCTCTACGCCAGCTTCGCCGTAGACGACGGGGACATTCAGCCCGGTATTTGGGACCTCAACACCTTGTATGACTACCACGCTCTGGTGAAAATGATGTCTCCCAGCTCCCAGCGCAGTGTCATTACCATTATGATCCCCGAAGGCTACAGCTGCCGTCAGATTTTTGAACTGCTGCAGGAAAAGCGGGTTTGCACCGTGGAGAGTCTGGAAAGCTATGCAGCTTCCGGAGAGCTGGAGGACTACTGGTTCCTGGAAGGACGGGAGCGGGGCAGCAAATACTGCCTGGAGGGCTACCTCTTCCCGGACACCTATGAGTTCTACACCAACGACACCGCCCAGAACGTTCTGACCAAGATGCTCAACAACTTTGACAAGCGTGTTGACGAAAGCGTTACCGGTCAGTTGGAGAGCCTGAACGCCCACATCAGCAAGATGATGGAGGGCGACGGACGGAGCGCCGACTATATCGCCAGCCACCAGATGACCATGGCCGATGTCATTACTGTAGCTTCTCTGATTGAAAAGGAAAGCGCCAGTGCCGAGGAAAGCTACACCATCGCCTCTGTCATTTACAACCGTCTGTACGCCTGGAACGGCACCCCGGCCTACCTGAACATTGACGCTTCCGTCATCTATGCCCTGAACGGCAAGACCGACCTGACCCAGGAGGACCTGGCAACCCAGAGCCCCTACAACACCTACCTGAACGTAGGTCTGACTCCGGGCCCCATTACGAACCCGGGCCTCAACAGCATCAAGGCCGCTCTGGAGCCTCAGGACACGGGCTACTACTACTATATTCTGGACCCTGCCACCGGAACCCACCACTTCTCCTCGACCCTGGAGGAACACGAAGCTTTCCGGGAGGCCATTCGTGGATAATATGAGGAAACTGGAACTTCTGTCCCCTGCCGGGGACCTGGAACAACTGAATATGTCCGTACTCTACGGTGCGGATGCGGTGTATCTGGCCGGCACCAGCTTCGGCATGCGGTCCTTCGCAGGGAATTTTTCCCCGGAGGCCCTGCCGGAGGCGGTGCGCTTCGCCCACAGCCACGGCGTCAAGGTCCATGTCACCGTAAACACCATGCCCCGCAACGGAGAAATCGCCCGGCTTCCCGCCTACTTAGAGCAGCTGGACAGCGCCGGAGTGGACGCTCTCATTATTGCGGACCTGGGGGCCTTTACCCTGGCGGGGAAATACGCCCCCCACTGCCAGAGGCATATTTCCACCCAGCAGTCCATTGCCAACTACGAGTGCGCCCAGGCCTGGTTTGACCTGGGGGCCAGCCGGGTGGTGCTGGCCCGGGAATTGAGCCTTGAAGAAATCAGCGGCATCCGGCAGAAGGTGGACCCCAAGCTGGAAATCGAGACCTTCGGCCACGGGGCCATGTGCGTCAGCTACTCCGGCCGGTGTTTGCTCAGCAACTACATGACGGGCCGGGACTCCAACCGGGGGGCCTGTGCCCAGCCTTGCCGGTATCAGTACGCCCTGATGGAGGAAAAGCGGCCGGGGGAATACTTCCCCGTATATGAAGACGAAAAGGGCACTTACATTCTAAACTCCAAGGATATGTGCATGATCGACCACCTGCAGGACCTGATGGATGCGGGGGTGGACTGCATCAAGCTGGAGGGCCGGGCCAAGTCCGGCTACTATGCCGCCATCGTCACCGGTGCCTACCGGCATTGCATTGATGCCGCCGCCCAAGGCCTGCCTCTGGATCCCGTATGGCGGGACGAGGTGGACCACATTTCCCACCGGGTCTACTCTACCGGCTTTTACTACGGCCAGCCGGGGCAGTACACCGAGACCTCCCGCTACATTCGCCAGTGGCAGATCGTGGCCATGGTGGAGTCCTGCGACGAGCAGGGCCTGGCCCGGTGCTCCCTGCGAAACAAGTTTTCCAGAGGAGACGCCCTTGAATGTGTGGGCCCTGATTGCAAGCCCTTTGCCCTGGAAGCCGGGGCCATGTGGGACAGCCTGGGAGAGGCGCTGGAAGAGCCCAGAACCCCCCAGATGGAATTTACCATGCAGCTGCCAAAACCGGTGCCACCCTACTCCATGCTCCGCAGAGCCGTGGAGCTTTCCGCCAAGTGATTTGCGTCCCCTCCGGTTTACAGGACCGGAGGGGACGTTTTATTTATAGCTTCTGACGGTGCAAAAACCACATTCGGTTCGGTTTTTCAGAACGATTCAACGGTTATTTTATGGTTTTTCCTTATGGAACCGGCTTTTTTAGAAAAAATCGTCTCTTTTCTTTGTGCAATATGCTGAGCATTCCGGCAAAGGGAGCCGGGGATTCTCTTGGAATTTCCCAATTTTTAAGAAATATTTTAGGAAAGCATTCTTCTTACTTGATTTCCCAGTAATTCCATGTATAATAATATACATAAGCGCCAATGAAAGGAGGCTTGTTCCATGAAAAAGATCATCTGCAAGAAAGAGTATGATACCGATACGGCGACTTTGATCAAGAAGTTCACCAGCGGTGCTCTGGGTGATCCTGCCGGTTATGAGGAATCCCTGTATCAGACCGAGGGCGGTTTGTACTTCCTGTATGTATGCGGCGGCGAGGCTTCTCCCTATCCCACGGAGGATATTATTCGTCTGGCAAAGACCAAGGTCACTGACTGGACCGAAAAGCACTGATATTGCATACCCAAAAGGCCCTGTTCACAGGGCCTTTCTTTCTTATTTCAGATTAGGAACTGCTTATGAAAAAACACTTTTTATGTGCTCCCCTGCTGCTTTCCCTGCTGCTTCTGCTGACAGGCTGCGTCAAGGCCCCGGAGCCGGTTGAGATCGCCGCCACCACATTGCCGGTTTATGAATTTACCCGGGATTTGTGCCGGGGGACGGATCTAAGCGTCGGACGGCTGGTGACGGAATCCGTTTCCTGCCTTCATGACTATTCTCTGAACGTAAACCAGGTGCGCCTGGCGGAGCAGGCGGAGGTGCTTGTTCTCTCCGGTGCGGGGCTGGAGGACTTTATGGAGGACCTGCTCACCGGGAAGCCTTCTATTGATGCCTCCCAAGGGATCCCCCTTTTAGAGGGAGAAGAACATGACCACGAGGACCATGAGGACCATGAGGACCATGAAGGCCACGAGGGCCACGACGGTCATACCCATGAATTTGACCCCCACATCTGGCTTTCCCCGGAGAATGCCAAAATCATGGCCCAAAACATCTGCCTGGGACTAACACGGCAGTATCCCCAGTGGGAAACTGTTTTTAAGGACAACCTGCAAGAGCTTTTGGCCCGGCTGGATACCTTGGAGCAATACGGCGAGGAAACGCTGTCGAACCTTGCCTGCCGGGAGCTCATCACTTTTCACGACGGTTTTTCCTATTTTGCCCAGGCATTTGATTTGCAGATTTTGGCCGCTGTCGAGGAAGAATCCGGCAGCGAGGCCTCCGCAAAAGAGCTTATCGGCCTGATCCGTCTGGCCCGGGCCCATGCCCTTCCTGCGGTTTTCGTGGAGAAAAACGGCGGCACCGCTGCGGCGGATATTCTCTGCCGGGAGACCGGGGCCAAAAAGGCGACCCTGGACATGGCCATGGCCGGGGAGAGCTATTTTGACGCCATGTACCACAACATCGATACCATCAAGGAGGCCTTGGGATGAGTGAACTTCATATCAATGACTGCGGCCATTCCTGCTGCCTGCGAGTCGAAAATCTGTCCGTCACCATCGGCGGAAACCAGATCCTCCGGGACATGAATCTGCATGTACACTGTGGGGAGATGGTGGCCCTGATCGGTCCCAACGGCGCCGGAAAAAGCACCTTTCTGAAAGCCATTCTGGGACAGCGTCCCTACAGCGGCGTCATCGCTTTTTCAGAACCCGGCAAGCGGAGCCACAAGCCCCGCATCGGCTATGTACCCCAAAGTCCTACCTTTGACCCCGGCGAGCCCTTGGACGTGGCGGACCTCTTTACCTGCTGCATGGGCAAGCGTCCCGCCTTCTGGGGAATCAGCAAGGCCATGGAGTCCTCTATCTGTGAATGCCTGGACCGGGTACACGGGGTAGACCTGCTGCACAAGCGGGTGGGCACCCTCTCCGGCGGCGAGCTGCAGCGGGTGCTGCTGGCTCTGGCTCTGGAGCCCATGCCCAACATTTTAATCCTGGACGAGCCCCTGTCCGGCGTGGACGTAGAGGGCATGACCACCCTGATGGACATGCTGGACGAGATCCGAAAGACCTATGATCTGTCCATTCTCATGACCACCCACGACTTTTCCATGCTGCCCAAGTATGCCGACCAGGTGGTTCTGATCGACGGCGGCATCCGGGCCCAGGGAAGCCCTCAGAAGGTTTTGACCTCCCAGGAATTCCAGTCCATTTTCCACATGAAAGGAGGAGCCCTATGAGCCTGTGGTATAGCATCTGCAACGCCATCCCCTTGGAAATGCTTCAATGGGATTTTATGAAAAATGCCCTGCTGGCCCTGCTTCTGATGGCCCCGCTTTTTGGCATTCTCTCCACCATGATCGTCACCGGCCACATGAGCTTCTTTTCCGATGCCCTGGGCCACTCCGCTTTTACAGGCATCGCCCTGGGCTCTATTTTCGGCATTGCGGCCCCTACCTGGGCGGCGGTCCTTTTCAGTGTGGTCTTTGCCCTGCTGTTTTCCTACATTCGCCGGGGCAGCAATCAGGCGGCAGATACCCTGATCGGTGTTTTCTCCAGCGGTGCGGTGGCCCTGGGCATTCTGGTGGCCACCTTGGGAGGGGGCAGCTTTACCAAATACAACAAGTATCTGATTGGCGATGTGCTGTCCATTACCCCCGGGGAAATCGGGCTTCTGGCCCTGGTGCTGCTGGGCGTTCTGGTATTCTGGTGTCTGTACGCCAACCGGCTGACGCTGACGGCGGTGTATCCCCAGCTGGCCTCCTCCCGGGGCATTCCGGTGGCGGCCTCCCAGACCCTTTTTACCGTGGCCATTGCCGTGGTGGTGACCCTGTCCATTTCCAGCATGGGCCTTCTGATCCTCAATTCCCTGCTGGTGCTGCCCGGTGCCGCTTCCCGGAACGTGGCCCGGAATCAGAAGCAGTATCACCTGTATTCCGTGCTCTTTGCCCTGGTGGCAGGCCTGGCGGGCCTGGCCATTTCCTATGGCTTCGGCTGCTCGGCGGGGGCTGCCATCAGCCTGGTGCTCACCGGTATTTTCACGATCACCTATTTTTTCCGAGGGAGGAACGCCTGAATGGAAACCATGCAGCTGCATCCCGTTGCCTATATGCGCAGTGATTTCCCCAGCAAGTTCGGCATTCCCCGGCAAAGCGGTCTTGTGGAAGAACTGCGGTCCATGATCGTCTTTGAGCCGGAATACCGAAACGACGATGCTCTTAGAGGCATTGAAGAATACTCCCATCTGTGGCTCATCTGGCAGTTTTCACAGGCGGTGCGGCAGGACTGGTCCCCCACCGTCCGGCCCCCCCGGCTGGGCGGCAACGTCCGCATGGGGGTCTTTGCCACCCGCTCCCCTTTCCGCCCCAACCATTTGGGACTCTCCTGCGTGCGGCTTCTTGAAAAGCGGCACACCAAGGAGTTTGGAACCGTTCTGATCGTAGGCGGCGCCGATTTGATGGACGGCACCCCGATTTTTGACATCAAGCCCTACATTCCCTATGGCGACTGCATCCCCCAGGCCACCGGCGGCTTTACAGACCGGGTAGGCAATTTCCTTCTGAAGGTGGATTTTCCCCAGGAGTTGCTGGAAATGCTGCCAGAGGAAAAGCGAGGAGCCGCCATCGGTGTCCTCTCCCATGACCCCCGACCCTCCTATCAGAAAGCCCCGGACCGGGTGTACGGTCTGACCTTTTCCGGCTTTGACATCCGTTTCAGAGTCTCGGAGGATCATTTGCAGGTGGAAAGCGTGGAGCCGGCAACGCCCTGAGGAAGCTTCCACTCTTCCCAGTCTAAGTCTTTGTAGGGATACACCCGCTGCCAAACGCCGTCGTTTTTTCGGTAGCTGCTGCGGTGGGTGGACAAGAGCTTGACGATCTGGTAGACATCAATCCAGATTTCGCTGTTGCATTCCTTTTGGCTTTCGTCAAAAATCAACTGCATCCCAAAATGGAGATGGACCGTTTCGATGTTGTTGACGTTTTCCTGATCTGAATAGCCGGTGCGACCCATGAAGCCCAGGAGCTGACCGGCCTCTACCGTGTCCCCTTCCGCCAACCCAGGTGCGAAGGGGACGTCTTTTTGCAGGTGGGCATAGTAATAATACCGTTTCCCGTCAAAGGAACGGACGCCCACCCGCCAGCCGCCGTAGCGGTTCCAGCCCATGGCCTCTACCACGCCGCCCTCCACCGCCACAATGGGGGTTCCCAGGTGCCCCATCAAATCGTTTCCCAGGTGCTTACGCTTGAAGCCGAAGCTGCGGCCCACGCCAAAATCATCACAGTGGCTGTAGGAATATCCGGCGGCCACAGGCGAAAAGGCTTTCAGGCCATAGGTACTGACCCATTCTCCATCTTTTTGAATGGCGAAGCTCCCCACGAGGCCGCCCAGTGCCGCCCGATAAGCTTCATGATAATAGTCAAAGTATTTTCCCAGTTCCCCTGCCGCCTCCCGGGGGCTATCGTCCCCTGCCAGGTCCTTTGCCGCTTGCCGCACCGCCGCTATGGGACACTTCCCACCGGTGCGGCAGGCCGCCAGGGCCAGAATATCAATCCAGGAGCAATGCTGTTCCCCCTCAAAAGAAGCAATATCCTGCTCCAGGGCCCAGGCCATGGACTCCGCCGGAACCGTAAAATCCACCCAGGAGATGGGTTTGGCCGACACCGGGACCACCAGCAGCGCCCCCAGCAGCAGAGCCGCAAAAAGCCGTTTCACATTCCTCACCTCTTAGGGCTAGGATGTGAAACGGCTTTGATGTTTATCCCATTATTTACTGCAAATCCCTGGAAATTTCCTTGGCCACCCGGTAAATATCCTCCATGGTGGTCATGGAAGAGATTTGCTGCTTATAAAATCCGCTGTGGGAAACGCCCCGGAGATACCAGGCAAAGTGCTTCCGGGCTTCCAGGCAGGCCACATGCTCTCCGTGGTCCTGCTCCGCAAGCTGAAACTGCTCCACGGCCACCTGCACCCGGTCTTTTAAGGGTGGACGCTGGGGGATAGGCTTTCCTTCCAGGGCCGCCCGGACCTCCTCAAAGAGCCAGGGGTCCCCAAAGCAGCCCCGGCCGATCATCAGGCCGTCTGCCTCGGTCCACTTGGCACACCGCAGGGCGGTTTCGGCGCTGACAATATCTCCGTTGGCGATCACCGGAATGGACAGCTGCTCCTTGACCTTGCGAATGGTGTCCCAATCCGCTGTACCGGAATAGAGCTGGGCCCTGGTTCTTCCGTGGACCGTCACCATGGCGGCCCCGGCCTGCTCCATTCGCTTTGTAAAATCCAGCACGTTCATGCTGCCCTTGTCCCACCCCAGGCGGCATTTGACCGTCACCGGCACCTCCACGGCACCGACCACAGCTTTTACGATCCGCTCCGCCAGCTCCGGGGTCCGCATCAGGCCGCAGCCGTCGCCGGAATTGGCAATTTTCGGCATGGGGCAGCCCATGTTGATGTCTAAAAAGTCACAGCCGGAAATCTCCAGGGCAAGCCTCGCCCCCTGGGCCATGATCTCCGGGTCATTGCCGAAAATCTGGGCACCGCAGAGGCTCCCCTCGTTTTTTCGCAAAAGCCGGGCGGTTTTCTTGTCCTGATACACCAGGGCCCGGGTGGACACCATTTCCGTCACCGTGACCCCTGCCCCCAGACGGGCGCAGACCGTGCGGAAGGCCCAGTCCGTCACCCCGGCCATGGGGGCCAAAAACAGGGGATTTTCTACTGTCAGATTTCCGATTTGCATGGATTTTCTCTCTTTCTCACAATTCTAAATTATAGTAGTAAGCTGGTAAGAACCCAGACAATTCCTGTAAGAAGCGCCCCGCAGAGGGCCCAGAAGACCCCATAAAGGACGAATCCCTTTTTCTTGTCCTGGGACCCGCTCCGAAGAACCCGTTGCGCCTGGGCAAGCAGAGTGTCGTCACTGATGCCTTCCGACACCGCGTCGTCCTTCAGGATAAAAATTGCCTGGTCGAACAGCTTTTTGTCCGGGGACGGCACTACAATGACCTGTCGGGAAATACCTTTTACCATGGCCATACCTCCTTTATGCCTGGAAGTATCACCAAAAAACGGGAATTTATTCCTGTCCCAGCCGTTTTCGTTCCCAGGTTTTTAAGGGAATACGAATGGGTGGCGACAGGTTTTCCGGAAGCTTCCCCGGTTCAAAAAAGGCCAATTCCTCGGATTCCCCTTCCTGGCAGCACAGCTTTCCGGAATAATCCCGACACAGGAACACCACATCCACATTGGATACCTCGTCTCCGTTTGGGTAAATATAGTGGAGCTCCGGGCCGGAAAATACACCGAACAGCTCCAATTGATTCGCCTTTAATCCGGTTTCCTCCAGAAGCTCCCGGGCGGCGGCATCCTCAACGGCCTCATCCAGCTCCGTAGAACCTCCAGGATAACCCCAGCAGTGGTTATCCGTCCGTTTTTGCAAAAGGACTCTCCCCTGCCCATCCTCCACGATCACACTGGCCCCCACCTGTAGCAGCGTTCGGTGGCCCACGATTTTACGAAGCTCCATAATATATCCCATTAATCGCACTCCTCATCCTTTGGCCGCTTGTAGCGTCCCTGGGGCTCCCAGGCCGCCAGAGGGTAGCGCTGCATGGCGCCGAAAATACGTTCCTTCAAATCCGGATAGGTCTTTACCAACTCATAAATCAGCTCTTTGACCTCCTCCCGCTTGGTATGCTTATCCACCGGGCAGCGATTTTGCAGCACCGGTAACTTCTCCCGGCAAGCAAAAGCATCTACGGTTTTTTCATGGATATAGAGCATGGGGCGGATCTGGGTGATTCCGGTGCGGTCCAGGTGGGTCACGGGCTGAAAACAGCTGATCCGCCCCTCATAAAGTAGGGACATAAGAAAGGTCTCCACCGCGTCGTCATAGTGATGGCCCAGGGCCAGCTTGTTAAAGCCGTTTTCCAACAGTGCCTGATTGAGGGCCCCCCGGCGCATTTTCGAGCACATGGAGCAGGGGTTCTTCTCCTGGCGATAGTCAAAAACAATGGGACCGATCTCCGTCCTGACCACCCTATAGGGCACCTCCAGCTGCCTGCACAGCTCCTCAATGGGGCCGTAGTCCATACCAAGGCCCATATCGATGGTGATGGCTTCCAGCTGAAAGGATTTATTGTGGTAGCTTTGCAGGGCGGCCAGGAGCTTTAAAAGCACCAAAGAATCCTTCCCTCCGGACACACCAACGGCGATTTTATCTCCGTCTTCGATCATATGATAGTCTTCTACGCACCTGCGAACCAGGCCAACCAGTCTTTGCATGTATCTTTTTCCTCCAAATCATGGTAAAATCCGCAAGTGAGAATCCAGGAGCATTCAAGAGCTTTTGAGAGATTTTAAGAGATTTTCCAAAGCTACATAAAAATCTTCAAAAAAGGTGTTGACATTTGAATTTTCTTATGGTATAAGTTTCAAGCGGTTTGAAGATATTGTACTTCAAACACATGAGAATGTCAAAATATTTTACCAAAAAATTGGAGGAACCCATATGTCCACTACCCTCGCCAAGAAGGAGACCGTGGTGCGCAATTGGTACGTCATCGATGCAGCCGGTAAGCCCCTGGGCCGTACCGCTGTGATCGCTGCCAACCTGCTGCGCGGCAAGCACAAGGTCGATTTCACTCCCAACGTTGACTGCGGTGACAACGTGATCATCATCAACACCGACAAGGCTGTTCTGACCGGCAAGAAGGCAGAGCAGAAGATTTACTACCGTGTATCCGGCTGGATCGGCGGCCTGAAGGAAACCAAGGCCCGCACCATGATGGAGAACCGTTCCGACTACGCTATGGAAGTCGCCGTCAAGGGCATGCTGCCCAAGAACACTCTGGGCCGCAACTGCATGACCCGTCTGCACCTGTACAAGGGTGCTGAGCATCCTCATGCTGCCCAGAAGCCCGAAGCCTGGACTCTGGACTAATTGGAGGTAACACAGAATGTACGAGAGCAAGAAGAAGTATTTTTACGGCACCGGCCGTCGTAAGTCCAGCGTGGCCCGTGTTCGTGTTTATGAGAACGGCACCGGTTCCATCATCATCAATGGCCGGGACATCGACAACTACTTCGGTCTGGAGACCCTGAAGCTGGTCGTCCGTCAGCCCCTGGTCACCACCGAGCTGGTTGACAAGGTGGACGTGGTTGTTTCCGTCTGCGGCGGCGGCGTTTCCGGCCAGGCCGGTGCGATCCGTCACGGCATTTCCCGTGCCCTGCTGACCCTGAACCCCGAGTACCGGGCTTCCCTGAAGGCCGCCGGTTTCCTGACCCGTGACCCCAGAATGAAGGAAAGAAAGAAGTACGGTCTCAAAGCAGCTCGTCGCGCTCCGCAGTTCAGCAAGCGATAATCGACTGCTCAGACTATATCAAAATGGTTCAAAAAGCCCGGAAAATCAAGGTTTTCCGGGCTTTTGCTATATCTAAACGGGCTGATATGGTTTGACCAAATTTGGCAAAACGAGAGCCGATTTCATCCAATTTTTAGTGGTCCGCAAGTGGTTAACTGGCTAAAAAGAGGGCAAAAAGAGGGCAAAAAGAGGGCAAAAAGAGGGGGAAGTGGTTCCCAAAGTGGTTAACCGAGAGCCGATTTTTGGGGTGCTTTTCAGCC
>CAKTOB010000034.1 GCA_934589525.1 uncultured Oscillospiraceae bacterium | reverse complement strand
CAGAATAGATAAAGACAAACGTGCGCCAGAGGAGGAGGAAAAGAGTTGACAGTGGACAGTGGACAGTTGACAGTTATATCCCAATTGACAATGGAGAATTGACAATTATTGGGGCAACCGACGTTGTTCATATGTATCCACCCGTTAAAGTATGTAGGGAACGGCCTATGTGCCGTTCCGCTGCGTGGCGATTACAACCCGTGTGGACAAAACGGAACCACCCATCGATTATGTCATTCCGAGACCGCAGTGAGTCGAGGAATCTTCCCAAGTTGCTGGTTTTATCTTGTGGTGGTACTTTCTCCAACGTGGTGGATTCCTCCACTCCGCTTGCGCTAAAGGCCTGAATGACATAACGGGGGGCGTGTCTGGTTTTTATTGGTAACGGTTCCGTCCTTTCAGGGTGGAACGGCACATAGGCCGTTCCCTACGGTTTCGCTGGTAGGTGGACGTTTTCAACCGGGGTATTCTGAGGACGGGCGGTAGGGTGTTCCGTATTGTGGGAACAACGAACGCAAAGGTAAAACATCCGTCCCCCGAAAAATTGTCAATTGTCCATTGTCCATTGTCAATTGGGACAGAACTGTCCACTGTCAACTGTCCACTTCCCCCTCACTCCCGGATCCTGGGCAGGTTCCACCGATAGTGTGCCGCCAGACACCGCAGGGTGATGACCAGGGAGAAGCCCAGGATCATGGCGGTGCGGTCGCCCAGGCTGCGGGTCAGGATCATCACAGTGCCCCCGGCAATGGCGGCTACGGCGTAGACGTGTTTTAGAAAAATGTCCGGGATGCGGCCTGCCAGCACGTCCCGCAGGGTGCCGCCGCCTACGGCGGTGAGGAAGCCCAGGAACACCAGCAGAAAGGCGTTGTCGCCGTAGCCGCAGCCGATACCAACCATGATGCCGTCTACGGTAAAGGCCGCCAGGCCCAGTGTGTCGAACCAAAAGAGCATTTTGTCATACACCGGGGCCATCCGCCGGGGCATTTTGGCGTGGCGGTAGAACAGAATGAACACCACCACCGCCACACCGGCGGCAATGCCTACGTAGAGGGGGTTCCGGAACATATTGGGGGGGATATTCCCCACGGTGATGTCCCGGATCATGCCGCCGCCGCAGGCCGTACAGACCGCCAGGACGATGATGCCAAACAAATCCATCCGCCGGTTGACTCCCACCAAGGCCCCGGAAATGGCAAAGGCAATGGTGCCGATCAGGTCAAAAAGAATAACCAAAACTTCTGTCATTGCGATACAGTTCCTTTTTATATAGATGGAGCCTAGTATACAATGTTTTACCCCGATTGGCAACTGTCAGTTTTGGTTATAAAATACCCCGCACCCGGCGGTAGACCCAGCCGCCAAAGGCGGCTACCGGTACCCACAGCAAAGAGTAGCGCAGGCAGATCTGCCCCCGGAAATTCAGGGGCACAGCCCGGTAATCCCAGACCCGGTGGTCCCGGTTGAATACCAGCCCCACCGCCAGCTCCACCAGGGTGATGAGCCCCGCCCCCACCAAGGGTCTGCACCATGGGGGGAGCCTTGTTCCCTCCAATTTTCCCAACAGCAGGAAGCACAGGCCTCCCGCCAAAAACATACTGTAGTGACTGCGGCCCCGGTACAGAAGCTCCAAAAGCACATAACCCAGGCCCCCAACTCCAAAGAGCAATGCCATGATCTCACCTCATGGAAAGCATTGCCAAAATTTTTTGAAAAAATTCAAAAAAAGGATTGACAAAATTGAAAGTGTCGGATATAATACAGAAGCTGTTTCGGCGGTGCCGGAATTGCGTTGACCATATGGCGGCATAACTCAGTTGGTAGAGTAGCCGGTTCATACCCGGTATGTCATCTGTTCGAATCAGATTGCCGCTACCAGGCCCGTTGGTCAAGCGGTTAAGACACCGCCCTTTCACGGCGGTAACATGGGTTCGATTCCCGTACGGGTCACCAAAAATCGGCAAGCACCACTTGGTGCTTGCCGATTTTTTCTTCTTCACTTTTCACTATTCACTCTTCACTAAATATCGGGGCCGATTTTTGGTAAGTAATAAGTAATAGTGAAGAGTGAAGAAGTTTTTTTGGGGGTTCTAGCCTTAATTCCCGCAGAACCTTAATTCCTTCATAATTATGGCACAAATTGTTTCGATTCGCAAGTGCTTCTTTTATAGATTAACAAGCGCTTTATAAAAATAAAAGCAAATCATATCATTCTGACCGTAGCGAAAGCGGAGTGGAGGAATCCACCCATGTTGCAAAAATTACCTGCGTAAGGTAAAATCTGCTGCTTGGGAAGATCCCTCCACTCCATTTCATTTCGGTCGGGATGACATATCGGGGGGTGGTACCGTTCATCCGCACGGGTTATATTCGTTACGTTGCATGGCGATGGATCATCGCCGCTACATTGCGTAATTCCATTCAACCGCACAGGTTATATATGCAACGTGGCGGGCGGCAGATTGCCGCCCCTACAGGCGTGGTACCGTTCATCCACACGGGTTATAATCGTAACGTCCCCGGAACGGCACATAGGCCGTTCCCTACGGTTTCGCTGATTGGTGTAGTTTTTAACCAATGTATTTTCAAAACGGGCACGTCCGTCCCCACGAACTGTCAACTGTCAACTGTCAACTGTCAACTTAGAAAAATTGTCAATTGTCCATTGTCAATTGTCAATTGATTCACAGTTCCGCCCCGTTGCTTTTGACCGTCTGGGTGAACCACCGGGCGCTGTCTTTATAGATGCGGTTTCCTGTGGGGAAATCCACATAGACCAGGCCGAAGCGTTCGCTGTAGCCGCTGTGCCATTCGAAATTATCGGTCAGGGACCAGTGGAAATAGCCCAGAAGCTCCGTGCCCCGGGAGAAGGTGTTTTGGAGGCACTTTAAGGATCGGTGGAGGAAATCCTGGCGGTTGGGGTCGTGGACGGCGCCGTCCAGGCTGATGATGTCGTTGCAGCTCAGGCCGTTTTCCGTGATATAGCAGGGAATGCCGTAGCGCTGCCAGAGGAAAAACGGGCCATAGTCCATGACTTCCGGGGTCACGGGCCACTTGAGGGCCGTTCGGGGGAAGCCCTCGTAGCGGGGGATGTACTGAGGCCCATGGGTTCCGGCCCGGACGCACCAGCCGTTGTAAATGTTGAAGCCCAGGAAGTCTGGCCGCTGGTTCATGGCGGCCAGCTCTTCTTTTGTGACGGCGGCCATAAGCTTTTGCAGGGGCCCCGGGGGGCAGTCCGGGAAGCGGCCCAGGCAGATGGGGTCCAGGGCCATTTGGTGGGTGAACATCCAGTCGTCGTCAGAAACCCGGAAGGTGGCCTCCCGGGCGGCGGCGGTGTCGGTTTCCTTTTCGGGGTAGCACAGCCGCCCGGTGGTGGCAATGCCCAGCTTCGCCCCGCCGTCTTCCAGCCTCATGGCTTTTGCCCCCAGGCCGTAGGCCAGCAGCAGATGCTTCCACACCAGGAAGAGCCGGTCCTGGGGCTCCCGGCGGCCCGGGGCGTGGATGCCGCTGCCGTAGCCCAGGGCCGCCACGCACTGGGGCTCGTTCAGCAGGAAATAGTGGCTTACCCGCCCCCGGAAGTGCCCGGCCATCATGGAAGCAAACCGGGCGAAGGCCTTGGGGGTCTCCGGGTTCAGCCAGCCGCCCCGGTCCTCCAGGGCCTGGGGCAGCTCCCAGTGGTACAGGGTCATATAGGGGGTAATGCCCTCTTGCAGACACAGCTCCACCAGCCGGTCATAGTAGGCAAGGCCCAGAGGGTTCCAATCCCCGGTGCCCTTTGGGTCGATGCGGGCCCAGGAGGTGGAGAAGCGGTAGGCAGCGAGGCCCAAATGTTTCAGATGCTCTATGTCCCGCTCCGGGTGGCGATAGCTGCGGCAGGCGGTGTCCCCGGTGTTGCCTTCAAAGGTCTTGCCGGGAGTGTGGGAAAAGGTATCCCAGACGGAGGGACCGCCGCCGTCGGCCAAGGGGTCTCCCTCGATCTGATAGGCGCTGGAGGCCGCGCCCCAGACGAAATCTTTCGGAAAAGCGGTCATCCCAGCACCACCTCCACCTGGGCGGCGCTGCCCGCCGGGAGAATGGGCAGGACGTTGCCGGAAATAGCCCGGCCGTCAACGGTCACGGAAGCCACGCCCTTTTGGACGCCCTTGGGATTTTTCACCAGAATGTCATATTCCGCCCCCCGGAACCGGCGGTGGAGCCGGAACGCGGTCCACTCTGCCGGAATGCAGGGGTCGATGCGCAGGCCCTCCAGGGTGGGCTGGAGGCCCAGAATGCTCTGGGTGATGCTGAGGAAGGTCCAGGCGGCGGTGCCGGTGAGCCAGCTGTTTTTCGCCTCACCGAAGCTGGGGGCATCCTTCCCCGCGATCATCTGGCTGTATACATAGGGCTCGGTCCGGTGGATGTGGCTGATGTCCTCGGTGTAGGCTGGGCAGGTCCGCCGATAGACCTGGAAGGCCCGGTCCCCGTGGCCCAGCTCCGCCTCGGCGCAGACGATCCAGGGGTTGTTGTGGCAGAAAATGCCGGCGTTTTCCTTGTATCCCGGGGGATAGGAGCTGATCTCACCCAGATTCAGGTAATATTCCTCATAGGCCGGCTGCAACAGCACAATGCCGTATTGGGTGTCCAGCCGCTCTTCGACACTCTTGAGGGCCTGGGCGGCCTGGCCGGTGGCCTTGCCGATGCCCGCCATGACGCACATGCCCTGGGGCTCAATGTAGATCTGCCCCTCTCTGCATTCCCGGCTTCCCACAGGGGCCCCGTAGGCATCATAGGCCCGGCGGAACCAGGCCCCGTCCCAACCGGCGGTGAGGACGGTCTGCTCCATGTCCCGGACGGCGGCCTCCACCCGGTCTGCCTCCTCCGAAAGCCCTAAATGGCGGCAAAGCTCTGCGTAAGCGCCGCCGTATTTCACAAACATCCCCCCGATGAACACGCTTTCCGCCACGGGCCCTTCGCTGGGCCCCGTGATCTGGAAGCTCTCTCCCGGATGGGCGGAGAAGCAATTGAGGTTCAGGCAGTCGTTCCAGTCCGCCCGGCCGATGAGGGGCAGACGGTGGGGGCCTAAGTGGGTCAGGGTGTAGCGGATGCTCCGGCGCAGATGCTCCATGAGGGGCTGGGCAAGGGTCTCGTCATTGTCAAAGGCCACAGGCTCCGAGAGAATGGAAAAGTCCCCGGTCTCCCGGATGTAGGCATCGGTGCCCGCGATCAGCCACAGGGGGTCGTCATTAAAGCCGGAGCCCACGGCCAGATTCCCTTTTTTTGTCAGGGGCTGATACTGGTGGTAGGCGCTGCCGTCAGGGAACTGGGTGGCGGCAATGTCCAATAGCCGCTGCCTGGCCTTTTGGGGGATCATGTGGACAAAGCCCAGCAGATCCTGGCAGGAATCCCGGAAGCCCATGCCCCGGCCCATACCGCTTTCAAAATAGCTGGCGGAGCGGGACATGTTGAAGGTCACCATGCACTGGTACTGGTTCCAGATGTTCACCATCCGGTCCACCTTTTCGTCCCCGGTCCGGACGGTACAGCCGCTAAGCAGGTCTCCCCAGAACTGCCGCAGGTCTTCCAGAGCCCGGTCAAAGGCGGCGGGAGAACTGTATTTTTCCATCATGGCGTGGGCCCGGGCCTTGTTGATGACCCCCGGGGCCTCGAATTTTTCCTCCTGGGGGTTTTCGATATAGCCAAGGCCCAGCACCAGCTGCTGCTGCTCCCCGGGGGCTAAGGTCAGGTCAAATTCCATGGCCCCCACCGGGGCCCAGCCGTGGGCCTGGGAGCCGGTGCAGCGGCCCTCCAGCACCGCCTGGGGCTTGGCGGGACTGCCGTAGACCCCTAAGAAGGCATCCCGGCTGGTGTCAAAGCCGTCATAGGGCCGGTCCGCCCAGAAAAGAGCATAGTGATCCCGGCGCTCCCGGTACTCGGTTTTGTGGTACAGGGCCCGGGGCTCGATCTCCACCTCTCCGGTGGAGAAATTCCGCTGGAAGTTGGAGCTGTCATCCATGGCATCCCACAGGCAGAACTCTACATAGGGGAAGAGCTGCAGACGCTGCTGACAGTCGGTTTCGTTCCGGACCGTCAGCTTCCACAGAAGGCAGGGGTCCTGCCGGGGCACCAGCAGGGCCTGTTCCAGAGAAAGGCCCTCTTTCTTCCCGGTGATCACCGTGTAGCCCAGGCCGTGGCGGCAGCGATAGAAATCCAGGGGCTCCTGGGTGGGCTGCCAGCCGGGATTCCAGAGGGTGCCCCCCTCCCGGCGGACGTACACATGGAAGCCGTCGGCGTCCAGGGGACTGCCGTTGTAGCGGTAGCGGGTGATCCGCCGCAGCCGGGCATCCTTATAGAAGCAGTAGCCCCCCGCCGTATTGGACACCAGGGCGAAGAAGTCCTCGCTGCCCAGATAGTTGATCCAGGGCAGGGGCGTGGTGGGGGTGTCGATCACATATTCCCGAAGTTCGTCATCAAAATGGCCGTACTGCATATGGCTCCTCCTTGTATGAAATTCGTTTTTCGAAATCGTTTAAGCATGGGTATTCTCTGATTTAGCATAGCGCAATCTTGCAGAAAACGCAACTGTCTTTTCCAAAATCAATGATATTTGGCGGTTCTGCCCAATCGCAGGCCCCGGCTTCTGTGCAATTTTGAAAGTACTTCAAAAATTACGAAAAACTTGCGTAAGCAATGTGTCTATTTTTTCGTTTTCAACTTGTGCAGACTGTTCAAATTTCACGGAAACGTCAAAAATTCAGAAAATAGGACTTGCAATTTAGGTAAAGGTGCGGTATGCTGTGATTACGAAAACGATTGAGAAAAAACGCCGAAGGAGGATAAGCAGCATGGTCAGCATGAAGGACATTGCCAAGCGCTGCGGTGTTTCCGTGGCGACAGTCAGCAAGGCCCTCAGCGGTCAGCCGGACATCGGCCCGGAGACCAGAGACCGGATCCGGAGTGTGGCCGAGGAAATGGGCTATGTGACCAATTCCGCCGCCAGGGCCCTGAAGGCCAACCGGACCTACAACATCGGCATCCTCTTTGTAGATGAGCAGAGCAGCGGCCTGACCCACGAGTATTTTTCAGCGGTGCTGGAAAGCCTGAAGGTGGAGGCCGAGCGGCAGGGCTACGATGTGACCTTTATCAACCGGAATGTAGGCCGCCGGACCACTTACTTGCAGCATTGCCTCTATAGAGGGGTAGACGGCGTGATCATCGCCTGTGTGGATTTTTCCGACCCCCAGGTGCTGGAGCTGGTAAGTTCCGATTTGCCAGTGGTGACCATTGACCACATTTTCAACAACCGTCTGGCGGTGGTCTCCGACAACGTCCAGGGCATGGAGGCGCTGGTGCATTACGCCTACAGCCAGGGCCACCGGCGCATCGCCTTCATCCACGGCGAGCGCACCGCCGTAACGGAGAACCGGCTGACGGGCTTCTACCGGGCCTGCGAGGAGCTGGGCTTCCGGGGGGATGAGGCCATCGTCCGGCAAGGGACCTATCACGAGGCCAACAGCTGCGCCGCCATTACCAAGGAGCTTTTAGAGCTGCCAAACCGGCCCACCTGCATTTTCTTCCCCGATGACTTTTCCGCCATCGGCGGCCTGAACGCCATTCGGGAGGCGGGGCTCCGCATTCCGGAGGACATCAGCGTCTGCGGTTACGACGGCATCCAGCTGGCGGACATCATGTCCCCCCGGATGACCACCTACCACCAGGACACCAAGGCCCTGGGCACCTCCGCCGCCAAAGGGCTCATCGACCTGATCGAGCGGCCCAGAACCACCCTGTTAGACCGGATCGTGATTCCCGGCAGCCTGCGCATCCGGGAATCCGTGGCAAAGATCGGGTAACACCCCCATTTTTCTTCGGTGCCGACCGCATAAGCGGTGCATATAGACACGTTTATTATTTTAAGGAGGAACATACAATGAAAAAGGCGCTATCCATCATTCTCGCGCTGGCCATGGTTTTTGCACTGTGTGCCTGCAGCTCCCAGCAATCCCCGGAAACCACCGCAGCCGCCACCGAAGCCCCCAAGGCCCCGGAGACCCAGGCCGAAACCCAGGCTCCTGCCCCCGAGTCCTCCGAAGGAAAAGTATTCAACATCTATGCCTGGAACGAGGAGTTCAAGGGCTTCTTTGAAAAGTATTACACCGTCCCCGAGGGTGTCACCGTCAACTGGATCATTACCCCCAGTGACAACGGCGCTTATCAGGAAAAGCTGGACCAGGCCCTGCTGAACCAGGAAAATGCCGCCGATGACGACAAGGTGGACCTGTTCCTGGCGGAAGCCGACTACATCCAGAAGTACACCGACTCCGCCTTTACCCAGGACGTCACTCAGCTGGGTGTTACCGATTTCTCCAATACCTATGCCTACACCGTGCAGTGCGCCTCCGATGCCAGCGGCGTTGTGAAGGGCGTTTCCTTCCAGTGCTGCCCCGCCGCGCTGATCTACCGCCGCTCCATCGCGCAGGATGTGCTGGGAACCGACGACCCCGTGGAAGTCCAGAAGGCCCTGTCCGACTGGGACAAGTTCAATGACGTGGCCGCCCAGGCCAAGGCTAAGGGCTACATGATGACCGCTTCCGAGTCCGCTACTTACCGCGTCTTCTCCAACAACGCCGACGAGCCCTGGGTCGATGCCGACAACAACCTGCAGATCCCCGAGGCTATGAAGACCTGGATGGCCCAGGCCAAGGAATTCACCGATAAGGGCTATACCCAGACCTGCGACATCTGGTCTGACGAGTGCACCGCCCAGATGTTCAAGGACGGCAAGACCATGTGCTACTTCGGACCTGCCTGGTACTACAACTTCTCCATGGGCAACGCGCAGGATGCCGAAAAGGGCTGCTACGGCGACTGGGCCATCTGCGAAGGCCCCCAGGCCCACTTCTGGGGCGGCACCTGGCTGCTGGCGCCTGCCGGCACCGACAACCCCACCATGGTTGCTGACATTATGAACACCTTTATCAATGACGAAGAGGTCTGCACCAACCTGGTGAAGAACGAAATGCAGTTCTCCAACAACCAGAAGGTCAACGCGGCCTGCGCTGCCACCGGCGGCAACGACTTCCTGGGCGGCCAGAACGACACCGCGATGTACGTTGAGATGGCGAAGAACATCGTCTTCAAGAACCACACCATCTACGACCAGATCATCAACGAGGATATGCAGAAGTGCTGGCGGGAATACTGCGACGGCGACGTGACCGAGGAGCAGGCTCTGGCCAACTTCTACGCCCTGGTCTCCGAGAGCTATCCCACCATCGTCACCCCTTGATTCAGACCGGTCCATTCATTTTTCTCCTCCGGGGCAGGGCTTATGCCCTGTCCCGGAGCGCTTTCCGGTATTCCGGATGGGGTGAACACGCCCCATGGGGAATGCCGAAAAGAACATCTTTTTCAAAAGGGAGGCAATTTCTATGCAAACAACCGTCAAGTCCCTTCGCCCCAAAAAGGAAAAAGGCATCAGCTATGCCAAGTGGGGGTATCTGTTCATCCTGCCCTTCTTCCTGACCTATTGCGTCTTCGCCCTGGCCCCCCAGGTGCTGACCATTTACAACAGCTTCTTTGAAAACTACCGGGAGGGCCTGACCCAGGTGGGACCCCGGTTCGTGGGCTTTCAGAACTATGTAAAGCTCTTTACCCCGGACAAAAACGGCACCGTCAGCATTCTGAAGTTCGCCGGAAATACCATGCTCATGTGGGTGGAGGGCGCGGTGCCCCAGGTGGTCATTGCCCTGATGCTCTCGGTATTCTTTACCAGCTACCGGCTGAAGATCCGGGGCCAGCAGTTCTTTAAAACCGTGATCTACATGCCCAACCTGATCATGGCCTCCGCCTTTTCCATGCTGTTCTTCACCCTGTTCTCCAACGTGGGCCCGGTGAACCAGGTTCTGATGCAATCAGGGCTGATCGACGCGGCCATTCCCTTCTTTGATAAGCAAATAACCGTCCGGGGCCTGGTTGCCACCATGAATTTCCTCATGTGGTTCGGCAACACCACCATTTTGCTCATGGCGGGCATTATGGGCATTGACCAGAACCTTTTTGAGGCCGCCAGCATGGACGGGGCCAATTCCCTGCAGGTCTTCTTCCGGGTGACCCTGCCGCTGCTGATGCCGGTGCTGGTGTATACGGTGATCACGGCGCTGATCGGCGGATTGCAGATGTTCGACGTGCCCCAGGTGCTGACCAACGGCGCGGGCACCCCCAACCGGTCCTCCACCACTCTCATTATGTACCTGAACAACTTCCTGAAAACCAGCAAGAACTACGGCATGGCCGGGGCGGTCTCCGTGATCATCTTCATCATTACGGGGCTTCTGAGCATTCTGGTTTTCAAGAGCCTGACGAAAGAAGACAACTAAGGAGGTGCCCCCATGCGATCCAATTCTTCCGACAGCCGCAAGGCCCGGGCCATGCTGACCCTGAGCCGGGCAGTGGTCTACATCATCCTGGTGTTCCTGTCCGTTCTGTGTCTGTTCTCCTTTTACATGCTGATCATCAATTCCACCCGGTCCAATGCGGACCTTCAGGGCGGCTTCCGGTTCCTGCCCCAGGGCAATTTCCTGGTAAACCTGAAAAACGCCTGGACGGACTCCTCCATCAATATCCCCCGGGGCATGGCCAACAGCTTCTTCGTGGCCGCCGCCACGGCGCTGCTTACCACCTATTTTTCCGCCCTGACGGCCTATGGCCTCCACGCCTATGACTTTAAGCTGAAAAAAGCCGCCACCACCTTCATCCTGGCGGTGATGGTCATCCCCAAGCAGGTCAGCGCCTCCGGCTTCGTCCAGCTGTGCTACCGCTTCGGCCTGACGGACAGCTACCTGCCCCTGATTCTCCCGGGCATCGCCGCCCCGGTGGTGTTCTTCTACATGAAGCAGTATATGGCCTCGGTGCTCCCCATGGAGATCGTGGATGCCGCCCGGGTGGACGGTTCCGGGGAATTCTGGACCTTTAACCGCATCGTCCTGCCCATGATCAAGCCTGCCATCGCCGTGCAGATGATCTTCTCCTTCGTGGAGTCCTGGAACAACTACTTCCTGCCGGCCCTGCTTCTGAACAAGAACGAAATGAAAACCGTCCCCATTATGATCGCCCAGCTCCGGGCGGCGGACTACTCCAAGTTCGATTTGGGCAAGGTCTACATGTTCATCCTCCTGGCCATCCTGCCGGTGCTGGCCGTCTACATCGTCCTCTCCCGCTTCATCATC
Organism: uncultured Oscillospiraceae bacterium; assembly: GCA_934589525.1. GTDB lineage: Bacteria > Bacillota > Clostridia > Oscillospirales > Oscillospiraceae > Faecousia. Next base: position 10,790 of record CAKTOB010000034.1, on the reverse strand, counting down.
AAGGGCGTCACCGCCGGATCGGTGAAGGGATAAAAAACAGGCCAACACAATACACGTCGCCTGCGGAAAAGCCGCCGGCGGCGTGTTTTCTTTCGGCGTTGCATTTTCCCCCTTTCTGGGCTATAATGGGAACCAAGACTAAGAAAGGTGGAATCAGTCGGATCATGAAACGGTTCGAGAAGCTATACGGCGTGTCCCTGACGGGGAAGAAACTGCGGCAGATGGTGTGGATGCTTATCGGTCTGGAGGCGGTGTTTGCCTTTTCGTATCTGGGCTATATCGAGCTGCCCGACGTGTCCACCACCACGCTGCATGTGCTGGTGATCGTGGGGGCCATGATCCTGGGCTGGCAGGGCAGCGTGCCGGTGGCCTGTGTGTTTGTGGCCACCTCCATGTGGGTGGGCTCCTATTCAGATGGGCAGCTGGACCGGATGTTTTCCCCCTTTGTCAGCGGCAACCCTCTGGGCTCTTTGGCCTTGGCCGGGGCCAGAGTGCTCTTTGCCCTGGGGTCCGCGGGGCTGTATGGGCTGTATTTCCGGAAGCCCCGGAAGCACCCTTACCTGGGCATCGGGGCCGTTGCGGTGGGGTGTACATTCCTCCACGGTCTGTGCATTCTGGCGGCCTTTCCGGTGGCCTTTCCCGGGATCCGGAAAACTCTGATGGAGGACCTCTTTTCCTATCCCATGTTCCGGGACTGGATGTCCTATGCCGTGGCCGTGGCGGGCTGCTGGGGGATCCATTGGGTGCTTTCTAAAGGGAAAATCCAAAAATACCTGTCGGTGCTCTGTGAAGACCCGGACCCGGTCCAGGAAAACGGTGTGAGCCGCTTGCTGGTCTGGGCAAAAGCCGGGGCACTGATCACGGGCATCCTGTGCATCCTGTATCTGCGGAAGGTCATCCTTGGGGAGCTGGAGCTCCGGGGCTGCCCTCTGGTGGGCACCGTCAACCGGAACATCACCGCCTTTTTGACCCAGGAGTTTATCGCCTTCATGGGCCTGTTCGGCATTGTCGGAATTATTATACAGTGGATTTATGAATATTATACGGTTTTGCGGTTCAAAATGAACCAAAAGCTTCTGGAGCAAAGCGTGCAGATCTCCATTGACCCTTTGACCGGGGTGTTCAGCCGCTTTGCCTACCACGAGGCCATGGAGCAGACGCCTACCCCCCTGCCGGAGGACTTTACGGTCTTTCTGATGGACATCAACGGACTGAAAATCACCAACGACACCCTGGGCCACGAGGCCGGGGACGAGCTCATCCGGGGCGCCGCCGCCTGCATCACCCAGGCCCTGGAAGACAAAGGCCGGACCTACCGCATCGGCGGCGACGAGTTCGTGGTCTTCGCCACCCTGTCCCCCGCCCAGACCCAGGCCTTCCTGGCCGCCCTGAACCGGACCGTCAGTACCTGGACCGGCACCAAGGTCCCCCACCTGAGCCTCTCCGTGGGCCGCGCCGCCGCCAAAGACTTCCCGGGCCGGTCCGTAGAAGAACTGACCAAAGAGGCCGACCGGGCCATGTACATCGAAAAACAGGCCTACTATCAGAAGAAAAACAAATAAACAAACCAAACCAGCTGTCGCGGAAAAAACACCGGGACAGCTGGTTTTTTCATTTGGGGGGCACCGCCGGAAGGTGGTGCACAAGGGGGATTTTTTGTCGGCACTTCCCCCAAGTTTTGCGTTTGAAGCTTAGGAAATATCCCATCTTGCGACGTGGGAGAAAAGGTTGTATCATAAAAGGAACAGAGTACTTCCACGCGGTGGCCTTCGCCGCCGGGAAAAATTTCAGGCGTGGAGGGAATAAGGGAAGTTTATTGGACCTTTTGCGGATTATGATAGACGTACAAACAAAGGAAAAGGGGGAAATGGATATGACCCAGGAGCGGTATCTTGCGCATATTGCCTCGGACGGCCGGGAGCAGACGGTGGAGGAGCATCTACAGGGCACCGCGGCACTGTGCGGCGGATTTGCCCGGGCCTTTGGGGAGGAGGACCGGGGGCGGATGCTGGGGTACGCCCACGACATCGGGAAGTGCTCCGCGGAATTTCAGAAGCGGCTTCATGGCGGCCCCCCGGTGGATCATGCGGCGGCCGGGGCCCTGGAATGCGCCAAAGTGGGAGAAAACGCCGCCGCCTGCTGTGTGGCGGGGCACCACGGAGGACTGCCGGATTTCGGAAACCCCAAAACGGACTACCCCGGCGCGCCCACCTGTGCCGGAAGGCTGAAGAAAGCCATGGCAGGGGGCATCCCGCCCTATCACTGGCAGGGCACCCTGCCCGCCCCCGGGAAAAAGCCCCCCATCACCGATCCCTATGGGCTCTTTATGTGGACAAGGATGCTCTATTCCTGCCTGGTGGATGGAGACTTTCTGGACACGGAGCGCTTCATGGCGGAAACGCCCCCTGTCCGGGGCGGCTATGATCCTCTGCCGGTGCTGCTGGAGCGGTTGAACGCCTATATTGGCCCCTGGTTTCCGGGGAATACGGAACTAAACCGGAATCGCTGCGCCATTTTGTCGGAGTGCATCGAAAAGGCAGCGCAGCCCCGGGGGCTTTATAGCCTGACCGTTCCCACAGGGGGCGGAAAAACCGTTTCCTCCCTGGCCTTCGCCCTGAACCACGCCGTCACCCAGGGCCTGGACCGGGTGATCTATGTGATCCCCTACACCTCCATCATCGAGCAGAACGCCGGGGTATTCCGGGACATTCTGGGGGAAGCAAACGTGGTAGAGCACCACAGCGGGGTCTCCTTTGAGGATGAGGGGGAGACAAACCAGCACAACTGCCTGGAGCGGCTGGCCACGGAAAACTGGGATGCCCCGGTGATCGTTACCACCGCGGTGCAGTTTTTTGAATCTCTTTACGGAAACCGTTCTTCCCAGTGCCGGAAGCTGCACAACATTGCCAACAGCGTAGTGATTTTTGACGAAGCCCAAATGATCCCCACCTGCCATCTGCTTCCCTGCGTGGGGGCCATGGCTTCGCTGGTATCCCAGTTCCGCTCCACGGTGGTCCTGTGTACCGCCACCCAGCCGGTGCTGGGGGATCTGTTCCGTCGCTTCTGCCCGGAAAAGCCCATCCGGGAGCTGTGCCCGAAGATTTCCGGTTCCTTTACCGGTTTTCGCAGAGTGGTGTATCGGGAGGGCGGAAAATGCTCGGAGGAGGCACTGGCAGAGGAACTGGCCCGGCAAAATCAGGCCCTGTGCATTGTAAATACCCGAAAGGCGGCCCGGTCCCTCTATACCCTTCTTCCGGAGATGGGACGATTCCATCTTTCGACCTTGATGTATCCGGCCCATCGGAAAAAGATCCTGTCGGAGGTCCGACAGCGGCTCCGGGAAGGGCTTCCCTGCCGGGTGGTGTCCACCTCTCTGATTGAGGCCGGTGTGGATGTGGATTTCCCGGCGGTCTGGCGGGAAATCGCCGGGCTGGATTCCATAGCCCAGGCCGCGGGGCGCTGCAACCGGGAGGGAAAGCGCCCGTCGGAAACCAGTGTTGTCACCTATTTTCAGGGGGAAAATCCGGTACCGCCTTTGCAGCGTGTGCCCATCCGGGCCGCCCAGGAAGCTTTGAAGTCCGGCGGTGATCCCGGAGACCCGGCGGTGATGGACCGGTATTTTGGCGCCCTCCGGTCTCTGATCGGGGAAGATATGGACCGGTCCCAGGTTCTGAAAACCGTCCGGGAAGAGTTGCTGCCTTTTGAGACGGTGGCAAAGGCTTTTCATCTCATCAACGAGGACACCCGCACCGTTTATATCCCGCTGGATGAGGGCGAGGCCCTCTGCCGTCCCCTCCGGGAGGGCCGGGCTGACCGGGAAGACTACCGAAGGGCCGGTCAATACAGCGTCAGCATTTATCCCCAGCACTACCGTGCCCTGGTGGAGGCGGGAGACGTACTGCCAATTTCGGAGGACGGCGGAATATTGGTGAACCCGGACCTTTATGACCGTGAAACCGGACTTTCCACCCAAGCAGACAATGGAAAAGCGGAATTTATATAACGGAAAAAGGGGCAGCGCATGATCTGCCTGCCCCTTTTACCGCATTACTGTTTTATTTATTATTTCAATCCACGGGTTTCCCCGACGGTCATAGTATGCCATACCCACCTTGTTTTGTCAAATAAAATCACCATACAATAAGTTTACTTTTTTATTTATTGAACTTGACAATGTAAATGAGACGTGCTATGATTGGGGCATACAGAGAAAAAGCCTGCTGTATTTTGCAAACAGCAATGTTTTCTTCCGTAAAAAAATTAGAAAGGAGACACCCAATGTCGATTTCTGTTGAGGTCTGGGGGGATTTTGCCTGCTTCTCCAGGCCGGAATTAAAAACGGAACGGGTCAGTTATGACGTGATGACCCCTTCGGCGGCTCGGGGGCTGCTGGAAAGTATTTTCTGGCACCCGGGACTGGTGTGGCGGATCGACCGCATTCATGTATGCGCCCCCATTCGCTTCACAAACATCCGCCGCAACGAGGTTAAGGACGTGCTCAGCGCCAGAAATGCCCGCTCCGCCATGGAAACCGGGGAGGAACTTTATCTTTCCGCCTCGGACAGCATTCAGCAGCGGGCCGCCATGGTCCTGCGGGATGTGCGCTATGTCATCGATGCCCATTTTGAAATGACAGACCGGGCCGCACCCTCAGACAATCCCGGAAAATTTCAGGAAATGATGCGCCGCCGGGTGGAACGGGGCCAGTTTTACCGGCCTCCCTGCTTCGGGGTGCGGGAGTTTCCCGCCCATTTCAAGCCCTGCACCCAGCTTCCTCCCTGTCCCGAGGAGCTGAAGGGGCAGCGGGACCTGGGCTGGATGCTGCTGGACCTGGATTACTCGGACCCAGGGAACATTACCCCCCATTTCTTCCGGGCAGTCCTCCGGGACGGCGTTCTGGAGGTCCCGGCGATGAACAGCGGGGAGGTGTGGAAATGATTTTGCAAGCCTTGACCCAGCTGTTTGAGGATCTTGTCTCCCAGGGCAAATTATCCCGGTCCGGCTGGAGTCCCGCAAAAATCAGCTATGCCCTGTGTGTGGATGCGGAAGGACATTTGGAATATGTGGTGCCTACGCTGGTGGAAACGCCGGTGGGAAAAAAGCTCCAGCTCCGCCCCAAACCCGTAGAGCTGCCTGCGGCAGTTACCCGAACGGTGGGGATATTGCCAAACTTCCTTTGGGACAATTCGACCTATTTTCTGGGCTTTGACGATAAGAACAAACCGGAACGGGCGAAAAAATGCTTTGAAGCCAGCAAACAGCTGCACCATGAACTGCTGGACGGAATCAACACCCCCGCCGCCAAGGCGATCCTGGCCTTTTTCGACAGCTGGCAGCCGGAGGAGGCGCAGCACCACCCGGCGCTGGCAGAGTGCTATCAGGAGCTCCTAAAGGGCTGCAACCTGATGTTCCGGGTGGGGGCAGAATACGCCCAGGAAGATCCCCAAATCCGGGAAGCCTGGAATGCCCGCTACGGCGAGATCCAGGGGGAGCCCCAGCAATGCCTGGTCACCGGAAAGGCGGATGTACCCGCGGCGACCCACCCCACCATCAAGGGCGTGGCCGGTGCCCAGTCCAGCGGGGCCGCCATGGTCTCCTTCAATGCCCCGGCCTTTTGCTCTTACGGAAAAGAGCAAAGTCTCAACGCCCCTGTTGGAAAATACGCCGCCTTTGCCTACACGGCAGCCCTGAATCATCTGCTCAGCGACAAGCCCAATGTTCACCGCATCGGGGATACCACGGTGGTCTTCTGGGCAGAGGGGGCGGAACCCCAGTATGATCTGTTCGCCGGACTAAGCCTCTTTGGAGATGCCCTGCCGGAGGGGCTGACGGACCGGGACCTGCGGGATGCCATGAAAAACCTTGCCCAGGGGCTGCCCTGTGAGGCCCTTTCCCTGGACCCAAATCGGAATTTTTATATTCTGGGCCTTTCCCCCAATGCGGCCCGGCTGTCCGTCCGGTTTTTCTTCCGAAATTCCTTTGGGGCCCTGATGAAAAACGTCAATGACCACAATTCCCGACTGGAAATAGAGGGGGCCCGCTTTGCGGTCATGCCCCTGTGGGCCATGCTCCGGGAAATCGTGAATCTCAACACCACCGACAAGTCCCCCTCTCCCATTCTGGCGGGGGCTACTGCCCGGGCCATTTTTACGGGGACCCCCTACCCCGCCGCCCTTATGGAGGCCACCATGCTGCGCATCCGGGCGGAGCGGGAGATCACCCCCGGCCGGGCCGCCATTTTGAAAGCCTATTATCTGAAAAATCCAAATGCTCTATGTCCGGAGGAGGTACTGACCGTGAGCCTGAACGAAAACAGCACCAATATTCCCTATACCCTGGGCCGATTGTTTGCCGTATACGAGGAGGCCCAGGAGCGGGCAAACCCCGGCATCAACGCCACCATCAAGGATAAGTATTTTAATTCCGCTGCCGCCACACCGGCGACCATTTTCCCGATTTTGAGCAATCTGTCTCAAAAGCATCTGCGAAAGCTGGACATCGGGGCCAGAACGGCTCTGGACCGGAAGATCAGCGGCATCCTGGGCATTCTGGGTGAAAGCTTCCCCGTCCGGCTGAGCCTGCCGGAGCAGGGCTCTTTCTACCTGGGCTATTACCATCAGAAGCAATCCCGTTTTACCAAGAAGGAGGATAAATAAATGAGTACCATTGCCAACCGCTATGAATTTGTGATCTTTTTCGACGTGGAGAACGGAAATCCCAACGGGGACCCGGATGCCGGCAATATGCCCCGGATCGATCCGGAAACCGGCTACGGTCTGGTAACGGACGTTTGCCTGAAGCGGAAGATCCGCAACTATGTGGAAACCGCCAAGGAGGGCGTCCCCGGTTATCGGATCTATGTGAAGGACGGCGTGCCTCTGAACCGCAGCGACGGAGAAGCCTGCGCCTACCTGGGCGTAGACCCCGCCAAGCTGAAAGAGGCGAAGAAAAAGGACGCGGACCTGGACGCCAAGATCCGGGACTTCATGTGCGAAAACTTCTTTGACATCCGCACCTTCGGCGCTGTGATGACCACTTTCGTCAAGGGCGCTCTGAATTGTGGCCAGGTCCGGGGCCCGGTGCAGCTGGGCTTTGCCAGAAGCGTAGACCCCATTATGCCCCAGGAGGTCACCATCACCCGGGTGGCCATTACCACTGAAGCGGACGCAGAGAAGAAGGGCACGGAAATGGGCCGGAAGTACATCGTTCCCTACGGCCTCTACCGGGCTGAGGGCTATGTGTCCGCCAACCTGGCCCGGAAAACCACGGGATTCTCCGAGGAGGACCTGGAGCTGCTGTGGCAGGCCCTGCTCAATATGTTTGAGCTGGACCACTCCGCGGCCCGGGGCAAAATGGCCCTCCGGGAGCTCATTGTCTTCCGCCATGATTCCGAACTGGGCAATGCCCCGGCTTATAAGCTCTTTGACTTGGTAAAGGCCACCCGGAACCCCAACGTCACCGCCCCCAGAGCCTTTTCGGACTACACCATCACCCTGGACGAGGAAAACCTCCCCGCCGGTGTCACCTGTAAGCGCATGGGGTGATCTATCAGGAGGAGGACTTCCTCCAATTATCCGGATTGCAGCATTTCCGGTTTTGCAGACGGCAATGGGCGCTCATCCACATCGAGCACCAATGGGCGGAGAATTTCCGTACCGTCGATGGAATGCTGCTCCATGAACATGCCCACGATCCGTCCTTCCAGGAAAGCCGGGGAGACCGGCTCATCACCCGGGGCGTCAGCGTCTATTCCGGGGAATTGGGCGTGTCCGGCCAGTGCGATGTGGTGGAATACCACCGGGGTACCACGGGCATTCCGCTCCAGGGAAAGGAGGGCCTGTGGCAGCCCTACCCGGTGGAATACAAGCGGGGCAGCCCCCGGGAGGACAGCAGCGATGCCTTGCAGCTGTGTGCCCAGGCCATGTGCCTGGAAGCCATGCTGTGCTGCGATATTCCGGAGGGGGCGGTGTATTACGGCGAAATACGCCGCAGGCAAAAGGTTGCGTTTACCCAGGAACTGCGCTGTCAGGTCCGGACGCTGCTGACGGAAATGCACGAGCTTTACCGGCGGGGCTATACCCCCAAGGTCAAGCCCTCGAAAAGCTGCAATGCCTGCTCTTTGAAGGAGCTGTGCCTGCCAAGGCTGATGAAAACAAAGCCCGTATCCGACTACCTGAAGGCCGCAATGGAGGAAACACCATGAAGCAGCTTTTGAACACCCTGTTTGTAACATCCGAGGATATTTACTTATCCCTGGAGGGAGAAAACGTCCTGGCAAACCGGGACCGGGAGGTGGCTGCCCGGTATCCGCTGCACACGCTTCAAGCAATTGTCAGTTTTTCCTACTCCGGGGCCTCTCCGGCCCTGATGGGGGCCTGCGCTGAAAGAGGCATCGGGTTGGCGTTCTGCACGCCCAGAGGACGGTTTTTGGCCCGGGTCGGGGGGGAAAACAACGGAAATGTCCTGCTCCGCCGGGAACAGTACCGCATTGCCGACGATTTGGAGCGGAGCTGCCGCATTGCCCGCAATATGATTTTCGGAAAGCTCTCCAACAGCGCCTCCAGCCTTCAGCGGACCCTCCGGGACCATGGGCCCCGGGTGGAGGGCTGCGGCCTGGAAAATGCGGTCCAAAAGCTTCTGGAACTGCGGCCCCTGGTGCTGGAGACGGAGGACCCCGGTGCCTTGCGGGGCCTGGAGGGCCTGGGGGCAACGGCGTATTTTGGTGTCTTTGACCACCTGCTTCTGAACCGGAAGGAAGCCTTTTTCTTCCACGGCAGGAATCGCCGCCCACCGCTGGATCGGGTCAATGCCATGCTGTCCTTTGCCTATAGCCTGCTGGCCCACGACTGCGCCAGCGGCCTGGAAAGCGTGGGCCTGGACCCCTATGTGGGCTTCCTCCACAGGGATCGCCCGGGAAGGACTTCCCTGGCCCTGGACCTGATGGAGGAGCTGCGGCCCTGTATGGCAGACCGGTTCGTTCTGACCTTGGTCAATAACCGTATGATCCGACCGGAGGACTTCGAGACGCAGGACAGCGGTGCGGTGCTTCTGACGGACACCGGCCGAAAGAAATTTTTAAAGGCCTGGCAGGAGCGAAAGCGGGATACCATGACGCATCCCTATTTGAACGAAAAAATGAGCTGGGGCATGGTCCCCTGCGTCCAGGCGCTTCTGCTGGCACGGTTCATTCGGGGTGACTTGGACGGGTATCCACCGTTTTTATGGAAGTGAGCCATGTTCGTACTAATTAGCTATGACGTAAATACTGAAGATGCCGCCGGGCGGCGCAGACTGCGGAAAATTGCGAAACAGTGCCTTGATTACGGCCAACGGGTGCAAAACAGCGTCTTTGAGTGTGTCCTGGATGCGGCCCAGCTGCGGGCCCTGGAAGCAAAGCTGGTGGCGACCATGGATCAGGAAAAGGACAGCCTGCGGTTTTATAACCTGGGGAACAACTATTCCGAAAAAATCCGCCATTACGGCATTAAACCAGGCTATAACCCCGCCGACCCCCTGATCCTCTGACCCTCTGTGCGAAGCGGCAGCACCCATAGATCCCCTGGGACCTTCGCACCCGCTTCCCCCAAAAAACCGAGGCCCCGACCCACCCCACCCCTCAAAAATCCGGGTCGGTTTCCCAAAAAGCAAAAATTTTTAGCGCAAAAATACAAAACAGAACCCTCTTTTTTGTATACTTTTGCTGTCATCCCCCACACGGGGGATGTGGATTGAAATCCGCCCTGGGCAAAGGTAACGTAAACCGCCTTGGGTCATCCCCCACACGGGGGATGTGGATTGAAATTTCCGTCGCCTCCTCCTGCTGTTCCGGCGCCGCCGGTCATCCCCCACACGGGGGATGTGGATTGAAATACGCTCTCATCAATGCGGATGGAGTACACCCCAAGTCATCCCCCACACGGGGGATGTGGATTGAAATTCCTATCTGTCAAGGGCCTGGAATTTAAGGATTTGGGTCATCCCCCACACGGGGGATGTGGATTGAAATTACGTGGTTCGGGACGTGGATGCACTGGCGGACAGTCATCCCCCACACGGGGGATGTGGATTGAAATGCAGATACCCATATTGCCATTGCGGAAGAAAAATGTCATCCCCCACACGGGGGATGTGGATTGAAATGTAAAAGTTCTTTCGGCGGATGCGGAGAACAAGCACGTCATCCCCCACACGGGGGATGTGGATTGAAATTTTGCCTACCCCATGTATAAATTGCAGGCCGGAAGTCATCCCCCACACGGGGGATGTGGATTGAAATGGCCAACCGGGCGGAGGAGGACGACCTGGACATGGTCATCCCCCACACGGGGGATGTGGATTGAAATTGGGCCGCGGATTTTTTGTTGCAATTACACGCCATGTCATCCCCCACACGGGGGATGTGGATTGAAATCCCGCTGCCGTATCTGCGGTAGCATCCTACCCCGTCATCCCCCACACGGGGGATGTGGATTGAAATGCCGAGTGGTTTGATGCAACGTGCGACAAGCTGTGGTCATCCCCCACACGGGGGATGTGGATTGAAATCACGGTATTTGCGGACATCGCGGGCTACTGCGTGGTCATCCCCCACACGGGGGATGTGGATTGAAATGAAAAGGTCCTGAAATGGCTGGAAACGGAGGGCAGTCATCCCCCACACGGGGGATGTGGATTGAAATCTGAAGACCACCGGCGGGACCATGTCCGGGGATAGTCATCCCCCACACGGGGGATGTGGATTGAAATGAAAAGGTCCTGAAATGGCTGGAAACGGAGGGCAGTCATCCCCC
>CAKTOB010000033.1 GCA_934589525.1 uncultured Oscillospiraceae bacterium | reverse complement strand
GGGAAATTCGGGTTTGCTTTGAACTGGTCGACAACCTTCTGCTTGGTGGGCGCAAGCGCACACTCAAAGCGGCGGATAATGGTCATTGGAATAATGACATCCTTATACTTGTCACTGCGATACGGTCCACGCAGTTTGTTTGCGATGGACCAGATAAAGTTTACCTCAGTAGAAACATCGACAGGCGAATCGTCCCACATTGCATCAATCATCTGCTTATCAGCCATTTGCTGTTTACCTCACTTTTTATTTTTCGGGTGTTATGGTACTCTCATTTTATATCTGTTACTGTCCAATAACCTGGACCTTATCACACGGATGACTGTAACCATGAAGTTCCCATATAAGGCGACACCAGTTTATCATGGTGTACTGGCAATGCGGTGATTTCGCATTACATAACCACATTCCAGCATGCCGTTTCGACAATTATACAACATGCCTCCCTTTTACGCAATCGTCTGCACCTAAACTAAAGAAACTTTGGAAAGGATTTGGCCAAGAAATGTCCCCTGTCAGAAGATTGTTCTTCGGTTCACGAATCCTGACAGACCGCTTTCCCCTGGCCTGTCGGTTCTTTTGTTAAAATACACCCGACACCAAAAAATTCAAACACTATTGAAACACTCCCCGTTTTATGGTATACTAAACCATCATCATGAACCTGGTTTTCCTGGATACGGGAGATACCTGTGAGATAAAGGAGATTTTAAGCCATATGAAATTAGGTATTGTGGGGCTTCCCAATGTAGGCAAGTCCACGCTGTTTAACGCCATTACCAATGCGGGTGTCCCTGCGGATAACTATGCGTTTTGCACCATTGACCCCAATGTGGGGGTGGTGTCGGTGCCGGATGAGCGGTTGGAGTGGTTGGCGCAGCTGCATCAGCCCAAGAAGGTGACGCCGGCGGTGGTGGAGTTTGTGGATATTGCGGGGCTTGTAAAGGGCGCTTCCAAGGGCGAGGGCCTGGGCAACAAGTTTTTGAGCAACATCCGCACCACCGATGCCATTGTCCATGTGGTGCGCTGCTTTGAAGACCCCAACGTGACCCATGTGGAGGGGACCACCGATCCGTTGCGGGACATTGACATCATCAATCTGGAACTGGTCATGGCCGACATTGAAATGGTGGAGCGGCGCATTGACAAGTGCCAGAAGGCGGCCAAGGGCGGCGACAAGCGGTTTGTGAAGGAAGCGGAGCTGTTTACGGAGCTTCTGGCCCATCTGAACCAGGGCAAGCTGGCCCGGACCTTTGAGTGCAGCGAAGACGACGCAGCCCTTATTGCCACCTCCGATCTTCTGACCCTCAAAAAGACCATTTATGTGGCCAACCTCTCGGAAGACGAGGTAAACACCCCGGAAAAGAGCCGCCACTATATGGCCGTCAAGCAGCTGGCGGAGGAAGAAGGCAGCCAGCTGCTGCCCATCTGCGCCAAGCTGGAGGCGGACATTGCGGAGCTGGACGACCCGGAGGAGAAGGCCATGTTCATGGAGGAGCTGGGGGTGCAGGAATCCGGTCTGGATAAGCTGATCCGCAGCAGCTACGCCCTGCTTGGTCTCATCTCCTTCCTCACCGCGGGCTCCGACGAATGCCGGGCCTGGACCATCAAGCGGGGCACCAAGGCCCCCCAGGCCGCGGGCAAGATCCACACGGACTTTGAGCGGGGCTTCATCCGGGCGGAGGTCATCGCCTTTGAGGATATGAAGGCCTGCGGCACCATGGCCAACGCCAAGGCCAAGGGCCTGGTCCGCAGCGAGGGCAAGGAATACGTCATGAAGGACGGCGACATCGTGAACTTCCTGTTCAACGTCTAAGCCCCTAAACTCCATAAGGAAAGGGACGGCGCTTGCCGTCCCTTTTATGATCAACAACGGATTCCCAGAAGCGCCAGCAGGTGCAGGGGGTAAAACAGGTAAAAGGCCCGGGAAACCCAGGGGCTTTTGGTGCTTTTCCGCCCGGAATACAGGCCGATGGGCACCATGGCAAAGAGAGAAAACAGCTGCACCTGGAGATTCCACCCCAAAACCGAAATTGGAATGCTCCCCATGCACAGGCTCAGCAGGGCCATGCCCAAGGTCTGGCTCAGGACGGCCTCCGTCTGTCCCCGGGTCAGGCCGAAGAGGGCAATGAGGAGAATGCCCCAGGCTCCGTAGCTCACCCCCAGAAGTTCCCCGCAAAGGGGGAGCAGCAGAAACCAGAACAGCTTTTCCACAGGCTCCCGGCCCTGTTCCAGCCGGTCCAGCAGCAGCCCGCCCAGGAGCAGCGTCCACAGCACGTTCTGGCCCTGCCAGATGGCCCGGGGGTAAAAGGCCAGGTCATAAATGGGCTCCGTCACCAGGGCCATCAGAGCCAGGCGGCCAAAATACCGCCGCCGGTTCCGGGTATGGGCCAGGCCCTCGGAAATCAGGAAGCAATAAATGGGAAAAGCCAACCGCCCCAGGGCCCGAAACCAAATGCTTTTCCCGAACAGCAGCGCCCAGTGGTCCACCAGCATGGCCCCGCAGGCCAAAAGCTTCAGTCCCTCCTGGGGTATGGGCTTTTTCATCCGCTCACCCCCTAAAGAAATCCAAAAAATTATAGCAGATTCCCCAATTAAAAGCAAGGAGCATCGGATTTTGATCACCGTCAACGACTATTACCGCCGCCGCTTCGGCTGCAAGGTCTACAAATTATCCCTGGACGGAGGCTTCACCTGTCCCAACCGGGACGGCACCCTGGCCACCGGCGGCTGCCGGTTTTGCTCCGGAGCGGGCAGCGGAGAGTTTGCCGCCCCGGACTGCCGGGACATTGCCCGGCAATTGGATGAGGCCAAGCAAAAAGTGGCTGCCAAATGCAAGGACGGCAAATACCTGAGCTACTTTCAGTCCTTTACCAATACCTATGGCCCCCCGGAGCAGCTGGAGGCCCTTTACCGGGCCGCCGTCGCCCCGGAGGAAATCCTGGGGCTCTGTGTTGCCACCCGGCCCGACTGCCTGGGGCCGGAGGTGCTGGAGGTGCTGGAGCGGCTGAACCGGGAAACCTACGTCAGCGTGGAGCTGGGGCTGCAAACCGTCCACGACGCCACCGCCCGGGCCATGAACCGGCAATATGACACCGGGGTCTATTTTGAAGCCCTGGAGCAGCTGGGGCGGCGGAATATTGAAGCCGTGACCCACCTGATTTTAGGCCTTCCCGGGGAGACGGAGGAGCAAATGGTGGAATCCGCCCGGGCCGTGGGCGCCGCGGGAAGCCACGGGGTCAAATTTCACCTGCTCCATGTGGTCCGCTCCGCCCCCCTGGCAGAGGATTATTTGCAGGGGAAGTTCCGGTGCCTGACCCTGGAGGAATACGGCAGAATTCTGAACAACTGCATCAGCGTCCTTCCCCGGGGTACAGTCATCCACCGCATCACCGGCGACGGCCCCCGGCGGGAGCTGCTGGCCCCCCTGTGGTCCCTGGATAAGAAACGGGTGCTGAATTATTTGAATAACTTGCTCCGCAGCTCTGGACAATTGGAAGAAACTGGTTTATAATAATGGTACAAAAAAACCGTTGATTCTGGAGGCCAATTTATGAAACTCGACACCAAGCGAACCGTCCTGGTGGGCTTTGCCTTCCTTTCCATCTGCGCCTTCTGGCAGATGTACGACAACCTGGTGCCCCTGATCCTGACCAATACCTTTCATCTGAACGAAACCCTCTCCGGCGCCATTATGGCGGCGGACAATGTTTTGGCCCTGTTCCTGCTGCCTCTCTTCGGCGGACTCTCCGACAAGTGCAAAAGCCCCCTGGGCCGCCGCAGACCCTTTATCCTCTTCGGCACCCTGACCGCCATTATTTTGATGCTGATGCTCCCCTTGCTTGCCGACAGCTACCACGCCGCCCCCAAGGCCGGCACCCTGGCCCTCTTCATCTGCGCCCTGGGTCTGCTGCTCATTGCCATGGGCACTTACCGCAGCCCCGCGGTGGCATTGATGCCGGACATCACCCCCAAGCCCCTGCGCTCCAAGGCCAACGCCATTATTAACCTGATGGGTGCCATCGGCGGCATCTGCTATCTGCTGGTGACCACCTTCCTGTACCGGGTCAAGTCCGACAGCTACGTCAGCTTCTTCCCCCTGTTTGCCATTGTGGCCGGGATCATGGCCGCAGCCCTCATGGTCATCATGTTCCTGGTCAACGAACCGGCGCTGGTGAAGCGCCAGCAGGAATATGAAAAGAAGCACCCGGAGGACGATCTTTCCCAGCACACCGAGTCCGGCGAGACCCTGCCCGCCGATGTGAAGCGGAGCCTGACCTTCCTGCTGATCTCCATCAGCCTGTGGTTCGTGGGCTATAACGGCATCACCACCTGGTTCTCCGTTTATGCCGAAAACGTCTGGGGCATGAGCCTGGGCCAGGCCAACACGTGCCTCACCATCGCCACCGGCGGCGCCATCCTCAGTTACATCCCCATCGGCGCTCTGGCCAGCAAAATCGGCCGGAGAAAGACCATCCGCATGGGTACCCTGCTGCTCTCCGGCAGCTTCCTGGGGGGGTATCTGCTGACCGTTGCCATCCACGGCTTCAGCCCTGTTCTGTACGTTCTGTTCCTGCTGGTGGGCCTTGCCTGGGCGGCCATCAATGTCAATAGCCTGCCCATGGTGGTGGAAATGTGCAAGGGAAGCGAAGTGGGCAAGTTTACAGGGCTCTACTACACCTTCTCCATGTCCGCCCAGATCGTCACCCCCATTGTGGCCGGGTGGCTCCTGCGCAATGTGAGCTACCACACCCTGTTCCCCTATGCCTCCCTCTTTGTCTTCGCCTCCTTCCTGACCATGGGCTTCGTCCGCCACGGTGACAACCGGGTGGCCATGCGCCGGGGGCTGGAAGCCTACGACGTAGAGGATTAAGAATTGTTATTCCGCAGCGAATGCTGCTAAATAAAAAGGGAGCGAAAAACAATGTTGGTTCTGATTCTTGTTATTCTGATTTGCATGCTGCTCCATGTGCTTTGCGTCCGGGGCCGGGGAAATCACCCCGGTATGGCGGCCTTCCGTGGGAAATACTATGCCCACCGGGGTCTCCACGACGAGACCAAGCCGGAAAACAGCATGGCCGCCTTTGCCGCCGCTCTGGAAAAGGGCTATGGCATCGAGTTTGACCTGCACCTTCTGAAAGACGGCACCCTGGCCGTCATGCACGACTCGGACCTCCAGCGCACCACCGGTCAGGAGGGCACCATGGAGGAGCTGACTGCCCGGGACCTGACAAACTATCACTTGGGCGGCACCGACCAGGTGATCCCCACCTTCCGGCAGGTGCTGGATTTATTCCAGGGCGAAGCGCCCCTGATCATTGAGCTGAAAACCAAGGACGGCAACGCGGACGCGCTGACCGAGGCCACCGTGGAAATGCTGGGGGGTTACCAGGGCCCCTACTGCATCGAGTCCTTTGACCCCCGGTGCATCCGCTATCTTAAAAAGCACCACCCCCAGCTGATCCGGGGCCAGCTTTCCGAGGACTCCGTGAAGCGGGACAAGACCCGCTCCTGGCCCGTCCGGTTCCTGTGCAGCTACTACTTAGAAAACTTCCTGACGGTGCCGGACTTTATCGCCTACCGGTTTGAGGACCGGGAGACCGTCAGCAACACCATCTGCCGCAAGCTCTGGGGCATGCAGGGTGTCAGCTGGACCATCCGCAGCCCGGAGGACTTCAAAACCGCCGTGCAGGAGGGGTGGCTCCCCATTTTCGAGGGCTTTGACCCCTACGCCCTGGGACTGTAAAACAGCTTATTCACATTTTCGTTGTATTTTGTTTTCAATTCCGCTATTTGCTGTTCAAATCCCTCCGGTATTTTAATAACAGAAAGGTTGCGGAAGCCGTGAGCCGCTCCCTTTCATTTCCGTAGATCCTCTTTTCTACCTCTCTTCTTTCTATTCCTTTTGCAAAGAAGGCCCCCGCTGAAAGCCACAGCGGGGGCTTTCGACTGCCCAAAACAGCTTAAAATCAGCACCGCCTCCGGAAGAAGCGTCCCCTCTTCCGGAGGCGGATTTTTTATCCCATTGCCGGTGGCAATCACACCTTCATTCATCGGCAATCTGCCGCCCGCCACGTTCCGAATATGACCCGTGTGGTTGAATGGTACAACCCCTCCTTGCCTCTCCCTATGGGAGAGGTGGCCGAGCGCAGCTCGGACGGAGAGGGCCAACGTTGAGGATTTTAATGGACGTGATTATTCAACAAACGCTGCAATGCCCTCTCAGTCTCGGCTGCGCCGAGCCAGCTCTCCCATAGGGAGAGCCAAGGAGTTGTGGCCTGTAACGGTGTCGAAACAATAGGCGAATCCGTTGAAACGTCCCCCGTTATGTCATTCCGACCGCAGCGTCAGCGGAGCGGAGGAATCCACCACGTTGGAAGATGAACCAACGCAAGATAAAACTTGCCGCTTGAGAAGATTCCTCGGCTCACATTCGTTCGCTCGGAATGACATGTCGGGGGGGTGGTTCCGTTCATCCACACAGGTTGTATTCGAAACGTGGCGGGCGGCTGGTAGCCGCCCCTACAATAAATTTGTTTCGAAATGACGTATATTAAACGTATCTATTGCAGATTAGTGCCAGTAAAATACGAAAAACGTGGTACGTTGACGTAGGGGCGGCAACCTGCCGCCCGCCACGTTGGATGTATAACCTGTGTGGATGAATGGTACTACGCAATGTAGCGGCGGCAACCTGCCGCCATTGGCCGTAAGGCCATTCGTGGTACATTTGAATTTGTAACAACCAATAAAAAACGTCTGTCATTTAGGCCTTAGCAAAGCGAGCGGAGGAATCCACCACGTTGGTGAACGGACCGCCACAAGAGAAAACCTGCGACTTGGGAAGATCCCTCCGCTCCATTTCATTTTGGTCGGGATGACATAGCGATCGGTGATACCATTCAGCCAAACAGGTTCTATTCGGAACGCAGTATGGCGATGAATCATCGCCGCTACATTGCGTGGTTCCATTCAACCGCACAGGTTATGTTCGAAACGTGGCGGGCGACAGATTGCCGATAATTTAATGTGTGATTGCCCCCGGCAATCATTGGTTTTTTAATTCGCTGCGCGGAGCACCGCCCCTACATACGCGGGGACGGGTTTTGGGGTGGAAACTTTTTCTTGCTGTCCTATAGAAAATGTGGTATACTACCAAAGAAAAGTAGAAATATGCGCTTTTTTCGTCGGTGTTAAAAAGCGCCCCAGAAAGAAGGAGCACTGCATGTATCGTAAGTATGTGAAGCGGTTGCTGGACATTATCCTCTCCGGCTGCGGCATTGTGGTTTTGTCCCCCGTTTATCTTCTGGTGGCTCTGGCCATTGTGTTGGACGATCCCGGGCCTGTGTTTTTTCGGCAGAAGCGGGTGGGCATTCACAAAACCCACTTTCAGATCCTGAAATTCCGCACCATGCGGATGTGTACCCCCCACGATGTGCCCACCCATCTTCTGGATGATCCGGACCAGTATATCACCCGGGTGGGGCGGTTTCTGCGGAAGACCTCTTTGGATGAGCTGCCCCAGATTTTCCAGATTTTTACCGGAAAAATGGCGGTCATCGGTCCCCGGCCTGCGCTGTGGAATCAGTATGATCTGATCGAGCAGCGGGATCTCTACGGGGCCAACGATGTGCGGCCGGGGCTCACGGGCTGGGCGCAAATCAACGGCCGGGACGAGCTGCCCATTGCCGTGAAGGCCCGGCTGGACGGGGAATACGTCAAAAACCTCAGCTTTCTCTTTGACTGCAAGTGCTTTTTGGGCTCTATCACCGCCGTTTTAAAGCGCGAAGGCGTGGTGGAAGGCGGCACCGGCAGCATCGGGAAGGAGCAAAAGCCATGAAGCGTGTGCTCATCGTCGGCAGCCACAGCTATTTAGGAACCGCCCTGGCCGCCCACCTTGCCCAATGGCCGGAAGAATACCGGGTGGAATCCATGAGTGTCCGGGACGAAGCTTGGCGTGAACGCTCCCTGGAGGGCTTCGATGCCGTGTATTACACCGCCGCCCTGGTCCACCGGGAACAGGACAAGCACGACCCTGCCCAAAAGGAAGCCTATTTGAAAATCAATGCCCGGCTTCCCGTAGAACTGGCCCAAAAGGCCAAGGAGGCCGGGGTAAGGCAGTTTATTTTTCTTTCCACCATGGCGGTCTACGGCCGCACCGCCCCTTTTAGCAAAACCGTCACCATCACGAAGGACACCCCCTTGTGCCCCCAGGACCTCTATGGGCTCAGCAAGGCGAAGGCGGAGGAGGGGCTGCTGGCCCTGGAGGACAATGCCTTCCATGTGGCCCTGCTCCGGCCCCCCATGATCTACGGCAAGGGCTGCAAGGGGAACTATCAGCAGCTCCGGAAGCTTGCGTTGAAAATGCCCTGTTTTCCCAAAATCGGCAACTGCCGGTCCATGCTTTATGTGGGGAACCTGAACTGCCTGGTAAAGCAGCTGCTGGATAGCGGCAGCGGCGGCATCTTCTGCCCCCAAGACGGGGAATACACGGATACGGGCCGCATGGTGCAGACCATTGCCCGGCTTCACGGCAGGTCCCTTCCCCTGCTCCCCGGCTTCGGCTGGGCCCTTTCTTTGCTGCGTCCCCTGACCCCCAAAATTGACAAGGCCTTTGGGAGCCTGTGCTATGACCGGGCCCTCAGCCGCTATGACCGTCCCTATCAGGTCTATTCTCCGGAACAGGCCCTGCAGGAAACCGAGGCCTGAAAACGGAATCTGAAAACGGAAGGAGTTTTCCCTTTGAAACAAAAAAAGGACATCCTTTTTCTCTGTCAGTTTTTCCACCCGGAGTATATTTCCTCCGCCCAGCTGCCCTTTGACACCGCCAAGGCCCTGGCCCGGGCCGGTTTTTCCGTAGACGTGCTCTGCGGGGAGCCCCGGGAGTATTATCATGGCCCCAAGGTGCCCAAAACCGAAACCGTGGAGGGCATCACCATTCACCGCCTGGGCTATTTGCAGCCGGACCGGAGCCGCACCTGGGGGCGTATCCTCAACTATTTTTCCTTTACCCTTTCGGTGTTTTTCCACCTGGGGGACCTGAAAAATTACCGCTGCGCCCTGTTCTATTCCAACCCCCCGGTGCTGCCCTGGGTGGCCTCCTGGGCCAAAAAGCTTTTCGGCTGCAAGCTGGTCTTCGTATCCTATGACCTGTATCCGGAGCTGGCCCTGCGGACCGGGGCCCTGAAAACCGGCAGCAGCGTGGAAAAGTTCTTGAGCCACATCAATAAGGCCGTATACCCCAGACTGGACCGGGTGGTGGCCCTTTCTTCGGAAATGAAGGAATTTTTGCAGGAAAACCGGGCAATCGACCCTGGTCGAATCGTTGTCATCCCCAACTGGTACCCCGACGGCGGAGCACCCCGGAAGGATTTATCCCGCAACCGCTTTGCCGGCGACCTGGGGGGCAAGTTCGTGGTCTCCTACTTTGGCAACATGGGCACCATCCAGGATATGGAAACCATCCTGGGGGCCGTTCGGGCGCTCAAAGACGAGCCGGATATTTTCTTCCTCTTTGCCGGTCACGGCAACAAGCTGGAAGCCCTCAAGCAGTCCATTGCCCGGGAGGGCCTTCATAACGCCCAGGTCCTAGAGTACCTTCACGGTCAGGACTACCGGGACGCCCTGGAGATCAGCAGCGCCGCCCTCATCTCCCTGGAAGCCGGGACCACGGGGCTGTGCGTGCCCAGCAAGACCTACAGCTACATGACGGAGGGCATCCCCCTTCTGGCCATTATGGACCGGTGCGACATTGTGGCGGACATTGAATCCGGTGCGGGAAAGGCCTTCCATAACGGCGAATCGGACCGTCTGGCCCGGGAGATCGTGGCCATGCGGGATGACCCCCAGGGAGTTCAAGCCATGGGGGACCGCTGCCGGAAGCTTTACCTTCAAAAATACACTCCGGAAGTCTGTCTTCCCCAATACGAGGCCCTGTTCCGGGGGCTGTTGGGCCCAGGAGGCCGGGCATGAAATACCTGTTTATCAATTCCGTGGCCGGGTTTGGCAGCACCGGCAGGCTCATTGAGGACACCGCCCGGGAACTGACCCGGCAGGGCCACACTTGCCGTATCGCCTACGCCCGGAAGGCCGCCCCCGGGGAGATTCCCACCGTTGCCATCGGCACCCCCCTGGACTACCGGCTCCACGCTCTCCGGCATCGGCTTTTCGGCACCGGCGGCTTCGGCTCCAGGGCCGCCACCGCAAAATTCCTGCGGTGGGTGAAAGAATACGACCCGGACGTGATCTGGCTTCACAACCTCCACGGCTACTACATCCACATCGGCCTGCTTTTTGACTATCTGCGGCAAAGCGGCAAGGAGATCCGCTGGACGCTCCACGACTGCTGGGCCTTCACCGGAAACTGCCCCTATTTTTCCAGCATCGGCTGCGAAAAATGGAAGCAGAGCTGCGGCGGCTGCCCCCAGCTGGGGCTCTACCCCAAGTGTCTGCGGGATGCCACCGCCGAAAATTACCAAAAGAAGCGGGCGCTTTTTACAAACATTCCCAACCTGACCCTCTATGTGCCCTCCCAGTGGCTGGCGGATTTGGTTTCCCAGAGCTTTTTGAAGGACTACCCCATTCATGTGGTGCCCAATACCTGCGATACCGCCGTTTTTAAGCCTACGGAAAGCGATTTCCGGCAGAAATACGGCCTGGAGGACCGGTTTGTTGTCCTGGGCGTTGCCAACGTCTGGGAGCCCCGGAAGGGGCTTGGGGATTTTATCCGCCTGTCCGAACTTCTCCCCGACCGCTGCAAAATCGTCCTCATCGGGCTGACGGAGCGGCAGATCGCCCAGCTTCCAAAGGCCATTTTAGGTCTACCCCGAACCGGCAGCCCCCGGGAGCTGGCCCAGGCTTACACGGCGGCGGATGTTTACGTCTGCCCCAGTGCCGAGGAGACCTTCGGCATGACGGTTCTGGAGGCCGCCTGCTGCGGCACCCGGCCCATTGTCTATGAAAATACCGCCTGTCAGGAGGTGGCCCAGGCCCATGGGGGCATCGTTGTTCCCAAGGGGCCGGAGCATCTGGCCCGGGCCATTGCAGCGCTGCTAAAAAACACCCAGGAGGAACAAGCATGAAGCGTTATCCCTTCCCCAATACCAGGCCCTGGCAGAGCCTTTTTGCCCTGTATCTGTTTTTGCTTCTGTACCTCACCCGGGTCAGCCAGGTCTCCCATTATCTTCTGGGCTTTTACAAGGCCCAGGCCCTGACCTTCGGCATTACCGCCATTGCGGTGCTGACCTTTCTTTTGTATCAGCGGAAAAACCTGAAAGAGCTGCTTTTAAACGGCCGGATGATTCTTTGCCTGGTGCTTTGCGCCGGGGTTCTGGCCCCCATGGTTTTAAAGCGGGACTATACCATGATGTACCTCAGCGTCCTGTTCAGCGGCCTTCTGGGTATTTTCCTCAGCTATTTTGTCTCCTGCCGCCGGGCAGCCAAATACTATGTACTGTTGCTTGCGGGTCTGGCCCTTTATTCTCTGGTCGCCTTCTTTCTGCTGCGGCCCCTGTCGGACCTGGGGCTGCTGCGAGTCCCCACCTTTCGCAATGCCTACGGTGCGGAGTTTTACAATTATTTATTCTCCTTTGTATCCGTCAGCTTTGCCCGGGAGCGGAATTTCGGCATTTTCCGGGAGCCGGGAGTTTATCAGTTTTTCCTGTTTCTGGCCCTGTACCTGTGCTTTTACCAGGTGGACTGGGAAAAACAGAAGCACTGTTGGCTCATTGGTGCCATTTTGTCCCTGACCCTCTTTTCCACCTTCGCCACCGGCGGTGTGGCCGCCACGGTGCTGTTTCTTCTGGCGGTCTACTTTGACAAAGAGGTCTACCGCAGCCCCCTGGGCCGGAAGCTGACGGTGATGATCCTTGTGCTCGGTATACTGGGCCTGGGAGCGGCGCTGGTGGCAAAGCCCCAGCTATTGGGGTATTTCCGGATGATGCTCCTGAAGATTCAGCCCGGGAACCCCTCCTCCGATGACCGGCTGGACAGCATTGTTTTCAACCTGTCCGTCATTCAGTGGACGCCTTTTGTAGGCCGGGATGTGGCCTATATTCTGGAAACCGTCACCCACAATACAAGCTCCACCACCATCCTCATCGGCATTTTGGGGGTGCTGGGAGGCAGCATCAACGCCCTCGCCTGGCTGGTGCTGGTGTGCCGGGGGAAGGGCAAGTGGTATGCCAAGGTCGTAAGTCTTCTGACCCTGGCCATTACCTTCAACACCCAGAACCTGATTTCCGACCCCTACCTCTGGATGTTCCCCATGATGGCCCTGACAGAAGGGCTTGGCGAAGGGATCAGCGCCCTGAAAAAGAGATCACAATAAGTCCCACAGGAGGCCCCTATGCACATTGTCTATGCCGTCAGCACCTGTTCCGACGGAACCTACAAAACCCTTTTTGAAAACGCCCCCCAGAAGCCTGCCTTTCAGTCCCAGAAATACCACCGGCTGCTGATCGAGGGTCTGGCCGCCCACGCCCAGGTGGACGTGGCCGCGGTGCTGCCCCTCAACCGGGGGCTCATGGCGCAAAAGGTCCTGCGGCTTCCCCCGGAGCAGGAGGGCGGCGCCCGGTATCACTATGCCGCCGCCTTTCAGAATCCCCTGCGGAAGTATATTCAGGGGGGCTTGGAGCTGTACCGGATGGTTCTGAAGCTCCTCCGGCCGGACAGCGTGGTCTTTGTGGACTGCCTGAACTGCACCACCGCCTTCTTTGCCCAGCTGGCCGCCCGGAAAAAGGGCTGCCGGTGCGTGGGCATCGTCACGGACCTGCCGGAGATGCTGGGCTACAGCCGCGCCTATCAAAAGCTCTCCAAGCTGGTCATCTCCCGGTGTACGGACTTTGTGCTGCTGACGGAAATGATGAACGACCGGGTAAACCCTCAGGGGAAGCCCCATGTGATATTGGAGGGCCACGCGGACATTGCCATGGCCAAGAAGGCCCCCCTGCCCAAGGACCGGCCCCGGACCTGCCTGTATGCCGGAAGCGTTCAGAAAATCTACGGCTTGCAGCGCCTGGTGGAGGGCTTCCGGCTGGCGGACCTGCCGGACACCAGGCTTGTGATCTACGGCCCCGGGGACTATGTGGAAGAATTAAAGGAAATCGCCGCAAAAGA
Source organism: uncultured Oscillospiraceae bacterium (assembly GCA_934589525.1). Taxonomy (GTDB): domain Bacteria; phylum Bacillota; class Clostridia; order Oscillospirales; family Oscillospiraceae; genus Faecousia. The sequence goes on along the minus strand of CAKTOB010000033.1, from coordinate 9,008 downwards.
CCCCCGGGTTGTCTACGGCGGCATGCTTCTGAGCCGCCAGGTGGTGGAGCAGGAGCAGCGGGCCACCCTGCTGGTAAACCCCCGGCCTACGGACGAGGAATACGTCAAATACTCCTTCCCCTCCAAAACCATGGAATATATGGCCTCCGGCACCCCTGTGCTGACCACGGACCTGCCCGGGATGCCCCGGGAATACCTGCCCTATGTGAACCTCATCCGGCAGGAGACCCCCCAGGGCATTGCCCAGGCCCTGCGGGAGGTGCTGACCCGGCCGGAGGAGGACCTGGAGCGGCAGGGCCGGGAAGCCCGGCGCTTTGTACTGGAAGAGCGAAACAATGTGGTCCAGGCGGAAAAGATCCTCCGGATGCTGCGAATTACGGAAAGGACATGACCATGCGAATTATGTGGCTGTGCAATATGATCCCCGGCCCGGTGCAGCAGGACCTGACCGGCAAGCCCGGCAGCGGGCTGTGGGTGGACCATGTGCTCTCGGACCTGCTTCAAGACCCTGGGTATTCCCTGCGTGTCCTGTGCCGGGGCCCGGAAGAGGCCCAGGGGAGCCTGGGGCGCCTGGGCTACCGGGTCTTCCGGGAGCCGGTGATGCACCGGTATCCCAAGGAACTGGAAGAAGTCTTCCGGCAGGAGCTCTCCGCCTTTCGTCCCCAGGTCATTCACATCTGGGGCACGGAGTACGGCCACACCCTGGCCATGGTGAAATCTTGCCGGGACTTGGGTCTGCTGGAGCACACCGTCATCAGCATCCAGGGCCTCTGCGGCATTTACGCCCGGCACTACGCCGAGGGGCTCCCGGAAAAGCTCATTCACCGCTTCAGCCCCCGGGACCTGCTGCGGCTGGACAACATTTCCTTCCAGCGCAGGCACTACATTCGCCGGGGCAGCATGGAGGCCCAGGCGCTGGCCCTTTCCCGCCACGTCATCGGCCGCACCCCCTGGGACCGGGCCTGTGCCCGGCTGCTGGCCCCCGGCGCCTCCTATCACTTCTGCAACGAGACCCTGCGGCAGGATTTTTATTCCGATACCTGGACCTATGAAGGCTGCGTGCCCCACAGCATCTTCCTTTCCAGCGCCGCCATTCCCATTAAGGGCTTTCACTATCTTCTGGAGGCCCTGCCCCAGATTTTAGAGCAATACCCCGATACCACCGTCCTGGTTCCCGGGCCGGACCTGTTCCGCACCACCGGCAAGGCAAGGCTCTTGGAGCAGACCTACCACCGGTACCTGCGGAAGTACGCCGAGCGCCGGGGTTTGACCGAAAAGGTCCGCTTCCTGGGCCATTTGAGCCCCCGGGAGATGAAGGAAAACTACCTGCGCTCCAACGTCTTCGCCCTGCCCTCCACCATTGAAAACTCCCCCAATTCCCTGGGGGAGGCCATGCTGCTGGGGGTGCCCTGTGTGGCGGCGGATGTGGGCGGCGTGGCGGCCATGCTCCGGGACGGGGAGGAAGGGCTCCTCTATCAGTCCGCCGCCCCCTATATGCTGGCCCATAAAATCATGGATGTGTTTCGTATGGAAGCCCAAGCGGAAGCCCTGGGCGCAGCCGCCCGAGCCCATGCCCTGAAGACCCACAGCCCGGCAGAAAACCTTTCGGCCCTGCTGGCCATTTACAACGAATGCTCCAAGGAGGATGACCATGTTGGTCCCTGACATCAGCGTCATTATCCCTGTTTATAACGTGGCCCCCTATCTCCGGCGGTGTACCGCCTCCGTCCTGTCCCAAAAAGGCCCCAGCTTGGAGGTGCTGCTGATCGATGACGGCTCTACCGACGGCTCCGGTGCCCTTTGCGATGCCATCGCCCGTGAAGATGCCCGGGTGCGGGTGGTCCACCAGCCCAACGGCGGCCTGAGCCGCGCCCGGAATGCCGGGCTGGATTTGGCCCGGGGCCGCTACGTCAGCTTTGTAGACAGCGACGACTATTTAGAAGAAAACGCCTACCGGGACCTTCTGCATCTGGCCCAAAAGTTTCAGGTGCCCCTGGTCTGCGGCGGCCGGTTTGACGTCGAGGAAGAAACCGGCACCAAGCAGCCGGGGCTGTGCCCTGAAAAGGAGGGGCTGCTGTCCGGCGAAAACCTGGTCCGGCGGATCTTCACCTGGAACGGCCTGGATTCCTCCGCCTGTGACAAGCTCTTTGAAAGGTCCCTGTTTGAGGGCATCCGGTTTCCCGAAGGCATGGTCTGCGAGGACGTGCCCACGGTTTACCGGGTCTGCCTCCGGGCGGGCTCCGGCGGGCTGCTGCCCCGGCCCTTTTATAATTACTGCCACAGAGCAGGCTCCATCACCACCGCCCGGGTCTGCCAGAAGGACTTCCATCTGGCGGCCCACGGCCGGAAGATCCTGAAGGACCTGAAAAAGACCGCCCCCCAGCTGCTGCCGGAGGCCCGGTATCTGCTGATCCGGGGTCTGGCCCACCCCATGCAGCTGTGCATTGTCGCAAACGCACAGCAGGAATTTGCAGAAGGATACAACCGCTGCCGCCGGGAACTGCGCCGAGAGCTTCCCTTCCTGCGAAAAAGCCCTCTGTTCTCCAAAAAGGAGCGGCAGCTCTATACCCTTCTGGCCCTGGGCCTCTACGGTCCCGCCTGGCGCATCCACTGTTTCGTCAAAAAGTCAAGGAAACTCTGAATAAATCGTCTGCGGCTGAGCGGCGAATCTTTTGCCTCCAGTCTGCGCTTCTAAAAGTGGGAAATACACAAAGTATTCCTCCACTTTTAGAATCTTGCCTGGAAGCAAAATCTTTCGCCGTCAGCTCTTGCCGATTTAATCAGAGCTTCCCCAAAATAGGTATTCCGCATGAAAAATCGCAACCGTGTCAGTCTCTTTAACATCCTCAGCACCTGCCTGCTATACGGCATTTCCCTCTTTACCGCTCCCCTGTTTTCCCGGCTTCTGGGCACCGACGGCTACGGGGCCGTGGCCAACTATACGGTCTGGGTCAGCGTTCTGTCCGTATCTGCCACCCTGCTGACCTACGGCACCCTGGCTCCTGCCATGGTGGAGTATCCGGAGGGGGACCAGAAAAAGTACCAGTCCAGCGTCATGACCCTGTCGCTGTGTACGTTTTTCGCGGTGACGGTGCTGATTGCCTTGTTCCTGGGGCCCATCTCCCGGGGGCTGCGGCTTTCCCCCTTCTTTATTTTTCTCATCCTCTTCCAGTCCATCGGCACCTTCGGCATCAACTTTATGAACACCAAGCTGACCTACGAGATGCAGGCGGGCAAGAACCTGATCCTCTCCGTGGGCACCAGCCTGACCACCCTGGTCCTGTCCCTGGTGCTGGTGCTGCTGCTGCCCCAGGGGCTCAAGCACTATGGCCGCATCCTGGGCATTGCCGGGGTTTACGGGGTTCTGGGGTTTCTCATGTGCCTGTCCGTTCTCCGGGGGGGCAGGACCTTTTATGCTCCCGGCTACTGGAAATTCTGCGTGCCTCTGGCCATCCCCCTGGTGTTTTACAATCTGGCAGACCTTTTGCTGGGCCACAGCGATGTCATCATGCTGCGCCAGCTTCTAAGCCAGAGCACCAGCGGCATTTATAACTACGGCTACCAGCTGGGCACCATCCTCTTCACCCTCTTTAACGCCCTCAATAACTCCTGGGTGGCCTTTTTCTACGCGGACTTCAAGCAGGGCAAGACCCAGGATGTCCGGCGGCAGAGCCGGAATTTCTTAGAGCTCTTTACGGTGCTCAGCGCCGGGTTTATCCTGCTGTGCCGGGAGGTGTACATGCTCTATGCCCGGCAGGATTTCTGGGCGGCCACGAACCTGGTGCCCCTCTTTGCCGCCAGCCACTACCTGACCTTCCTGGGGACCTTCCCCGCTAACTACGAATACTACCACAAGAAAATGAAAATGGGGGCTGCGGCCACCATCGTCTCCTGCCTTGTAAACATCGGGCTGAACCTGGTGCTGATCCAAAAAATGGGCATTGCCGGTGCCGCCGTGGCAACGGTGCTGGCCCACGGGCTCCAATTTGCCATGCACTATGTATACACCCGGTTCTTCCTGGGGGGCAAGGACTATATTTTCTCTGTCCGCCTCTGGGGGCCTTACGCCCTGGCGTTTCTCACGGTGCTGGGCCTGACCTACGGCCTGGCGGGTCTTCCGCTCCTGCGCTGGGGGATGGGCGCCGCCCTGGGGCTCTGGGAGCTTCTTCGCATCAAAAAACGGAAAGCACTGATTTGAGGACGGGAGGTCCTTTTATGCCGAAAATTCTCTTTACGGCCACGGTGGTCAAAACCCACATTGCCCAATTTCATCTGCCCTGCCTGAAAATGCTCCAATCCATGGGCTGGGAAACCGCCGTGGCGGCCCGGAACGACTATGCTGACCCCGCCGACTGCGTGATTCCCGGCTGTGACCGGTTCTATCCCATTGCGTTTGCCCGGAACCCCCTGAAACTCGCCAATTGGAGGGCCTATAAGGAATTAAAAAAGGTCATTGCGGAGGGCCGCTTCGATGTGATCCACTGTCACACCCCCGTTGCCGCCATCCTCACCCGTCTGGCCGCCCGGAAGGCACGGAGGCAGGGCTGCAAGGTGCTCTACACCGTCCACGGCCTCCACTTTTACAAGGGTGCCCCCCTGGTCAATTGGCTGGTCTACTTCCCGGCGGAGTGGCTGTGCGCCTTCTTTACAGATGTGCTCATCACCATCAATAAGGAGGACTACGCCTTCGCCCGGAAGCACCTCCACGCAAAGTCCGTCCGGTACGTCCGGGGCGTGGGGGTGGACCTGGAAAAATTCCGGGACCATAGCCGTGAGCGTGCCCCCCTCCGGGCCTCCCTGGGCCTTGGGGAGGAGGACTTCGTCCTCCTGTCCGTGGCGGAAATGACCAAGAACAAAAACCACAAAATGATGCTGGAGGCCCTGGCCCAGCTGCCAGACCCCCACATCCATTTGCTTTGCGCCGGTCAGGGCCAGGAGCTTGCAAACAATCAGGCCCTGTGTGACCGCTTAGGGCTTTCCCACCGGGTGCAGTTCCTGGGCTACCGGAAGGACGTACCCCAGCTCTACGCCGCCGCCGATGCCTTCCTCTTCGTCTCCTTCCGGGAGGGCCTGTCCCTGTCCCTGATGGAAGCCATGAGCAGCCGCCTTCCCTCCATCGTCACCCCCATCCGGGGAAACACCGACCTGATCGAAAACGGCAAAGAGGGCCTCTACGCAGACCTAGACCCCGCCTCCATCGCCGCCGCCATCCGCACATTGCGGGAAGACCCAACTCTGCGCCGCAAGCTGGGCCGGGCCGCCGGTGAAAAAGTCCAGGCCTTCGGCCTGCCCCAGGTCCTGGAGGAAATGAAACAAATCTACCAAAGCCTCACCCCCTGACCCATCCCGCCCCCGGATGCGCAAGCCCTGCGCCCGGGGGATTTTTGCGCAAAAAAACCAATGGCCGTCATTGGCAATTATAACCCCTGGGGATGAATGGAACCACCCAATGCAGCGGCGATGATTCATCGCCAAGCAACGTGGCGAATAGAACCTGTGCGGTTGAATGGAACCACGCAATGTAGCGGCGATGATTCATCGCCATGAAACGTGACGAATACAACCCGTGTGGATAAACGGAACCGCCCCCGCCCCTTGGCTCTCCCTATGGGAGAGCTGGCTCGGCGCAGCCGAGACTGAGAGGGTCTTACGGTGTTTTTTTGAATGATAACGTATTGGCATCGTGAGCGTTGACCCTCTCCGTCCTCGCTGCACTCGGCCACCTCTCCCATAGGGAGAGGCAAGGCGTCCCCCCGACATGTCATTCAGGCCTTAGTGAAACGAGCGGAGGGATCTACTCAAGTTGCAAGCGTTCCCTTGTGGTGGTTTTTCCTCCAACGTGGTGGATTCCTCCGCTCCGCTTCGCTACGGTCGGAATGACAGACGTTTTTGCGTTGGTTGGTACAAATTCAAATGTACAACGTATATGGCGGCAGGTTGCCGCCGCTACATTGCGTGGTACCATTCATCCACACGGGTTATATTCGAAACGTCCCCCCGTTTTTGTCATTCCGACCGCAGCGTCAGCGGAGTGGAGGAATCCACCACGTCGGATAAAGAACCAACACAAGATAAAAATTGCCACTCGGGAAGATTCCTCGACTCACATTCGTTCGCTCGGAATGACATGTCGGGGGGTGGTACCATTCACCCGCACAGGTTATAATTGCAACGTGGCGGGCGGCAGATTGCCGCCCCTACAGGCGTAACACCATTCAACCACACGGGTTATTTGGGGGACGTTCCCTACGGTTTCGCTGATTGGTGTATTTTTCTACAAAACGTATTCCAAAAACGGGCACGTCCGTCACCCAATAACTGTCAACTGTCAACTGTCAACTGAAAAGAATTGTCAATTGTCCATTGTCAATTGTCAATTTTTCTGGTTACCCCAGCAGCATGGCCGTTGCTTTTTTCATTTTGGCCTCGGCGCTGGCCTGTCGCCGTCCCTGGGTTCCGAAGGACACGGGGACGCACATTTCCAGCAGCCGGTCGTAGCAGCGGGCCAGCTCCAGGGTGGCGGGGGTTTTCAGGTCTGTCACCGAGAGATTGGTGGTGACGATCAGGGGCTTGCCGGAGCGGTAGCGCTCGTCAATGAGGTTGAAAATCTGCTCCGTGGCAAATTCCGTCTTGCGCTCCATGCCGAAGTCGTCCAGAATCAGCAGGGGGTATTGCATCAGCTCCCCGATATACCGGTTCCGGTCCCCCGCAAAATTCGTCAGGGTGTTGAGCACCGCGGACAGGTTCACCATGCACGCGGGAATGGACCGCTCGATCAGGGCGTTGGCAATGCAGGCCGCGCCGAAGGATTTTCCCGTCCCCACGCCGCCCCAGAGGAGCAGGCCCACGTTGTCCCGGGAAACCTGTTCCCAGTTTTCCACATACCGCCGGAGGATCTTCATGGGGCCGGGGATCTGACCGTCATCCTGGGAAAAGCGGGCATTCCGGAACTGCTGGCTTGCGATGCCGGAAGAGCGCAAGCGCATAATGTAGTCCGCTTTCTCCTGTTGTTTCCGGGCGGCCTCTTCCCGGTCTCTTTCCTCGGTGGCACATTTGCACAGGCACCCCATGGTGATTTCCCGGCCCAAAAAGGTCAGGCGGGTTTCCTTGCGGGTGTGGCACTTGCCGCAGTACACAAGGCCGTCTTGGACATAGTCTCCCGGTTTTTGGACAACGGCCCCGTTGGCTTTGTCAACAATGTGCTGCATAAAAACATTCATAGACTCCATTGTTCATTTCCTCCATAGTCCGGCAGCGGCGTACCGCCCCGGTTGTTTGCGGTTCTGGAAAGGCCCCAGCCCTCCCGGTGGCATTTCCGGGTCACCAGATTCCAGTCACGCCACTTGTTCTTGTTGCCTGTGGATTGGGCGGCTTCGTCAATATAGGCAATGCACCGCTGTGCCTCCGTCTCCCCGAAGTCCGTCACAAGCCTTTTGTATTCATTCTCCGTCAGCCGTACCCAACCGAAAGAACCATACCTTTGCCGTGCGGGTGCAGGCGGCTTGCCCGCCTTATGCGCACCTGGACTTTCCTGAACTATACTTTCCTGAACTATACTTTCCTGAACTATACTTTCCTGAACTATACTACCCTGAACTATACTAACCTTACCTAACCTAACCTCGGTTGCCGGGTTGTCACCCGCATGGTTGTCATAGGGTTGGCAATTGGTTTCCGGCTGACCGTCAGCCAGTAACGGAACCTCGGTTTTGCAGTCGATCAGGTCCTTATATCGGCCTTCATGGTAACGGTCTTTCCGAATCTGATTGTTTGCGGTCCAATCGGTGATGTACACAACAAGGTCCTCATTCAGCAGCCGAACAAAGCCCTTTGCGACAAGCACGTTTAGGTCGTCCTCGGTGGCGCCGGACATGCGCATGACAGCGAAGGCTTCAACACAGCCGTCATCATCCGCCGCCATCCCCAAATCGTAATACAGAAGCCTGGATGTGGCAGGCATCCGCAAGAATCTGGCCCCGCCGATCACAGAGCGGGCAAACATCCTACGCTCGGCCATCCTGCGTCCCCCCTGTTCCCGCCAGCCAATACCTGGCAAAGGCCACCTTGTCCCCGTACCGGTTCTTCCGGGAGACCATCTCCCGCCTGATAGGAACGCCCGCCTTTTTCAGGTCCGCAACCCTGGAGGCCAGGCGCATGATGCCGTAATCCTCCAGGGCCTCCAGACTGGTGATCGAGCCGTGTTCCCGCAAATGCCGAACGATCCGTTCTGACTGTGTCATACCGATTCCCCCCTGTTCTTTCCGCCATGACGGCGTGATCAATTGCGTTTATTTTTTTGAACTATTCTCACAGGGTTCATTTTATCAGATTTTTCGGAAATGTCAAGTCCACAGCATTCAACCAGGAAGGTGTTGCGCAAACAACGTTCAAACGGTACCACGCAATGTAGCGGCGATGATCCATCGCCAAGGAACGTGACGAATACAACCCGTGCGGATGAATGGTATTACCCACCAACGTGCATGTAGGGGCGGCAATCTGCCGCCCGCTATGTCCCGAATACAACCTGTGCGGTTGAATGGAACCACCCACCAGCGAAACCGTAGGGAACGGCCTATGTGCCGTTCCGGGAACTTTCCGGTTATCACGACGTAAGAATGAACCGGTATGCCGCCCGACACGGAACAAGAGCTTCCCTCGGGGGAAGCTGGCTCGCCTGGGCGAGCCTGATGAGGGCCGCGGGGCGGCGTAAAATGCTGTAGAAACAATGGGCGAATCCGTAGAAACGTACCAACATTGTCATTCCGACCGCAGCGTCAGCGGAGTGGAGGAATCTTCTACGTTGGATGAAGAACCAACACAAGATAAAACTTGCTGCTTGGGAAGATTCCTCGACTCGCATTCGCTCCCTCGGAATGACATGTCGGGAGGGGGTTCCGTTCAACCATACAGGTTGTATTTGTAACGTGGATGGCGGCAGATTTGTCAAGACTCACATGGTTTACACATTGTGCAATCACATGGTTTACACCATCATTCCCGCACAT
>CAKTOB010000032.1 GCA_934589525.1 uncultured Oscillospiraceae bacterium | reverse complement strand
ACTTGCAGGGTGACTTGCCGGGAAGATAGGTAATGCCAACACAAGATAACCGCTTCGTGAAAACGAGGCGGTTTTTTTCGCCTTGGCGAAATTGACAATTGACAGTGGACAATTGACAATTATCCGTCAACGTTAGGCAAGCGTTTAACAACCACCCGCCTAGCAAACTTCTCCCCAATATGAGTTCATTCTCCCAAATCTTAAATAGCTGACCCTCAGCTATTTAAGAAACTGGGGAATGGGGTTGTACGACAGGTGCGTTTTTTACACAACATGTTTCAAAAAACGGACACGTCTGTCCTCCGATAATTGTCAATTTCCCCCACTCTTTCCTATTGTTTCGCTGATTGGTGTGTTTTTGAACCATCATATTCCAAAGAAGGCCAGCCTTTTTGGGGCTGGCCTTCTTGGTTAGATCATGAAATCAATCTTGCTGGCGGTGGTGATTTCCCACATGGTGTTGGTCCACTGGAAGGAATTGTCTGGGTTGCGGCGGTAAGGGAGGGTGGGTTCGGTGAGCTCGGGGATGTCCTGGCGGAGGCCCTGGGCGTACTCGGATATTTTTTCGCCTGCGGTGGTGAGCCGTGCCCGGATGGCGCCCATGCGGCCGTCCAGGACCTCAAAGCCCTGGGGGCGGTTGGTGCTTTCCCAGAGCTTTCTCCAAGTAGTGCGCAGGGTCTCCAGGGCCTCCACCGTGGGAGCAATGTCCTGGGCTAAAGCCAGGGCGGTGTCCCGGTCCCCGGCTCTTACGGCCTTGGCGGCCTGCTCATGCCAGCGGCACTTCATAGAAAGGGTCTGGGCCAGGGCGGCGAAGAAGTCAAAGAGCAGGGCGTAATCGGGGTTTTCCTGGGCGTGGCGGGCGTAGAGGCCCACCAGGGCGGCATAGTGCCGGGACATATCCAAATCCCTGGTGTCCTCTTCAAACAGCTGGACCAGGGGGTCCTGGTAGAGCATGATCTTCAGGAAATTGCTGGGGAAAGCGGTGGTGGATACGATGCCGGGGACGGTATTCAGCAGGCTAATGTCCAGGAAGGCCTGGGCGCTGGCCCCGCAGCACCGGGCAAAGCGGGCATGGAGGGCGGCTTCCTCATAGTGCTCTGCATAGGTCAGCTCTCCGTAGAGCTGGAGCCCTAACAGGGCGGAGAGCAGATTGGATTCCGCTCCGTCGTCCCCCCACATGGTGGCAAGGACGGTCTGGACCCGGTATGTTCTGGCGGCTTCCAGGGCAGGAACGGTGTTAGCAATGGCCACGGGGTAATCGATGGCCGGGCCGGTCCAGTTCCACAGGCCCCCGGCAAAGGCGGTTTTGGGAGAGAGGATCTTGTGCTTGCGCAGCATGTCCTCATAGAAGGCTCTGTCATCGTGGTAGTAGTCCCAATAGACCAGGGTGGCCCGGGGGTCTACGGCGTCAATGGCGGCCTGGGTGGGTTCGCCGGAGTCGTAGTAGCCGTTGCCCTCCAACTGGAAGTACATGTCGCTCCACATCATGGCATCCAGGCCCAGCTTTTCCGTAATGTCCAGCACCCGCTTCAGGTGTCGGCCCATAATGGCGTGGGGGTCTTCATAGCCAAACTGCTGCAAATGCTTCCCCAGGCCCACGCCGAAGGCCTCGTCCATACCCAGATGGATCTTCTTGGAGCGGTAGGGGGCGGTGGCGGCCCGGATCATCTGTTCCAGCAGCACATAGGTTTCCTCGCTGTCCGCAAGCAGGACCTCGTCGTTTTCTTTGTACTTTTGGAAGCCGGGCCAGCGCAGGACCTCCCGCAAATGGCCCAGGGTCTGGATGCAGGGGCACAGCTCAATGCCCAGGGTATGGGCGTAATCGTCCAGGGCCTTTAATTCCTGAGCGGTATACCGGCCCCGCTTGTAGCCGAAGAAGGGCTGCTCCGGCACTTCATAAGTGTCCTCGGTGTAGAGCATGCCCAGATTCAGGCCCATGAGGGCCATTTTCCGCAGGAAAAACCGCATGGTCTCCGGGGTCAGCACGGCATTCCGGGAGCAATCGAACATGGGGCCCACTTCCCGGAAGGCCGCCTTCTGGCAGATATTGACAGGCTCTAGGGGCTGGGGGATCAGGCTCAGGCCCCGGTAGAGCTCCACAGGCCGGGACCAGGTCAGCTCCACCGTCTTTCCGTCCGACTGGACCTCCAGGGCCTCGCCCCGGCGGCAGGTGACAGGGAAGCCCCCGGGGCCTGCTTCAAAGCCCAGGTCCTCCCGCAGGATGGCCAGGGCCTCCGGGGCGTTCTGGGGCAGTTCCCCCAAAAGGGTGATTTTAGTCATCAAAATTCCTCCTATTCAGGATGATTCCAGAAATCGGGCATCTGGTTTTGAAGCAGATGCCCGATATTCTTGTTCAGTTTTAGCCCTTGATACCACCGGCGGTAATACCGTTGATGATGGTTCTGGACAGGCACACGAAAATCAGCAATGTGGGCAGGAACACGATGACAACGGCCGCAAACAGGCCGCCCCAGTCACCGGTGTACTGCATGGCCGTCAGAACGCTCTTCAGGCCGGGGCCCACGGTCATGGACTTCTGGGAGGAAGCGAAGATCATGGACAGGAAGTATTCATTCCACACGTTCATAAAGTTGAAAATGCTCACCGTCACCAGTCCCGGCTGGGCCAGGGGGAACATAATGGTCCAGAAGGTCTTCATGGGAGAGGCGCCGTCAATGGCGGCGGCTTCCTCGTAGACCACGGACTGATTGGAGAAGAAGGCCGTGAGGAACGTGGTGGTGTAGGGCAGGGCCATGCCGGTGTAGAGGATCAGCAGCAGGAACTTGGAGTTGGACAGGCCGCTGCGGACCGCCGCGGAGAACAGGGGCATGACGATCATGATCTGGGGAATGGCCATGGCGATGACGAAGCTGTTCTTAATGGCGGCACTGCCCTTAAAGACCTTTCGGGCCAGCACATAGGCCGCCGGGGCGCTGATCAGCACCGAGGCCACCATGCTGATCAGCCCGTAGAGCAGGGAGTTCATAAAGTAGGTGGAAATGCTGTTTAAGCTCCAGGCCCGGACGTAGTTGTCAAAGTGGAGGCCGGTCTTAAAGCGCATGGCCTGGCCCTTCATGATCTCCGGCGCAGTGGAAAGGCTGGCGCAGACGATCCACAGCAGCATGATGAGGGTAAAGGCACACCAGATGCCCACAATAATGTGACCGGGAAGAAGCCGCAGCTGCTTGCGGGCTTCCGTGTTGGAACGATTCTTTTTCATAGGTCACACCTCCTTAAAGCTCAACGTCGTCTTTCTTGAAGATCAGGTTCAGGACCTGGAATACCACCAGGACCACCAGGGTCATCAAGACACCAACGGCAGCGGCACGTCCACCGTCACGGGTGGCATTGCCCAGAGAGCCGAAGGCCAGGTTGTACATGTAGACAAAGGGGGTAATGCTGGAAGTCTCACTGGGCAGGGGGGCGCTCCACATCTGGCTCCAGACGAAGAAGCCCACCACGGCGATGGTCCAGAAGGTCAGGCAGGTCTTGAGCACGCCGTTGAGCAGGGGCAGGGTGATGTGGAAAAACTGCTTGGGCTTGCTGGCACCGTCAATGGTGGCGGCCTCATACATATCCCCGGGCAGCTGCTCAATGCCGCTCATGAGGATCAGCATGAAGTAGCCCACGGAGCCGAAGCAGAAGGCCACCAGCAAGGAGTAGAACTTGGCGTTGCCGTTCATGTAGTCCATTTTGGCCAGGTTGTCTGCGCCGATCCACTTAAAGAAGGTGTGCAGCAGGCCAAAACGCTTGTTGTAAACGAAGTTGATCCACATGGTGGAAATGGCAACGGCATTGATGATGTTGGGAATATAGATCACCGCACGGTAGAAGTTCTTGAACTTCACGCCGCTGGTAAGGATAACGGCAAAGAGGATGGCAAAGAACATGACGATGATGCCACCCATGAGCCAGATTTTGATCATGTTCATCATGGACTGCTGGAAAATAGAGGTATTCAGCAAAACCTTGAAGTTCTCCAGGCCCACAAATTTCCAGGTGCTTACAGGGTCAGAAATGGCCTCTACCTGGTAGAAGCTCATGACAATGGTACGGATAATGGGATAGACATAAAGGCCGACGAAGAAGACCATGAGGGGTGTTAAGAAACACACGATCATTTTCTTGTCCTGTTTCAAGGAAATCTCTCCTTTCTTCTTTCGGGAAATGGCGCAAAGGGAGCAATAGGGTATAACGGAGGGTGACAGATCAGCCATGGGGTTTCCCACACGGTTTCCTTGCCACCCTCCGTCGGAGTGTTATATAGACTTAGAAATCAGAGGTTCAGAGGATCGCTTACTTCATGGAAGCCATGGCGTCGATGAACTGATCGGGCGTGTACTCCTGCTTTACCAGCTTGATCAGGTTGTCGAACACGAAGTCCTTGAAAGCGCCGTTGTTTTCCAGGCCCACAGCCCAGTCATAGCTCTTGGTGACCAGCTTGAAGTAGGGCTCGGCACCGGCAACCACGGAGGGCCACTCGGCGTTGTCAACGTCGGCGGGGATGGACAGAACAGCGTCAGCCATCTTCTTGTCAAACTCGCCGGTAACCAGGGTCATCATGAAGTCGAAAGCTTCCTGCTGATGCTCGGACTTGGCAACCAGGCCCAGGCCCTGAGCGCCGCACATGGTGCCTTCGGTGCCGTCAACGCCGCCCTCAACAGTGGGCCAGGGGAAGAAGCCCCAGTTGACCATGGTGCCGGTGTTCTGGTTGATTTCGTTGGGTACCCAGGAGGCGTTCAGGATCATCGCGGACTCGCCGAAGCCGATCTCGTTCTGGCCGTCGGGGTAGTTGGCGGGAGCGTACTCGGACATGTAGCCCTTGGAGAACAGGCTCTGGATCTCCTCGGCAGCCTTCTTGGCTTCGGGAACCTCAGCCCACTGAACGTTGTCCAGGATCTCGATCAGACGGGCCTGGCCAACATAACGGGCCATCTGGTAGCCGTAGAGCAGGGTCACGCCGTCGGAGTTGCAGGTGATGGCGTTGACGCCGGAGTCCTTCAGCTTCTGGCAGACATCCAGGAACTCATCCCAGGTGGTGGGAGCCTCGGTGATGCCGGCAGCGTCGAACATATCCTGGTTGTACCATACGCCGGTGGTGTAGGGCTGGTAGGGGATGGCCAGCAGCTTGCCGTCGCCCCAGGTCTTGACGTTGTTGATCAGGTTGGGCAGAGCGTGCTTCTCGTAGTCAGCGGCAGCGGCCATGTCGGTCAGGTCCGCCAGGTACTTGCCGTTCTGCTGAACCAGAACCATGTAGTCGGTGTCGAAGATGTCGATCTTCTCGCCGGCGTCCAGAGCGGGGCCCACCAGAGTTCTGACGTCACGGCCCTTGAACTCCAGGTTGATGTGGATGCCGGTCTTGGCCTCGTAGGCCTCGGCGGCCTCGGTGATGATCTTGGCCTGGCCTTCGGTGGCGTTCCACATGGACCAGTAGGTCAGCTCTACGTCGCTCTTGGCGGCGGGAGCTTCGGTAGCAGCGGGAGCCTCAGTAGCTGCGGGAGCCTGAGTCTCAGCGGGGGCGGGTTCCTTGGCGCCGCAGGCGGCCATGGTCGCGATCATGGCGATGGCCAGCAGCAGGGAAAGCAGTTTCTTCATTGTTTCCTTCTCCTTTATGAATGTTTTTTGACACGGTCGATTGACCGATGTGCATGAGGTTGTTACCGGCAGGCGCCGATCTGGTGATGACAGGCCGGGTTTCCGAAGAAATCCTGTTCCCCGGTCTCTTCCCCGGTCTTCCCCAGCTCCATGGCGGGGCAGAAGCCTTCAAAGGCGCTGCGGGGATGGATGACACCCTGGGTTTGGCGGGGCCCGGACAGGGCATCTTTCAAAACCTGGGTATTGACCGGCAGCATCAGGGCCTCCCCATCTTCCTCCGGAGCGTTTTCAAAGCCCACATAGACGTTGCCCCGGTAGGTAGCATACTCGGTCTGGTGGTGCCAGTCGCAGGAAGCGGGCTCCGGGCCCAGGTTTACGATCAGGTTGTTTTCCACCAGCATGTGCCCGCCGGACATATTGTGCCGCACAAAGGGCACCTCCGGGGCCATGATGAAGGTATTGCCATAAATGTGGGCATCGGGGTTTTCGCAGGGATTGATAATCCCGTCCCCGTCCAGGAAGCTGATGTTGTAGCGAAACGTATTGTTGACGCTTTCTCCCAGGCAGAACATGACGCAGCCGCCGCCGTTTCCGTGGCTGTAATTGTACTGGTAGACCGTGCCGTCACCGGAATCCGCATCCCAGGCCTGGCCGTCCTGGTTAGGACAGGTGTGGTAGGCTTCGTTGAACTG
Organism: uncultured Oscillospiraceae bacterium; assembly: GCA_934589525.1. GTDB lineage: Bacteria > Bacillota > Clostridia > Oscillospirales > Oscillospiraceae > Faecousia. The sequence goes on along the minus strand of CAKTOB010000032.1, from coordinate 16,801 downwards.
GAACAGGGCATCTTTGCACTTCCAGGGCCACATGGCCGCGGCGGTCTTCCCCAGCCGGGGGCCTTCCTCGGTGTAGATCCGGTCATTGATCTCCGTGGCGATGTTTTCGGACACGTTCCGCTGGACCAAAGGCTTGTAGCAATACATGGGTGTAATGCCGTCGCCGCCGATGTCCCGGAGGAAGCAGTCTTCAATGCGCACGCCGGTGTGGCCGTAGGTCTTTACGGTTTCATCCGGCAGGTACAAACCTGTAAAATGTTCATGGGTGTAGCTGTAGCCCGCGGCAATGCCCCAGCGGCTGCAGCGCTCTACCCGGCAATGGGTGATGTGCAGGTCTTCATAACGGGCGATTTCCCCGTTTTCCTGTTCCGGCTTCTGGCAGACGCAGTAGATGCCGCCGTTGGCCAGGTGCTTGTCATAGACGTTGCCCTTCACGTCGTGGACATGAAGCCCCGTCAGGGTGATGCCGTGGAGGGTGCCCCGGTTCTGGGCCACCACCGCCACGCCGGTGCGGTTCATTTTGTCCGCCTGGCTATACCGCTCTCCCGGCAAAAGACCGGGGTCATTGGAAATTTCCAGGTCCCGGAGGGTGATGTATTCGCAGTCGTATAGCAAAACGGCAGAGCTGACATAGCCGTGCCAGACGTGGTTGGGATTGTCCAGGGGCCGGCCGTAGTTCTGATACCACAGACCCCCACCCCTGGCTTCAATATGGGGCAGGGCTCCTTCTCCGTAGCTTTCAACGGTAACAGGCGCTTCCGCGGTGCCCCGGGCCCGGAGGTGGAGATACTGATTTTCAAAGACGCAGCCTCTTGCCAGCAGCACCCGGTCCCCGGGTTCCAGGGTCAGGGCGTTTACCGCGGACAAAGTTTTAAAGGGCTGTTCCAGGGAGGTGCCCGGGTTGCGGTCGCAGCCGGTGGAGCTGTTTACGTAGTAAGTCACAACTTTCATCCAATCGTCTGTATTTCATAGAAAACAAAAGCATTTGTGCAATTAGCTACAAAACTAGGCTCCATGTTTTCCTCATCTATCTATTTTATATAATACCACCTTGCGTTCTTTTGCGGAATATGATATATTGACCTTGTGATTATACTAATTGACTAAATTTCCAATTGCAAAAAAGCGAGGGAACAGGGTTATGTACAAGTTGCACGAATTGGAGAAGCCAATTTTGTTCAGTAATACCGAAAGGCTTCACTATGTCAGTTTTCATCATTTTGAACAGGACTGGACCAAGGGCACCGAGCATTCCCACCGGATCAGTGAGCTGTTTTTCTGCCTGAAGGGCCACGGCACCTTTTCCGTCCAGGGCCAGACCCTGCCGGTGGAGCCCATGGATTTCATCTACCTAGACCCCTTCGTCAAGCACACGGAATGGAGCTCCCGGGAGGACCCCTTGGAATATGTGTGCCTGGGCATTTCCGGGCTGCACCTGTTCCAGTCCGGCCAGAAGGACGGCTTTTACAAGGATTCCTTCCGGGACGCCCGGGAGCTGATGCTGCCCTGTTTGTCTGCCATCGTCTCGGAAATGGCCCACCAGGAAAAGGGCTATGAGGAGCTGTGCGGGCACCTGATGAGCGTGATTCTCCTCTATCTCAAGCGGAAAACCACCCTGGTGGATGCCCCCCGGCCCAATTCCGCCGCGGCAGACAACTATACCATGGCCTGGGTCCATCAATATCTGGAGGACCACTACACCAAGGACATCAACCTGGAGGCCCTGGCGGAAAAGGTCAATATCAACAAATACAGCCTGATCCGGAATTTTCAGAAGACCTACGACGTGACCCCCATTGAATATGTGTTGCAGCTGCGGTTTAACGATGCCAAGGTGCTGTTAAAAAACACGGACCACCCCATTTTCCAAATCGCCTTCCACTTGGGCTTCTCCTCCTCCAGCTACTTCAGCCAGTGCTTCGGGCGCCGGGAGGGCCTCTCCCCCTCGGAATACCGTCTCCGCAGCCGCCAGGAGGTGCCGGAAGAACCCTGAGTAAAAAGGCAAAGAAATAACCCCTGACCTTGCCTATTTTCCGCAACCGTCGGGGGATTTATTCTGACTGTATTATTTAAGTTGCATTGTATTATAATAAATGATATAATCATGATATAATTATTTGACCGGCGAGGTGATGTGAGTGGAAAAGCTGACCGGCTATCTTCAAAAGATGTTTGGTTCTCAAATGGACTTGCGGCAATACGGCGGCGGGGATGCCCTCCCGATGTATCTGGCGGCGGCATATCAGTTATATACCCTGCGGCTTGGTACTGAAAAGTATATTTTGGCAAAGCCAAAGGAGCCGGTAAAATTAAAAATCGATTCCCTTCAGAAGCAGCTGTCGCAGCTCCGGAAATTCACCCGGTGTCCGCCGGTGTTGGTATTGGACCATCTGCGGCTGGTCCAGAGAAACGCCTTGATTCAGGCCGGGATCGCCTTTGTTGTTCCGGAACAGCAGCTGTATATTCCCCCCTGCGCGATCCACCTGGTTGAAACGGAAACGGTGGCCCAAGAATACGGCAGTCGGTTCAACCCGGCCACGCAGGTGGTATTCATCTACCTGCTGCTTCACAAAATGAAGCAAACCAATGCCCACCAGCTCAGTGCGCAGCTTCCCTATTCTGTTGCCACCCTGAACCGGGCCTTAAAGGAGCTTTCATTCCGAAATCTGCTGGAAACGGTGGGCTCCGGCACCCGAAAGCAATACACCGTTTCCAGCGGCACCCAGTTCTGGGCAGGCGGGAAGCAGTATTTGTTTGACCCGGTAAAAAGCCGCCGCTATGTCCCGCCGGAATTTGAATGCGCCGGCTTCTTGACGTCTGGTGAATCGGCTCTGGGCAGTCTGTCCTTCCTGAACGTAACGGACACCCCTTGCTGCGCCGTCTCTCCACAGGATATCAAAAAAATCGACAAAGCCTCGTTTTTGAAAGAGTATGACCTGTTCGGCCAGCCATACAAAGTTCTGGAGCTCTTCCGATACGACCCCAAAATCATTGCCCAGGGAACCCATGTTGATGTGATCTCGCTCTACGCCCAGTTCCGTAACAGCAGGGACGAGCGAATACAAATAGAAATAGAAAGCCTGGTGCATGAAATACTATGGTAAATATTCAGGGATTATATAAATTCCGGGATTTCTTCCGGAATTACACAGACAACTATGTTCTGATCGGCGGAACGGCCTGTTCGGTGGTGTTTGATGAAGTCGGCGGCGATTTTCGTGCGACCAAGGACTTGGACGTTGTCCTGATCGTCGAGAATATCAATGCGGAATTTGGCCGTGCGTTCTGGGGCTTTATTAAGGAGGCCAACTATAACGGAATTGAAACCGGAGAAACACAACGCCAATTTTATCGGTTCAAAAATCCCGCAAACGCCGCATACCCAAAAATGATCGAGCTGTTTTCCAGAACACCGGATCTTCCGTTGCTTCCGGATGCCCATTTGACCCCGGTGCATGTTGCCGATGATATTTCAAGCCTGTCCGCAATCCTCTTAAATGATGAATACTATGAATTTCTGCTGAACGGCAGACGGATCATCGATGGGCTCAGCATCTTGGATGAAAAATACCTGATCCCGTTTAAGGCAAAGGCCTGGTGTGAACTCACCGCACGCCGGGCAGAAGGCGAAGAGGGAAATTCCCGCCATATCCGAAAGCATTATCGGGATGTCTATCATCTTCTGATGCTGCTGCCGCCAAAGGAACGGGTAAAGCTTCCGGCGCAATTGAAATCGGATTTGCGATTGTTTATAGCGGGTATCCGAAAAAACGATTTTGTATCAGAGGATATTGACAACAATTTGCTCTGCAATAGGCTGGAAGAGATTTTTCTATCGATTTAAATTCGGCCAATCAACCGAACCGATCATGTCCCCCAAAAGGCAAAGAAATAACCCCTGACCTGTCGCCTCATCACTGCGACCGTCAGGGGGTCATTTCTCTTCATAAGTGGGTTCCATCTGTGGTTAACCTCGCTTTCTTAGAATGGAGATTTCCTAGTACATTGGACTCACTCCTTTTTTGTATCTTCATCTTACTCCAAGTGCGCCCCATTTGCAAGATGGGATGTTCCATAAGAAAAAGCCCCAAAGATTGGAGGAGATGCCCATGGAAAAGGGTTTTAAAAAGTGGTATAATAAATATGTTGGGCAAAAGGAAACCGCAGAGGCGGTTTCCCGCCCGTTGGATGAAGTCTCCCCGGTGGAGGCTTTTTGTTTTTTACGGCTCCGATCGGTACAAATTCCAATGCGCCATCATTCCGGCGTTTCCGGCCGATTGGCCGTTTCGTTTATTCCGCGGCGCATCACCTTCTGCGGTACGGAAAACACCCTCCCGGCATTTGGGAGGGTGTTTGGGTTCTCAGCAGTAGAAATCCCGGATCTTCTTGGCCCGGCTGGGGTGGCGGAGCTTGCGGATGGCCTTGTTTTCAATCTGGCGGATCCGTTCACGGGTCACGCCGAAGATCTGGCCCACCTCTTCCAGGGTGTGGGTGCGGCCGTCGTACATGCCGAAGCGCATGCGCAGCACGTCCGCTTCCCGCTCGGTAAGGGTGCCCAGAATTTCTTTCAGGGCCTCGGCAAGCAGAGCGTTAGAGGTAGCGTCGGCGGGGCCGGGGGTGCGCTCGTCTTCTACGAAGGAGCCGATGGAGGTATCCTCTTCGTCACCCACGGGGGTATCCAGGCTCAGGGTATCGGCGGCGGTGCGGTTGGCCTCGATGATCTTTTCCACAGGCAGCCCCAGCTCTGCGGCGATCTCTTCCATGGTGGGCTCCCGGCCCAGCTCCTGGACCAGCTTCCGGTTGCAGCGGGTGGCCTTGTTGATGACCTCTACCATATGCACCGGCACCCGGATGGTCCGGGCCTGGTCCGCAATGGCCCGGGTAATGGCCTGACGGATCCACCAGGTGGCGTATGTAGAGAATTTGTTTCCCTTTGTCCAGTCAAACTTGTCTACCGCCCGGATGAGGCCCGTATTGCCCTCCTGGATCAGGTCCAGGATGTGCAGGCCCCGGCCGGAGTATTTTTTGGCAATGGAGACCACCAAGCGCAGGTTGGCCTCCGTCAGCTTGTTCTTGGCATCCTGATCACCCTCGGAGACCCGCTTGGCAAGCTCCACTTCCTCCTCGGCAGACAGAAGCCTTACCTGGCCGATCTCTTTCAGGTACATCCGGACAGGGTCGTCCAGGCTGTACTCCGCCGCCAGGTCCACGGGGTCGATGAGCTCTTCCTCTTCCACATTCCGCAGGTCCAGGCCGTCATCCAGCCCGCCTCCCAGGCCGTCACCCAGAATATCCAGAGAATCGTCGATCTCCAGCTCGGTAGTGACGATTTGAATGTTCATGGCTTCAAAACGGTCATAGATCTCCTCGATCTTCTCCGGGGATAGCTGCATTTTTTCCAGGATGGCGTTCAGCTCCGTATCCCGGATCATGCCCTCCTTCTTCCCCTTCAAAATCAGGTTCTGCATGGCCGCTTGCAGATCTTCCGTATTCTTTGCAGGCTTTTTGGCAGTACTCATAGTCAATTCCCTCTTTAACTCTTTCTCTGTTCGACATCATTATATTCCAGCCGTAAAACTATACCCCGAATTTGCCATTCTGACAAGGGTTTTTCAAAAGTTTTCTGAATTTTTTGCGGAAATTGTCGGAATTTTTCCAACGGCACTGGGATTTTTCCCGTTTTTCGTGAAAACATACGGTTTACTTTTTCTGAAAAATTCGGTATAATTGGTAAAATGCTTGTTGTATGCCCAAAAGTCGGCAGCGCCCGCCCTGGGCCGCCGTGCTTTTCCACATTATCAGAGAGGAATCCCCCTATGACAGAACTTTCTCACATCCGCAATTTCTCCATCATCGCCCACATTGACCACGGCAAGTCCACCCTGGCAGACCGCCTTATGGAAGAGTGCCGGGCCGTGGATCTGCGTCAGCGGGCCGAGCAGCTGCTGGACTCTATGGACTTAGAACGTGAGCGGGGCATTACCATCAAGGCCACCGCCGTGCAGCTGAACTACACCGCCGACGACGGGGAAACCTATGACTTAAACCTCATCGACACCCCGGGCCACGTGGACTTCAATTACGAGGTCTCCCGGTCTCTGGCGGCCTGTGAAGGGGCCGTGCTGGTGGTGGATGCCAGCCAGGGCGTGGAGGCCCAGACCCTGGCCAATACCTATCTGGCCATTGACGCGGGGCTGGAGGTGCTGCCGGTGATCAATAAAATCGACCTGCCCTCTGCCCGGCCCCAGGAGGTCAAGGCGGAGGTGGAGGATATTATCGGCATCCCTGCGGAGGATGCCCCGGAGATCTCCGCCAAAAACGGCATCAATATCCATTCCGTTCTGGAAATGATCGTCAAAGACGTGCCCGCCCCTAAAGGAGACCGGTCTGCCCCCTTGCAGGCCCTGATCTTTGACAGCCAGTACGATGCCTACCGGGGGGTCATCGTCTACACCCGGATCAAAGAGGGCCTGGTAAAGGCCGGTATGGACATCCGCATGATGGCCACGGGAGCCACCTACAAGGTGGTGGAGGTAGGCACCATGAGCCCCCTGGGCCTGACCCCCGGGGAGAGCCTTGCCGCCGGAGAAGTGGGCTACATCACCGCCTCCATCAAAACCGTCTCCGACACCCGGGTGGGTGACACCATTACCGCCGTGGAAAACCCTGCTTCCAAGCCCCTGCCCGGCTACCGGCAGGTCCAGCCCATGGTCTACTCCGGCGTGTATCCCGCAGACGGCGCCAAGTATCAGGACCTGCGGGATGCTTTGGAAAAGCTGAAGCTCAACGACGCCTCTATGAGCTATGAGCCGGAGAGCTCCATTGCCCTGGGCTTTGGCTTCCGCTGCGGCTTTTTGGGCCTTTTGCACATGGAGATCATCCAGGAGCGGCTGGAGCGGGAATACAACCTAGACCTCATTACCACCGCCCCCAACGTTGTCTACCGGGTGACCAAAACCGACGGCACCGTACTGATGGTGGATAACCCCCTGGATTACCCCGACCCCATGGAAATCGAGCTGGCGGAGGAACCCTTCGTCAAGGCCAGCCTCATTGCCCCCCAGGAATATGTGGGAAACATTATGGACCTGTGTCAGGCCCGCCGGGGCGAATTCAAAAACATGGAATACCTGGATGCCAGCCGGGTGGAGCTCCACTATGAAATGCCCCTGAACGAGATCATCTATGACTTCTTCGATGCCCTCAAATCCCGCACCCGGGGCTACGGCAGCCTGGACTACACCTTCCTGGGCTACCGGCCCAGCCGCCTGGTGAAGCTGGACATCCTGCTCAACGGCGAGGTGGTGGATGCCTTGAGCTTCATCCTCTTTGCGGACAACGCCTACCCCAGAGCCCGGAAGATCTGCGAGAAGCTGAAGGACAACATCCCCAGAGCCCAGTTCGAGATCCCCGTCCAGGCCGCCATCGGCGGAAAGATCATCGCCCGGGAGACCATCAAGGCCCTGCGGAAAGACGTCTTGGCCAAATGCTACGGCGGCGACATCACCAGAAAGAAGAAGCTTCTGGAAAAGCAGAAAGAAGGCAAAAAACGCATGCGCAGCTTCGGCTCCGTCTCCGTCCCGTCGGAAGCGTTTATGGCAGTCCTCAAGCTGGACGAAGAATGAGAATCAGTTGACAGTTGACTGCCAAAATTGACAATTGACAATGGACAATTGACAATTTTTGCGGGCAGGAAACGTCTTCAAATTTTGATTATGAACAATGCTATTGAAGAAAAGAGCTTTCAGTTTGCTGTGCGGGTGGTAAAGCTTTGCAGGTATCTTCGTGACGAGAAAAAGGAGTTTATCTTGTCCAAGCAGCTTCTTCGGGCAGGTACCAGCATCGGCGCAAATATTGCGGAGTCACAGCAGGCCCAGAGCAGACCGGATTTCATCTCCAAGCTCTGTATCGCATTAAAAGAAGCCAGCGAAACCAATTATTGGCTCCGCCTTTTGCGGGCCACCGACTATCTATCGGAAACCGAATACAGAACCATGATCGTCCAGTGCAAAGAGCTGGAACGACTCTTGACATCCATTCTAAAATCCACAAAACCCTCGGAACAATGACCTGACAGTTCAATTGGTGAAGCCCTTCGACTTTCCTAATTGTCAATTGTCAATTGTCAATTGTCAATTTGTATGGAGGTACTATGGCAATATTAACCAGACGCAACAACAAAACCCCTTTGGGGATCTACATCCACATTCCCTTCTGTCGCAGCAAGTGTCAGTACTGCGACTTTTACTCCCTGCCCTGTAAGGATGACAAGCTGATGGACGGGTATCTGGACGCGGTTTGTGCCCATTTGAAAGAGGCGGGGGCGCTGTGTCCCGGGTATCGGGTGGATACGGTGTATTTTGGCGGCGGCACCCCCAGCTATTTTGGGCCCGATGCCCTGGCTATTCTGCTGACCACCCTGCGGCGAAACTTTGACGTGGCCACGGACGCGGAGATCACCTTTGAGGCAAACCCGGATTCCGTTACGGATAAGCTCCTCCACCGGCTCAAAGCCGAGGGCTTCAACCGGGTGAGCCTGGGGGTCCAGTGCGACAACGACGAGATCCTCAAAAAGCTGGGCAGACCCCATACCTATGCCCAGGCCGTGACGGCCTACCAGCGCATCCGCAAGGCGGGCTTCCGGAACGTATCTCTGGACTTAATGTACGGCCTGCCGGGCCAGAGCTTGCAGGACTGGCAGGAGACCCTGGAAAACGTCCTCCGGCTGAACCCGGAGCATATCAGCTGCTATGGGCTGAAGGTAGAAGAGGGCACCCCCCTTTACGACATCAAGGACTTTGCGGGCCTGGCGGACGACGACACCCAGGCGGATATGTATATGGCGGCCATTGAGTCCCTCCGGGCCCACGGCTTCCGGCAGTATGAGATCTCCAATTTCTGCCGGAAGGGCCTGTATTCCCGGCACAACACCAAGTATTGGACCGGCGGAGAATACCTGGGCTTCGGCCCCAGCGCCAGCTCGGACTTTGCCGGAAAGCGCTTTACCATGGTCCGGGACCTGCAAGCCTACATCCGGGGCATCCAGACCGGCGGCAATATTATGGACGACGTGCAGGAGATCCCCCTGCGGGAGCGGGCCGGTGAATACCTGATGCTCCGCCTGCGGACCACCGCCGGCATCACGGCGGAGGAATACGAGCGGACCTTCATGCTGCCCTTTGCCCCCTTGGAGGAGGTCCTTCTAAAGCACCGGGTCTACTACCGCACCGCCCAGGGCGAAGACGGCCGCTGGTACCTGACCCCCCGGGGCTTCCTGGTCTCCAACGACATCATCACAGATTTGCTCCTGGCCCAGGACGAGTCGGAACCGTTGAAGCGGCTGTAAAATCAACCGTACACCGAAGAGCACAACACAACAGCCGCAGGCACCACCCGCCGTTGCGCATTTGAATCTGTAACAACCAAACCGAAAACGTTTGTCATTCAGGCCTTGAGCGAAAGCGGAGTGGAGGAATCTACCCAAGTTGCAGAAATTACCTGCGTAAGGTAAAACTTGCTGCTTGGGAAGATCCCTCCACTCCATTTCATTTCGGTCGGGATGACAGGTCGGTATGTGGTTTTATTCAACCGCACGGGTTATATTTGCTGCGTTGCTTGGCGATGAATCATCGCCGCTACATTGGGTTTGCCGTTTGACGTAACGGGTGTAGCGGCGGCAATCTGCCGCCATAAACGTTGTACATTTGAATTTGTAACAGCCAAACCGAAACGTTTGTCATTCCGACCGCAGCGGTAGCGGAGCGGAGGAATCCACCCAAGTTGCAAAAATAACCTACGCAAGGTAATGATTGCAACTTGAGTAGATCCCTCCGCTCGTTTCACTCGGTCGGGATGACATGTCGATAGGTGGTACCATACAACCTAACAGGTTGTATTTGCAACGTGGCATGGCGATGAATCATCGCCGCTACATTGCGTGATACCTTTCAACCAAACGGGTTATATTCGAAACGTGGCGGGCGCAGTTCCATTCAACCGCACGAGGTATATTCGGAGCGTCCCCGGAACGGCACATAGGCCGTTCCCTACGGTTTCGCTGACACGCCCGTTTTTTACCCAACATTTTCTAAAAGCGGACACTTACGTCACCCAAATAATTGTCCATTGTCCATTGTCAATTGTCAATTGTCAATTCACAAAACTGTCAACTGTCAACTGTTAACTGTCAACTTCCCCAACGCCCTTATCCACCGTATTCTGGGCGGACAGCAGCACCACAGCGGTGCCCAGGGCGGCGCAGACCGTGCCGAAGAGGAGCATGGGGGGAACGCCAAAGCGATCGATCATGGGGCCGCCCAGGATGGAGCCCAGGACGGTGGCCAGAGTGTAGGTCATGGTGTAATAGGCCTGACCCTTCACCGCGTCCTCCGGGGCCATGACGGCGTTGATGTAATATACCGACGCCACGGCGATCAATGCCCAGGCCAGGACCTGGGTCAGCTGCAGCAGGCAGTACACCGCCACATTGGGGGCCAGCCAGGAGCCCAGGGCCTTTAAAAGGAAGAAGAACCCGGTGAGCTTCATCCAGAAGCCGCTGTTTTTCTTTTGGAGCATTTTGGTGAACAGCAGCATGGTAGGCAGCTCCGAAAGAGCCGCCAGGGCCATGGCGATGCCCATATGGCTGCTGTTGCCGCCCTTGGTCACCATGATCTGCAAGGTGAAGTTATTTAAGAGGGCATGGCTGATATAGATCAGAATGCAGCCCAGCAAGACCCCTGTAAACCTGGGATATTTCTTAAAGAAGGCCAGGCCTTGCACCCCCCGGCCCTGCCCCGGCACCCTGGGGGCCCGCTGGGTGGGGTAGAGGCAGAGGGCACCAATAAACAGCAGACTGCACAGGGTAATGGCCACGGGCACCGGAGCCCCGCCCCGGGCGGCGGTGAGCCGTCCCAGCAGGAAGCACACCAGGGCGAAGGTCACGGAGCTGAGGCTTTTGGACACGCCGTAATTGAGTTTTTCCCCGCAATTGATGGTGGTGACCCCCAGGCCGTTGACCAAGGGCGTCTGCAATTGCAGCAGGGCCAGAGCCATGGCATAGAGCAGCATGGACCATTCCTTATCTTTGCGGATAAGGCACAGCCCCAGGCCGCAAAGTCCTGTCAGTCCCGCTACAAAAAGGTTGATGGCCTTGAGACTCACACTGTTTTCCCTGTCCGCATAGCCTGCAACCAGGGGCTGGAGCAATGCCGAGACCACCCCCGCCAGGGCGATGGCCCCACCGATGGCTCCGTTGGAAAAGCCCTGTTCCAGGAGATAAAGACTGATATAGCCGGAAATGGACGCGTAAACCATCCAGTAGGTGCCGTGGATCAGCCCGTAGCGGGCCGTCAAATGGTTGTTCATCATTAGACCTCTTTTGTGTTTGAATTTTCTCCTCCATCATACCACGGGAAAAATTTTTTTCAATTTCTTTTTTCCGCAAAAAGTAGGAAAAGGGCGTTTTTCGCACTTGAACACATCCCCCGGAGGGGGTTTCCGTCAGTTTTGTACAAATACCCCCCTGGGGGGATACAAAAAAGACTGTGAAATGTGGCGAAATAGCCGATTGACAATCTTGAATAGTATTGGTAGAATATTATCGATACAGTATTGGTTCGGCAATACCCACGTGTATCGACTGGAAAGAATTACTTAATTAGGAGGAAATCACATTGAAGGATTGGGCATATCTGACCACTGTCGAAGAGATGGAAGAAGCCACCAATTCCTTGCTGGAAAACGGCAAGAAGGTTGGCGCTGACTCCTGGCAGCAGCGTGTCAAAAACCAGACCCCCCACTGCGGATTCGGCGAGAAGGGTACCTGCTGCCGCATCTGCTCCATGGGCCCCTGCCGCATTACCCCCAAGGCTCCCCGCGGCATCTGCGGCTGCGATGTTCACGGCATTGTAGGCCGTAACTTCCTGCGCTTTACCGCCGGCGGCTCCGCCACCCACTCCGACCACGGCCGTGAGATCATGCATACCCTGCACCAGGCCAAGGAAGGCGGCAACTACCAGGTCAAGGACCCGGAGAAGCTGATCCGCATCGCCAAGGAATGGGGCGTGGAGACCGAGGGCAAGGACATCTATGATCTGGCCCACGAAATGGCCGAGATCGGCCTGATGGAATACGGCAAGCCCTTCGGCGTTCAGAAGTTCCTGAAGCGGGCTCCCGAGCACACCCAGCAGCTGTGGCATGAGGCCGGCATCGAGCCCCGGGCCATTGACCGGGAAGTTGCCACCGCTCTGCACATGACCCACATGGGCAACAGCTCCCTCCCCGAAGCTCTGGTCCGCCAGGCTCTGCGCTGCGGCCTGTCTGACGGCTGGGGCGGCTCCATGATGGGCACCGAGTTCTCCGACGTTCTGTTCGGCACTCCCAAGCCCGTGGACTCCACCGCCAACATCGGCGTTATGGAGAAGGACAACGTCAACATCGTTGTTCACGGCCACGATCCCTCCCTGTCTGAGATGATCGTTTACTACGCCAACGATCCCGAGATGATCGCTCTGGCCAAGAGCGTGGGCGCCAAGGGCATCACCATTTCCGGCGTTTGCTGCACCGCCAACGAAGTGGCCATGCGTCACGGCATCCCCATGGCCGGTAACTTCCTGAGCCAGGAGAACGTGGTTCTCACCGGCGCCTGCGAAGCCATCGTCGTAGACGTACAGTGCATCTTCCCCGCACTGGGACCCCTCAGCAAGTGCTTCCACACCAAGTTCATCACCACCTCCCCCATCTGCCGGATGCCCGACTCCGAGTTCATCCAGTTCAACGCCGAGACCGCCGGTGACAACGCCAAGGCGATCGTGAAGATGGCCATTGAGAACTTCAAGAACCGGAAGCCCGAGCTGGTGAACATTCCCAACCAGGTCCAGAAGACCCGTGTGGGCTACTCCCTGGAAGCCATCGTCAAGGTTCTCGACGGCGTTGCCAACTCCCAGGTTGATGAGTTCGGCACCACCAAGCCCCTGCTGGAGTGCATCACCTCCGGTGTTCTCCGTGGCGCCGTGGCTCTGGTCGGCTGCAACAACCCCAAGGTCCGTCCTGACACCGCCCACATCGAGCTGATGAAGAAGATGCTGGAGAACGACATCGTCTGCATCGTTTCCGGCTGCTCCGCTCAGGCTGCCGCCAAGGCCGGCCTCATGGACCCCGTACAGGCCAAGGAATACTGCGGCGCGGGTCTGAAGCGTGTTTGCGAGCTGGCTGGCATTCCTCCCGTTCTGCACATGGGTTCCTGCGTGGACATCACCCGTATGCTGATGCTGGCTTCCCAGCTGGCCAAGGACTCCGGCCTGAACATTTCTCAGCTGCCTGTGGTGGGCTGCGCTCCCGAATGGATGTCTGAGAAGGCCGTTTCCATCGGCAACTACGTTGTCTCCACGGGTCTTGATACCTTCCTGGGCGTAGATCCCTACGTCTCCGGTTCCTCCGAGATCTGCGATCTGCTCTGCGGCGAAGACGGCATCAACAAGTGGGTTGAGGCCAAGTACGTTGTGGAGAAGGACATCGACAAGATGGGCGACATGATGATCGCCCGCATCGAAGAGAAGCGCGCCGCTCTGGGCATCTAATATGAAACTAGCGATCACCGGCAAGGGTGGCGTGGGTAAAACCACCCTTGCCTCCACCCTGGCCCGGCTCTATGCCGACGAAGGACGCACCGTCCTTGCCGCCGACGTAGACCCGGATGCCAACTTAGGGCTGGCCCTGGGCCTGAGCCAGGAAGAAGTAGACGCCATCGTCCCCATCAGCAAAATGCGCACTCTGGTGGAGGAGCGGACCGGCGCTACCGATGCCAACCGGTTCTATAAGCTGAACCCATACGTGGCCGACATCCCCGAAAAGTACTCCAAGGACATCAACGGCGTGAAGCTGCTGGTTATGGGCACCGTGGATGTAGGCGGCTCCGGCTGTGTATGCCCGGAGCATGTGATGCTCAAATCCATTCTCTCCGCCATGACCTATCGGAAAAACGATGTGGTCATCATGGATATGGAGGCGGGACTGGAGCATCTGGGCCGGGGCACCGCTTCCAATATGGACCAGTTTATCGTGGTCATTGAGCCCGGCGCCCGTAGCGTCCAGACCTACCGCAACGTCAAGCGGCTGGCCAAGGACTTGGGGGTCAAGCAGGTTCGTGTGGTGGCCAATAAGGTCCGGGACGAAAGTGATGAGGCTTTCGTCCGTGAGACCATCCCGGCGGAGGACCTGCTGGGCTGCATTCACTATAACCCGGATGTTATCAACGCCGACCGTCAGGGCAAATCCCCCTATGATTTCAGCCCCAAGGCCATTGATGAGATCCGCCAAATCAAAGCGATTCTGGATCGTGAAGAAAATTAGGAGGAAATACCGTGACTTTATTTGAAAGAGTTTTCGGCGGCAACGATGCTGTTTACGGCCTCACCGAGGCAGCCATCAACAATGCCATCGCACAGTACGGTGAGGGCCAGGCCGTGTCCTTCCCCGGCACCGCTTATTCCCTGCCCTGCTACTACGGCGTCACCGGTGTGAAGGTCGAGACCCTGGGCCAGCTGAAGGAAGCCCTGGGCGTGGTCAAGACCCTGATGACCCGCAACAACCGCCTCAATGATGCCTTTATGTCCGGCGTTGCCACCGCTCTGTGCGCAGAATTCATCGAAGTTCTGAAGTACATCGGCAACGACGCTCCCTACGAGGCGCCCTGCTACGGCCATCTGCCCGATGCCGTGGTCCGTTCCCTGGGTGTTCCCCTGGTTACCGGCGACATCCCCGGCGTTCCCGTTATCCTGGGCACCGCTCCTACCGCTGACGAGGCCGTGGCTCTGGTCAAGAGCTATCAGTCTCAGGGTATGCTGGTCACTCTGGTGGGCGGCATCATCGATCAGCTCCAGGAGAAGGGCTACAAGACCGGCGACAACGTCCGTGTGATCCCCCTGGGCAAGGACGTGACCTCCGTCATCCACGTTGTGTCCGTTGCCGTCCGTGCGGCTCTGATCTTCGGTAACATTCAGCCTGGCGACGCTGCCGGTCTGATGAAGTACACCATGGAGCGTGTACCCGCCTTCGTCAACGCCTTCGCTCCTCTGGACGATGTGATCGTTGCCTGCGGCGCCGGTGCCATCGCTCTGGGCTTCCCCGTTATCACCAACGAGCAGGAGAACATTTTCCGTGTTCCCAAGAGCCTGATCGTGCAGCCCGATGTGGAAAAGTTCAACGCCACCTCTCTGGAGGCTCGGGACATCAAGATCAAGATCACCAACATCGACATCCCCGTTTCCTTCGCTTCCGCTTTCGAAGGCGAGATCATCCGTCGCCCCGACATGCAGGTTGAAGTTGACGGCTCCCGTGTGGACTGCTTCGAGCTGGTACACACCAAGGAAGCTGCCGAGGTGGAGGACCACAAGATCACCGTGATCGGACCGGAAATCGACGAGATCCCCGTGGGCTCCAAGATCTCCATGTCCTACACCGTGGACGTGGCCGGCAAGAACATGCAGCCCGACTTCGAGTCCGTTATGGAGCGGAAGTTCCACTCCTACCTGAACTGCATCGAAGGCGTGATGCACACCGGTCAGCGTGACATGATCCGTATCCGTATCAGCAAGGCTGACTTCGAGGCCGGCTTCAAGTTCCGTCACATCGGTGAGGTCCTGTACGCCAAGGTCAAGAGCGAGTTCGAGGCCGTTGTTGATAAGTGCCAGGTCACCATCGTCGTGGATGCCGAGAAGAACAAGGAACTGCGGGCTGCCGCCAACGCCGTGTTCAACAAGCGTGACGACCGTCTGAAGTCCATGACTGACGAGTCCGTGCCCGTGTACTACACCTGCATCATGTGCCAAGCCTTCTCCCCCAGCCATGTATGTATCGTTACCCCCGAGCGTCTGGGCCTGTGCGGTGCCGTGTCCTGGCTGGATGCCAAGGCCACCAATGAGCTGGATCCCACCGGTCCCTGCCAGATCGTTCCCAAGGAGCACTGCATCGACGAGAAGCTGGGCCGCTACGAAGACGTGGATGAGGCCGTTGCCAAGTACTCTCACGGCGCTCTGGAGCACGTGACCCTGTACTCCCTGTTCCAGGATCCCATGACCTCCTGCGGCTGCTTCGAGTGTATCTGCGGCGTAGAGCCCGTTTCCATGGGCGTTGTTATCACCTGCCGTGAGCACGCCGGCATGACTCCTCTGGGCATGAGCTTCTCCGAAATGGCCTCTATGACCGGCGGCGGCGTTCAGACCCCCGGCTTCATGGGCCACGGCAAGCAGTTCATCTCCTCCAAGAAGTTCATCGCTGCCGAAGGCGGCCCCGGCCGTATCGTTTGGATGCCCAAGGAACTGAAGGATCAGGTCCGCGAGCGTCTGGATGCTACCGCTAAGGAAATGTACGGCGTTGACAACTTCACCGACATGATCGCCGATGAAACCGTCTGCACCGAGGATCCCGAGGAGCTGCTGAACTTCCTGTCCGAGCACGGCCACCCCGTACTCAGCATGGAGCCCTTCGATATGTAATTTTTCAAAAACACCTCCGTGAAAACGGAGGTGTTTTTTGCGCAACGGGGAGAGAAAAATTGACAATTGAAAATGGACAATTGACAATTATTTGGCCGACGGACGTGTCCGTTTTTGGACTGCGTCGGTTAAAGAATATACCCTCAGCGAAACCGTAGGGAACGGCCTATGTGCCGTTCCGAAACGTACCGAATACAACCCGTGCGGGCGAATGGAATTACGCAATGTAGCGGCGGCAACCTTGTCAAGACTCACATGGTTTACACATTGTGCAATCACATGGTTTACACCATCATTCCCGCACATTG
>CAKTOB010000031.1 GCA_934589525.1 uncultured Oscillospiraceae bacterium | reverse complement strand
AACGGTGAGCAGAGTTGATCCTTATGGGCAAAGGCAAACGCAAAGTTGTCCGTCCAGCCGGTATGACCGGTGATGAACAAGGGGTACACACCCATCTTTTTCAGCTTTGCCTCAAGGACGGTGAGTGACTTTACGGCCAGCTTGTTGTTCTCTGCCAGTGAGGAAATAAAGCTGTAACCGCCATCCGCGCCGAACCAGATCGTGTCGCCGGTGAACAGATACTTGTCATCAATGAGGTAGACCATATGCCCCCATGTGTGGCCGGGAACGAGGAAACATTCGATCTTGATGCCGTCAATGTCGAACACTTCGCCGTCATGTAACAGAACTTTTTCGTTGTTGATCGTGACCTGCGGCAGCTTGTACAGGCGATAGATCACCTTGCGGCGCACCTCGCCCGTGAGATACCGGTTCTCAACCTCGCCGATGTACAGCTTTGCATTTTTGAAAAGTCCGGGGCTGTCCGCCTCGACCGCACCGACATGGTCAGTGTCCTGATGGGTAATGAGGATGTGCCGGATGGACGCCGGGTCGATGCCCAGCCAGCCCATTTTCTCCGCAAGCCGGTCATAGTTATAGCCCGCGTCGATCATGATGGTCGTATCACCCTTGCGGTAGAAGAAGATATTCGCCACCCATTCGCGCGCACAGGCCACGTTTTCGTCGATCCAGCCGGTGTTTAGGGGCTTGAATATCTCCTTGCCGCGGTACATTTTGCTCATTTCTTTTTTCTGAAATTCGGTTGCTTTCTTCGACATACCATCGCCTCCTATTTTGCTTTACGGCAGACAAACCATGCCATGCTTTTCAGATTTCCCATGTCCACATCCGCGTACATTCCATCCAGCCGGGCTTTCAGACTGGAGACTGTTTCATAGGGCTGCGTGAAAAAACCTGTCTTTTCATAAATGCGCCGGACGAACCAATCCGTCCGCTTGTGCTCACCCATCACATAAAAGCAACCGCAGAATGTCCCACCGGGTTTCAAAACCCGGAAAACCTCCCGATAAGCTGCCTCCTTGTCCGGGAAAGCGTGAAAGCCGTTCAGTGACAAGACAATGTCAAAAGCGCCATCTGCATAGGGAAGCGCACCTACATCGCCCTGCCGGAAGGTTACGTTTTTCAGGTGCAGGCGGTCGGCCTTTTCCTGTGCCTGCCCCATCATATCCGCTGAGTAATCCAGACAGGTAATGTCCGCCTGCGGCAGTGTTTGGTAAACGGGCATTGTCAAAATACCTGTTCCGACCGACACCTCAAGCAGCTTGCCCGAGAAATGCTCCGGTATGCCGGACAGCGCCTTTTCGAGATAGTTGTCGCATTCGGCCTTGTTCATATCCCACACCAGACGGCACACCGCTTTTCCGCTCAGCGTTGTGCAGGTGATCATGCCGTCATAAAAATCGTTTCCGCCCGTCATGCGGTATGCGCTGCGAATAGCTTCTTTCCGATCCATATTCATTCCTCCAGATTCAAAAACTCCTCCGCATGCCGACAGAATTCCTCTGGATGGATCATCACCAGCTCCGCGTGTGCCATATTGGGAAACTCACGGAGCTGTATCTGCGGAAAATAGCGCCGGATAAAGCGGATATTGTATTTGCGGTCTTTCTTTTCGTCCGCGCCGTACCAGTAGGCGATCTTCGTGCTGCACGCGGCAGACGTCTCCGGCAGGGCGTAATTGTTGCCGGACCAGAAGATATTGCGGATGGTGCGGTCAGAATAGGTCTTGAGATACGCTGCGATGGCATCGTACTCCTTTACACTGTCGTGACCGGGGAGAGTGAACCGCTCCGGTGGAAAGGCCGCTTCTAATACTTTTCGGTTGTTTGCCGCCAGCTTGAAGGACAGCACATCGACCGCCAGATGGAGACTTCTCAACAGATACGGCATCTGATAGGGCGTAATCCCACCATCGATAATCGCCCGGCCAACAGAAATTTCATCCAACGCCAGCAGGCGGGTCAGGCACGCGCCGCCCAGAGAGCAGCCGTAGGCCGCGTCCAAACGGTCTATGCCATAGTTCTTCAGGTATGCCGTCACCTCATCCACTGTCTGCTCTACGGAGGTGAAGTCTCCAGGATGCTCCGGCTGGTGGCCGTCAAATACCACTTGAAAAACGTGCCGCCGTTGAGAAAGCAAAGCAATCGTTGCTTCAAATGCCCATACAGGCTCTGCTGTACAGGGGAAGAACAGCAGCGTCTGCGGATGGTTTTGCCCGTGTTCCAATATCTGCATGATCCACACCTCCGTTTTCTTTCGTTCTTCGAATTTTTCCTTTTATGGCGTGCGGTTAGATATGACTAACCAGCGTTTTCATGTAAGGAACTTGCAGCTGCGCGGCACAACATTCGGTCATACATCCTTCCGGGCGATTTTCCGGTACTCGATGGGTAAAATGCCCGTGCTCTTTTTGAAAAGTTCAGCAAAGCGGCTGGAAGTGGAATAACCGATCATTTGGGCGATCTGGCCCATGGTGAAGCCAGTGTCGATCAGCAGATGTTCCGCCTGGCTCATGCGCCGCCCCTGAATATACTCTGTGACTGTGCATCCGGTGTGCCGCTTAAAGCAGGTTTTGAGTTTGCTTGTACTCATGCAGGCGATGCTTGCAAGGCGCTCCAGCGGGATGTCAAAGGTGTAATGATCGGCAATATAGCTCATAACATCACGAAGCCCGGCAATATCCTCTTTGGAAAGTGGGTGTGCATTTTTTGCCGCCTGCTTTTTCTGATTATCCACAACGAGAGCGACAGCTTCCGTTACCTTTGCCTCGTAGAAAAGTGCCGCCGCCACACCCTCGCCGCGGTAGTTCTCTATCTCAAACAGCAGTTTGGACATCGCCGGAAAATCTGCCGCCTGGTCGACGCACTGAAAGGCGGCAGGCAAATCAAAATATGCGTCCGGATACTGCTTTTTCAGGTAATCCTCATAATACGCAGGAAATACCTCGATCCCGACGGAATGAATGGGGATGCGCTTATGGATAATTGCCTTGTAATTCTGCTTCCCGCCGACAATGGTCTGAATACTCCCGGCCGACAGGCGACGATACGGATTCAGTTCCTCGCCGGAGATGGAATCGTATCTTGTAATACTGATGCCCTCCGGGATGTCAAAATTCAGGACGAAGTCGTTGTGAAAATAGAAATCGTGAATTTTAATGTCAAACAGATCCTTCTGCGCATACAGCCAGTAGTGACCGCCGCCAAGCTCCGGAGATAGCTGCCAACTGTTTCCTGCCGGGCTGAACTGCTCACAGTTCGGAATCGGAGTGAAACTGCTTTCCGTTAAGAGTGTATTGTATTTTTTGAGTATTTCGCTGTTCATAGTTGCTCCTTGAAACGATTGGGCTTTTATATGCAACGATTAGCCAAACCAAAGCGAGAGCCATTGCATTTGCCGATGGCTTTCTGTATGATTATTTGTGGTTAGCAGCCTCTAACTAAATTATATCAAAAAGCAGGCGGAAAGTCAATCTGTCTGCCTATTGCAAAGGAGAAATCGTTATGAATCAATCATCCGTAAAAAAGGGACTGACCGTGAAGGACCTTGTGACCGTGGGAATTTTCTCGGCGTTGTTCCTCGTATTCGCCCTCGTAGGCGGCATTTTCTTCGCAACGAATCCCGTGCTGACCTTCTATATGCCGATTGGCAGCGCATTGCTCTGCGGCCCTGTGTACCTGCTCATGATGGCTAAGGTTCGCAAGCGCTGGGCAGCTACTATCCTCGGTGCGGTTTTGTGCATCATCTGGTTCGTGACCGGTATGCATTGGGCTATGGCGCTGGGCTACCTCATTATGGGCATTATCGCCGACCTCGTTGCCGGTGCGGGCCAGTATCAGAGCAAGAAGATCAACTCGCTTTCCTACATTCTGCTTTCCCTCGGCGGCACCGGTTCCTATCTTGTATTCTTCGCCAACCCCGACGGTTGGGCAAAGACCATGCTCGGTAACGGCACGGAGCAGTCATATATCGACACCATGCGCTCCACGGGAACCGTCTGGATCATGGTCATTATGCTGGTGGGAACCATTCTGGCCGCCGCGCTCAGTGCCTTTATCGGCTGTAAAATGCAGAAAAAGCAATTTGAAAAAGCCGGTATTACGAAATGAAGCTGCATCTTGACCCACGCACAAAACTGTTTCTTATCCTGCTCTGCGTCCTGAGCGCCGTGTTTGCGCCGAATCTGTATTTTCAGTTCGCTTTGGTGATACTCATCGGTCTGCTGGCAGCATTCAGCGGTAAATGGCAATATGCCTTGCGCGGAATCATTGCATACGCCCTGATTTGCGTATTTACTATCTGGTGCATGGGTGTTCTCAGCGGCACATGGCGAACGATGTTTGTGGCATTCCTCGGTTTAGTGCATAAGGTCTATGCCTGCGGGATGCTTGCCGGGCTGGTGATCTCCACCACCAAGGTGGGCGAGTTTCTCTCCGCTATGGCGCGCCTACACATTCCGAAAAAGCTGACCATCCCCATCGCTGTTATGCTGCGGTATCTGCCCACCATCCAGGAGGACTGGCACTATATCAAGGACGCCATGCGGTTGCGGGATGTGTCGCCGACCCTTTGGGGCTTTCTGAAAGCGCCGGCCTTGACGGTGAATTGCATCTATGTGCCGCTTTTAACGGCGGCAAGCAAGGCAGCGGACGAGCTTTCCATTGCCTCCGTAACAAGAGGCATTGAGAACCCGAAGCCCCGCACCTGCCTTATCAACATTCGGATGCAGGCGGCAGATTTTCTCGTACTGGTTCTATTTGCGGCGTTTCTTACTGGGGAGATCGTATGGAAGGCGGTGGGCGTATGATCGAATTTCAGAATGTGTCCTTTTCCTATCCGGACAGCGCGAACGGAGGGCTGAAGCATATTGACCTCACCATTCCGGACGGACAGTGCGTCCTGCTCTGCGGGCGCTCCGGCTGCGGAAAGACTACTCTCACCCGGCTGATAAACGGTCTGATCCCGCAATTCTTCGTGGGCGAGCTGAGCGGACAGATTCTGCTTGACGGCGAAAACCTTGCCGAGCTGCCCATGTACCGCATTGCGGAGAAGGTGGGCAGCGTGTTCCAGAATCCCCGGACGCAGTTTTTTAATGTGGACACCGACAGTGAGATTGCCTTCGGTATGGAAAATGAGGCCGTCCCGCAGGAGCAGATGATGCGGCGTGTGGCAGAAACAGCCAAGGCGCTGCACATCGAAAACCTGCTCGGCCGCAATATCTTCGCTCTCTCCGGAGGGGAGAAGCAGAAAATTGCCTTTGCCTCGGTCTATGCCATGAGCCCGCAGGTCTATCTGCTCGACGAGCCGTCGTCCAATTTGGATATGACGGCAATCGGCGAGCTGCGGGAGCATCTGCGGCTTATCAAGTCGCAGGGCAAGACCGTAATCGTTGCCGAGCATCGACTCTATTACCTCACAGATGTGGCAGACCGTATTATCTACCTTGAAAACGGCAGAATCGCAGGCGACTTCACGCTGAAGCAGTTCGCGGCGCTGTCCGCAGAAAAGCGGCAGAGCATGGGCCTGCGGGCTATCGACCTGCAGGAGGAAAAGCCGTTGTTTGCTGCCGTGTCAAAACAGCCGCCGGTACTGGAGCTTCAAAATGTGGCGCTGGCATACAAAAAGCAGGCGGTGCTGAGCAACATCTCTCTGCAGGCTGCCCCCGGCGACATCATCGCCGTTGTCGGACACAACGGCGCGGGGAAAACAACATTCTCACGTGCGCTCTGCGGTCTGCACAAGGAAACGACCGGAGCATATCTCTGGAACGGGAAAACGCAGAAAATGAAAGAGCGCATGAAGCGTTCCTACATGGTCATGCAGGATGTGAACTATCAGCTCTTTGCCGAAAGCGTGGAGGAAGAATGCACCTTCGGCATCAAGCAGCCTGACACGGCACTTGCAGAACAAACACTTGAAGAACTTGGTCTTGCGCCGTTTCGTGAGCGGCATCCAAACACCCTTTCGGGAGGTCAAAAGCAGCGCCTTGCAGCGGCGGCTTCGATGGTCTGCGGCAAGGAATTGCTTGTTTTTGATGAGCCGACCAGCGGTCTGGACTATGACAGCATGGTGCGGCTTTCCTCTCTTATTCGTCGGCTGTCCGATATGGGCAAGGTCATTTTTATCGTCACCCACGATTATGAGTTTGTTTGCCGCACCTGCACAAGAGTGCTGCATTTGGACGGCGGTGAAATACGGGACGATTTTTCCATAACAGAAGCACTGCTCCCGACCGTGAAAAAGATCTTCGATGTGAGGTGAGAAATGTGAAAAAAGAAAAAAGTACCTTCGGCTGGGTCTTTGACTTTGCCGGGCAGAAAAAATCTGGCTACATCGCAAGCGTGATCCTCGCCGTCATCGGTGCGGCGTTTCAGATCCTGCCGTTCTGTGTGATGGCAAGGGTCATTGGCAAGTTATTGACCGGAAACAAAGACCTCGCAAGCTATTTGATCGACTGCGCTGTCATGGCGGCGTTCTGGCTATTGCGGGTGTTGCTCCATTCGCTATCTACGGCGCAGTCCCACAAGGCAACCTTCGCTGTACTGGGCAACATCCGAAAGCAGGGACTTGCCAAGCTGGCTAAAATGCCCCTGGGCGATGTGCAGGCCAGAGGCTCCGGAGAGCTGAAAAACATCCTTGTCGAGCGCGTGGACAGTATCGAACCAACACTGGCGCACGCAATCCCGGAGATGAGCAGCAATGCCGCAGTCGCTGTGGCAACCTTGATTTATCTGTTTGTCATTGACTGGCGCATGGCGCTTGTATCGCTTATTACATTCCCACTTGGCATGATATTCTTCATACTGATGATGGCGGGCTACAACGAAAATTATGTCCGTACCGTGGCGGCCACCAACACCCTGAACGATGCGGCAGTGGAGTACATCGGCGGGATTGAGGTCATCAAGGTGTTCGGAAAGGCGAAAAGCAGCTATGAAAAGTTTGTCACCGCTGCAAAAAAGTGTGCACGGAGCTACATCGACTGGATGAACAAGAGCAATTTCTACTTCACCTTTGCCATGAACATTATGCCGGCGACGCTCCTGGGCGTGTTGCCCATTGGCGGGCTGCTGCTGAAAAACGGAACGCTGACGCCGGAGAAATTCATTCTCATTGTTATTCTTTCTATGGGACTGATCACGCCCGTCATCGGTTGCATGAAGTTCACAGACGATCTGGCCAAGGTGGACACCATCATCGGTCAGGTGACGGACATTCTGACTGCTCCGGAACTGTCCCGCCCCAAAACGGACACAGAGGCACCGCAGGGCAGCACCGTGGAACTGCGTGACGTTCACTTTGGCTACAACGACGCCGAGGTGCTGCACGGCATTGACCTTACTTTCCGCGAGGGAACGGTCAACGCACTGGTTGGCCCATCCGGCAGCGGCAAATCCACCATTGCCAAGCTGATTGCATCCTTCTGGGATGTGGGTAGCGGCAGTATCACCGTGGGCGGCGTGGATATCCGCAATATTTCCGCAGAGCATTATCACAAGCTCATCGCCTATGTATCGCAGGATAATTTTCTGTTCGACGATACCGTGCGGGAGAACATCCGTATGGGTAAGCCCGATGCAAGCGATGCCGAGGTAGAACAGGCGGCACGCGACTGCGGTTGCTATGACTTCATCATGGGGCTTGAGAACGGCTTTGATACGGTCGTCGGCAGCGGCGGCGGACATCTCTCCGGCGGCGAAAGACAGCGCATTTCCATTGCCCGTGCGGTGCTGAAAAACGCGCCCATCGTCATTCTGGACGAGGCTACGGCTTACACTGACCCGGGGACTGAAGCCATCATTCAAGAGAGCGTTGCGCGGCTCGTGCGGGGCAAGACGCTCATCGTCATTGCCCACCGGCTCTCCACCATCGTGGATGCCGACCAGATTGTCGTGGTAAATGACGGACGCGTTGAAGCTGCGGGGACGCAGACACAGCTTCTGCAAACCTGCCCGTTGTATGAAGCCCTTTGGAATGCGCATATCGCATCCCGTGACAGCACGGAAGGAGGTGCGGACCGTGCTTGAGATTTTGAGAAAGTTCTTTCATTTCTGCGACGAGCGTGAGCGGAAAGAGTTTTATCGTTCCATCGCCCTCGGCGTATTAGCTGCGCTGTTTTCGGCACTCAAAATTCCGGCGATTGGCGTAATGCTTGGGGCGATTCTGACAGGTGGCGTGACCGCTAAAACGATCTTGCTGTCGCTTTCTATTATGCTGGTATCTGTCATCGGTTCTTCGATTCTCAAATACCGTGCCACTGCCTTGCAGACGGACGGCGGCTACTGCACCACTGCCAACAAGCGCGTACAGATCGCCGAACATCTGCGGTATCTGCCCATGGGCTATTTCGACGAAAACAGCCTCGGTGCCATCACCTCTGTTACCACCAATATCATGGATAACCTCTCCGGCGTGTCCACCCGCGTGGTCATGCTTGTCACGGAGGGCATTTTCTCCACGGCGGTCATGACGCTGGCGGTGTGCCTGTTCGATTGGCGGGTCGGATTGTTCATTATCGCAGGCCTTGCTGTCTACTATGCCGCAAATCACGCATTGCAGGTCAAATCCGAGCAAACGACCTGCCGCAAGTTCACCGGAGACACAGCGGTAGTGGAGCGGGTGCTGGAATTCATTAAGGGAATCGCCGAAGTGAAGTCCTACTCCCTTATCGGCAAATATAACCGCAGATTGAATGCCGCCATTGATGAGAATGTGGATGCCAACACCGACATGGAGTTGAAGCTCCTGCCGTTGATGCTGGCGCAGAATGTCATTGCCAAGCTCATCGATGTGGGCGTAGTGGTGCTGTCGCTTGTCCTCTATGCCGGCGGCAGAATGGATCTGCTGAACTGCGCGATGCTCTGCATCTGCTCCTTCCTGTTCACCGAAGGCCTGGAACAGGCCGGTACACAATCGAGCCTGCTGCGAGTAGTGGACACCTGTGTGAATCAGGCGACCGATATTCTGAACCTACCCGCCATGGATATTTCCGGTGCGGAGTTCAGCCCGGAGCACCGCGATCTCCACGCAGAGAACATTCGCTTTTCCTATGGCGAAAAGCCGATCATCAATGGAATTACGCTGGATATCCCAGAGCGGACAACGACGGCCATTGTCGGGCCTTCCGGCGGCGGCAAGACCACGCTCTGCCATCTGCTTTCCCGCTTCTGGGATGTAGACGCAGGAACGGTCACGCTCGGCGGTCGTGATGTGCGTGAATACGATATGGACAGCCTGATGCAGAATTTCAGCTTTGTGTTTCAGAATGTCTATCTGTTCCATGATACGATTGCAAACAATATCCGCTTTGGCCAGCCGGACGCGCCGATGGAGAAGGTCGTTGCGGCGGCGAAAAAGGCCCGCTGCCACGACTTCATTCTAAAGCTGCCGCAAGGGTACGAAACGGTCATTGGCGAGGCTGGCGGCACGCTTTCCGGCGGTGAGCGCCAGCGGCTTTCCATTGCCCGTGCCATGATGAAGGATGCACCGATCATCATTCTCGACGAGGCCACCGCCAATGTGGACCCGGAGAACGAGAAGGAGCTGATGGAGGCCATCCAGGAACTGACCCAGGAGAAAACCGTCATCATGATCGCTCACAGGCTCAAAACCGTCCGTCATGCAGATCAGATTCTCGTGGTGGACAAGGGACAGATCGTCCAGCGCGGCACGCACGAAGAACTCATGGTACAGGATGGCATCTATCGCCATTTTATCAGCGGCCGTGAAAAGGCTGTTGGCTGGAAGCTGTAAAAATGCAGCACAGCTGAAGGAGTCACCGCCGACTGCGGCAGGACATGAGAATTCAACGGAAAAAGAGGGACGTATCCGCGCAGCAGCAGATACGCTCCCCCTCTTTGCAAAGTTTTTATGCACCGATGGACGCAGTGCGTTATATCAGCGCTCCGGTTCATGTCTGGCTGCTTTGCTCGGACTACTTCTGAATTGTTAGGAATTTCCGCGCTGCATCATCTGCCGTACCTGCCGTTCTTCTGTGTCTTCTTTGAGCAGTCGGGATGTTTCCTGCTTGGCGCTGAGTAGCATAACAAGAGAAGGTTTCTCATGCATTTCACAAATAATAGAGTGAACGCTCAAGTCCATCCGCAAAAGCCTCATGATATTTTTGTGCCGGATAGGCAAAATTAGAGGGCACTCAAGGGTGTGCCCTCTAATTTTGGTATCGACTATAGTACACAGGTATCAATATGTAATGTCCCTAACAAAAACAAGAAACCCGAACCCATCCCCCACAGGGAAGAAGTTCGGATTTCTTTGTTTTGGTGGGGGAAGGTGGATTCGAACCACCGAAGCTATAAGCAGCAGATTTACAGTCTGTCCCCTTTGGCCACTCGGGAATTCCCCCAGATATGCTGTCCTTGTCAGAACTTGTTTATAATATCACGTTTTTGGAAAATGTCAAGAAGTATTTTTGAATTTTGAATATTTTGTAAAAGACGGGGGAGGGGAGAAAGTGGGCGGTTTTGGGGCTGCGGGCGGTTTGACAGGGAATGGGGGGATTTGAAGTTCCTATTTTATGTAATTTTCCCGGATTGACAGGGGAAGAAAACAGTGTTACTATTTGCGCTTGAAAAAGCTATTTTGTGTGTTTGGAGGGAACGTGGATGCCGAAGGAACGGACGCGTGATATGACTGTGGGGGCGCCCATGCCGATTTTGTTGGCGTTTATTCTGCCGCTGCTGCTGGGGCTGCTGTTTCAGCAGTTTTATGCCATGGTGGATACGGTGGTGGTCGGTAATTTTCTGGGCATGGAGGCCCTGGCGGGGGTGGGCTCTACGGGGTCGATCTCCTTCCTGGTGCTGGGACTGTGCAACGGGATTTGTGCGGGCTTTGCCATTCCTGTGGCCCAGAAATTTGGGGAGAAGGACTATGAGGGCCTGCGGGATTTTGTGGGCAATATGATCTGGCTGGGGGCGCTGCTGGCGCTGGTGATCACTTTGGCCACCACTCTGGGCTGCCGGTGGATTTTGACGGCCATGAAGACCCCGGAGAGCACTTTTTCCTATGCCTATGACTATATTTTCCTGATTTTTCTGGCAATTCCTGCCACCATGCTCTATAATCTGCTCTCCGGCATCCTCCGCTCTCTGGGAGACAGCCGGACGCCGCTGCTGTTCCTGATTTTTTCCAGCCTTCTGAATGTGGCTCTGGACCTGGTTTGCGTGGTGTGGCTGCAAATGGGCGTGGCCGGTGCGGGCTGGGCCACGCTGGTGAGCCAGCTGATCTCGGGGCTATTGTGCCTGGTATACATGGCCAAAAAGTTCCCCATTCTCCGGCTGCGCCGGGAGAATCTGAAGCTCCGGTCCTTCTGTGCCCATCGGCTGCTGCTCATGGGCCTGCCCATGGGCATGCAGTATTCCATTACCGCCATCGGCAGCATTCTCTTGCAGACCGCCGTCAACGGCCTGGGGCCGGTGGCCATGGCGGCGGTGGCGGCCTCCGGCAAGGTGACGAACCTCTTTGCCTGCCCCTATGACGCCATGGGCACCATGGCCGCCACCTTCGCCGGGCAAAACCTGGGGGCCGGGAAGCTCCAGCGGGTGCGGGAAGGGGTTCGGGACTGCGCCATTCTGGGCACCGTCTATTTTGTCATTGCCATGGCGGCCATGTATTTTGGCGGCGCGCAAATGGCGGGGCTGTTCCTGGATTCCAAGGATGCCGCCTCCGCCGCGGAGATCCTGCCCCTGGCCCGGCAGATGCTGGTGACCAACGCCGCCTTCTACATTCCGCTTCTGGGGGTCAATCTGTACCGCTTCACCATTCAGGGCCTGGGCTACTCCAATCTGGCGGTCATCGCCGGAGTCTTTGAGATGATCGCCCGGGGTGCGGTGGCCATCGGCCTGGTGCCGGTGATCGGCTTTACCGCCGTGTGCTATGCCAGCCCCGCCGCCTGGATCTTGGCGGATGTGTTTTTGGTTCCTGCCTATCATATGTGCATCAAGCGCCGGGAAAAGGAAGCCCAGAGCGTCTGATTCTTTCATATTCCCCTTGGTTCCGGCAGCGGTCTTCCGCTGCCGGGGCTTTTTTTGCTTTCCTTTCCCGGCCCTTTATGGTACAATAAGTAAAAGTATGTGTAAGGGAGGAACATCGATGGAAGTCAGGAAAAAAATCCTGCATTTTCTTCCCCGGAACACCTTCAGCGGTGCGGAAAATGTGGTCTGCCAGATCATTTCCATGTTTCGGGGCGAGATCGATATGTACTACTGCTGCCCGGAGGGGCCCATCCGGCAGGCCTTGGAGGAGCGGAACATTCCGTATCTTCCCATGGAGGCTTTTAACGCGAACCAGGTGCGGAAGATGATTTCCCGGGAAAAACCGGATATGATCCAGGCCCACGATATGCTCTCCTCAGTCATCTGCGCCGCCGCCTGCGGGAAAACGCCTCTGGTGTGCCATATTCACAACAACAATTTTGCCTCCCGGAAGCTGAATATGAAAACTTTGCTGTTTTTCCCGGCGGCCATGAAGGCAAGACACATTTTCTGGGTGTCCCCCTCGGCCATGGAGAGCTTCTATTTCCAAAAGGCGGTGGCCTCCAAAAGCTCGGTGCTGCGGAACGTCATCGATGCCCGGGCCCTTCAACAGCAGGCGGCCAGTGCGACTCTCCGGGGCCACAGCCATGTGGTGTTCCTGGGCCGGATGGCAGAGCCCAAGAACCCTCTGCGGCTGCTGCGGGTGCTGGAGCTGGTGAGCGCCCAGGTCCCCGGGCTGGAGGCGAAGATCATCGGTAGTGGAGAGCTGGAAGCAGAGGTCCGGGCCGCCTGGGAGCGGTCCCCCGCCCGGGACCATATTCAGCTTCTGGGCTATCAGTCCAACGCCTATGGCCTGTTGCAGGACGGGGACCTGATGCTCATGACCTCGCTGTGGGAGGGAACGCCCATGTGCGCGTTGGAGGCCATGGCCCTGGGGGTGCCCATTGTCAGTACCCCGGTGGACGGGCTCCGGGACCTGGTGGAGCCGGGCCGCACCGGCTTCCTGGAATCGGAGGACCAGGCTCTGGCAGACCGCTGCGCCCAGATCATTCAAAATCCCGGGCTGCGGCAGCAGCTGTCGGAAAATGCTCAGGAAAAGGCCAAAAAGCTGCTGAATCTGGAAGCCTACCGTCAGCAGCTCCGGGCCGTGTATCAATTGGGAGGAAGCTTATGAAAATTCTGCAAGTGATCCCCACCTTTGGCATGGGCGGGGCGGAAACCATGTGCCAGGGGCTGTGCATGCAGCTCCACCGCATGGGCCATGAGGTAACGGCGGTGAGCCTTTCCGGAGACCATACCCCGCTGACAGAAGGGCTGGAGGCGGCGGGGGTGCCGGTGCGCTATCTGGATAAGGCCCTGGGCTCCGGCTTTGGCTGTGTCGGCAAGCTGAAGGCCCTGATCCGGCAGGAGCGACCCCAGGTCATCCACACCCATCTCCATGCGCTTAAATATGTGGCGCTGGCTGGAACCCGGGTGCCCATTGTCCATACGGTCCACAACCAGGCGGAGAAGGAAGCGGTGTTTTTGGACCGGCAGATCGGACGGCACCTGTTCCGGAGCAAAAAGGCCCTGCCGGTGGCCCTGACCCGGGAGATCCGGCAGTCTGTGGCGCAGCTTTACGGCCTGGAGGAGGGGAACATCCCCCTGGTGACCAACGGCATCGATTTGAGCCGGTGCATTGAAAAGAATGACTACACCCTGCACTATCCCATTCGTCTGCTGCATGTGGGCCGGTTTTATCCCCAGAAAAACCACATGGCCCTGATCGAGGCCAGCGCCATCCTCAAAAAGCGGGGCCTCAACTGTGAGCTCCACTGCTATGGAGATGGGCCGCTGCTGCCTGAAATGGAGGAGAAGGTCAAGGCCCTGGGCCTGGAAGAACAGGTGGTGTTCATGGGCGTGACCCAGGATGTATATACGGTGATGTCCCGGGGGGACCTGTTTTTGCTGCCCTCTTCCTGGGAGGGCATGCCCATGACCGTGATTGAGGCCATGGGGGCGGGGCTGCCGGTCATTGCCTCCCGGGTAGGGGGCATTCCGGATATGATCGAGCCCGGGGAAAGCGGCGTGCTGATCGCCCCCCAGCCAAGGGAGCTGGCGGATGCCGTGGAAAGCCTTGTGAAGGACGAGGCCCTGCGGCAAGCCCTGGGAGAGGGCGGCAAGCGGGCCGCCGGGAACTTCTCCCTGGAGGCCATGGCCCAGGGGTATGTGGACTTTTATAAACAATTGGTCCTGGGAGGCTGCCGATGAATCCGGGAAAGATATTGAAGGAAGCCGCCCGGTCGGCGGGGAAGCTGCTGAGCCCCCGGGGGGATTTTCCGCCTCTGGAGGAGCTGTGGCCCGATAAAGGGGGCAGCTGCCGTGTGACAAGAGACGAGGGGTGGCTCCGGCCGGAAGACCCGGTGGATTTAAGCGTCATCATCCCCTGCTATAACAATGCCCCTTACTTAAAGGCCGCCCTGAATTCCGTTTTGGGTCAGGAGACCCGGTTCCGGTTTGAGGCCGTGGTCATTGATGACGGCTCTACGGATGAGACCCCGGAGGTGCTGGCCCTCTACAAAAATTTACCCAATGTGACCCTGCTGCGGCAGGAAAACCAGGGCCATTCCGGGGCCAGAAACGCGGGCATTGCCCTGAGCCGGGGGAAATACCTGCTGTTTCACGACAGTGACGACACCCTGCTTCCCGGCAGCCTGGAGGCCCTGATGACCTGCGCCCAGGAGCAGAACGCGGACATCGTTGTGGGCGGGTATCTGTGTAAGGATTTATCGGGCACCCTCCATCCGGGGAAAAGCTTTCCGGATGGGCTGGTTTCAGACCGGGAGCAGGTCCCCGGCATGACCTGCGGAAAGGCCTTTCGCCGGGAGCTGTGGCGGGAGCTGCAATTCCCCCTGGGCTACTGGTATGAGGACTCGGTGATCTGCCAGATTCTGCTTCCCATGGCCCGGAAAATCTATTCGGTTTCAACGCCGATTTTTGCCTATCTATTGAACCCCCAGGGGGTTTCCGCTGCCTCCCAGGGGCAGCCCAAGGCTCTGGAAAGCCTCTATGTCACCCGGCGGCTGCTGCAAGAGCGGCAGGCCTTTGGTTTGCAGGAGACCCAGGAGGACTATACCCATTTTCTCCACATGGTGCTGCTGACCTACCACCGCACCCGGGGCCTTCCCCGGCAGGTGCCTTGTCTGATTTTTGAAGCCCAGCGGCAGCTGCAAAGGACCTATTTTGCGGGCCTTTCCCCGGTGCCGCCCTATGAAGGTCTGGCCAAGGCCCTGGAAAAGGGGCAATTCCGCCGGTATCTGTGGCTGTGCGAGACCCTTTGGCTCCAAAACCGCATGGGAGGGTAAGTGATGAAGTTTTATATTCTCATTCCGGTGTACCGGGCGGAGGCCTTTTTAGAGGCGAGTCTTGCCTCCGTCTTTGCCCAGACCTGGCAGAATTTTGAGGTGGTGCTGGTAGACGACGGCTCACCCGACGGTTCCGGCGCCCTGTGCGACCGACTGGCGGCGGAGGATGCCCGTGTTCATGCCCTGCACCAGGAAAACACCGGGCCCTACGGCGCACGCCGCACCGCCATCCGCTACTGCCTGGACCACGGAGCGCCTACAGACTGGGCGGTGTTCCTGGATGCCGACGACTCCCTAAAGCCCAATGCCCTGGAGACCATCGCCAAAGCCCACCGGGAAACCGGGGGAGATTTGATTTTTATCGGGGAAGACCAGGTCCAAGGGGGCAAGGTCTTGCGGCCCTTCCCCAGGGACATGGCCTTTATCGGCACGGTGACGGACAAGGCCCGGCTCTATAAAATCGTCTTCCAGGACGGCTGGTATAACCCCTTGTGGAAAAAAGCGGCCCCCCTGGGGCTGCTGCCCCGGGAGGACCGTGAAGAATTTTACCCCGTTCGCTTCGGAGAGGATCTGCTGCAAAGCATCCCACTGTATCGGGACTGCCAAAAGGCGGTGTTTCTGCCGGACAGCCTTTATAACTATACCCAGAACCCCAACTCTGCCACCAACGGTTTGGGGTGCGACAAATACAGCGTCAGCTCCCTGGTATTGGAAACCTGCTATGATTTTCTCCGGGAGCAAAACCTGTG
Source organism: uncultured Oscillospiraceae bacterium (assembly GCA_934589525.1). Taxonomy (GTDB): domain Bacteria; phylum Bacillota; class Clostridia; order Oscillospirales; family Oscillospiraceae; genus Faecousia. Next base: position 10,828 of record CAKTOB010000031.1, on the reverse strand, counting down.
GAGCCCTTCGGACTTTGAGGAGTATATGGCCTGGCTTCGCCGCCTGACCCGGTTCCAGGTCTGGCTGGTGGCCAAATTCGCCGCCCCGGTATCCAGCCGGAGGGTTCACCTAAAAGCCATCAGGGCCGATGCCTTCTACGCCAAGATCATCGCCACCGCCCCCAAAAAGGACCTGTGCCTCAGGCTCCTGAAAGGGAACCACTGTACCCTCCTGTGTCTTCTGGGCACCGGTGCCAGGCTGCTGGGGAAGCTGCGAAAGGCGCTCCGAATATATCTGAGGTGAAGTTATGCAAGAGAAAATAACAAACATACTGACTCCAATAGCGTTGTTTTTTGTTCTCGGCTGCTATTTTTTCTACAACAGAAGCAACACTTTTTCAAAAGCTTTTAGCCATGGAAAATATGATCCTCGCAAAGTATCCTATCTGCTGGGAGTGGGTTCGTGGGGAATCGCCTTGTCATGCGTTCCGTCGCTGTTAGCGGTGATTCTCCAGAAAACATGGCTAAATATGGTTTCTGTTATTATCCTCACTACGGTAATTATTTATGTCATAAATTTTGAGACAAAGGGAAACTTAAAATAGTGTAAGGCTGGCAAGAAATGAACTTGCCAGCCTTTTCCTTTAATTATAGCGGCATGTTGAAACCAAATTTTTGACAATATTGTAGATAATTCTTGACTTACAACGAGAATAGACCACGCTTTCGGTTTGAGCTGAAGTAAGCGGCGAGCAACGGCATTAAAAGTGGTCTGGGCCATTTTGACTCAGACCACTTTTAATGCCGTTGTCACGCATTTAGAACCCCCAAAAGCAAAGAGTACCAACGGTTTTTGCACTCAAATTGAGGTAGAATGTAAAATCATTCCCCAAATGCCGAAATCGAGGTTCTAAATGCGTGAATTTTCTCAGATAGCTATTTCTGCTACTACCTTAGAGTCCGCTCACTGTCCTCGGTTTCTTTAAGGTGAGCCAGCTTAATCATGCTTTTTCTGCTTCATAATACTATTTTTTCTGATCATCTTTTTGAGCAGTTTAGAAAGTAAGTAACAGATTACTCCGGTTGAGGCCAAAACCACCACACCAACTGGTACAATCATTAACATTATAGTTACCTCATTACAAAATGCTAATTACCAATTCATCGCCCTGAATTGTTGCATAAATATATCCAGACCAAGTGACGAGATCCCAAATCGGTGTTGCGAATGTGCAATACATCGTTGCACGTGTTGAGGTATAGGAGAGGGATGCGCCAGTGCAATCAACACCTACCGTAAGATACCAGGGTTCATAAGCATCAGTAATTTTTTTATTGCTAATGTAAATCTTATAGGAGAAATTTCCTATGCCTGTGTAGAAATAAATTTTCCATTCTCCATCTGAGATATCGTATCTATTTGTTTCAATGTCATATGGCTGCGGAGCAGGAATAAACTCAATACCTACGGTAATTTTTTCACCAGAGTCTAGAACAATAATTTGCTCCTGATTTCCACTCTCGACAACCTTCTTAATGTCAAAGGCAGTGCTATTTGTAGGATTTTCAACTTCTGTGGCAGATACCGGAATGGCAATAGAAAAGATCAATGCCAGTACGAGAAACAGACTTGTCACTTCTTTTAACATACATACAACCTCCGCATTTCATTCGTTTTCGTGAAAATAATTTTTGGGAATGTGATTACTTACAGATTCCAGACACTGAGAGAATTGGCCTTGTAACACCATTGATTGTCACCTCCGCAGTTAATTTATATGCGTTTCCTTGCATAACAGTTTCTGTAGTAGTAAAATTCATATATCCATTACTTGATTTAGTCCAAGTAGCTAGGCAAGTATCTTCTTCCCATAGCTTCAGTTCAGCAAAAATAGCATCAGAAGAATTGTCCGCATAAACTGTTACCGCACATTTTGCAGTTGTTCCACTAAAGCTAAGGCTCGGGAAAATTTGGATAATTTTTGGCGTTGCTGCATATGCAGTTGCTGGAAGTGCAAGTACAATAAGTAGTGCTCCAAGAATCGCTGTCTTCCTCAAAAAAGATCACCCCCTTTCATCATTAATATGTAACGATGCAAGAGGGTGATTTTGGACACTTATTTATAAAATTATTTTTTTATTTTTTAGTACAAATATTTTCGGCTATCATAATCAGGTCGTTTTTTGAAAGACATGCCGAAACATTAAAAATAATTTCCCCAGTTTGGTCGAACCATATTAGCACACTCGGTTCGATGGAGGTTTGTGCTATATACAGCTCACCTGGCAACCCATTAATTGACACATCCTGTTTTTCGCAATTTACACCTTCAACATACATCGTGAGGCTATTGGGTGCGGAAGAATAACTGAACTGAGCAATGGTTCCGTCTTGACTGGAATAGACATAGCTCTCTCCGTTTTCAATCTCGAAAGAATCTATAAATACAAAATCGCTAGGTAGCCAACCCGGGCGATATTGAGGAGAACCATTTTCTGCTGATTCTCCCTCGAAGGAATATTCGAAGAAGGACTCATACTGCTGCTTAATCCATCCAAACACAATTTCTCGTGCTTCGGCACTCACTGTAAGAACGGAGCCAAACCCCAGAATGACTACCAGAACAAAACAAGCAACGGCACGTAAGGTGCGATGTAGAATGGGATGATTGGTCTTTCGCATAAGCCGCTTCATCTTTCTTTCAAACGCAGCGGAAAATTCATGGTGGCATTCGCTAGGAGTAGGAAGGCTTTTGTTGATTGCTCTTGCCAATTCAGCTGCTGCTTGTGACAGCATTTCATCCGTTATCATAGAACTCCCTCCTCCTTACAAAGCTGAAGTAATTTGGTTTTTGCTCTTTGGTCGAGTTTAATTGCATTTGCTTCTGTGATATTTAGCTGTTTGGCAATCTCCTTACAACTGTACCCATGATAATATTTAAGCAGTATGACTTGACGATATCGAGAGGAGAGTTTGGCCATACGCTGTGCCAGATCGCTGAGGCTTTGGTTCTCGACTGTAATTCCGACTACGTCGTCGATGTATTCCACTGTTTCTTTTCTCTGGTTTGCTCGATAAAGGTCGATTGCTTTGTTCTCAACTATTGTAACGACGTAGTTCTGCGTTTTTTGACACACAGGTTCGCCAATCTTTTGAATAATTTCTGCAATTTTTACAAAAGCGTTGTGTACTGCATCCTCTGCATCGGGACCATTGTTAAGAACCTTGTATGCAACGTAGTACATGAGCCCTTTGTATTCACGATATACTCGTTCAAATTTAGATTGATCCTCGGGGCTATCAATCATCATTAAATATACAAACATATATTTCCCTCCAGTCCGAATGAACATAGCTAAAACTTCAACGTATTTGTTCAGTATTATAACACAAAATTATGGAAATTTCTACAAATTAACGCAGAAAAGTAGCGGCAAAGAGATATTTCACTCCCTGCCGCTGAGAAATCATTTATTTTTATCAATCACAAGATTACATACAAGTTCAACTACTGCAATGCTAATAACTCATAACATGTCATTAGTAGATAAATTTACCTCCAAAGTATACTACATATAAAGTCCTTCTTTTTGCCATTTCGACTCCCGTGTTATCCAGAATTCTGGATGCTTGTCGTTATCCCGACTCCTGCGTTATCCCGACTTCACTCTAATAGTGTTGAAAACACTGCATTTTTAGGGGCAGAAGTCGGGATAACGAAGGAAACTCTGAATAAATCGTCTGCGGCTGAGCGGCGAATCTTTTGCCGTCAGCTCTTGCCGATTTAATCAGAGCTTCCATAAGTTTACATCTCTTCAATATGGTAGACGTATTCCAGGGACCGCAGGGCGGAAATAATATCCTCGTGCTTTTTGTATTTTTTCAGCTCCTGGCTGGCGATGGTGAAGGAGACGGAGAAGACGCTGATACCGGAATTTAAGTAGGCGGGGTTCAGCTCAATGTCGTCGATGCGGATGCCCAGGGCCCGGACGGTGGAGACGAAGTCCGGCAGGTCGCTTTTGTTTTTCAGCTCCAGGTGGACTTCAAAATGGTTGGAGCGGTCCTTTAAATCCTTTTCCAGGGCCGGGAGACTGGACATGCAGGCAAGCATGCTGAGGGTCAGCCCCAGGGCCACGGTGTACATGCCGGCCCCCAGGGCGATGCCCACCACGCCGCAGCACCACAGGCCCACCGAAGTGGTCAGGCCCTTGATCTGGCTTTTGGAGCTGAAGAGCACGGAGTTGCTGCTCAAGGTGGCGGTGCCGATGACCCCGGCGGCGGAGAGCACCGGCAGGGGGGACTTATAGAGTAGCATCAGGTACTGGTCAATGAGCATGGTGCCGGTGCCTACCAGGCTCACCAGAATAAAGGTCCGCAGGCCTGCGGAGTGGCGCTTGCTGGAGCGCTCACAGCCGATGATGGCGGAGAGCACCAGACTCAGCATCAGCCGGAATAGAACCGACCACAGATTCAGTTCACCGCTCCACTGGCCCATGAGCCCGGAAATCCAATCTTTTTCCACAATACATTACCTCCATTTTGAAAAATAGTGCCGCTGGACCTGAGTTCTGGCCAGGTGCTCTTCGGCGGCCTCTGTAAAGGCAGCTTCCTCTTCGCTCATGACGCTCTCATGCTGGGGAAGCTCCTTTTGTATTTTCTGGATCCGTTCAATGAGCAGCTGTACGTCGGTTTTCTGTTCCCCGGTCTCCGTGACCTCCTCCACCAGGGCCAGCTCCTCCAGACAATTGGAATAGGATTTGGAAAGGTAGAGCGCCAGCTTGGCGCAGCCCGGGCCGATGAGCTCATACAGGACGCTGGAAGCCAGAATGATGGTTTGCAGGTCCTCGCCCATGCTGCCGCCCAGAGTCCGGGCGCCCAGGGCCGCCAGACCGATGGCCACGCCTGCCTGGGGAATCAGGGCAAGGCCTAAGTAATTGCGGACGAGCTTGTCTTTTCCCACGGCCCAGCAGCCCAGCCAGGCCCCCAGGTATTTGCCCAGGATGCGCACCAGGAAGTAGCCCCCGCCGATGACCAGCAGCGGCACCCCGTTCAGCGCCCCCTCCGTAGATACCAGGGCATCGAGCTTAAAGGACATGCCGGACCGGACGAAAAACAGCAGCAGGATCGGGGGGCTGAAATAGCCCAGCTGCCGGAACAGCTTGTCATTTTCCGCAATATTCGTATAGACCGTGCCCATGGCCATGCAGCCAAGCAAGGGCGATACATCCAGCAGGGCGCAGATGCCGCAGAAGCTGAAGAGCAGGGCAATGGAGATGATCAGCTTGTTGTCCGTGGAGCGGTTGCTGGGCATCAGCAGCTTCATAAGCACCCCGAAGGAGCCCCCCAGGGCCATGACCAGAAGGTTTAAAAGGATGGGCCGCAGCAGGGTGCTGAGCGTAAAGCCCCCGGCCCCTTCTAAGGAGGCCAGGGCCACGGAAATGGCCATGGAATAGAGCACCAGCCCCACCACATCGTCCAGAGCCACCACTTGCAGCAGGGTGTTGACGAAGTCCCCCTTGGCGCCGGTCTGGCGGATGGTCATCATGGTAGAGGCCGGGGCCGTGGCGGAGGCCAGAGCTGCAAGGACGATGGAAAAGGCCAGCTCCAGCCCTAACACCCAGTAGGTCAGAATAAACACCGCCACGGATGCCAGCACCGACTCCAAAACGGTGATCCACACCACCTTCATGCCGTTTTTCTTCAGCACCGAGAGTTTGAAAAACTCTCCTGTGGAAAAGGCGATAAAGGCCAGGGCAATGTCTGACAGGAAATCCGTCCCGTCAATGATGTTCTGGGGCACCAGGTTCAGGCCGAAGGGGCCGATGAGGATGCCCGCCACAATGTAGGCCGTCACATTGGGCAGCCGCAGGAGCTTTGTGATCCGGGTCAGCAGGAAGCCGGAAAACAGCATCAGGGCCACGGAAATGATCACGGTGGGCACCGGGGGCAGATTCAAAAGTGTATGATGAAACGCGGACACGGAAAAACCTCCTTCCGGAAAAATGCCGCCGGGGGCGGCTGTGTAAAATATATTTTACAATTTATATTTGCTACATCATACATCCCCAAAACCCATTCGTCAATAGCAAAATGCACATCATTTTTAAAATTTTCAAATCCAGAATTGGTGGAATCCTATAATGCAGCAGAGAAAAAACGTATCATTGCAAAACCCGGGAGGGCTATACAATGATACGTTTCTCTCTTTTATATTCTTGATTTTACTTTTCCAGGATCACCGGGCACTGGGCGTTGACGGCCTGGCGGATGACCTGGGCAGCGTCCTCGGGGGCGAGCAGCTGCTGCTCGCCGGTGACCATGTTCTTCAAGGAGCACAGGCCCTGTTCCAGCTCATCCTCTCCCAGAAGCACCGCAAAGGGCACGCCCAGCTTGTTGGCGTAGGCCATTTTCTGCTTGAATTTCTTCTGCTCCGCATACAGCTGCACCCGCAGGCCGGAGGTACGAAGACGCTCTGCCAGGGCAATGGCCGGGGCCATGTCGGCGGTCATGGGCAGCACCAGCACATCCGCCGGGGCGGAGGGCAGGGCGGGGTTCAGCAGGCCCTGCTCGTCCAGCACATAGAACAGCCGGGTCAGGCCGATGGAAATACCCACGCCGGGCAGGGGCTTGTCAATGTAGTAGCCCGCCAAATTGTCATACCGGCCGCCGGAGCAGACGGAGCCGATCTCCGGGTGGTCAAGGAGGGCGGTTTCGTAAACGGTGCCGGTGTAGTAGTCCAGGCCCCGGGCAATGGTCAGGTCCACGGCGAAGTTGCGTTCCGGCACCCCGAAGGCGGAGAGGTTGGCGGTAACGGCCTTCAGCTCGGACACACCCACGTCAAAGGTCTCGTTCTTCCCCAGATACCCTTCCAGAGCCTCCAGAACCTGGGCATTGGTGCCCCGGATGGCGATAAAGCGGAGAATTTCTTCAGCCTGGTCCTCCGTCAGGCCGCAGTCCTCCAGAAGGATGGCCTTGACCTTCTCCGGGCCGATCTTGTCCAGCTTGTCCACGGAGCGCATGATGTCGCCGCTCTTTTCCCCCAGGCCCAGCATATCGTAGAAGCCGGTGAGGATCTTTCGGTTGTTCACCCGGATCTGGAACCGGGTCAGGCCGAAGCCGGAAAAGACCTTGTAGATGATGGCGGGGATCTCCGCCTCGTTGAGAATATCCAGCTTGCCGTCACCGATGATGTCGATGTCCGCCTGGTAAAATTCCCGGAACCGGCCTCTCTGGGCCCGCTCGCCCCGGTAGACCTTGCTGATCTGATACCGGCGGAAGGGGAAGGCCAGCTCGTTATAGTGCAGGGCCACATATTTGGCCAGAGGCACCGTCAGGTCAAAGCGCAGGGCCAGGTCGCTGTCGCCCTTGGTGAAGCGGTAGATCTGCTTTTCGGTCTCGCCGCCGCCCTTGGCCAGAAGGATCTGGGCATCTTCAATGGCGGGGGTATCCAGGGGGGCAAAGCCGTAGGAGGCGTAAGTTTCCCGGAGGATCTTGGTCATCCGCTCAAACTGGATCTGCTTGTCCGGCAGCAGCTCCATAAAGCCGGAGAGGGTACGGGGCTTGATAATATCCATAAATCTGTTCTCCTTCATATATAAGTGGGTTTTCGCAAAAAAGGGGCGACAATATTGCCGCCCTTTACAGCATGTATAGAACCGGGAGGTATCAGAACTTGGTCTTGCTGTGGATCATTTCACGCCAATCCAGATCGCCCCGCTGCAGGCCCAGGATGAACATTTCCGCGCTGGCCAGGTTGGTGGCGATGGGCACATTCTGCTTGTCACAGTGGCGAATGGTCTCGATCATCTGGGCATCGTCCCAGGGGTCGGTGGTGTTGGGGTCTGTAAAGAGCAGGACCAGGTCGATTTCGTTGTAGGCAATGCGGGCGTTGATCTGCTGATGTCCCCCCTGCTTGTGGGAAAGCAGCAGGGTAATGGGCAGGCCTGTATTGTCCGCGATCAGCCGCCCGGTGGTGGCGGTGGCGTAAAGACTGTGCTTCTGAAGGACGCTCTTGTAGGCCGTACAGAACTGAACCATCAGTTCCTTCTTTTTATCGTGGGCCAAAAATGCGATATTCATAATACAGGTCACTCCTTATCTCCGTTAAAAACGGAACTCTATATTTACAATTTGATTTTTGAGGAAATGCCCTCCAGCCTTCCGGCGATGCGGCGGAAGGCCCGGGCAGCGGGGCAGCGCTTGGCATACAAAAGGACGGGCACGCCGAAGGCCGCCGCCAGGGTGATATTGGGGTCTTCCGGCACCAGCCCCGCCAAGGGGGTACCGGTGGCATCCATCACGTCATCAATGGTCAGCCGCACGGTGGAAAGCAGTTCTTCATCCACCCGGTTGACAATGAGCCGGACGTTTTTCTTGCCCTCCAGCTCCAGAAGGTCACTGACCCGGGCAGCATCCCGCACGGCGGCGGGGCCGGAGCCGGTGACCAAAAGAAACCGGTCCGTCCAGGTGCTGGTCAGGCGAAAGCCCGCGTCCACCCCCGCGGGGGCATCCAGGAATACAAAATCATACTGTTCCCGGGCCCGGCGCAGCAGGCTTCCGAAACGCTCCAAATCGATTTTCTCTACGGGAACGTTCATAGGCGCGGTGAGAAAACGGAGGGTGTCGTATTTGGGGTGGCGGCAGGCATCATTCATGCTGTAGCTGCCCTCGCACACGTCCAGAAAGGACAGGGCCCCGCAGTCGGACATGCCCAGAGAAATATCCAGGTTCCGCAGGCCCACGTCACAGTCGATGCAAAGAACACTTTTGCCCGACTCCGCCAGGGCTGTGGCAACTCCGGCGCAGACGGAGGTTTTGCCAGTTCCTCCTTTTCCGGAGACAATGGCATACAGTTCGCCCACGCAATTCTCCCCCTCTTACAGTATGACACCATTATAAAGGGAAATCGCACAAAAATCAATAGGAAAAAATGCTGATTTGGAAATGATTTCATCAGATTGCCTAAAAAGCTTTTTGGGGAAGTCTTCAAGGACTTTTCAAAATAAGGCTTGCGTCAGAGGGAAATGTGAGCTATAATAAAGACGAAAAAATGGGCTTCGGCCCGTATAATGGAGGAATGATTCCAATGTTCAATGCTATGATCGAAACTCTGAAGGCCAACCCTCGGAAGATCGTCTTTACGGAGGGCCACGATGCCCGTATTCTGGAGGCCACTGCCCGCCTGGTAGAGGGCGGCTTCCTGACCCCCATCCTGGTGGGCAATGTTGAAGAAGTCAAGGCCAACGCGGCCAAGGGCGGCTTCAACATCGAGGGCGTGGAGATCCTGGACCCTGCCACCTACGAGGGCATGGATGCCATGGTCGAAAAGATGGTAGAGCTCCGCAAGGGCAAGATGAGCGCCGAGGACTGCCGGAAGGCCCTGTCCAAGGGCAACTACTTCGGCACCATGCTGGTGAAGATGGGCTACGCCGACTCCCTGCTGGGCGGCGCTACTTACTCCACCGCCGATACCGTCCGTCCCGCGCTGCAGCTGGTGAAAACCAAGAAGGGTGCCCACCTGGTGTCCTCCTGCTTCATCCTGGTCCGGGGCGAAGAGAAGCTGGCCATGGGCGACTGCGCCATCAACCTGAGCTACGAGGATTCCGTAGACAAGGACGGCAACGTGACCCTGACCGCCGCCCAGAAGCTGGCCGAGGTGGCCATTGAGTCCGCCCGCACCGCCAAGGTCTTCGGCATTGACCCCAAGGTTGCCATGCTGAGCTTCTCCACCAACGGCTCCGGCAAGGGCGGCACCGTGAAGCTGAGCCATGATGCCACCATCGTTGCCAAGGAAATGGCTCCCGAACTGGCCATTGACGGCGAAATGCAGTTCGACGCCGCCGTTGCTCCCGAAGTGGGCCAGCTGAAGTTCCCCGGCTCCCCCGTGGCCGGCCACGCCAACACCTTCATCTTCCCCAACATCGAAGCCGGCAACATCGGCTACAAGATCGCCCAGCGCCTGGGCGGCTTCGAAGCCTACGGCCCCATCCTGCAGGGCCTGGCCGCTCCCATCAACGACCTGTCCCGCGGCTGCAACGCCGACGAGGTCTACAAGATGGCCATCATCACCGCCGCAATGGTGTAATTTCCCAATAATAGCAGCCCCCGCCGGAAAGGCGGGGGCTGTGTTTTTTATGGAGCCCGGGGCGGAGGAAATTTACAATTTACAATTGACAATGGACAATTGACAATTATTTGGGGAAACGTGGCGGGCGGTATAAAAATCCTGCGTAATACACGGATATTGCGCCGCTATTGTACCGATTGAACGTTTAAAAATAGGAAACTCCGTAGGGGTGGTGCTCCGCGCAGCGAATTAAAATTAATTGATTGCCGGTGGCAATCACACCTTCATTCATCGGCTCCAGCCGCCCGCCACGTTGCGAGTATTGAGCCGCACCGGCCAAACCAAGAAACGCATGTCATCCCGACCGAATGAAACGAGCGGAGGGATCTACTCAAGTGGCAAGTTTTACCCTACGCTGGTTATTGTTGCTACTTGAGAAGATTCCTCCGCTCAGCTTGCGCTAAGGCTTGAATGACATGCGTTTTTTATTGGTTGTTACAAATTCAAATGTACAACGTATATGGCGGCAGATTGCCGCCGCTACATTGCGTGGTACCGTTTGACCGCACGGGTTATAGTCGGAACGTGGCGGGCGGCTGGTTACCCATGTTTCTCTTGACATGGTAGCCGCCCCTACATGAGTATACCATTCAACCAACGGATCACAAAAACGGGCACGTCCGTCAGCCAATAATTGTCAATTGTCAATGCCAATCAAGAGTTGAAAACCTTAAAAACCATGGCAGCGGCAATGTTAGCGAATACGTGAAACAATAGTCCTG
>CAKTOB010000030.1 GCA_934589525.1 uncultured Oscillospiraceae bacterium | reverse complement strand
TACGCTTAAACAATTCCATTAATTGTCCAAGGTGTTATAGTTTGTCTTTACGTTATTCAATTTACAAGATGCAGCCGCTTTCGTTGGGGCTTCCCGCTGAAAGCTTCATGATATTAACATCAAATGCAGAATTTGTCAAGCACTTTTTTTGAATTTCCCTAAAAAAGATTTCTTTTCCGACTTTTTACGCTTTTATGCATCATTTTGTTCTAAACAATTTCGTTATTCTTGTTCTGCAAAAAGGCCGGAAGCACACACCACATGAACACGCTGATTCCCGCGGCATAGATGCCCGGGATCAGAACCCCGCTTCGAAAGAGAACATAGGCCGCCACCGCCCCGGGCCAGTATTTTCCCCCGGCCGAGGCCAGTTCCAGAAGCTTTGCCAGCAGCACGACGAATCCCGCCGTCAGGCCCACGGCTGCCAGCGCTTCCAGGCGTTTCACCGCCCCAAAAAGAGAAATACTCCTGCTCATCTCATAAAAGCCCTTCTCCCCCACATCTCCCAGGACCCCCACCGTCACCAGGCTGCAAAGCACCGCCCAGGGCGCTGCCAGGCTTTTTCTTTTCCCTTCCTCCGGCAGCAGCAAAAGGACCAGCAGCCACCCGCTGGGCCAGATCAGCCCAGGTGTCAGGTTTTGAAGTCGGATCTCCCCCACCGCCGTCAACAGCACCGCCCCGGCCAGGCCCAACTGCAGAAGGCCCAGCACCCCGGCGGCGTTTCCCAGGGCTTCCGGCCCCTTGGCGGCCAGCCACAGGGCCACCGCCAGCAGCACCGAAGGCGCCCAGACCGCTGCGGCTCCATCCTCCCAGCAGCTGCCGGTCCAGCTCAGCACCTGGGCCGCCACAAAAATACTCCACAGGCCCTGTGCATATTTTCCCCAGCCTTCGTGGCATCGCCCTGCCCCCGGGATTCTTCGCAGCACCGCCCCAAGCAGGGCCAGCAGCCCTACTCCGGGCCAGGTGCCTCCTGCCGCCGTGTGCAACAGTCCCGCGGAGATCACCGCGGGAAATTTAGGGTTCCCGGTCTGTCTGTCCGTCCGCAAAGCATAGTCCTCCTCTCTGCCGAATCAGCCGGGGCAGGTCCTTGTTTTGAATCCTGAACAAAGGCGATTCCCGGCGGTGCTGCCCCAGGTAGGCCGCCGCCCCTTCCATGTCCTCCAGATAGGGGGCTTCATACACCTGAGTCCCCGGCCGAAAGTAGTGTTTCAGCTCCGGGATGAACGCCTCCTTGTCCCCGGTCAGCAGCACATATTCCGCCGTTTCCAGAAAAATTTCCCCGGAGGCCTTCCTTTTTAAATCTTCCATTGCTTCTTCAAGATTTTCGCCCCAGCCCCTATTTCCCGTATCCGTCCGCACCGTCACACCATCCCAGTCCCGGGACAGCTGCACCAGCTCCACGGGGATCAGCTTCCCCACGTCCCTGGGCTCCGCCGGGTTCCAGAGCAGGGCCCCCAGGGCCAAAAGGGCCCACAACCACTTGTTCATTTCTGTTTTCTCCCATCCTCCGGGCGCAGAAGCCCATCCCTGAATCGGTCCTCCACCATGCGGTTTCGCAAAATAGAGCTTCCCCCTGCGTGAAAAGGCGCCAGATAGGGCACCTCCAGGCACCGCAGTCCCGCCAGATGCCCCGCCAGAAGGCAAATCCCCACGGTAAGCCCCAAAAGCCCGCCTACAGCCGCCAACAGGCTCAAGCCGAACCGCCACAGCCGTACCGCCTCCGCCAGATCCCGGTTGGGCAGCGCAAAGCCGCAGACCCCGGCAATGCTCACCACGATCAGCGCCCCGGGAGACACCAGTCCCGCATCCACCGCCGCCGTGCCCACTACGATGCCCCCGATGGTGGACACCGACTGGCCCACGGCCTGAGGCAGATGGATGCCGGATTCCTGCAGCAGCTCAAAAGCCACCAGCAGCCCCAGCACCTCCGCCGTAGCGGAAAAGGGCACCTGTTTTTTGCTCTCAATGATGGTCCGCAGCAAGGGCAGCGGGATCATCTCCTGGTGATAGGCCCCCAGGGCGATGGCCACCCCCGGGAGCAATAAACTCAACAGCAGCGCCCCATAGCGCAGCACCCGCAGGCAGGAGGCACTGAGATAATCCCGGCTCCAATCCTCCGGACTTTCCATCAGATAGCCCAGGTCCGCCGGGGCCAGATACCCCAGGGGCAGCCCGTCCACCAGCAGCCCCACCCGGCCCTCCAGGAGTCCTGCGCAGAATTTATCCGCCCGCTCCGTATACTGGATCAGGGGAAAGGCGGTTTTCCGGGAGCCGGTGACGTATTCCTCCACGGCGGAGGGCATCAGGAAGCCGTCCACGTCCAGGGTTTCCAGCCTTTTGCGCATTCTGGAAACCAATTCCGGATTCGTGAGCCCTTCTATGGAAACCACCGTCACATTGGTCAGGCTCCGCCGCCCCACCTGGGTCTCCCACAGCCGCAGCTCCGGACATCTTAAATGCCGGCGCAGAAGGCTTGTATTGGTGCGGACCGTTTCAACAAAGGCATCCTTGGGGCCTTTGACGGTGTTTTCCACCTCCGGGCCGGAAATGCCCCGTTTTTCCCCGGTTTTCACCTCAAAGGCAATGGCCCCCACCCCTGGAAACAGCACCACGCAGAAGCCGTTGACCAGCTTTTGGGCCGCGTCCTCCAAGTCCTTGCAGGGCACCGCCACACTGTTATACACACTTCCCCACAGGGCCTGTTGATAAATTGCCTCCATGGTCTCCCCCCGCAGCTCTTCCGCAATGGGGCGAAACACATATTCCGAGGTATCCGCCCCGGAGGTCAGGCCGTCGATGGCATAGGCATAGAGGGTAAAAGCCCCGCAACGCAACTCCCGGGCCATAAAGTCCCCGGCCCCCTCAAAAATTTTCCGGATATTTCCATGGGTCAGGTCCCCAAAATACATGCTTCTCACCTCACGGGTAGGATTCCACAATCTTTGGCGCCCTATACAAAAAGTATTCGGGCATCGCCTGGTTTGGCAATACCCGAATAGCTTACAAAAAGTCTTTCATCACCCGGAAATAATCCCGCTTTCCGTTGAACACCGCCATTACATAGGCCGCCTGCTCTTCTTTCTTATAGAGATAAAACAGCAGATAGTCTCCATGAACCAGAAAGCGGTAGCCGCTGCTTTTCAGCACCCGGTCCCTGGGCACCGCGCCGGACTCCGGGAACTGTTCCAGGCGTTTTGTCTCTTCCTGAAGTTCCCGGACAAAGCGCACCGCCAGAGCTTTGTCCTTGGAAAGCGCCGCAACGCCCCGGGCGATTTCCAGCAGGTCCGACTTGGCCGTATCCGTCAAAATCACCTTACAGCTCATACTTCCAGATGCTCCAAGGCCCCCAGAATGTCCCCAAAGGCCTCATCGGCAGACTGCACCCTGCCGAGCTTCACATCGTCCATGGCCTGGGCCAGATGGGAATAGACCCGGAGTTTCGCTTCCAGGTCGTCAATATAGCGCAGCTGGTTCTGGAAATCCTCGTGGCTGAGGAGCACCGTGTCTTCCCTGCCGTTGACAGTGATCGCCACGGGATTTTGCCGGGTCAGGGCGGAAATCTGGGCATAATTCGTGCGAATATCCTTTGAAGGCCGAATCGAAATGTTTGGGCTCATAGAAAACGCCTCCTATCTTGGTAGTAATATTATATCCCAATAATACCACCGTGTCAACTGTGGGATGCACAAAGGCCGCCTGCGCGCTTGCAGACGGCCTTGTATCCATATTTACTGTGCGGAGGGCACGACCTCCGGGCCGATGGGGCAGTCGTAGCCCTCGGCGGCGGTTTCCGAGAATTCTTCCCGGGCCTGTTTCAGGAGCTCCGGCTTTTCCATCAGGTCCGCAGCGGCTCCTGCCAGCACCTTGGCGGCGTAGAGCAGGCCCTTGTAGGCAAGGCCGGTTTTTCCCGTAGACACCACTTGCCAGCTGTGGCCGGGGACCTGGGAGGTCCAGGTGGCGGCGGTGAACTGGGCCGTGGGGGTCAACCAGCTGACATCGCCCACATCCGTAGAGCCGGGGCTGTAGGAGGCGGCGGGGTAATAGGGCACCACGAAATCGTTAATATCTTTGGTTCCCTCCTGGGACAGCGCCCGGATCTGCTTTTTCAGCACCGGGTTTGTATCCACGCCCTCCCCGGGCAGACCCTCGTGGGGATAGGTTCCCCGCAGGGCGGCGGCAAAGGCCCATTCCTCCCGGGTATACTCCGGCAGCGGGGCCTCCACCAGATTGTCATAGAGCAGCTGCTCCAATACCGTATTGGACAGGGTGTCGGAGGTGCCGTCCAGCTGGTGCCAGGTCACGGCGGTGCCGGACATCAGGGCCGCACCCCGGGCAATGTCATTGACCCGCTCCAGCAAGGCCTTGGCCTTCCGGACGGTCCGGGCCCGGACCATGTATATAAGCTTGGCCTTGGGCTGGACCACGTTGGGCGAAATGCCCCCGGCATCGGCAATGGAATAGTGGATGGAGCATCCGGGCTCCATGTGCTCCCGGAGGAACTGAACGCCCACGTTCATAAGCTCCGCCCCGTCCAGGGCAGACCGGCCCTCCCAGGGATTTCCGGCGGCATGGGCCGCAGTGCCGGCAAACTCATAGACCATTTGCAGGCAGGCGGCATTGGAGCCGGTGGTGACCTCGTTGGTGGAGCCCGGGTGCCAGGTTATGGCCGCATCCAGGTCCCGGAACAGGCCGTCCCGGGCCATAAAGGTCTTTCCGGCGCAGCCCTCTTCTCCGGGGCAGCCGTAGAAGGTCACTGTACCTTGGAGCTTCCCCGCCGCAATGGCATCTTTGACCGCAATGGCCGCCGCCAGAGAGGCTGCGCCCAGAAGATTGTGTCCGCAGCCCTGGCCGCAGCCGTCCTCCACCAGGGGCTTCTTCTCGGCCACCCCCGGCTCTTGGGACAGGCCGGAAAGAGCATCATACTCGCCCAAAATGCCGATTTTAGGGGAACCGGAGCCGTAGGTTCCGGAAAAGGCGGTGGGAATGCCGCAGAGGTTTTCCTCTACCTGAAAGCCCTCGACCTTCAAAAGCTCCACATAAGCCTTGGTGGACCGGGTTTCCAGCATGGAAAGCTCCGCATAGTCCCAGATTTTATCGCTCAAAGAGAGGATTTCCTCTTTTTTGGCTTCAATTGATTGGTACAGTTCTTCTTTATCCATTTTACAGCACCTTCGCTAAAAATTCCTGAAGTCTGGGGTGGGTGGGGTGGTTGAATACCTGGTCCGGGCTGCCCTGCTCTAAGACGTTGCCCTCGGCCATAAACAGCACCCGGTCCGATACCTCCTTGGCAAAGCGCATCTCGTGGGTGACGATGACGCTGGTCATGCCGGTTTCCACCAGGCCCTTGATGACGTCCAGCACCTCGCCTACCATTTCCGGGTCAAGGGCGGAGGTGGGCTCGTCAAAGAGCATCACGTCCGGCTCCATGGCCAACGCCCGGACGATGGCCAGACGCTGCTTCTGTCCGCCGGAGAGGTTGCCGGGCATTTCATCGTACTTAGACAGCAGTCCCACCCGGCTTAGCAGGTCCTTTGCCATCTGGTCTGCCTCGGCCTCGGACTTGCCCTTGAGCATCATGGGGGCCAGGGTGATGTTCTTTGCCACCGTCAGGTGGGGGAACACATTGAAGTGCTGGAAGACCATGCCCATTTTCTGCCGGTGCAGGTCAATATTGACCTTGGGGGGCTTGGGCATCTTGCCCTCTTTGATGAGCTGCTTTTCTTCCTTGGTCAGGTTCCCGGTGATCTCGCTGCCCTCAAAGTAGATTTTGCCGCTTTCCGGCTTTTCAAGCAGGTTCAGGCACCGCAGGAAGGTGCTTTTGCCGCCGCCGGAGGGGCCGATGACGGAGACCACCTCGCCCTTCTGGACGACCTGGCTGACCCCCTTCAAGACCTGCAGCTCTCCGAAACTTTTGTGTAAATCAACGGTTTTGATCATTTCCATAGTGCTCAGGCCTTTCCTTTCATGTTCATGAGTTTTCTTTTCCGGTTGGTGTAGGCATCGGGGGAAGCCATCTTCTTGCCGAACTTGTCCACAATTTTGCTCAGAGGGAAGGTGACGCACAGATAGATGATGGCCACAATGGTCAGGGGCTCCAGCGTCAGATAGGATACGCCCTTGACCACCAGGTAGGAGGTCATAATGTCTCCCAGGAAGAAGGTGGAGGCCAGAGAGGTTTCCTTCAGCATCATAATGAACTCGTTGCCCAGGGCGGGAAGGATGTTCCGCACGGCCTGGGGCAGGATGATCTTCACCATGGTCTGGCCCTCGCTGAGTCCCAGGGACCGGGCAGCCTCGGTCTGGCCCTTGTCCACCGCCAGAATGCCGGAACGGATGACCTCGGAAACATAGGCGGAGGAGTTGATGCACAGAGAAATGGACACCCACATAAACTGGCTCAGTTTCAGGAATGTGAAGACATTGGGCAGCACAAAGTAGAATACATACAGCTGCAAGAGGATGGGGGTCCCCCGGATGACCTCAATGTAAACAGAGGCGATAAACCGGCAAATCTTCACCTTGGACATTTTCAGCATGGCAATGAGCGTGCCCAGCACCGTGCCCAGGGATACGGAAATCACGGTCAGGATCAGGGTGTTTTTCAGGCCCGTAAACAGGAACAGCTGCCAGTAGTTGCTCCAAATTTTGGCCATGTTGGGAAGAAATAAGCTAAAATCCATCTTGTTGTTCCTTTCAATTCCTGTTGTAACGGCTCTCTTTTCAGCGTGACGGTGTTCACGTTCAAAAGAAAGCCATTAGATTATACCATATACTTCTCACTTCGGTAAAGTGGTGATGAGGAATCTTCCCGAAAAAATCTTCTCGGGAAGATTCCTCAAATGATTTTTGTCTTAGCTGACGGCGTTGCCCTGGTCGTCGTAGGAGGCCTCGATGCCGGAGATCTCCTTGGCTTCATTGTACCAGGTGTCCCAGCTGTCCTTGGAGGAGGCCAGGGCCTCGTTGACGGCGGCGGTCAGCTCGTCGGCACCCTTCTTCAGCAAAATCACGTTGCCGGTGTACTTTTCGTCTACGTCAAACTTAAAGCCGGACATGGCGATTTCGGGGTTGTTGGCGATGATGGCCTTGCCGTTGCCGTCGGCCACGGCGATGCAGTCAAAGTCGCCGTTTTTCAGCTGCAATACCGCGGTGCCCAGGTCGGTGAAGAGCGTCAGCTCGGAATCCGGCAGCTGCTCGGTTGTCAGGGACTGCTGCAGGGAGGCATTCTGGGCACCGATCTTGGCACCCTTCAGGCCCTCGGCGGTGGCGAACTTGTCGCCGTTGGAGGCCAGGGTGATCAGCACCTGGTTGTCCTCGTTGTCACCGGCGTGGTAGTAGTCGGAAACATTGTAGTTTTCGGAACGCTCCTCGGTCCAGCTGAAGCCGGAAATGGCCATATCCACGGTACCGGCGTAAACGGCGGTCTGGCAGGCGTCGAAGCTCATGGGCATGACCATCAGCTCCAGGCCCATGGAATCGGCAATGTGGTGGGCCAGGGTCAGGTCAAAGCCAACGTACATATCCTGGCCTTCCTTGGAGGGGTCAACGAACTCCATGGGGGCAAAATCCGGAGAGGTGGCCACCGTCAGCTTTCCGGAGGTAACGGTCTTTGCTTTTCCATCGGAGCTGCCGCAGCCGGACAGCAGGGAGGTCAGCAAAAGGCTAGTCAGGACGAGGGCAATCAGTTTTTTCATATTCAGGTTCTCCTTTGCTGTTTGTTTGATTTGATGGTTGTATTATAGCGCGAATATTATACAATTTCAATTGATAATATTTACAAAGCTATGGGTTTTCTTCTTGGTATTCCATGTGTATTTCGTATATATCATTCATTTTAGCGGTGTATATACGCATATTTACGTATAAATGTGTATTCGGTCATTCATTGGTTTTGGATATTATTCATTTTAGAACGCATATTTTCATTCCGGTTTTGAGCTGTAAAAAGTGCCCCCGGTCTGTCATTCCGACCGCAGGAAGCGGAGGGTAAGGCAGGACAGCGTGAAACATTCCAGAAACAATGGGCGCAGAGGTACTACGCCCGGGACGTTCCGAATACAACCTGTGCAGGTGGATGATACCACCTCCCGGTGTGTCCGTAGGGGCGGCAAATCTGCCGCCCGCCACGTTGCAAATATAACCTGTGTGGATAAACGAAACCACGCAATGTAGCGGCGATGATTCATCGCCAAGCAACGTGGCAAATATAACCCGTGCGGTTGAATGGTATTACCCACCGACGTGCATGTAGGGGCGGCAATCTGCCGCCCGCTACGTTTCGACGATAACCTGTGCGGTTGAATGGAACCACGCAATGTAGCGGCGATGATTCATCGCCATCCGGCGTAAGCCGGAATCGTTGTACGTTTAAATCTGTAACTATCAAACCAGAAACGTATGTCATTCCGACCGCAGCGTCAGCGGAGTGGAGGAATCCACCACGTTGGATAAGAAATAACCACAAGATAAAATCTGCAACTCGGGAAGATTTCTCGACTCGCTTACGCTCCCTCGGAATGACATGTCGGGGGGTGGTTCCGTTTGTCTGCACAGGTTATATTCGAAACGTGGCGGGCGGCAGATTGCCGCCCCTACATGCACGCCGGTGAGTGGTTCCGTTCATCCGCACAAGTTGTATTCGTGACGTGGCTTGGCGATGAATCATCGCCGCTACAGTACATCATCCATTGTGGTTCCGTTTTGTCCACACGGGTTATATCCGCAACGCCCCACGGAACGGCACACAGGCCGTTCCCTACGGTTTCGCTGATGTGAAAAGCGCCTGATTTCCATTCCTTTGGTTGCCTTTTCGCTTCAAGGATGTTATCTTAAAAATAAAAGAAAATAATTTTGGTTTTCGTGCAAGAAACAGCCCTTGCTTTACGACTATACAGGTGAAGACAACAATTGGAGGTGATCCCCATGGAGGATCAGAAAATTCTCGACCTGTTTTTCCGGCGCTCCCAGCAGGCCATTGCGGAAACAGACAGAAAGTACGGCAGTTATCTATATACCATTTCCTACAACATTCTATCGGACCGGGAGGATTCCAAGGAATGTGTCAACGATACCTATCTCGGGGCCTGGAATGCCATTCCACCCAAAAGGCCCGGGTTTTTAGGTGCATTCCTTGGAAAAATGACCAGGTACATCTCCATCGACCGCTGGCGGAAGCGCACCGCCAAGCAGCGGGGCGGCGGGGAAATCCTGCGCTCTTTGGAGGAACTGCAGGAGTGTATTGCGGCGGACGACCCGGAGCAGGAATTGGACCGACTGGAGCTGGCCCGGGTGTTCCGTGAATTCCTTACTTCCCTGTCGGAGCCGGAGCGCAATGTGTTTTTAAGCCGGTACTGGTATTTGGAGTCCGTCCAGGCCATCTCCCAGGCCTCGGGCTTCAGTCAGAGCAAAATTCACTCCATGCTCCATCGGCTTCGGGGCCGGTTGGCAAAAAAGCTTCGAGAGGAGGGGCTGCTATGAACGCCGTAGATCTGCTTCTTGGACTCAATGACGTGCAGGATTCCTATATCACCTGTGCGGAGGAATTTTTGTACGGTTCCCGGGCATCCGGCAGCCGGAGGGGTTCTCTGCGGAAAATCTGGCTGATCGCCGGGCTGGTCTCCCTGGCGCTGCTGCTTGTGGGCTGCGCGGTGGTTTACGCTTTGAGAATGCAGCATTTAAAGGTAGGCGAATACCGCTTTTACGTTCCCACGGAGTATGACGAAAACGGAGAGGTGATCCCCGTGGAGACCCACGAGCCCATCATCATGCTCTCTTTGCAGGGGACCAATCTGGAAGCCCTTCAAGAATGGGTGGCCTTTACAAACACCTATGACCGGGACGGAAGCATCGCCCTGGAGGCGGATTTGGCGGCCAAAGCCGGAACGCCCTCTGATATTCCGGAAAATGAATGGCTGACCTACGGATGCTACAGCCGGGAAATGTCCGAAACCCTCCATTCCATCACCCAAAAATACGGGCTCAAGCTGCTCTCTTCCTTTATCTCTCTGGACTATTACGAAAGAGATGTACTGCTGGAGGCCCTGGGGCTTCCGGGTCTTGTAAAAGCCGGGCCGGATGTAACGGTTGAATATGGGGACGGCGCCTTCCACCTGGAGGGGACCTTTACCCAGAGCATGGAAATCAGTCTCACCGGAAGCAATTGGAGCTGGGACAAGGGCTACGCAAGCTACCGCTATTCTCTGAAGGAATACTTTGACCCCTTGACCGGTTCCATGCTGGCATCCCGGGACTACACCCAATGGGACTATACCCGTCAGGACGGAAAACAGGTGCTGCTGGTGCTGGGGCCGGAAACAGCCCGGATTTATGCCGATTTTCCGGAATCCTTCGTCACCATCGGCTTAGACCCGGTGATACAAACCCAGGAGGGCCAGGTTCCCATGACCCGGGAAGCCCTGGAACAGCTTGCGGAGCTCTTTGACCTCTCCCCCCATCCGCACCCCACCACCATGGCCCAGGTCCAGAAATACAAGCAGGAAGCCCAGGAGGCCCAGGATGCCGCCCAGGCAAAGGCCCAGGCAGAACACGAGGAACAATATACAAAAGGTTATCAGGAATTTGTAAATTACCAGCTGGAAAAAGCCCTGAACCCTGAGGGAATCAGATATGTGCTGTACGATGTGAACGGTGACGGGATCAAGGAATTGATTGTCGGAAGTAGGGATATTCTCTCTATGAAAGACGGAACATCCTATAAGTATTTTGACACTTCCGAAACGCGCCTGACGATTCCCCACTTCAGGCCCTGCGAAGGTTCTGTTTTTGAGATTTATTGCGAGGATTTAGGCCTGAATCAGCATTATTTCTACCAGGCAGGGCCGGAAGCCCCCACATTTCTCACCGGCGTTTCCTATGTATCCTCCACCGATACATGGTATTTGCATCCGGCAGAACGGGGCGACGCACAGGAAATTTCCCAGGAAGAAGCCCAGCGTATTCTGAGTTCCTACAGCCCCGTAGAAATTCGCTGGCTGCCTCTGAAACTCTTCGGCAAGGATGTTCCGGACATAACTTATTCCGACCCCTATGCCCAGTACATTGCCGACTCTCTGCTGCGCTTTGAGAATGCCCGGAGCTTCACCTATACCCGGATGGACTTAAACGGAGACGGCATTGATGAACTGATCACCAGAGAGCCCCGGGCAGGACAGGAGCCTTGCCCGCTGCTGATCCACACCCTCCGTAACGGGAAAATAGCACTATACGACATGGGCGTTTCCTACATCTGTCAAGGAAACATTCTGGAAAAAGCAGAAGAACGGAACGATGTCAGCCCCTATTACGGATTCTTCCGCTGCGGCCCAGACGGCCCTGAAATGATTGAAAAAATCGTGCGTGACCCCATCAGCCTCTACTGGGGCCGTGCAAAGGGAGGCCAAGAGGGCCACGCCATCCGCGCCGAGGAAGCCCAGGAAGTTCTGGACTCTTACCACCGTTTGGAGCTGGATATGAAACCTTTTGGGGAATATCCGCTGGAATAAAGCATCCAGGGTGATACCGTTCGACCAAACAGGTTCTATTTGATATCTGAGCCATATCATAAAACAGTGTAACGTTGGACGAATCCGGTGTAGCGGCGGCAACCTGCCGCCACTTGCCTCTCCCTCTGGGAGAGGTGGCCGAGCGCAGCGAGGACGGAGAGGGTCTACGTTGATAATACCAAGGACGTTATCATTCATAAACACCGTAAGACCCTCTCAGTCACCTGCGGTGACAGCTCTCCCAGAGGGAGAGCCAAGGGGCTGCGCCCTGAAACATTGTGGAAGCAATGGGCGAATCCGTAGAAACGTACCAACATTGTCATTCCGACCGAGCGCAAGCGGAGTGGAGGAATCCACCACGTTGAGGAAAGAACCAACACAAGATAAAACTTGCTGCTTGGGAAGATTCCTCGACTCGCTTTGCTCCCTCGGAATGACATGTCGGGGGGTGGTTCCGTTCAACCCCACAGGTTGTATTCGGGACGTGGATGGCGGCAGATTGCCGCCGCTACACCGGATTCGTCCAACGTAATACCATTTTTTCGATACAGCTCGGGTATCGGGACGTATCGGGCGGCATAATAGCCGCCCCTACAGGCGTAATTCCATTTAACCCACGCAATCTAAAAACGGACACGTCCGTCGCCCAAATAATTGTCAATTGTCAATTATCAATTGTCAATTATTCTTCCGTTCAACAAAAAACCTGCCTGTCCTGTGCACCCAAGCACAAGGCAGGCAGGTTTATTGATTCTTTTACGACAGCAGCAGCTTGTCGTCGGCTTCGTCGGAGCCGGAGGCTTTGCTGAATAGGTTCAGGAGCTGTTCTACGGTGAGGCGCTGTTTTTCTTCGCCGGAGACGTCTACGGCCACGTGGCCGTTGTACATCATGATCAGGCGGTTGCCGTAGGCAATGGCGTCGCGCATATTGTGGGTGATCATCATGGTGGTCAGGTGGTTCCGCTCCACAATGCGCCGGGTGGCTTCCAGAACCTTGGCTGCGGTTTTGGGGTCCAGGGCGGCGGTATGCTCGTCCAGAAGCAGCAGTTCCGGTTTTTGCAGGGTGGCCATGAGGAGGGTCAGGGCCTGGCGCTGGCCGCCGGAGAGGAGGCCCACCTTGGCGGTCATGCGGTCCTCCAGGCCCAAATCCAGGATTTTCAGCTGCTCCATATACCGCTCCCGGTCCGCACCGGTGATGCCAGGGCGCAAGGTCCGGCGTTTGCCACGGCGGTCGGCCATGGCCAGGTTTTCTTCGATCTGCATGGTGGCGGCGGTGCCCATCATGGGGTCTTGGAAGACCCGGCCCAGGAACGCAGCCCGCTTGTATTCCGGCATTCTGGTCAGATCCTTGCCGTCTAAGACAATGGAGCCGGTGTCCACGGTGATGGTACCCGCCACGGCATTGAGCATGGTGGACTTCCCCGCCCCGTTGCCGCCGATGACGGTGACAAAATCTCCGTCATGAAGGGTCAGGTTCAGGCCATTCAAGGCGGTTTTGGCATTCACCGTGCCGGGATTAAAGGTCTTGCTGACGTTTTTGATTTCAAGCATGGCGTTCCCCTCCCGTGGTTTTGGCCGCTTTCTTCTTAAATACATTGCCCTTCCAATAGGGAATGGACAGGAACAGCGCCACGATCAGGGCGGTAAAGAGCTTCAGATCATTGGTGTTGAGGCCCAATTGCAGCACGATTTGCAGCACCAGGTAGTAGACCACCGCGCCCACCACCACGGTACACAGCTTCAGGGCAAAATTCCTGAATACCTTTCCCAGCAGCACGTCACCGATGATCACCGCCGCCAGGCCGATGACGATGGCGCCCCGGCCCATGTTGACATCCGTAGCGCCCTGGTACTGGGCAAGCAAGGCCCCGGCGAGAGCCACCAGGCCGTTGCTCAGCATCAGGCCCACGGTGACGCTCACCCGGGTATCGATGCCTTGGGCACTGGCCATGTGGGGATTGGCACCGGTGGCCCGGAGGGCGCTGCCGTATTCCGTGCCAAAGAACCAATAGAGAATGGCGATGAGCACCACCAGGGTCACCACCGCCGGGATCAGGGGATTGCGCAGAGAAAACTCCGTCACATACCGCTGGGACACCACCAGATTGTACTTGTCAACGGAAATGGGCTGGTTGGATTTGCCCCCCATGATCCGCAGATTAATAGAATACAGGGCCAGCTGGGTGAGAATGCCGGAGAGAATGGCGGGTATTCCACAGCGGGTGTGGAGAACGCCCGTAGCAAGGCCCGCCAGAAGGCCTGCCAGGAAGGCGCACAGCAGGGCCAGCCAGGGGTTGAACCCGGAGCGCATGAGCATGATGCACACCGCGCCGCCGGTGGCCAGGGTGCCGTCCACCGTCAGGTCCGCCACGTCCAGGATTCTGTAAGTGATGTACACGCCGATGGCCATAATGCCCCACAGCAGGCCCTGGGAAATGGCCCCGGGGGCGGCATGAAGCAGCGGAGAGAGAAAGGTCATGATTTTTTACCTCAAATCTTTTTTCGTTCGGTCACTAAAGTCCAGGGGCAGAGCCAAAGAGCTCTGTCCCTGAAAAATGCTGTTTTCTGTTATCCCTCAATGGCGGTGTAGCCCTCGGGAGGGGTGATGCCCAGGGCCTCGCAGTTGGCGGCGTTGTACTTCTTCGTCACCTGGGGGGCGTATTCTACAGGCATGGTGGAAACATCGGCCTCGCCGGTCAGGATCTTCACAGCCATCTTGCCGGTGGTGTAGCCCAGGTCATAATAGCTGATGGAGAGGGTTGCTACGCCGCAGCCGGAGCAGATGCCCTCCTCACCGGCAACCACCGGAACCTTGGCCGGCAGGACCACGTTGGCAATGGCCTCGGTATTGGAGGCGGCGGTGTTGTCCGTGGGGATGTAGAGCACGTCAGACTTGTCGCAGGCCTTCTGGGTCACGGAGGAGACGTCGTTGGTATCGGTGAAGGCGAACTCCTCACAGGTCAGGCCCTCTTTTTCCAGATACCCGCGGATCACATCCACCTGATACTTGCTGTTGGACTCCGCGGAGCAGTACACAAGGCCCACGGTCTTGGCCTCGGGGAACAGCTCCCGCAGCATGGCGGCCTGCTGGTCCAGAGGAGCCAGGTCGGAGGTGCCGGAGACGTTGGTGCCCACGGTGCCGTTCCAGTTGTCGATCTCCAGGGCAGAAGCGTAATCCGTTACGGAGGTGCCCAGAATGGGGATGGTGCCCGTAGCAGAGACCGCCGCCTGCAGGGGGGCAGTAGCGTTGGCCATGATCAGGTCTACCTTGGAGGCAACGAAGCCGTTGACAATGGTGGCGCAGCTGGTGCTCTCGCCGGAGGCGTTCTGCTCGTCAAAGGTCACGGAGTCCCCCAGGGCTTCCGTCAGAGCGGCCTTGAAGCCCTCGGTGGCGGCATCCAGCGCCGGATGCTGCACCAGCTGGCAGATGCCCACCCGGTAAGAGGTCTTTGCGGTATCCGCGGCTGCCGCAGCGGTGGTTTCAGCGGTTGTGGTCTCGGCGGCTGTGGTCTCAGCGGCGGAAGACCCGGTGCCTGTACAGGCCGTAAAGGTTCCCAGCAGCAGCACTGCCAGAACCAGCGCAAGTGCTTTTTTCATTTCATTTTCTTCCCTTCGTATTTCTTCTATGAACTTTTGTATCCCGGTCATGGATTAGTTCCCGATTACTATACATCCGCCCCAGGCCCTTGTCAACCACGAAAATCCGCGGTTATCATAAGTTTTCCGCATATTGAAAAACAATTGACAATGGACAATTGACAATTGACAATTATTGAGCAGCAAACGTTTCCGCTTTTGAAATACGTTGGTGCAAAAAGTACTCCAACCAGCGTAACCGTAGGGGCGGCAAATCTGCCGCCCGCCACGTTTCGAATAGAAACTGTGTGGATGAATGAAACCGCCTATCAACGTGTCATTCCGACCGTAGCGTCAGCGGAGCGGAGGAATCCACTCAAGTTGCAAAAATATCCTACGCATGGGAAAGCTTGCAACTTGAGTAGATCCCTCCGCTCGTTTCACTCGGTCGGGATGACATATCGATAGGTGGTTCCATTTAACCGCACAGGTTGTATTTGCAACGTGGCGGGCGGCAAGGTTGCCGCCCCTACATGCACATCGAAGGCAGTTCCATTCATCCGCATGGGTTATATTCGGGGGACGTTGTTACGGATTCGCCCATTGTCTCCTGTGTGTTTCGGGCAGCGGCATCCCCTGGGAGAAACAATTGTTTTACGATTTCGGCTGGCTGAGCCTGTTCCAGTCGGCTTCCTCCTGGGCGGTGGCGGTGCGGACTTCCATGCCTTGCTCCCAGACCAAGATGGAGTTCTCCGGGTCGTTCTTGATTCCGAGATAGACTTTTGTTACAGGAGTGTGGGTTTCGTCATTGAGGAAGGCAAAGGCACTGTCCGGATCGAAAGTAACGCCGGCCGTTCCTCTGGGATGGTGGTTTGTTTTCTTTGCCAGAATGGGGCGATAGGCCGAAATATAGCCGTAGCCGTCACTGCCGACCTCTATCCAGGTGCTGTAATAATTCAAATCATACAAGTCGTCATAATCAATATGAATCAATCCGTCAGAGGTTTGGTAAACGTCCGTCACAACCATGTCCTCTTTCCCCATGGGGACGCATTTCCATTCCCTCAAAAGGGTAATTGTCCCAAACAGCAGCAGGACGGCAATTGCAATGCCAAGACCGATCCATAGAAATAATTTCCGTTCACGATTCCATCTTTTTTGTATAGGAACCAATGGAGCTGACTCTGCCACAGCCACGTGCGGTTCCGGTATGGAGCGGAGATCATCCAATATTTTTTTGCAATTGGGACAGCCGGTGCAGTGCAATTCTATTGCGGCGCGGCTTTCCGGGCTGCACACATCGTCGTGATAGAGCGGAAGCAAATCACGAATCAATCCACAGGGATAATTCATTCAAATTCCTCCTTGATTTTGAGTCTTGCGCGGTGGTACGTCACCCGCGCCCAATTCTCCGATTTTCCGAATAAAAGTCCGATTTGCCGAAAAGATAGCTCTCCCAGTACACGCAGGGAAAACACCTCTTTATACGGCTCCGACAGGTTGTGAAGTGCCTGATGGATCTGGAACGCAGATTCCTTCTCAAGCATCATTTCCTCTACAGAATTGCTCAGCGGTTCTTCGCTTTCTGGCTCTTTTCGCTTTTTCAGGTGGGACAGATAGGTGTGTTTGGCAATTTGACAAAGCCAAACATAGAGCCTGCATTGCCCCCGAAAGGAATCCAAGGATTTTAATGCTTTGAAAAATGTCTCTTGGGTGATTTCTTCGGCAAGATTTGCATCACGGCTCAGGGCGCAGACGTATCTGTAGACATCCTGAAAGTAAAGGGTATATATTTGTTCATAATCTTCCACTGCTTCGCCTCCTTTCTATCTATAGGACTTGCGAAAAGGTATTTCGTTACAATTTTTTGCAGATTTGGAAAGAACGGCGTGCCGTTCCGCTGCGCCGCAATTACAACCCCTGTGGATAAAACAAAACCGCCCCCCGACATGTCATTCCGAGCGAACGGTAGTGAGCCGAGGAATCTTCCCGAGTTGCCTGTTTTATCTTGTGGTGGTTCTTTGTCCAACGTGGTGGATTCCTCCACTCCGCTTGCGCTGCGGTCGGAATGACAGTATGGGGGGGCGTTTGTACGGATTCGCCTACTGTTTCTGGAATGTTTCAGGCCGCTCCGCTGCCTCATCAGTCAGGGCTGCGCCCTGCCAGCTTCCCCGGCGGGGAAGCTTTTGTACCGGGCTTTGGGGTGTGGGGGTTGTCGGGGACGGTACCGTCCTTTCGGGTGCGGAACGGCACATAGGCCGTTCCCTACGGTTTCGCTGACAGGGGGATGTTTTCAACCGGGGAATTCTAAGAACGTCCGTTTTTTGGCCCATTCGGTCAAACACGGGTACGTTCCCAACATGCTTTACCGGAAGGATTCAAAGGAACAACGGAAGTCTACCCAATAACTGTCAACTGTCCACTGTCCACTGTCAACTCCCCCAAAATTGTCCATTGTCAATTGATTCCCCCCTTTCGCTCAAAAAGCCCGCCGTAAACGAAACGGCGGGCCTTTTTGAACTTTTTGGGGGTTATCGCACGGAACGGGCGTACTCCGTGGGGGTGATGCCGAATTTTTCTTTGAACTGGCGGGAGAAATGGTGGACCGTGGAGTATTGCAGGGCGGCGGCGATCTCCGTGAAGTTCAGGTTGTTTTCTCTTATCATCTGCTTGCTCTCCTGGAGCTTGATGCGGCGGATGTATTCGCCGGGGGAGATCTGCAAATTCTTCTGGAACAGCACCGTCAGATAGCTGGGGCTCACGTCCACCTGCTGGGCAATGAGGCGGACGGAGAGCTTTTCCCGGATGTGGGCGGAAATATACTGCTGGGCATGGCGGATGATCTCGTTTTCGCTGTGGACCGTGTTGGTGCCCTGGAGCTTGACCCCGGAAGGGGACTGGGCCTGGCGCAGCAGGTGCAGCAGGAGCATGGTGAGCTGGGCCATGAGCATATCTGTAGAGTAGGGGTCCATCCGCTCCTGGGTGCGGAGCATTTGTTGCAGCAGCGTCACCGCCTCCTGGGGCACAGCCAGCTTCCGGCCATAGAGGCTGGAGAGGTCCCCACCGTCTAAATCAAAGGAAATGGTCACAAACCGGGGGGCCACCCCGATGTCCGCGTACTGCATATGCCACTGGTCGGGGGCATAGAGCATAGCGTCACCCTGGTGCAGCGTCCAGTCCTGGCCGTCGGCCACGGAATGGAGGGTGCCCTGGTCCACATAGGTCAGCTCCGGCATGGGGTGGGACTCTCCGGGGAACAGGAAGCCCTGCTCCTTTTCCTGATAGAAGAAGGTATAGATCCCCGCCACCCGCAGCTGGCTGTCAATGCGCATACTGTGGCCTACGTCCACCCCCACACGCTCCGGCTGCTCCTCGGTAGAGAGGGTCACCGTGGCTTCATTTTTATAAACGCTCAGAGAGAACAGCACCCCCGGGCGAATGGAAACGGACTTGTCCAAATAGTAATGCTGATAGGTTTCCCCGTCTTTGCTGACGGAAAGAACACACATATTCCCGGAGCAGCCCAAAAGCGTATCGGCCTTTGTCCGATAGACCGCGGCCTCCGGCTGGGGCAGCTTGATCTGAACGGCATTCTTTGGAACGGAGGCCACCGTCTGGGCCCGCTCCGGAAGGACCGTACCAAATCCCTGAAAGTTCACCTGATTCAAATTCTGAATCATTGTGTTTCAGCTCCTTTCCAGTTGACGTAACGATAATATTATACAAGATATAATTGAAAATGGCAAATAATTAGTGTACAAATTTTAGAATTGCTTTTCGTAAAAAATGTCCATGCCAAAAATTCGGCATGGACATTGTACATATTGCTAAGGAAGCTCTGATTAAATCGGCAAGAGCTGACGGCGAAAGATTTTGCTTCCAGGCAAGGTTTGGAAAATGAGGGAATACTGTATGTATTTCCCATTTTTCAAGCCGCAGTCTGGGAGCAAAAGATTCGCCGCTCAGCCACAGACGATTTATTCAGAGTTTCCCTAAATTATTCGTCGCTTTGATGGACGGTGAGCCCACCCCCCAGCTTGGTAAATACCGGCTCCGTGAACACGGACCATAGAAGGACCAGGCAGGCCGGGGCGGCAAAGGCCCAGATGGGATAGTGGAGGGTGAACCAAAGGAGCCCCACGGTGGAGGCCGCCATGCAGAAGGACCGAGGAAGCTTCCCCAGGGTCATGCGCAGGGCCGTCTTTGTCAGATTCCAAAAGGAAAATGTAAACCGGGACTGGATGGTGACGCTCCAGCAGGCGCAGCCAAGAGGCAGCAGCAGCAGGCCAAAGTAGACCCCGGCGTAAACCGTAAAGCGGCGGTCCTGCCCGGCCATGACCAGCAGCACCGTCATCACATAGCCAAGCCCCGCCAGCACCGCCGCCCACAGCAGGGTCACGGGAATGCCGGTTTTCCACTCGGCCCGGAAGGTTCTGAAAAACCGCCGGTAGGCCCCGCCCTCTTTATAGCGGATGCCGTGGATCACTGCGTCATATAGTGCCGTGGTGGCGGGAGCAATCGTCACCAGGGGCAGGGAGCAAAGCAGCCACAGAAGGCTCAGGCCTAAAATATCCGTAATGGTATTGAGGATGGTCCAGACCAGGCCGTAGGGGCGAAAAACGGAACGAAACATTACTTTTCCAATACCTCCGTGATTTCCGTGGGCCCTTCCAGAAGCAGCTGCTCCACTTGGGTCGTTCCCACAATGGTAACGCCCAGCATTCCCCCGGGGACCCGGGCCTCCAGGTGGTTCTCCGGCAGCAGCCCCTGCTTCCACAAAACGCAGGCGGTGGAGCCGCAGCCGGTGCCGCAGGCCAGGGTGAAGTCCTCCACCCCCCGCTCAAAGGTCAGCACATCCGCCCGGCCGGGGCCGGTCAGGCGGTAATAGTTGACGTTGGCCCCCTTGGGGAAGGCCTTGTGATGCCGCAGGGCCCGCATTTCCTCCCGAAGCCCCTCTTTCTCTCCGAACAGGTCGCCGGAGAAGGGGCGGACGGCGTGGGGGATGCCGGGGTTTCCCAGCTCTACATAGGAAACGTCCCCAACGGCGTTCAGCTCCAGCACCGTGGGCAGGTTCAGGGCCACCCGGTAGGTGTTTTCGTCCAACCGCCAGCCGGAAACCAGCCCCGCCAAGGTCTCAAAGACCATGTGGTCCCCCACGATCCCCTGGTCATGGGCAAACCGGCAGATGCACCGGGCACCGTTGCCGCACATCTCCCCCTGGGAGCCGTCGGAATTGTAGAAAATCATTTTGAAATCCGCTTTGGCAGAATCCCCCACCGCCAGAAAGCCGTCGGCCTTCCGCAGGGCGCAGAGCTCCACTGCCAGGGCGGAAAAATCCATGGAAAGGCCCCGGGCATCCATGACCATAAAGTCATTGCCCGCACCGTTCATGTAAAATACCTTCATCGGGCCGCCTCCGCAAGCAGTCTTTCCATATCGTAGAGTCCCGGCTCCTTGCCCTCTAAGAACCTGGCAGCCTCTACAGCCCCCTCGGCAAACATGCCCCGGTTGTGGGCCTCGTGCCGCAGGGTCAGGGTCTGGTTGGGGGTGCAGATGTGGACCTCGTGAATGCCCACAACATTTCCCATACGCAAAGAGCTGATGCCGATTTCTTCCCGGGTGCGCTTGCACTCCCCGGACCGGCCGCACCGGGCCACCGCCTGGGGTCGGACCTTCTGAAGGGCACGAAACAGCATCAGGGCCGTGCCGCTGGGGGCATCCACCTTCCGGTTGTGGTGGGTCTCCACGATTTCAATATCCGCCTCCGGGAAGGCAGCGGCGGCCTGGGCGGCCAGACGGCAGAGTACCGCAATGCCCAGACTCATGTTGCCGGAAAAGAACACGGGGATGGTCTTGGAAGCATCCACAATGCGCTGCTTTTCCTCCTCCGTGTGGCCGGTGGTGCCGATGACCACCGCCAGGCCCCGGGGAAGGGCGTAGTCCAGCACCCCCCCAACGGCACTGTGGTGGGAAAAATCGATGACGGTATCGGCCTGCACTTCTCCCAGCTCCTCAAAGGTTTTTGCCACGCCGTTGGCGCCGTCCAGGCTGACCTTTCCGGCTAGATTTTCTCCCAGGGCGGCGCAGAGCAGCTGGCCCATGGCGCCGTTGGCGCCGCAGACAATGGCCTTCATACCCGCACCCCCAGCTTCCGCAGCTCGGCAAAGAGCTTTTCCCGGTTCTCCGGCTCCATGGGAGTCAGGGGCAGCCGCAGGTGTTCTTCACCAAAGCCCATGGCGCTGAGGGCCGCCTTGGCGGGGATGGGGTTCACCTCGCTGAACAGGCAGTCGATCAGAGGCAGGAGCTTACACTGCCACTGGGCCGCCTCCTGAATGCGGCCGGCAAAGAAGGCGTCGGTCATGGCCACGGCCTCCTTGGGAACCACGTTGCTGAGCACACTGATGGTGCCCATGCCGCCCATGGATAGAATGGGCACGGTCAGGCCGTCCTCGCCGGAATAGACGGTGATGTCTTCGCCGCAGCGGGCGATCAGGTCCACCACCTGGCTCATATTGCCGCTGGCCTCCTTGATGGCTGCGATGTTGGGGTGCTTGGCAAGCTCCGCCACCGTGGCGGGCAGCAGGTTGCAGCCCGTGCGGGAGGGCACGTTGTAGAGGATGATGGGCTTGGTCACCCGGTCCGCAATGGCGGTAAAGTGGGCAATGAGGCCCTTCTGGGTGGCTTTATTGTAGTAGGGGGTCACTACCAGCAGGGCATCGGCTCCGGCTTTGTCGGCGCTGACGGAAAAGTCAATGGCGTGGGCGGTGTTGTTGGTGCCGGTACCGGCAATCACCGGCACCCGGCCCGCTACCCGGTCAATGGTAAAGGATATAACGTCTTTCCGCTCCTGGGGGGTCAGGGTGGCGCTTTCGCCGGTGGTGCCCACGGACACCAGGGCGTTGATGCCGTTTTCCAGCTGGAAATCGATGAGACGGCCCAGGGCCTCATAGTCCACGCCGTCAGCGGTCATGGGGGTCACCAGGGCGGTGGCCATGCCTTTGAAGATGATCTGTTTCATATGGATACTCCTTTTTTCTATAGGCGGGGAGGGTTTACACCGATCCCGAGGTGATCTGGTTAAAGTAATCGTAAATGGGGATCAGCTGCCGGAACAGGGTCTGGGCCCGGTCCCCCAGCCGGGGGCCGAAGAGTTCTTCCCCCACGGGTTCCCTGCGGACGCAGCTGATGTCCCCCTTCCAATAGCCGAACTCCTCCAGTCGGGGGTTCTCCATGGGCTTGGGGCGCTTGTAGAGCTCCGCCGTTACGGGAATGCCGGTGGTCTCGCCGGTGGTTTGAAGCAGCTCCAGAAACTCCTGGGGCTGGGCGGAAATGCGGCGGCGGAAGGCCTCCATGGTGGCGGTTTTGGGCCGCCAGAGGGTAAAGCCATAGCTTACCCCTTCCGGCCGGATCTCAAAAAACAGGCAGGGGTTTTCCGCCCACCACTCCACATCCTGCCGGATGCAGCACCAGAGGCTTTCCTTATAAGGAAGCGGATGGTGGAGCCGGGCATCCCGGTAGATGCGGGACACCTTTAAAATATTGCCGGGCCGGTCCAGAAATGGTTCAAACAGCAGCCCGCCCAGCTCCTTCATGGGGCCGTAGAGGCTATCGGTATATTGCTTTTTGTGGGCCATGAACCAGTCCCGGTCGTTGTTCATGCGGATGCCCCAGAGAAAATCAATGGTTTCCGGGGTAAAGCCTTCAAACATAGGGTCATTCCTTCTTTTCTTGGGAAGCTCTGATGAAATCGGCAAGAGCTGACGGCGAAAGATTTACCGCTCAGCCGCAGACGGTTGATTCAGAGTTTCCCTTAATCGTAGGTGGGTGGGTCGTTCATCCAGATGAGCTGATTGCGTTTCTTGGGCGGAACCTCCCGATCCGGGAGCTCCAGGGTGTAGCGCTCGTAGGCGTTGATGACGGTGGTGCCGTTATAGTCCATGGTCCGGGAGATGTTCTGGCCATAGGTCATGTGGACATGGCCGTGGACATGGTAGGCGGGCTGATACCGGTCCAGAAAGGTCCGCAGGGAGGGAAAGCCCCAGTGGGCCACGTCCTCCGCGTCCCCCAGGCCCTCCGCCGGGGCGTGGGTCACCAGGATGTCGATGCCCCGGGCCTTGCGCAGGGGCCAGCGGAGCTTTAAGATCCGGCCCCGCATCTGCCGGTCCGTATACTGGTGGTCTCCGGGGTGATACTTCCGGCAGCCTCCCAGGCCCATAATGCGGATGCCGTTGTACTCCACCACCTTCCCGTCAATGCAGTCGCAGCCCTCCGGAGGGTTGTCTCTGTAGCGGGTGTCGTGGTTTCCGTGGACATAGAGCACCGGGCACCGGGCCATGGTCACCAGGAAGCTTAAATAGCTGGCCTTTAAATCCCCGCAGGAGATGATCAGCTGGTAGTCTGCCAGCCGCCCGGGTACATAGTAATCCCACAGGGCCGGGCATTCTTCATCAGAGAGAAACAGGATCTTCATGAACGGTGCCCTCTTTCTTTTGGGAAATACCGTTTTGATAAATTCCCATTTCCTCCACCATGGCCCGTGCCATGGGCAAAATTTCATCCTGTGCCGGGAGCCCGCCCAGCACATTGCTGCACAGCCAGTCCATATGCAGCAGCTCATCGGGGGTGAAGTGATGGGTGCCGTCATTTTTCACCGTGCCGTCCTGGGCCACGATCCGCCGGAAGAAGGGGTCAATGGTCCGGGTGGTGAGCCCCATTTGCAGATAGCTAGCCAGGGTTTGCAGCCCCGTGGGCAGCCGGTCCGACAGGTTCACGGAGATCACGCCGCTGTCCATACCCAGCCAGTAGTTGAGGGCGGTGTAGCCGGATTTTTCGTTTTTCCAGGCCCCGGCGAACATGGAGTTCAGCACATACTCATAGAACTTGCCCCACACCCACACGGGAGAGCCCAGGGGCACCAGCTCCCCCTTGTCATCCATCAGGTAGGTGCCGTAGCTGCAAAAATCCAGGTACATTTTGTTCTGACCCGGGGCATCCCGGTTGGAGATCACCCGGATGCCGTCGTCAAAGAACTCCGACTGGGGGTTTCCTTCCACGCAGGACCACTTGAGCTCGATCTGGGCCCGGGGGTTGGTCAGCAGGGCACCCAGGGCGAAGGCGTTGATATTGGCCAGTTGGCCGTAAATGGGGTAGGAGGCGATGTAACCGATGCGGTCATTCTGGGCCAAGGCACCGGCGATGGCTCCCGTAATGAACTTGCCCTCGTAGACCCTGCCATAGTAGGAGCGGACGCTGGAATAGGGCTGGTCCACGGAGCAGTTTAAAAACTGCACCTTGGGGTACTGGATGGCGGCCTTCAATGTGGCGGCCCGCAGCAGCGGCGCGGTGGTAAAGACCACCTGTGCCCCGTCGTTTACCGCCATGTCCAGGATGCGGGCGGCCTCCTCCGGGGTGTTGGCGTTAAAATAGCTGCGAATGGTCAGCTTGTTGCCCAGCTGCTCGGTGAGGTAGGTCCGGCCCTGCTCGTGGCCCAGCACCCAGCCGCTGGTGGCGGTGGTCATCTGGTGGACGAAGGCCACATTGAGGTAGACCGGGGTGGTGATGCGGGAGATGATGTCTCCCTTCCCCGGCTCCGCCGTGGTCTGGACCTTGATGGAGTCCGGATTGGTGGCGGCCAGCAGATCATAGCGCATGGCAGTCAGGGTCTTGCGGATCTCCGAAACGGTGAACCGGCCCAGGTCCCTATAAGTATAGAGCTGCAACCACAGAAGCAGGGCTTCCTCCGGCAGAATGTCGGCGGAAAAGTCACCCAGCTGGCCGAAGGCCTCCAGGAAATAGGAATAGTAGGCGCTAAAGGTCCGGCGCTCCTCCTCGGTCCACCGCTCCCCGGGCTGCTTGCCCACGGCGGCCAGGAGCTTTGCATAGTCATTGGGCCGCCGGAACTGCACGGCATAAAGGCGGCTGGCCTTGAAAAACTCCAGGAACTCATAGTAGGCCTGAATGCGGGGGGTGTCGTCTCTGGGGGGCACGATCCGGCGGACCATGGCGGGAATCCGGGGGGCCCCGAAATACCGCAGCACCGATACCCGCTTGTTGCCTTCCTGGACGTAGAAATTGCCCAGATACTCAAAGCAGGAAATGGGGTCTCGGATGCCCACATCTCCCAGGTGGGCCACGCAGAGATTCGCCCACTTGTTGGCAAATTCCGACTGGGGCTCCAGCAGGGGCCGGAAGCTGGGGGAAAAGGCCGTGACCCGCCCGGCGGATTTGACACCGATGATCCGGTTGGACGGAATTTCCAGCAGTCCCAGGTCCTGCACCACGTCGGCGCTGTTATCCGGCAGAATGTCATCCAGCACCGCGGGATTGATAGGCCGCCCCTGCGAGGACAGCTCCGCTACCTCTTTTTTGCCCTGTTTCAACGCATGGCCGTATTCGTCCAGACCGACTTCGATTCCCATGGGCGTTTCCTCCTTTATCGCAAAAGAATACTTCTATATCATACCCCATTTGCCGCAGAAAAGCAACTGGCGTTTCCGGTTGCTTTCCCCGGGGAAGTGTGGTAAAATACGGAGAAACAAAATTCACCGGGAGGTCCTATGAAACACGCCAAAACACCCCGGCTGTGGCCGCTTTGGCTGCTGGTGCCTTTGGGGATCATTTATTATTTCTGCAAGTTCGTCTTGCCGGGCTACAGCTTTACGGCCCTGGTGTGCCTGTGTCTGGCGGCGGTGATCCTTTTTTATACCGCCATGCCCTTCCTGGGGCAGCACTTCCCAGGGCTTGCCAAGGTGCTGACCCTGGGCGTTACCGCCGTGCTTGTTTTGGGATTATGTGTCTGCGCCGTGACGGAGGCCCTCATTATCAAGGCCAGCTTTGGAGGCCCCGGGGAGCAGGTGGACTATGTGGTGGTGCTGGGGGCCAAGGTCCGGGATGACGGCCCCTCCGTATCATTGTGGGACCGGATCTACGCCGCCCGGGATTATCTGGAAGCCCACCCCCATACCGTGGCGGTGCTCTCCGGCGGCAAGGGCAAGGACGAGCCCATGAGCGAAGCCCAGTGCATGTTTACAGAGCTCCTGGCCCTGGGCATTGAGCCCGGGCGGCTGTGGCAGGAGGACAAAGCGGAGTCCACCTGGGAAAACATCCGCTACAGCCTGGATCTTATTCAGAAGGAAACCGGGGCCAGACCCACAAAGATCGGGGTGCTGTCCAGCGAATACCACCTGTTCCGGGCCAGCCTCTTCGCCAAAAAGAACCATGTGGAGTTTGTGGGCATCCCCGCCAGAACTTCCCGGCTGTCCCAGCGGATCAACCATTTTATGCGGGAAGTCGCCGGTGTATGGCATTATATTATATTGGGAGGAAACTACAGTGATTGACAGAAGCTATGCGGATTTCGCCTGGTCCCAGACCCAGGCCCTATTGGGGATCGATTCCCCCTCCGGGTTTACATCCAAGGCGGCCCTCTGGGTCAAGGAAGCCTTTGAGGCCCTGGGCTGCCCTGCCGGGATCACCAATAAGGGCGGCGTTTTGGCAGAGCTGGGGGGCATCGATGGGGAAAACGCCCTGCTGCTGGAAGCCCACACGGACACCCTGGGGGCCATGGTCTGCCAGATCAAGGGAAACGGCAGACTGAAAATGACCAACCTGGGTGGCATGAGCCCCAACAACGCCGAGGCGGAAAACGTCCGGGTCTACACAAGGAGCGGTCAGGTCTACGAGGGCACCTGCCAGCTGGCCGATGCCTCCGTCCATGTCAACGGCAATTACGCCGACACCAAGCGCAGCTTTGATACCATCGAGGTGGTGCTGGACGAGGACGTGAAAAACGCCCAGGACGTGAAGAACCTGGGCATCGCCGTGGGAGACATGGTTTGCTTTGACCCCCGGACACGGCGGACGGAGAAGGGCTATATCAAGAGCCGCTTCTTGGATGACAAGCTCTCCGTGGGCATTCTCCTGGGCTTTGCCAAATTCCTGAAGGACAGTGGCATCACCCCGGAGCGGAAGCTCTATGCCCATATTACGGTTTACGAGGAAGTGGGCCACGGCGGTAGCGCCTCCGTCCCCCAGGGGGTCACCGAGGCCATTTCCGTGGACATGGGCTGCGTGGGTGATGGTTTGGAGTGTACCGAGCGGCAGGTTTCCATCTGCGCCAAGGATTCCGGCGGCCCCTACACCTATGAGGTGGTCTCCGGCCTGATCGAAGCCGCCAAACGCACCGGCGCCGACTACGCCGTGGACGTTTACCCCCACTACGGTTCCGACGTAGAAGCCACCCTCCGGGCAGGCCACGACCTCCGCCACGGCCTCATCGGTGCCGGTGTCTACGCCTCCCACGGCTACGAGCGCAGCCATATGGACGGCGTTTATAATACCCTCCTGGTCCTGGCGGGGTATACGGGAGCGGTTTGAGTGAGTTGACAGTGGACAGTTATTTCCAATTGACAATGGACAATTGACAATGCCATTCAAGAGTTGAAATAAAAAGCAGTTGAAAAACGATGCAATATAGCTGAGAATGTAAGGTGTGAAACAA
>CAKTOB010000029.1 GCA_934589525.1 uncultured Oscillospiraceae bacterium | reverse complement strand
AAGTTGTATAATGATACCCGTGGTGAAGATTTATGCAAAAACTTCACTGCGGGTATTATTTTCGTAAGGCCGGTTTACCCCGGTTTTACAGATGAGTTTGGAGGAAAAATCATGAAGAAACTGCTTGCACTCGCACTGTCTCTGGTTCTGGTTGTCGGCCTGTTCGGCTGCGGCGCCAAGACCGAGACCCCTGCGGCAACTACCGCAGCTCCCGCTGCTGAGACCACTGCCGCTGCCGAGACCGAGACCGAGGCTCCTGCTGCCTCCGCCGCCGGTACCGTTTACTACCTGAACTTCAAGCCTGAGTCCGATGCCGCTTGGCAGGAACTGGCCAAGACCTACACCGAGCAGACCGGCGTGAAGGTCACCGTCGTTACCGCTGCTTCCGGTACCTACGACACCACCCTCACCGCCGAGCTGGACAAGGACGCTGCTCCCACCATGTTCCAGGCTGGCAACCAGGGCGCCATCGACGCTTACGGCGAGTGGTGCCTGGACCTGCGGGACACCGATGTTTACAAGGAAATGACCACCGATGACTTTAACCTGAAGGGCGACGACGGCTCCGTGCTGTCCATCGGCTACTGCTACGAGTCCTTCGGCATCATCGTCAACAAGGCT
This sequence comes from uncultured Oscillospiraceae bacterium, assembly GCA_934589525.1. Lineage (GTDB taxonomy): Bacteria > Bacillota > Clostridia > Oscillospirales > Oscillospiraceae > Faecousia. The sequence continues at coordinate 27,088 of CAKTOB010000029.1, read as the reverse complement.
CTGCTGGAGAAGGCCGGTCACTCCCTGGACGAGATCACCAACTTCGAGTCCCTGAAGGCCGTTGCTGATGACATCCACGCTCATGCTTCCGAGCTGGGCTTCGACGCCTTCACCTCCGCCGGTCTGGACGGCTCCTCCTCCTGGAGATTCTCCGGCCACCTGCTCAACATGCCGCTGTTCTACCAGTTCCGTGACGACGGCGTGACCAAGCAGCCCGCCACCATCACCAATGCTTACCTGGACAACTTCAAGGCCATCTGGGATCTGTACACCACTGACTCCGCCACCACCGGCGCTGCCCTGACCACCGCTACCGGTGACCAGGCCGAGGCCGAGTTCGGCAAGGGCGAGGCCGTGTTCTACCAGAACGGTACCTGGGAGTACGGCAACCTGACCGGCACCTTCGGCATGAACCCCGACGACCTGGCCATGATCCCCATCTACTGCGGTGTAGAGGGCGAAGAGAAGGCTGGCCTGTGCTCCGGCACCGAGAACTGCTGGGCTGTCAACAAGGAAGCTGCTCCCGAAGACATCCAGGCTACCCTGGACTTCATGAAGTGGGTCGTGACTTCCGAGGAAGGCACCACCATGCTGGCCGAGCAGTTTGGCCCCTGCCCCTTCAAGAACGCCAAGACTCCTGAGAACGTGTTCTTTGCCGACGCCAACAAGCTGGTTGCTGACGGCAACTACACCGTTACCTGGGCATTCAACTGGACTCCCGGCGTGGATGACTTCCGTGCCGCCGTTGTGGATGCTCTGACTCAGTACGTTTCCGGCACCGGCGATTGGGCCGCTGTGGAGACTGCCATCGTTGACGGCTGGGCCACCCAGTACGCCAAGAACATGGGCTAATTCTTAGATTTTCCCATGCAACCGATCGGGGCGAGCGGTTTCGCTCGCCCCGACTTTTTGTAACAGTGCACTAAAGCACTTCCCAAACCGGAATATCCGGAGGCCGTTCCCTCGGTACTCCCCAAAGGAGAGATGACTATGGCTTTATTCAAGAAAAAGAACGACGGTGCGGCACTGAACTCCGTTCTGGTCCGTCGTCCCATTCAAAAGTGCTTCCCCATTTTCCTGCTTCCTACGTTCATTGCCTTCTGCATCGGATTCCTTTATCCCTTTGCAAAGGGCCTGTTCCTTTCTTTCTGTAACTTCAAGACCACCAGCAAATGGACCTGGGCGGGCCTGAATAACTATGTAAAGGCCTTTGCGGACGAAAGCTTCCTCCATGCCTTCTGGTATACGGCGGGCTTTGCTCTGGTTTCTCTGCTGATCATCAATATTCTGGCCTTTACCGTGGCGTACCTGCTGACCAAGGGCATTAAAGGCTCCAACATTTTCAGAACCGTGTTCTTCATGCCCAACCTGATCGGCGGCATCGTCCTGGGCTATATCTGGTCCATGATTTTTGACGGCATTCTGTCCCGGTATAATACTTCCATCCTGCTGAACTCCACCTACGGTTTCTGGGGCCTCATCATCCTCATGGCCTGGCAGCAGATCGGCTATATGATGATCATTTATATCGCCGGACTCCAGGCGGTGCCAGGGGATATGCTGGAAGCGGCCAAGATCGACGGTGCTTCCGAGTGGAAGACCCTGTGGGACATTATCATCCCCAACGTCATGCCCTCCATCACCATCTGCACCTTCCTGACCCTGACCAACTCCTTCAAGCTCTACGACCAGAACCTGGCCCTGACCAATGGCCGCCCCTACAACGGCGCCATCCACACCACCGAAATGCTGGCCCTGAACATCGTCAACTCCAACACCCTGAAAACCAAGGGCATTGGACAGGCCAAGGCCGTCATGTTCTTCGTTCTGGTTGCCATCATCGGCATTTTCCAGATGAAATCCACCCATGATAAGGAGGTGCAGCAGTAATGGCAAAGAAACCTGCTACCATCCAGGGAGAAAAGCGGGGTAAGACCGTTCTGTCCATTGTGTTTGCAGTGGTCGCAATCGTCTACCTGCTGCCCATTTTCCTGGTACTTATGAATTCCTTCAAGGCCAATGCCTACGTCAACACCGAAACCTTTGCCCTGCCCAATGAAGAATCCTATGTTGGCTTGGCCAACTATATCAAGGGCATGACCTTCGGCAACTACCCCTTCGCCAAGTCCGTTGGCTACAGCTTGTTCATCACCATTGTTTCCAGTGCCCTGATCCTGGTCTGCACTTCCATGGCGGCCTGGTACATTGCCCGGGTGGGCAGCGTCTTCTCCAAAATCGTGTACTACCTGTGCGTATTCTCCATGGTGGTGCCCTTCCAGATGGTCATGTTCACCCTGCCCAAAACCGCCGACACCCTGGACCTCAATACCCCCTGGACCATTCCCATTATCTACCTGGGCTTTGGTGCGGGCCTTGCGGTATTCATGTTCTCGGGCTTCGTAAAGTCCATCCCGCTGTCCATTGAGGAAGCCGCCGCCATTGACGGCTGCGGCCCCGTCAAGACCTTCTTCGATGTGGTGCTGCCCATGATGAAGCCCACCCTGATCTCCGTGGGCGTTCTGGAAATCATGTGGGTGTGGAACGACTATTTGCTTCCCTACCTGGTATTGGACCGGAAAAAGTATATGACCATTCCCATTCACATCCAGTACCTGAAAGGCTCCTACGGCTCCGTAGACATGGGTGCCACCATGGCCCTGATCCTGCTGAGCATTGTTCCCGTCATCATCTTCTACCTGTGCTGCCAGAAGTACATCATCAAAGGTGTGGCTGCCGGTGCAGTCAAGGGATAATCGGATACGCATAAAACCGACGACCGTTATGGCCGTCGGTTTTTTGTGAATATCCTGTGGAAAACTACGTTACCAGCTGGCCGGTGTAGCCCAGGTCTACAAGGCTGTGGAAGGCCTGCCAGACGGGTTCGGGGATCTCCTGGGGAATCTGGTAGCCTTTTTGGGCGTAGACTTCTATACGTTGGAAGTCTCCGGCAATCATTTCCAGGGTGTCGCGGATGCTGCGGCCCCGGGCTTCGTTTGCGGTCAGGTATTCTTCCATGGTCTGCGGATAGGAGGTCACGGAGAAGGGCATCTGGGGCCAGTAGTTTTTCCAGGCGGCGTAGATGCGCCGCTCCATATAGGGCTTGTGGACACCTAAGACGGAGGAGACCGTCAGGCCCCTTTGGGCCAGAAGGTCCCGGGTAAAGGCGATGTTTTCCGCGGTGTTGGTGGACCTGGTTTCAAGCAGCAGGGCACTTTCCGGCACCCCTTCTTCCAAGGCGATGCGGCCAAAGCGCTCCGCCTCGCTTTCCGTCCACATGTTGGCGGTGTTCCGGCCCAGGCCGCCGGTGAAGAGCACCCAGGGGGCGAAGCCCTCCCGGTAGAGCTGGGCACACCTTAAAGGGATGTCCTCATTGTAGCAGCCGAAGCCTACAATGCAGTCCGCCTTTTTTGGCGGCATATCCATGCGCATATAGTCCCAGAGCACCTGGGCATAGGAAAAAGCATCCATCTTTCTATTCCTTTCCAAAATCGGGGGCATGGCCCCTCCCTTTTTGCCCATGATACCATTTTTGCATCTAAAAAGCAATCGCCTTGACGAAATCCCGGGAATGCGATAAAATGGATTCAAAAGAAGGACACCTGGGAGGATCAGCTATGGAAAAAATCGCCGCGGTGGTGGTGACCTACAACCGCCTGGAATTATTAAAGCAGTGTGTGGAAAAGCTCCGGGGCCAAAGCGTGCCATGCAGGATCGTGCTGGTGGACAATGCCAGTACCGACGGCACCGGGGACTGGGCAAGAGCGCAGCAGGATTTGGAGTATCAGAACACCGGGAAAAACCTTGGCGGTGCCGGGGGCTTTCATTATGGCATGAAATGGGCCGTGGAGCAGGGCTATGAATACCTGTGGATCATGGATGACGACACCCTGCCGGAGCCTGATGCCCTGGAAGCTCTGCTGGAAGGGGACCGGCATTTAGAAGGGAATTACGGCTGGCTCAGCAGCGTGGCATTGTGGACCGACGGTACCGGCTGCGTCATGAACCGGCAGCTCTGGGCCAAGCGGTATGCCACCTTTGAAGGCCAGTTGGCCCAGGGGCTGGTGGAAGCAAAACAGGCTTCCTTTGTGTCCCTGTTTTTGCGGGCGGAAACCGTCCGGCAGGTGGGGCTGCCCATTTCCGAGTTCTTCATCTGGGGAGACGATGCGGAGTATACCCGCCGCATCCAGCGGAGCCGCCCTTGCTTTGTGGCGGGGAAGAGCCGGGTGGTCCATGCCATGAAGGAAAATTCCGGCATTGGGGTGGAAAAAGACCAGCCCGGCCGGATTGGCCGGTATTGGTACGCCTTCCGGAATGAAGCCTATCTCTACCGGCAGGAGGGCTTCCGGGGGGTGTGCTATTACATCTTCAATTGCCTCCGGGCCATGGCCCGGGTGCTGGTGAAAGCCCAAGACCACCGGGGCAAGCGGCTGGGGGTCATTTTGAAGGGCATGTGGTCCGGCCTGTTTTTCCGGCCCAAGATCCGGTTCTGCGGGGAGAAATAGGCCATGGAGGAAAAGAAAAGTCTGTGGCTCCGGATTCTGGAGCCGGTGGTCCTGGGGCTGGGGGCCCTGGGGTTCCTTCTGGTGTGCTCGTTGTCTACAACGCCCCTGCTCTCCTATGAAGTCGGCCAGGATGCGGCCTTTTTCCGGCTGGTGGGCCAGGGCATGACCCAGGGACTGCTGCCTTATCGGGATTTTTTCGACATGAAGGGGCCGTATCTCTTCTGGATAGAGTATCTGGGCCAGCGGCTCACTTTTGGGCGGCTGGGGGTATTCCTGGTGCAGTGGGTGTGCCTGACGGGGAGTTTGATCTTTGCAAAAAAGTGCCTGGATGTGGCCTTTCCGGAAAAGGGGTGCCCGCTGCTGCTGGGGCTTTTGCTGCTTCTGCCCTGCGCCGTGGTTTTAAGCTATACCATGCAGGGAGGTGGCCTGACGGAGGAGCTGAGCCTGCCTTTCCTGATGCCCTGCCTGTATCTGTGTCTGCGTTATCTCCGGGGCACCCGGCTGCCCAGTCCTGAAAATCAGGACCATCCGCCATTGTGGGGTTTCCTCTACGGCCTGGTCTTCGGCATCATGGCCCTGATCCGCATCACCAACGCAGCCCTGTTAGGGGCCATTTTGCTGACGGTGACGGTGAACCTCTTCCTCTGGAAGCGGTTCCGGAATTTCTTTGCCAATGGGGCGGCCTTCCTGCTGGGGGCTCTGGTGGGGGTGCTGCCGGGGCTTCTGTGGGCCTGGTGGCGGGGCATCCTGGGGGAAATGCTGAACCAGGTGTTTCTCTTCGGCTTCCGCTATTCCGGGGAAGCAGGTCTTCTCCAGAAGCTTACAAGCCTTCTGAACCTGTGGCCCTGCCTCTTTACGGGGCTGCTGCCCCTGATCGTTCTGACGGTCTACCGGGTCAGGGACTGGAAAAGCTGGGTATTCACCCTGTCATCCTTGGCAACGCTCCTGCTGGCGGCGGCCATGGGCAACGGCTATGCCCATTATTTTGTGCTGTCCTTGCCCCTGACGGTCTACGGGGCCTATCTTCTGGCTGACCAGACCCGGAAGCGATTTCGCCGCCGGGCCGGGGACCGGGTGGTGTGCCTGGTGCTGTCGCTCTTGCTGCTGCTGGGCTCCCTGGGGGCCCAGTGGCCCCTGCTGTACCCGAGGGCCATTGCGGAGATCCGCTACGCCATGTACTGCGCGCTGACCCATCAGGAGGACTGCCGGGAAGCCGATGGGGTCAAGGCCCTGGTGTCCCAGGTGCCGGAAGGGGAAAATGTGTATATTTACGGCTTCCCCTCCTGCTCCCGGCTGTATCTGCTGTCCGGCCTGATGCCGCCCATGCGCTACTGCGACTGGCAGGAGCACTACATTGCCCTGGCGCCGGAGATCGGAGCGGCCATAGAAGCGTACCTTCAAACCGGCAGCTACGTCCTGACCCCCGAGACGGGGATCGCCCCCCGGGAGATCCGGGAGCTGCTGCAAAAGAACTATGAGATCCTGGACACCCGGGAGGAAATGACCCTCTGGGGAAGAAAAGCTGAATAATCATGCCAGAACTGGCAAACACTACCTCCGGAAATTCAATTTCTGGAGGTTTTGTTATGAAACTGCGTATTTGTTTGTGCTGCCTGCTGCTGCTGGCCCTGCCCATGAGCGCCATGGCGGCGGAGGTGGAAAGCGGCGGCGTTTACTGCTTTTCCCAGGAGGATTTTGGAGAGGACACCGCCGTATTCCTGCGGCAGGTGCCGGAAAACGGCACCCTGACCCTGGGAACACGCCGCCTGCGGCCGGGGGATGCCCTGACCCAGGAGCAGCTGTCACAACTCCGGTTCACTCCTAACTGGACGGAAGAAGACGGCGTTGCCAGTGTGGGCTATTTCCCGGTAAAAAACGGCACCCTGGAGCCGGAGACCACCATGTGCCTGGGCATCCGGGGCAAGGAAAACAAAGTCCCCGTGGCGGAGGATTCCGCTTTGGAGACCTATCGGAATTTGCCGGTCAACGGGGCCTTCCGTGCCAAAGACCCGGAAGGGGAGGCGCTGACCTTCGCCATTATCCGCCAGCCCCGGCGGGGCACCGTGACCATTGCGGAGGGGGGCTTCACCTATACGCCCTCTAAAAACAAGGTGGGGGTGGATTCCTTCACCTATACCGCCACAGACCCCCAGGGCAAGGTATCCCGGGAGGCAACCGTCACCGTGACCATTTTAAAGACCACCAACGCACCAAACTATGAGGACACTGTGGACACCTCCTGCCGGTTTACGGCGGAATGGATGCGCTCCACCGGCATCTTCGCCGGGGAGACCCTGGCGGGCAGCGCCTATTTTGGGCCGGAGAAGACGGTGAACCGGGGAGAGTTTTTAACAATGGTTGTGAAAACCTTGTCCATCCCCGTAGAGCAGCCATCAGCGGAGATCCGCACCAATCTGCCCCAATGGCTCCGGCCCTATGCCGCGGCGGCCCTCCGGTCGGGCCTCACCGCCGGAACGGTGTGGCAGGGGGATTTTGACCCCCTGGCCCCGGTATCCACCCAGGAGGCCGCCGCCCTGCTGTGCGCCTGTCTGGACCTGGAGGGGGAGGATGCGGTGAAGCTGCTGACGGATTCAGACTTCCCCCTGCCGGAAGAGGGCACCCTCACCCGGGAGACGGCGGCGAACCTTTTGTATAAGCTCCATCAGGCGGCAAAAGTATAAAAATTGGCACCGTGAAGGTTCACGGTGCCAAAATGTTTTTTTATCGGTCTTCCCGGAAGTAGGGGATGCCCAGGCTTTCGGGGGGCTGGTTCTCCCGCTTGTTGCGCATGGAGCTGAGAACCAGGACGATGATGGTCACGATGTAGGGGAGCATTTTGTACAGCTCCTTTACCGCAAGATTCGTACCCGTGGGCAGGAACAGGTAGAGGATGTACAATCCGCCAAAGAGGATGGAGCTGAAAATGCCCACGTTGGGCCGCCAGATGGTGAAGATCACCAGGGCGATGGCAAGCCACCCACGGTCACCGAAGGCGTTGTTGGACCAGACACCGCAGGCGTAGTCCATGACGTAGTACAGTCCGCCCAGACCTGCGATCATGCTGCCGATGCAGGTGGCTTTGTACTTGTACCGGGAGATGTCAATGCCCGCGGCATCGGCGGTGGCGGGGCTTTCACCCACGGCCCGGAGCTGCAGACCCACCCGGGTCTTTTTCAGCACGTAGGAGGTGACCAGGGCAATGATGATGGCGGTGTAGGCCAGGAAGCCGTAGCTTAAAAACAGCTTTCCGAAGACCCCGGTTTTCTCCGCAAAGGGCAGGGCCTTCCGGAAATACTCGGAGGTGGCGGACAGGGCAATGGAGGGCACTTCTGCGTTGGTCAGCTTGATGAGGGAGCCGCCGAAGAAGTTGCCGAAGCCCACGCCGAAGGTGGTCATGGCAAGGCCCGTCACGTTCTGGTTGGCCCGCAGGGTCACGGTGAGGAAGCAGTAGAGAAGGCCCATCAGCAGAGAACCCACCAGAGAGCACAGCAGGGGGATCAGCACCGCCAGAACCGGCACCATCTGGCCGCTCTGCTCATAGAAGAAAGCTCCAATGACACCGCAGATGCCGCCGACGTACATCACGCCGGGGATGCCCAGGTTCAGGTTGCCGGATTTCTCCGTCAGGGTCTCACCGGTGGCACCGAAGAGAAGGGGAATGCCCTGCATGACCGCTCTGGGGAAAAAGGAAACAAAATCAAACATTTAGGCTTGCTCCTTCCTGGTGTTTTTGAGGAAATTCAGCTTGTAGCTGATGAAGAACTCACTGCCGATGATGAAGAACAGGATGATGCCGGTGAGAATGTCGCTGAAGGAGTGGTTCAGGGCGTAGATAGTGGAAATCTCCTGGGCTCCCCGGTCCAGGAACACCAGCAGGAAGCTGGTGAAAATCATGGAGAAGGGGTTGAACTTGGCAAGCCAGGCCACCATAACGGCGGTAAAGCCCCGGCCTCCGGCGATGGAGGTGGTGATGGTGTGGGCGGTGCCGCCCACAAGCAGCAATCCAGCCAGACCGCAGATGCCGCCGGAGATCATCATGGTCCGGACGATGACCTTGCCCACGGGAATGCCCACATACCGGGCGGTGCGCTCGCTTTCGCCCACCACGGCGATCTCATAGCCCTGCTTGGAGCGGGTGAGATAGAAGTACATCATGACCGTCAGCACCCCAGCAACCAATATGTTCAAAAGGTACTTATAGCTGCCGATCTGGGGCAGCCAACCGGCCTGGGTGGACTGGTTGATGATGCCGATTTTACCGGCCCCCTTGGGCACTTCCCAGAGGATGACGTAGTAGGCAACCAATTGGGTTGCCACATAGTTCATCATCAGGGTGAAGAGGGTCTCGTTGGTGTTCCACCGGGCCTTGCAGATGGCGGGGATGGCACCCCAGAGGGCACCGGCTGCCACAGAGGCCAGAACCATTAAAAGAATCAAGGCCCAGTTCGGCATTTTGTCCCCCAAGAGAATCATGCAGGCTGCCGTGGCAAGACCGCCAATGAGGATCTGGCCCTCGCCGCCGACGTTCCAGAAGCGCATCTTAAAGGCCGGGGTCACTGCCAGAGACACTACCAAGAGAATCGCCAGATTCTGGCCCAGGATCCACATTTTCCGCTTGGTGCCGAAGGCTCCGTCAAACATGGTCTTGTAAACCGCCAGAGGGTTCTGGCCTGTGAGGCCCGCGGTGACAACGCCGCAGACCACGGCAGCCAGCAAAATGGCCGCCCCGCGGATGGCCCAGGTTTTGTACCAGGGCAGATTGTCCCGCTTGGAAATGTGCAGGACGGAAGATCGTTTAGCCATTCTTTTTTCCTCCCAACCGAGTCATCATCATGCCCACCTCCGGCTTCTGGGAGGAATCGGGCTTTTCTACGATGCCGCTGACCTTGCCGCCGCAGAGTACCAGAATCCGGTCGCACAGTTCCAGCAGCACGTCCAGGTCTTCGCCCACGAAGACCACGGCCACACCGGCCTTTTTCTGCTGGTTGATCAGGTCATAGATGGTATAGGAGGCGTTGATGTCCAGACCACGGACGGCATAGGCCGTCAGCAGCACCGTGGGGGCGGCGGCAATTTCCCGGCCCACCAGCACCTTCTGCACATTGCCGCCGGAGAGCAGCCGGACGGGGGTGGACACACCGGGGGTATTGACCTCCAGGTCCTTCGCCACCTTCTCCGCCAGTTTCTTAGGCTCCCGGCGGTTGGTAAACCAGGAACGGCCCTTCCGGAAGGACCGGAGCATCATGTTGTCGGTCAGATCCATGGAGCCTACCAGGCCCATGCCCAGCCGGTCCTCCGGCACAAAGGACAGGGAAACGCCCATGCCGGAAATGGCCGTGGGGTCTTTGCCAATGAGCTCTTCCGGGGTGCCGTCGTCTTCAATATAGCGGATGGAGCCCTTTTCCGTGGGCTGCAGGCCCGCAATGGCCTCCAGCAGCTCTTTCTGGCCACAGCCGGAGATACCGGCAATGCCCAGGATCTCCCCGGAATTGGCGGTAAAGGACACGTCATCAAGCTTCAGGCTTCCCTCCTGGTCCCGGACGGTCAGGTGCTCCACCACGATCCGGGGCTTGGGGTCAACGGGAGCGGGCCGGTCAATGTTCAGTGTTACAGGCCGACCCACCATCATGTTGGTCATTTCCTGGGCGTTGGTGTTCTTGGTCAGCATGTCGCCTACAAACTGGCCCTGCCGCAGCACGGCCACCCGGTCGGAAAGGTCTTCCACCTCGTGCATTTTGTGGGTGATGATGACGATGGCCTTTCCCGCATCCCGCATGTTCCGCAGGACGGCGAAGAGCTTTTCCGTCTCCTGGGGGGTCAGTACGGCGGTGGGCTCGTCCAGAATCAGAATGTCGGCCCCCCGGTAGAGGACCTTCACGATCTCCACGGTCTGCTTCTGGGAGACGGACATGTTGTAGATCTTCTGGTTGGGGTCTACGTCAAAGCCGTAGGTGTCGCAGATTTCCTGAACCTTTTTGGTGACCTTGTTCATATCCAGCCGCCCGGGCTCCTTCAGGCCCAGAACGATGTTCTCCGCGGCGGTGAGCACGTCTACCAGCTTGAAGTGCTGGTGGATCATGCCGATGCCCAGGGCAAAGGCATCTTTGGGGGAACGGATCACCGTTTCCTTGCCGTCCACGAAAATCTGGCCCTCGTCGGGGAAGTAGATGCCCGCCAGCATATTCATCAGGGTGGTTTTGCCGCTGCCGTTTTCACCCAGCAGGGCCAGAATCTCGCCCTTATAAATGTCCAACCAGACCCGGTCGTTGGCCACCTTGGTGCCGAACCGTTTGGTAATGTTCCGCATTTGCACCGCGGCACGTGTTTCTTCCAAAAAGATCACTCCTTCAAAGTTTCGGGAATCCGGTGTGGGCTTTCGCCGTCTCCGGGGGGTCAATTACGGGGAAATGACACAAAGGGCAACGCGGCACATCAAATTACTGCGCTGCCCTTTGCGGCATTTCCAGGGGCCGGGTAGGCCCCTGGAAGGATTGTTTAGAATGCGGTATCCAGCAGGTTGATGCCGTCGATCTTCAGGTCGAAGTAGGGAGCGGAACGCTTGGTGGATTCCTGGAAAGTGCCGTCTTCCACGACCTCGGTGTCCGGGGTGTAGGCAGCGTCGGTGTCTACGTCAGCCATGTAGGACTCTACAGCCTTGCCGTCCACGGTGAAGGTGGTGACGTCGAAGACCTTGACGGAGCCGTCTTCCAGACCGGCCTTGACCTCTTCCAGCTTCTCGGCGGTGCCGGGGGCGGCAACGGCGTCGTTCAGCTCGCTGAGGACCACGGAGCCGGTCTCAATGGTGCCGGTCCAGTCGGCGGGGATCTCGGTGCCGTTGGCCACGGCGTTGATGATCAGCTCAAAGTAGGGAGCCCAGTTGATGCGGGAGGAGATCAGGAAGGTCTTGGGGCAGGCAGCCACGGTGGAGCCGTTGTAGGAAACGTCCACAACACCGGCGGTCTCGCAAGCGGTGGGGGCGCCCATGGAGTCGGCGTGCTGGCTGATCAGCACGCAGCCGTTGCCGATGAGCTTGTTGGCGGCTTCCTTCTCGGCGGTCTCGTCATACCAGGAGCCGGTGAAGGTCACGTCCATGGTCACGGAGGGGCACACGGACTTGGCGCCCAGGTAGAAGCTGGTGTAGCCGGAAACCACCTCGGCGTAGGTGTAAGCGCCGACGTAGCCCATCTTGGCCTGCTCGGCGGTGATGGTGCCTTCCTCGATCATCTGGTTCAGCTTCAGACCGGCAGCAACACCGGCCAGGAAACGGCCCTCATAGATGGCGGCGAAAGCGTTGTGGAAATTGGCAAGACCCTGGGTGTGGGCCTTGGTGCCGGTGGCGTGGCAGAACTGGACCTCGGGGAACTCCTGGGCGGCCTGGATCATGTAGTCCTCGTGGCCGAAGGAGTCAGCGAAAATCAGGTTGCAGCCGGCATCGGCCAGCTCGCAGGCGGCATCGTAGCAGGCTTCGCCCTCTTCGATGTTGGTCTTGAACAGGTACTGCTCTTCGCTCAGGCCCAGGGCGGCGATGGCTTCCTTGGCGGCGTTGATGAAGTTCAGGTCATAGGTGGAGTTGTCGTCGTGCAGGAAGATGAAGCCAACCTTCACGTTGGACAGGGCGGAGCCGGCTTCGGTCTCGGCAGCGGCCGTGGTCTCAGCAGCGGTGGTCTCGGCAGCAGCGTCAGCCGCGGCAGCGGTGGTGGCGGGAGCTTCGGTCTTGCCGCCGCAGGCAGCCAGGCCCAGCACCATGACGAGCACCAGTGCAAGAGAAAGGAACTTTTTCATTTTTTTCTTTTCCTCCTAAGAAAATTATATGTTTATCGCTTTCGCGAGAAACAGCGGTAGGGTCTGTCTGAAATCAGGCCCGGAAGACGATGCCGTCATCGGTCATGGATTCCACAATGGCCAGGGACTCTACCCGGACACCTTCGGCCCGCAGGGCATCTCCGCCGCCCTGGAAACCCTTTTCAATGGCAATGGCCGCGCCGCAGACGGTGCCTCCCGCCTGACGGACCAGCTCGGTCAGACCGATCAGGGCCTTGCCGTTGGCAAGAAAATCGTCCACCAGCAACACCCTGTCGCTTTCATGGAGGTAGTCACTGGAAACCACAATGGTGTAGTCCGTTCCGTGGGTATAGGAGTGGACAACTGTGGAGTAGACGCTGCCGTCTACATTGCTGGACTTGTGCTTTTTGGCAAATACCATGGGCACGCCCATTTCCATTGCTACCGCCGCGGCGATGGCGATGCCGGAGGACTCAATGGTCAAAATCTTGTTGACCCCGGCGTCTTTGTACAGCCGGGCAAATTCCTGGCCCATCTGACGCAGGAACTCGGTATCGATGCGCTGGTTGAGAAAACTGCCAACCTTCAAAATGCCGCCGGGGAGGACCGTGCCCTCCTGAAGGATCTTCTGCTCCATTGCTTTCATAGTAGAAACACTCCTCGTCTCTTATTGTGTGAAAAATCCGCAGACCAAAATGATCCACGGATGTAAAAAATAAGCGAACGCCTTCCAAAACCACTTAAAAAAGGGGAGAGGAACGCGCTTGTTCTTTTACACCAATGGTCGCAGCTTCAGGCGCTGCGGTAGAAACTCTCGGGCCATACATCCGAAATTACAAAGGCTTCTTGTTCACTTAACGAGGACCATGTTAATTCAAAATTCATCATTTGTCAACAATCTTTGATACCTTTCTCGGTTTTACACAAAAAACAAAGGGGGAAACCCGGCATTTTCCGACAAAATCAGGGACGGCGGAAAAGCCGTCCCTGTAGGGCAAAAATTTATCGTCTGTGATGGTCCAGAAAGTCGCACAATTCTTCCATGGCTTTTGTGATGCGTTCCGGCTCCGGCAGCATGACAATGCGGAAGCGCAGGTCCTCAAACCAGTCAAAGCCGTGGCCGGGAATGACCAGGATGTGCTTTTCGTGGAGGAAACGCATGGCAAAGTCTTCGTCGCTTTCAAAGTCGAAGCATTCTTTCTGAAGACCCGGGAACAGGTAGAAGGCCGCCCGGTTGGGTACCAACGTCACCCCGGGGATGTCTTTTAAGCCTTCCACGGTGGCACGGCTCTGCTCGTAAATTCTGCCGCCGGGAACCAGCATGGCCCGGGTGCTGTCCCGGTCCTGTAGGGCGGCGGGGATCACCAGCTGGGTCAGGGTGTTGCCGCACAGGCGCATGGAGGCCAGGGCAGAAACCCCCTGCTCGAGCTCCCGGAATTCCTGCCGGGGGCCGGAGAATACCATCCAGCCGCAGCGGAAGCCGCAGATGATGTGGGACTTGGACAGGCCGTTGAAGGTCACGCAGGGCAGGTCCGGGGCCAGGGCGGCAATGGAGTCGCTGGGCAGGTTTTCAAGGACCAGCCGGTCGTAAATCTCGTCCGCCAGCAGAAGCAGATGGTGCTTCCGGGCCAGCTCCGCAATGGCCAGCAGGGTCTCCCGGGAGTATACGGCACCGGTGGGGTTGTTGGGGTTGATGACCAGAATGGCCTTGGTCCTGGGGGTGATCTTCTTTTCCATATCGGAAAGGTCCGGGTTCCACTGATTCTCCGGAGCGCAGCGGTAATATACGGGCTTGCCGCCGCCCAAATGGGTGTTGTTGCTCCAAAGAGAGTAGCAGGGGGCGGGCACCAGCACCTCGTCACCGTTGCCCACCAAAGCGGTCATGAGCATGGATACGGCCTCGCTGACACCGTTGCAGATATAGATGTCATTCAAGGTGATGCCCTGAAGGCCCCGGCTTTTATGATAGTTTAGAATGGCCTCCCGGGCTTCTACCATGCCCCGGACATCGCAGTAGGGCACCGCCTTGTCCACATTCCGCAGCAGCGCCTCCCGCACGCTTTCCGGCAGGCCGAAGCCGAAGTTGCCGGGGTTTCCCGTATTGAGCCGCAGCACCGGGGTGCCGGCGGCCTGCATTTTCAGGGCCTCCTCATAAAGAGGGCCGCGGATGTCCGAATGCACATGGGTCAGCCGATCCGATTTTGCAATCATGTTCTTCCAGTCCTTTCTCTTAAAGGGGAATAAAAATTGTAGCTATTATACCACGGCTTTTTGGAAAATAGCAAGTAAAAAATCAATTTTCTTTCAGCCGCTGCCGCAAGACCCCCAATAAATAGTGCATGGTCTCGTATTTAAGGTATTGCAGGCTGTTCTCGTCCCAGAGAAACCGCATCCTGGGGGCAAACTCCTCGTCCCCAAACCAGAACCGGAGCACCAGCTCCAGTTCTTCAAATACCGGCACCGCAAAGGACAGGTCCGCCCCCGGAATTTCCCGGCCTCCCAGCTTTATGACCGCCTCCCGGAAAGCCTGGGGCCGCTGCTGGGCAAAATCCGCCAGGGGCTCCCGGCTTTCAAGGAGGGACCGGTGGAATTGCAGACCGAAGTCCGTCATGTTTTTGTACCGGCGGCTGGGGGCCCGGTCCTCCCGGCTGCTGCAAATGAGATCCAAAATGGTCAGAACCTCATTGAAGCTGTTGCCGTCAATCCAAGTCTCCCCCTTTTTTCGTTCCATGTCCCCGGTGGTCCGGGAAATGCGGTAGGGCGCTCCTAAAAAGGTAGTGAAAAGGTAGTCATCCGTGTAGGATAGATGAAGTTTGCGGATCAAAGCCTGCTGGTCATAGCCCAGAAATAAGGCTTTGGCGTTTTTGGCTGCAATGGCATAATTGTCTTTCCGTTCCATCTTAAAAGCCTCCTTTGTAGCTGCCTGCAATTATACATCCTTCTGCCCCAAAAAGGAAATACTTTTTTTACAAACGCCGTCAAAGAAACCTTTGACATCCGGCCCTGCTGGGGGTATAATCAAGTAAAAAAATATAGATTAAGGAGGAACCAAATCATGCATTTGGATCACGACCATATCGGTGCCCATACCCACGAGCATACCCATGCCGACGGCACCACCCATAGCCATGAGCATCAGCACCCCCATGACCATACCCACGCCGACTGCGCCGCTCACACCCACGAGCATACCCATGCCGACGGCACCACCCATACCCACGAGCATCAGCATCCCCACGACCACACCCACGATTGCAGCCACGGCTGCGCCGGCTGCGGCGAGGGCTGTGAGCACACCCCCATGGAGGAGCTGACGGCCCTTATGAAGTATATGGTGGGCCACAACACCGCCCACGCCAAGGAGCTGGCAGACCTGGCCGCCAAGCTGGACCAGGCCGGAAACCATGTGGCCTATGAGCAGGTCATGTCCGCCGTGTCTGATTTTGAAAAGGGCAACATGCGTCTGAGCGTGGTACTCAGCAGCCTGACAGAGGGGTAAGGAAGCTCTGATTCAATCGGCAAGAGCTGACGGCGAAAGATTTTGGCTCCAGGCAAGGTTTGGAAAATGAGGGAATACTTTGTGTACCCGCAAGGGGTATGCCGCATCCGTAAGCCAGCTTGCGCTGGCAACGGCTGCGCTATATTTCCCATTTTTCAAACCGCAGACTGGGGGCAAAAGATTCGCCGCTCAGCCGCAGACGATTTATTCAGAGTTTCCTAAGAAAACAAAAGGAGGAATTCTTATGTGCCTTTCTACCGTTTACCGCAATTCCGTGACCCCGGATGAAATCATTATGAAAAACGTCATGACCATCGAACAGAAGGACGGCGTGATCCTCTTGACAGACCTGATGGAGCGTCAGGTCGCCGTGGAGGGCACCCTGGAAAAAGCCAACCTGGTAGATGGCTATGTGGTCATCAAAGAAAAAAAGACTGCCTGAGCGTGTAGGCCCGCAACTTTGCGGGCCTATTTTTTGCCGTCCCGCTGCAACGAGTCGAGGGCTCTTCCCAAGCAGTAAGGAGAATACATAACATGAAAACAAGAAAAATGATTTTGAGTATTATCCTAAGTCTATTAGCATTAGTTGTTGCTCAAATTTTATCACAGTTGGTTGCAAGTATTGCAGTACTTGTAAAAATTCCTCCTTTTATTGCTAATATATTAGCAGGAATGTTGTATGTGGTTTTTGCGTATTTTTTAATTCGACTCTTATGTAAAAAATATATAAAAGGCGATATGAGCGATTATAATATACCATCCTTTCGGATTGAAATGAAATGGTGTGCCGTTGCGGTTTTGTTACCTCTGATTATAATTGCATTTTATATATTCTTTGTGCCTGGTTCCTTTGAAAAGAACGATCTTGATATTCATTCAATATTGGAATTGTTATCAGCGGGAATTTTCTTTACAGGATTTGGCGCAGGTGTTGTTGAGGAAATGGTCTTTCGAGGGATCATGATGAGCGCTATAGAAAAAAGGTACAATAAAAAGGTAGCGATTATTGTACCATCTGTCCTGTTTGGTTTTGTACATATTATCGGCATGGGTTTTAATGTTTTAAGTTGCGCATTGGTTGTTTTAGCAGGCACAATGGTTGGAATAATGTTTTCTCTTATTGCTTCCGAAACAAAATCTATTTGGAATAGTGCAATTGTACACGCCCTTTGGAATATTATAACCAGTGGTGGGATTTTGCGGATAGGTATAGAATTTGATGCATATTCATTGTTTAGTTATGTATTAGATTCAAAATCGTTTTTGTTAACAGGCGGGGAATTTGGAATGGAGTCGTCAATTATAGCCGTAATGGGTTATGGTTTGGTATGCCTATTGGTTATATTACCTAGGGCCCATCTGAAAACCGTCAACACGCCCCAATAGCGGGCCGCCATCTGGCGTAAGCCAGAATTGTGGTACGTTTGTGTCTGCTACAATCAAAGCAAAAAACGTACGTCATTCCGACCGTAGCGAAGCGGAGTGGAGGAATCTTCCCAAGTAGCAACAATAACCAACACAAGGTAAAGCTTGCCACTTGCGAAGATCCCTCGACTCGCTTTCCCTCGGGATGACAGGCCTGGAGAATGCTTCCGTTTTGACCACATGGGTTGTATTTGCGACGTTTTATGGCGATGAATCATCGCCGCTACAATGCGTGGTTCCGTTCATCCACAACAGGTTGTATTTTCAACGCAGCGGGCGGCAGATTGCCGCCTCTGCATTGGGCGATTTCTGCCCCCTTTTGTTGAGAAATCATAGATTGAACCCGGGGCAGCCCCGGTATTTTTAACAGTAATTTAAGACTCCGGCCATTGCATCCCCGGGGGAAATGTGCTACAATACAAAGGTTCTTTGAAACTGATGTAATTGGTGATAAAATGTTTGAAAAATATCTTTCCGTGTTTTTGATTTCCATGGTGCCCCTTATTGAGCTGCGGGCGGCGGTGCCCATTGCCATCGGCATGGGGATCCCCACCATGCGGGCCATTGCGATTTGTGCCATCGGAAATATGCTCCCTGTACCCATCATTTATCTCTTTGCCCGGAAGGTCCTGATTTGGGGGCTGGACAAGCCCGGTATCGGCGGGGTCTGCCGGTTCTTCCATGACAAGGGCGAGCGGGCCGGGCGAAAGCTGGCCGGAGGGAAGTACGGGCGATTTGGCATGGTGGCGGCGCTGACGGTGTTTGTGGGTGTGCCCATTCCCGGCACCGGGGCCTGGACCGGCACCCTGGGGGCCAGCTTCCTGGACCTGGGGCTGAAAAAAACCGTGGCATCTGTGACCACCGGCGTTCTGATGGCGGCGGTCATCATGGCCACCGTCAGCCGGGTGGGCGTACATGTATTCGGACTTTAATGCTTTGGAGGCGTTTTTAACATGAAGGATTGTCTGTTCTGCCGCATCGTTGCCGGGGAGATCCCCTCTACCAAGGTCTATGAGGATGAGACCGTCTTTGCCTTTCGGGACATTGCCCCCCAGGCCCCGACCCATATTCTGGTGATTCCCAAGACCCATATTTCCGGTTGCAACGGCGTTAATGAGGAAAACAGCTCGGTGGTTGCCCATATTTTTGAAGTCATCCCCAAGATCGCCCAGGCGGAAAACCTGACCGGCGGCTACCGGGTGGTGTCCAACTGCGGCGCCGATGCGGGGCAGACCGTGCCCCATCTCCACTTCCACATTCTGGGCGGCAAAACCCTTGCATTGGAAATGGCTTGACAAATTGCGACAATTGCGTATAATAGAGTCAATCGCATAGCGCCGTCTTCGGGGGGCCGGTAAACCGGCTGAGATAGGGATGAGAGCCCTGACCCGCTAAACCTGATACGGTTAATACCGTCGGAGGGAAAGATGCGGACCATGACCTTTTTATGTCGCATTGCACCCGGACAGGCTGCAATGCGGCATTTTTTTCTTTGGAGGTCTATTCCATGCAAACTTCTCACGCAAAGCTCCGCGCTCTGACCGAGGGCGCAATCCTCATCGCTCTGGCTGAGATCCTCAGCTTCCTGCCCCTGTACAAAATGCCCTGGGGCGGCTCCGTGGATCTGGCCATGCTGCCCATCATCGTTTTCTGCGTCCGCTGGGGCTTTGGCCCGGGCATGATCGTGGCCTTCGCCCACTCCCTGCTGCAGACCATGTTTGAGGGCGGCATCGCCATCGGCTGGCAGAGCATCCTGGGCGACTTCATCATTGCCTACTCCGTCCTGGGCCTGGCGGGCCTGTTCAAGGGCAAGTTCTATCTGGCTACCATCGTTGCCTGCGTGGCCCGGTTCCTGGTCCACTATGTGGTGGGCGCCACCATCTGGGCCGAGTACATGCCCGAAACCTTCTTCAACATGACCATGACCACCCCCTGGATCTACTCCGCGCTGTATAACGCCGCTTACATGCTGGTGGATATGCTGCTGATCCTGCTGGTGGGCTTCCTGCTGAGCAAGACTCCTGCCAAGAAGTACCTGCTGGGCGAGGACCTGGCCTGAACCTCCTGAATATTCAGAAAAACTCCCGAACGGCCCTGAAAAGCTGTTCGGGAGTTTTAAATTACTGGGGGTTTGCTGTCTTCCTGCTGCGGAATTTGTCCAGCCAGTAGTTCTTGAAGACCAGGATCTCTGCCAGCAGCCCCAGAGGCAGGGCGGCGGCGATGTCGATGACGGAGTGCTGCTTGACCACGGCGGTGGACAGGCTGATGGTGATGACGGAAAAGACCACGAAGGCCTTCCAGAGCTTGCCGGCCTGTTTTTCCTTGAGCCAGCAGGAGCCGATGCCCAGGGAATAGGCCACATGCAGCGAAGGGCACACCCCGGTGGGGGTGTCGGCCCGGTAGATGAGGGCCGCCAGGTGGGTGAAGAAGTTATCCATTACAAATTCCGTAGGCCGCAGGTCCTGGTAGCTGGGGTAGAGGATGTAGACGGTCATGGCCACCACCTGGGTGATGATGATGTAAATCTGCAAATTCCGGAAATTGGGAATGTCATACAGGGCAAAATACCCCAGGCTGATGACGATCAGCAGATACCAGAAGCAGTAGGGGATGAAGAAGAACTCATTGAACGGGATCAGCTCATCCAGTGGGCTGTGGATCAGGTGGCAGCGTTCCACAGGAATCAGGTTTTCTGTGAGGAAATAAAAGGCAAAGTACACCAGCCAGCCCAGCAGCAGCTTCAGGTGGGAAAATTCCGGCCGGTTGATCTTGCGGAGCCGGAAGGTGCGGTAGTCTACAACAGGTTGTTTCATAAAATCGCCTCGGTTGCGTGGTTGGTTCGGTAATCCTTCTTGGAAATGTTGGGGTAGGGCACCACGATGTGCTCCGGCAGCTCCTGGGCCAGTTCTGTAATGCTGTCCATCAGGGCCTGACAGATCCGGCGGCGCTCCTGGGCAATGGGGGCATCGGCATGGAAGGGGATGGGTTTTCCAAAATAGAATTTGTGGAGTCTGGGGGCCAGATACATGGGAACGAATTGGAGCTCCTTTCCCGTGCGCTTGTAGTAAAGCCGGGCCACGTCTACGAAATTCTCCTGGAATTTGCAGAGGATCTGGTTGTAGCCCTCCTTGTGCTCCGGGAAAATAATGATGTGGTTCCCATTTTCCAGCTTTTTGACGGTGTTCCGGAAGGTGCCGATGACCCGGGTGTCGTGGTAGACGGCGATGGTGTCGCCGCAGCGCATGACGCAGGCGGCAAAGGGGGCAATGATGTAGGACAGCAGCCGGAAAAAGGGCTTGCACCACCGGGGTTTTTCGTCCCAGAAGTCGTGATAGGCATAGTCTGGCAGCTCTTCTGTATCCATCATCTGCCCGGCACACCAGATGGAGCGCTTCCCGGGGAAGTACAGCTCACTGACAATGGGCCCGTGGGCCTGGGAATGATTTCCCACAATGATGGAAGGCTCCTGGGGCAGATTTTCCAGCCCCACCGCCGTGGTTTTCGGATAAAATAGCCTGACGGCACCCCAGCAGAGGTTATAAAACCCTTTTTCCAGTTGTTCCTTCACTGCCCATCCCTCCCATTTTATTGGGGCCAATTATAGAGGCGGAAGATAAACTACAGATAAACTGGGGAAACCAGTTGACAGTAATATCCCAATTGACAATTGTCAATCTGCTTTTGGATAGATGGTGGGCAGACTTCTGGGGATCTCCCGTTTGCGGGTGATGACCCAGAGGGCGGTGCCCAGGGCCAGGACCAGGGCCATGGCGGCGGACATGAGGCTGTAGGCAAAGGCCGCCTCGCCGCTGTGGCGCTGGACGTAGTATTCCATGTATCCGGCTGTGGAGAGAAGCAGCAGGGTGCTTCCCCAGAAGCACAGGATGCCGGGCTTCCAGCCGCCGGTTTTGCAATAGCGCAGGGTAAACACCAGCAGCACCCCCAGGACCGCCAGCAGACCCAGGATCTGGACCACGCTGATAAAGCCGTTGCTGCGGAAGAACAGGGAATCATACCGGGTAGAATCCAGCACCGCCTGGGTGCCGCCGTAGTAGAGGCAGAAGAGGAAGAACAGATCCCCGTCCTTTTTCCGCCTGCCCCCCCGCTGCCAGAAAAACAGCACCGCAAGGCCCAGGAAGATGACCGCCGTGACCATGGATTGCAGCAGGAAGGTGGCAAGCCGGTATTCCTGAGAGCCGGTGGCGGGGTTTAATAAGAGGCTTGAAAACAGGCTCCCGGGGGCCACGGTCTGGCCCCGGTCCAGGGAATTGCAGAAGCAGGACAGCCGACCCAGGCTGATGGCCCCGCAGCCTGCCAAGGCCGCGGCATCCAGCATGGGGAATAAATGCTTGCCCTTCCGGGGGAGGGAGACAAGGCCCACCGCCAGCAGCACCCCCAGGAAGGTGCCCACCAGGGCAAAGCCTCCCACAGAGTAGTCCGTCATGGCGGAGAGGAAGCTCTCATAGGTGTCCGCCCGGAAATACCAGTGGGCCATTCGTCCCCCCAGTATACCCAGCACCAGGGCCAGAGGGGGCAGCAGAAAGGCTCCGGCCCGGTCAGAGCCGTCCCACAGGTAGAAGCACCAGAAGAGCAGCACCCCCACGGCACCGGCCAGAGCCAGCATGATGGTGCTCCAATAGATGCTGTAGGGACCAATCAGAAAAGCAATGGTATCCATGATCAACCTCCCGATGGTTTGGCGGTGGCAAAATAGAGAATGTCGCTGATTTTGCGCTGGTTGCCGTAGTTGACGGTGTTCACCACCTGGTTGTTCATCACCACGGTGGTGGTCTGCCCGCCGTCTAGGTTGTAGGCCTGCTGAACACCCATGTCCAGGAGCATGGTGGTGAGCTCTCCGATGTCCGGGGTGTAGCCGAAGGGGGGCTCCCGGTTGCAGGCGGTGTAGAGGTAGTGGAGCGTCCCCAGCTGGCACAGGGCGGACCGGGCGTAATTCCGATCCAACTCCCCGATGGGGTAGTCATACCGCTCGCAGCGCTTGCCGTCTTTAATCAGCACCGGGCCGAAGGAAAAGCTGAAGACGATTTCATTTTCATCGGCAAAGCGCTGGGCGTACTCCACGGAGGAAAAGTCGTTGCCCCGGTAGAGCAGCATGTCCCCGTTCTTTTTGATGAAGCACAGGTCCGGCAGGGCCCGGTTGGCCCGGAGGGCGATGCCGTCTAAAATCATGACGCCGTCGGGCCGGAAGCCGTAGAAGTCCGCGGAGCAGCCCACCACCGCATGGGCGGCCTCGGCCATTTCCGAGGAGAGCATCAGCTTGCCGCAGCCGAATTCCTCTCCTGCCAGATACCGTCGGAACTGGGAGATGTCCATGATCTTCACTTCCGCACAGGTCACGGCCATGTTCTTGTGGGCCTCCTTCCAGGTGATGGCCAGGATGGTTTCGTCATAGTAATACTGAATTTCGCTGCCGGGCAGGATTTCCGTGGACTCCGGGTCAAAATAAAAGGTCTGGCCCTCTAAAACATCCCGGGCCTGTTCCAGCAGGTCCTTCAGCTCCTTGGGGTCGGCGGCGGAGCCATAGCAGCTTTGGTCCGGCACCGGGGCCGGGGCGTTTGAAGCAATCCAATACCGTTTTTTGACGGAGGTGACGGAGGAAAGCGCATCGCTCAGGAGGTTGTGGAGGTCCGTGTCAAACTGCCCGGCGGTGTCGATGGTTTTGCTGCCGGTGACTCCGGTTTTTCCGCTGGGCACCAGCACCAGCAGCCCCAGCACCAGGCACACGGCGCAGAAACTGAAAAGCCAGCCCAGGATGGCTCCCAGGCGGCGGATACTGTCTTTTTTCATAGGCTCACGCTCCTGCAATATTTCCGCTGAGGAAGCGGATCAGGTCCCCCTCGGGCTGAATCAGCCATTGGCCCCGGCTGCGGCACAGCCGCAGGGTCAAGGTGGTTTCCCGGGTCTGGGGCTTCTGGGACAGTATTTCGTCCAGTGCCTGGAGCAGCACCTGGTCTATGACCTCCTGCCGGTAGCCGTTCCTGCCGTCGTAGAGCTCTTCCATGTCCTGGGCCTTTTCCATGCGGACCTGGAGCAGCAGGGGCACCTTTTTTTCCAGCTGCTTTCCCAGGTCCTCTAAATCCAGGGCCTCCAGAGTGATGTTTTGGGCCAGGCCCTGGTTGGTGCCGTAGAGCCCACCCTCCAGAGTGCAGTCCATGGAGGAAACATAGGCCTGCCAAATCCGTTGGGCAAGGGCTTCTTCGCCGCCATACTGGGTGATCTGGGGGGTTCCCAGGAGGGTTTTGGACAGACCGTCAAAATCCTCCTCCCGGAGGCACCGGGCAAAATCCAGGCACCGGTCCTGGGCTCCTTGGTCGATACTTAGCAATACCGGGCTTTTTCCCGGGGCAGTCAGCCCCAGCCGAATGCCA
This sequence comes from uncultured Oscillospiraceae bacterium, assembly GCA_934589525.1. GTDB lineage: Bacteria > Bacillota > Clostridia > Oscillospirales > Oscillospiraceae > Faecousia. Next base: position 3,494 of record CAKTOB010000029.1, on the reverse strand, counting down.
AAGCCCCACAGAACCAGGGCCGCCGCACCGCAGAGGGCGGCAAAAATACGCTGCGTTTTTCCCATACGCCATTCCTCGGCCCAAGGCCGCTCCTTTTCTCTTCCGCAATGCCGGACTGGGCCGGACGTGGTTTTATTATACGCTGTTATGTTACCTTCGTCAAGGGATTCTATCCCCGGAACTTAGGCATTAAGCTGCAAAAAAGCGCCTCCGAAGAGGCGCTTATCTTAAATCTTTGTTTCCCGGACCATTTTCGCAATGGTGCCGGAGAGCAGGAACAGGGCAATGAGGTTGGGGATCACCATCATGCCGTTAAAGGTCTCGGACAGGTCCCACAGAAGGCCCAGGTCCACCGTGGCGCCGATGATGGCCACAAAGGAATAGACGATCATGAAGCCCCGGTTTGCCTTGCTGCCCACCAAAAATTCCAGGCATCGGGTGCCGTAAAGGCCCCAGCCGATGATGGTGGAGAAGGCGAAGCAGCACATGGCCACCGCCGCCAAGAGGGATGCCAAGCTACCGTAAACCGCCGTGAAGCCTCCGATGGTCAGCTCCGCCCCGGCGGCGGCACCGTAGGTGATGTGCTCCCCGGAGACCAGGATGACGAAGGCGGTCATGGAGCAGATGATGATGGTGTCTGCAAAGACCTCGAAAATGCCGAAGTAGCCCTGCCGGATGGGGTCATCCACATCGGAAGCCGCGTGGGCAATGGAGCCGGTGCCCAGGCCCGCCTCGTTGGAGAAGATGCCCCGGGACACGCCCTTTTTCATGCACAGGAACATGCTGCCCACCGCGCCGCCGGTGACGGCGGAAGGGGAGAAGGCCCCTTTGACGATGGAAGCCAAAACATCCGGCACCCGGTTCAGGTTCAGCACCAGCACCCCCAGGGCCATGAGCACATACACGAGCGCCATAAAGGGCACCAGTTTTTCCGCCACGTTGCCGATGCGCTTGAGCCCCCCCACCAGCACCAGGGCCACGGTCAGGGCAATCAGAATGCCAATGACCAGGTTCAGGCTGGCCATTTGCCGGGCACCCATCTGGTGGAAGTTCAAAATGGCCGTGTCCACGGCGGTGATGATGGCGTTGACCTGGGTGGCGTTGCCGGTGCCGAAGACCGTCAGCATGCCCAGAATGGCGTAGAGCACCGCCAGAAAATGCCACTTCTTCGGCAGTCCGTTTTTGATGTAATACATGGGGCCTCCCACCCAGTCGCCCTCCCGGTTTTTCTCCCGGAACCGGACGGCGAGAGTGACCTCCACAAACTTGGTACACATGCCCAGCAGGGCGCTGCACCACATCCAGAACACCGCCCCGGGGCCGCCGATGGCAATGGCCCCGGCGACGCCCGCAATATTGCCGGTGCCTACCGTGGCCGCCAGGGCGGTACACACCGCCTGGAAGGGGGTCACCGCCCCTTGGGTGGCATCGGTCCGGTGAAACATTTTGCCGAAGGTCTCCCGCATGGAGGTGCCGAACCGGCGGAACTGGATGAATTTCGTCTGAACGCTGAGCCACAGGCCCACGCCCACAATACAGATCATGGCGGGAACACCCCATACAAAGTTGTTCACCGCCGCATTTACGGTCGTGATGGTTTCCACAGATTTCTTCCTCTCTATAATACAAGTCGCCGGAACATTGTATCATACAGACGGGCATTTGTCCACAAATAAATAACAAGTGAACATGACAGTTGACAGTTATTGGTGTAACGGATGTTGCCAGTTTCAACAGAAGGGAACAAAAAACGAACGTTTTTGGACTGCATCGGTTGAAGAATATCCCCATCAGCGAAACCGTAGGGAACGGCCTGTGTGCCGTTCTGGGGGACGTTTCGGATATAACAACGTAAGATTTAAGCGGTGTGCCGCATGACACGGTACAAAAGCTTCCCCCGTGGGGAAGCTGGCTCGCCCCGTGGGCGAGACTGATGAGGGCGGCGGGGCGGCGCAAAATGTTGCATAAACAATGGGCGAATCCGTAGAAACGTAACCTCATTGTCATTCAGGCCTTGAGCGTCAGCGGAGTGGAGGAATCCACCACGTTGGAGAAGGAACCAACACAAAATAAAACTTGCTGCTTGAGTAGATTCCTCGACTCACATTCCTGCGGTCGGAATGACATTCGTTTCTTGTTTTGTTCGTTACAAATTCGAATGTACCACGATGGCGCCCCCGGGGTCGGAGGTTTGCTGTCCAATGCCACCGGCATTTGACATTTAGATGAGTTCGAATCCTGTCACAGGGCAAAAAATGAACACCACCTGTCAGGTGGTGTTCATTTTTTGGTCGGAGTGTAATTATAGGATTTCAGAAAACGCAGATATATCAATGGTTTGCTGGCAGTCAGCAAGAGGTTTTTATTCTAATCAGTAGTTTATAAATTGTAGGCAGGGTTTTTATTCTATTCCTATTACTGTGAAATATAAAAGAGCGGTGAGGTTCACTCACCGCTCTTTTTCAGAACATAATGCAACCCTCAACAGGGTAACTAGCTGTTCTCTATATATTATATGCTATTATTCATTGGAAGTCAATGGGGATATTATGGTTAGAAATTATCTCCCATATCATAAAAACCATATTCGGTAAAACCCGCATCTCTTTGAACCAGGTCTTCTGTTTTACTAAAGACTTTTTGATATAATCCATCTATCCACATCTCAAATGAATCGGTAAGTGTTTTGCTGTGATCCAAAATACTGTTATTGTAATGGCGGACTATTCCTGCAAAAAAATCTGCAATTTGAATTGCAGGCGTAATTGATGAATTTACAAACAGTGGCATCTCTAGAATTCGATCAAACTGGCGTCCAAGGCTGCTCTTATATAAAAAGTTATTGATGCCAAGCGCTACCCGTGCATCCTCAGTCGGATTAACATTATCAAAAATAAGCATCGCTTTATCATGATTGTAGTTTTCACAAAAGTATTCTACACGTTTAAGCAGGAGATAATATTGCTTGGGCAAGTGGCTGGGACTAATAGTCATAGCCGTTGTAGGGCGTTTCATTATTATTGAAAACACCTTTATATCATAACTACAAGCTATGCCCACAAAGTCATTAACAAAATCGATATTCTTTCTGACATTATTCTTTATTGTTCTTCGGCTGATTAAATCGGTAGACTTAATTTCGTCATTAGAACCAAAATATCGATTCTTTAGTGCATACACTTTTTGCGTAATTTCTCGGATATCATTTTCTTTTATACAAACACAACAGAGGACAGGTTTAAGTGTTGCATTATTTGGATGTGGTTTTCCGCTCTCGTCAATAAAAACAAGCATATTATCACCTCGAATTGATTCTACATGATTTAACAAAAAATATCAAGAACAGTATTGCGTGTAAAACGCCGCCCAACAGGACAACGGGCGGCGTTTTCATATATAAAACCATGAAGGGAGGTTACTTCCACCCGGCCAGTCTGCGGACTGGCTTTTTTCATGCCACGAAAAGGAGGTTTGCAAATGGCAGATGATAAGAA
>CAKTOB010000028.1 GCA_934589525.1 uncultured Oscillospiraceae bacterium | reverse complement strand
GATTAACTTTCTGTCCCATAGCTACCTCCTGATTAAGCCTTCTCGCTCACACCGATGGTGATGTGAGTGGTTCTCTTATTGATCCGAACGAAACCACGACGGGATGCGATGCGGCCGCGCTTCAGGATGGGGCCGGGGTTAGCGATCGCAGTGGAAACGTACAGGTTCTCAGCGTTCATTTCGTGGTTGTGCTCGGCGTTTGCCACGGCGCTCTTCAGCAGCTTGGCCATGGGCTCGCAAGCGGCCTTAGAGGTCTGGCTCAGGTACGCGGCAGCGGTCTTGACGTCCTGGCCCCGGATCATGTCGCAAACCAGCTTCACCTTACGGGGAGACATCCGGACGTACTTTACATGTGCAAATGCTTCCATTTTCGTACCTCCTTACTTGGAATTGGCGGTCTTGCTGCCAGAGTGGCCCCGGAAGGTTCTGGTAGGAACGAACTCGCCCAGCTTGTGGCCGACCATATCCTCAGTGATATAGACGGGAACATGCTTCCGACCGTCGTGAACGGCGATGGTGTGACCAACGAAGGAGGGGAAAATGGTGGAGGCTCTGGACCAGGTCTTCAGAACCTTCTTTTCACCGGCCTTGTTCAGCTCTTCAACGCGCTTGTACAGCTCAGGAGCTACGAAAGGGCCCTTTTTGATACTTCTGCTCATTTCATTTCCTCCTTACTTGCTGTTTCTGCGCTTGATGATGAACTTGTTGGTGGGATTCTTGCCCTTCCGGGTCTTATAACCCAGAGCAGGCTTGCCCCAAGGAGTGACAGGGCCGGGGCGTCCGACAGGAGCGCGGCCCTCGCCGCCGCCGTGAGGATGGTCATTGGGGTTCATGACGGAGCCACGGACGGTGGGACGGATACCCATGTGACGGGTACGGCCGGCCTTGCCGACGTGGACATTCTCATGATCCAGGTTGCCAACCTGACCGATGCAGGCGGTGCAGTTCATCCGAACGTAGCGAACTTCGCCGGAGGGCAGTCTGACCTGGGCCAGCTCGCCTTCCTTAGCCATCAGCTGGGCAGCGGTACCGGCGGAGCGGACCAGCTGAGCGCCGTGGCCGGGCTGCAGCTCCACATTGTGGATCACAGTACCCACGGGAATGTTGGCGATGGGCAGGCAGTTGCCGGGCTTGATGTCAGCGGAAGCGGAGGAGACGACCTTGTCCCCGGCCTTCAGGCCGTAGGGAGCCAGGATGTAGCTCAGGGTCTCGTCTTCGTACTTGATGAGGGCGATGAAAGCGGACCGGTTGGGGTCGTACTCAATGCGCTGCACAGTAGCGGGCATATCCAGCTTCTGGCGCTTGAAGTCGATTACACGGTACTTCCGCTTGTTGCCGCCGCCGCGATGGCGGACGGTGATGTGACCATAGCTGTTGCGACCTGCATTCTTCTTGAGGCTCTCAACCAGGCTACGCTCAGGTTTTGCCTTCTTATCTACGCCGTCGAAAGCGGAAACGGTCATGTTTCTGCGGGACGGGGTATAAGGCTTAAAAGTTTTAATAGCCATTTGCGTTTCTCTCCTTTATTGAGATTGGTTTAGACCATGCCTTCGAAGAACTCGATGGTCTTGGAGTCAGCGGTCAGGGTGACAACAGCCTTCTTGTAGGCTGCCCGCTTGCCGGCGGGGTAAGCGCCGGTGCGCTTGACCTTGCCCTGCATCCGAATGGTGTTGACCTTGGCGACCTTCACACCGAAGACCTGCTCAACGGCAGCCTTGATCTCGGTCTTGTTGGCGTCAACGTCTACCATGAAGACGTACTTCTTATCAGCCACAGCCTCCATGGACTGCTCGGTGATAACGGGTCTTCTGATGATGTCATAAACGTTCTTCATTACGCGAATACCTCCTGGATCTTCTGGAGTGCAGCCTGATCGACAACCAGCTTATCGGCGTGCAGCACGTCGTAGGTGTTCAGCAGGTTGGCGAAGGTAACTTCGCAGCCGGCGATGTTCCGGCCGGAACGGACAACGTTCTGGTCAGGAGCAGCGGTAACGACCAGGGTCTTGGAGGTGCAGCCCACAGCCTTCAGGAACGCAGCGAATTCCTTGGTCTTGGGAGCTTCCATCTTGATCTCGTCGATGACGACCACAGCCTGCTCGTTGGCCTTGGCGGACAGAACGCTCTTGAGAGCCAGCCGCTTGGCCTTCTTATTCAGGGTGTAGCTGTAATCCCGGGGCTTGGGAGCGAAAACGATACCGCCGTGGGTCCACTGGGGAGCGCGGGTAGAGCCCTGACGAGCCCGACCGGTGCCCTTCTGCTTCCAGGGCTTGCGGCCGCCGCCGGAAACCTCAGCGCGGGTCAGAGCGCTCTGAGTGCCCTGCCGCAGGTTTGCCAGGTGGTTCTTGACCACTTCGTGGACAACAGCGCCGTTGGGATCAATGCCAAACACAGCTTCGGGCAGTTCGATCTCGCCAACCAGCTTGCCGGACATATTGTAAACATTCGTCTTAAGCATGATTTAAGATCTCCTTTCCTTAGCCTCTTGCGGAAGCCTTCTGGGGATTTCTGCCGGAAGCCTTCTGCGGGTTCTTGCTGATGCCGGTCTCCACGTTCTTGACGCGGTTGTTCTTGACGGTGTTGCGGATGTAAACAAGACCGCCCTTGGGGCCGGGGATGGCGCCGCGGATAACGATCATGTTCAGCTCTGCGTCAACCTTCACAACGTCCAGATTCTCGATGGTGACCTGCTCGCAGCCCATCTGGCCGGCGCCGATCTTACCCGGGAAAATACGGGACTGGTGAGAGGAAGCACCCATAGAACCGGCGTGACGGTGAACAGGGCCGCCGCCGTGGGTCATGGGGGTACGTCCGGCGCCGTAGCGCTTTACAACGCCCTGGTAGCCGTGGCCCTTGGTGATGCCGGTCACGTCGATCTTGTCGCCGGCAGTGAAGGTGTCAGCCTTGACTTCGTCGCCGACGTTCATGTCAGCAGCGCCTTCCAGCTTGAACTCCTTCAGGTACTTCTTGGGGGCAACGCCAGCCTTCTTCAGGTGGCCTGCCTCAGGCTTGCTCAGCTTGTGCTCCTTGATGTCGCCAAAGCCGAGCTGGACGGCGGTGTAGCCGTCGGTCTCAACGGTCTTCTTCTGAGTGACAACGCAGGGACCTGCTTCCACAACGGTAACAGGGATGACCTTGCCGCTCTCATCGAAGATCTGGGTCATGCCCACTTTTTTGCCGATGATTGCTTTTTTCATGGTTGAGTTTCTCCTTTTTTAGGTTATTGGTTGACAGACGCGTGAGCGCGCCGCCAACATGACCCGTCCGCCCGATGCCAGACAGTGCGGGCAGCGGTAAGGGCTGATAGAATGTCAGCTTCTTACAGCTTTATCTCTATCTCAACGCCAGCGGGAAGGTCCAGGCTCATGAGGGCCTCGATGGTCTTCTGGTTGGGGTTGAGGATATCGATCAGTCTCTTGTGGGTTCTGCGCTCAAACTGCTCACGGCTATCCTTGTACTTGTGGACAGCCCGAAGGATGGTAACGACTTCCTTCTTGGTGGGCAGGGGGATGGGGCCGGAAACCTGGGCGCCGTTGCGCTTAGCGGTTTCAACGATCTTTGCCGCGCTGGAGTCGATCAGCTGGTGATCATAAGCCTTCAGCCGAATGCGGATCATCTGGTTTGCCATGTTGTGTTTTCCTCCTTGATGTAACGTACTCAGTTTGCGTAGTTGTCTGGGTACGGTCGAACTGCATTTCGTTCACGCTTCCGTGCGTATCACTTCGGGCCATGAAAATTGGCCGACAAGCGCCGACCATTCTTCCGCCCCGGCGATATACGCCAGCGAAACAGAAGCAGTTCAGCCGCCCGATGACCGGACATACTCCGCAGAAGTTACCGCCCTTCGGCGCAATCTCCTGCATCATCGCATCGTTGTGCGCAGTTTCCCCGCACAACCTGAGATATGATACCATCTCCATGGCCATTTGTCAAGTGTTTTTTCAGAAGTTTTTACAAATTTTACTCCGTATTTTTGGGCATTCAGATAAAAATTTCGGGCATTTCAAAAGAACGCCCCGTGCCCATTGTTTCAGGCACGGGGGTTCGGTCATTTATGTTCCCATTCTTTATACTGGGCGGCCTTTTCGTAAAGGCGGAGGTAGCTGTCGTAGCGGGTGGGCTGGATGCGGCCTTGCTCTGCGGCGGCGCGGACGGCGCAGCCCGGTTCTTTCCGGTGGGAGCAGTCGTGGAACTGACAGTCTCCCAAATAGGGGGCAAAGTCCGGGAAGGCGTATTGCAGGTTCTCCTTTAAGATCACGTCCATCTGGTCCGTATCAAAAGAGGAAAAGCCGGGGGTGTCCATGACGAAGGTCTCGGGATCCAGGGTAAAGAGTTCCACGTGCCGGGTGGTATGGCGGCCACGGCCCAGCTTTTCGGAAACCTCCCCCGTAGGCAGGGCCAGCTCCGGCAGCAGTCGATTGAGGATGCTGCTTTTGCCCACGCCGGAATTTCCCGTAAAGGCTGTGAGCTTTCCCTGCAACGCCTGCCGCAGTTCCTCCACCCCGGCCCCGGTCTGGGCGCTGGTGGGAACCACCCGGAAGCCTGCCTGGGTGTAGATGCGGCACAGGTCCAGGGCCTGGTCCAAGTCCGTTTTGTTGACGCAGAGGATGCACTCCACGCCCTTGTTGCCCGCAATGGCCGCCACCCGGTCAATAAGGAAGGGCTCGGTGATGGGGTTGACGTTGGCGGCGAAAATCACCAGGCCGTCCACATTGGCCACCGCCGGGCGGACGAAGCTGTTCTTTCTGGGAAGAATGGCCTCTACCATGCCCTTTTCCCCCTGCCGTGTCACCTCTACCAGGTCCCCTGTCAAAGGGGTCTGGCCGCCCTTGCGCAGGATGCCCCGGGCCTTGCAGGTCAGCACCCCCCGGGGGAGGCGGACCTCATAAAAGCCGCTGAGGGAGCGGATAATTCTGCCGGTTTCTGTTTTTTCAGCCATCAAATGTCACTCTCTGGGTCAGGTATTTTTCTCCGTTGACGTACAGGTCATATTCCTTGGTGCCGCTGCCGGTGAGCTCCACGGTGTAATCCGTCACCCCGGCGGGGATGCGCTGGTCCTCCACAATGGCGATGCCGTCCTGCAAAATGGTCAATAGATAGCTCTCCTCCCGGTTGGGTACGGTGAAGCGGACGGCCACGGTGGTCTCCTTGGGGGCTGTGGGCTGGGTGATCGCCTCGGTGGGGGCGGCGGTGGTGGCGGTGCTTTCACCGGTGCCGCTGCCGTCCGACAGCCGGAGCAGGATCTCCTCCCCGAATTTCAGCACCGTATCCTTTTTCACGGACTGGTAGACCACTTCCCCCTTGGGCCGGTCGCTTTTGGCGGTCTCCGTGCGGACATTGGTAAAGCCCAGCTCCGTCAGCTGCCGGGTGGCGGTTTCCGAGTAAATACCCACCACATTTGGCATGACGGCAGTTTCCGGTCCGGAACTGACATAAACCGTGACGGTCTGTCCGGCGGTAAGGACAGAACCCACCTTGGGGTCCGTTCTTGTTACATTGCCCTTTTGCACATAGGCACTGGCCTCTGACTTTTCCGTGACCTGGATGTCCCGAAGTTTCCCAAGCATTTCCAGGGCCGCCTCCCGGCTCATATCCACCACATTGGGCATGGCCACGTTCTGGGGACCGGTGCTGACCCAGACGCTGATGGTCTGGCCGTCTGTCAGTTGGGTGCCGCTGGCGGGGTCCGTGCGGATGACCTTTCCCGCCTCCACCGTGTCACTGGCCTCCTGACGGATCAGGGGCACAAACTTCTGTCCCGTCAGATAGGAGCGGGCCTCTTCCAGGCTGACGCCTACCAGGTCCTCCATGACCTTTACCGTGGGCTCCTCCCCCAGGCTCACGGTGATGACGATTTCCGTTCCCTTGGAGACCTTGCTGCCTCCCGCCGGTTCCTGGGCCATGATTTGGCCCTTTTTATAGGTGTCGTCATATTGCTGGGGCTGGAATCGGATGCTGAAATCCGAGTATTTGCTGATGAGCTCATCGGAATAATCCACGCCGATCAGGTAGGGCACCTCCACCAGGTCCTTGTCTTTATTCAGAAGGGCCCCGTTGAATACGGCAATGAGGAAGGCACCGATGGCCAGCACCGCCACCACACTACAGGTGATCACCGCAATGGTGGCGATCCGGTTCCGCTCCTCCCGCTTGCGCTGCTCCTCCCGTTTGCGCTGCATGGCCGCCCGCCGCACCGCCTCGGTGCTCTGGGTGTTGCTCTGGCGGCGGCCCGTGTCTGCCGTGGCTGCCGGGCGGCGGGGAGGCTGCTGCCCCGGCTGGGCCGGGACTCTGCCGGTGTTTCCCGTGCGGACCTGGGAATTGGCGGACCGGGAGGCCGCCACCCGCTCCGCGGTGGACTTGGGATAGGTCTGAGGCATACCCCGGATGGCAATGGGATGCTCCGCGGGGGCAGAGGCCTGATAGTGGAAATCCATGGTGGGGTTCTTCCGGAACTCCTCCATATCCTGGATCATTTCCGTTGCCGAGGCGTACCGGTCCTTGGGGTCCAGGGCCATGCCCTTTAAGATGATCTGCTCCAGGCCCACAGGAATATTGGGATTCAGGCTGGAGGGTCTGGGGGCACCGCCGTTGATGTGCTGGATGGCCACGGCCACCGGGGATTCCCCGTCAAAGGGAGGCCGGCCGGTCATCATTTCGTACATCACAACGCTGAGAGAGTAAATATCGGACCGGCTGTCCGTATAGCCGCCCTTGGCCTGCTCCGGGGAAATATAGTGAACGGAGCCCAGGGCCTCCTTGGTCAGGGTGTTGCTTTTGCTCATGACCCGGGCGATGCCGAAGTCCATGACCTTCACGCTGCCGTCCTTCAGCACCATAACGTTGTGGGGCTTGATGTCCCGGTGGACGATGCCCCGGCTGTGGGCGTGTTCCAGGCCCCGGGCGATCTGCATGGCAAAATGCAATGTCTCCTTCCAATTGAGAACGCCCTTGACCTCCATATATTGTTTTAAGGAGATGCCGTCGATCAGCTCCATGACGATGTAGTTTGCCGCGTTGGAAGAGGAAACGTCATAGACCTGGACGATATTGGGGTGGCTCAGCATGGCCACGGCCTCTCCCTCCGCCCGGAACCGGCGGCGGAATTCTTCATCTCCGGAAAATTCGTCTTTTAAAATCTTAATGGCCACCTGCCGGTTCAGCCGGTGATCCAAAGCCTTATATACAACTGCCATACCGCCGGTGCCGATGACCTCCAGGACCTCGTACCGATCGTCCAGCAGCCGTCCAATATATTGATTCATATTGCCGCTCCTTTCTAACCGGTCATATCGACACCAGGATGCTGGTCACATTGTCGGGGGAACCCCGGAGCTTTGCTATGTCCAGCAGCCGCTTGCAGCATTTTTGTTTGTTGACCCCGTGGACCACCTCGAAGAGGATCTCCTGGTCGTCCAGCATATTGCTCAGGCCGTCGGAGCACAGCAGCAGATAGCTGCCCTTGCCCAGCTCCTGACGGTAAAGGTCACATAAAATAGTAGGCTCCGTGCCCACCGCCCGGGTGATGAGGTTCTTCCCGGGAAAGGTTTTGGCGGTTTCCGGTGTCAGCTCTCCCCGGTCCACCATCATCTGCACCACGGAATGGTCCTTGGTGACCTGACGGATGGAGCCGGAGGAAATGGCGTAGCACCGGCTGTCCCCCACGTTGACAATGGACACCTGGTTCTTGCGGACCAGGGCCGCCACCAGGGTGGTGCCCATGCCGTCAAACTCCTCAAACTGGTTGGCCTGGTCATAGACCGTGAAGTTGGCCAGCTTCACGGCGCTGCGGAGGATCATGTCGCACTTGTCCCAGTCGGCCCCGGCAGACCAGCTGCGCTTGACCTCCTGGACGAACACATCCACCGCCAGAGAGCTGGCAATGTTGCCGGACTTGGCGCCCCCCATGCCGTCGCAGACCACGCACAGCAGGCTTCCCCGTCCCAGTTTTTCAATATGAAAGGCATCCTGATTCTGTTTGCGGACACACCCCTGGTCCGTCAGGCCCCAGCTTTGCATGGTTTGCACCTCTCTTTTTACGGTTCTATTTTTCTGTTTCTTTGTTCTTCGTGTACTTTCTTCTCAGCTGCCCGCAGGAAGCGTCAATATCCCCGCCCAGCGTTCTTCGGACCGTGGCGGGAATCCCCCCATCCTCCAAGGTTTTCTGGAACAGGGCCACCGCCTCCCGGGAGCTGGGCTTTAAGGGGCTTTCCTCTACATGGTTCAAGGGAATCAGATTAAAGTGACAGGGAAGCCCTTTCATCCGCCGCAGTAATTCTTTGGCGTTCTCCCGGCTGTCATTGACCCCGGAAATCATGGCGTACTCAAAGGAAATCCGCCGGGAGGTAGCATCGTAATACCGGCGGCAGGCCTCGATCAGCTCCTGGCTGGGATAGGCCTTGTTCACCGGCATGATCCGGTCCCGAATGCCGTCATTGGGTGCGTGGAGAGAGACGGACAGGGTCAGCTGCAAATTCCGCCGGGCCAGCTCATCGATCTTCGGCACCAGGCCGCAGGTGGACAGGCTGATATGCCGCATGGAAATATTCATGCCCTCGGGGCTGTTGACCAGCTCCAAAAAACGCATGACGTTGTCAAAGTTATCCAGGGGCTCTCCGATGCCCATGAGCACAATATGAGAAATGGGCATGCCGGAATCCACTTGGGTAAAGAGCACCTGATCAAGCATTTCCGAGGGCTCCAACCGCCGCACCAGGCCGCCCAAGGTGGAGGCACAGAAGGCGCAGCCCATGCGGCAGCCCACCTCCGTGGAAATGCACACGGTGTTGCCGTAGTGATAGCGCATGAAAACGGTCTCCACGCAGTTGCCGTCAGACAGCTCCCACAGATATTTGATGGTGCCGTCCCGCTGGGACTCCTGCTTCCGAACCACCCGGGGGGCCAGAATGGGATAGTCCCGCTCCAGGGTCTCCCGGAGGCTTTTGGGCAGGTTGGTCATTTCCTCATAGCTGCGAACGCCCTTGTGGAGCCAGCTATAGACCTGCTTTGCCCGAAAGGCGGGCTGGCCCAGGTCCCGGAACAGGCCGGTCATTTCCTGCAGGGTCATGGATTTGATGTTCATAGTTGCCTCCGCATTTTGGAAATAAAGAACCCGTCGGTATCCCACTGTCCCGGTAAAAGTGTCAGCATGCCGGTGGCGTTCTCCGGAAAAATATTCGGGAGCTCCAGCTTTTCCAGGAAAAATTCCGGATGCGTCCTCAAAAAGTCCTCTACCACGTCCTGATTCTCTCTGGGGAGCAGGGTACAGGTGGAGTAGAGCAGCACCCCGCCTTTTTTTACATACCGGGCCTGGTTTGCAAGAATCTTCTTCTGTAGGGCCGGTAAGGCTTCATTCTCTTTTAGATCCCGGTAGCGAATATCCGGCTTTTTCCGGATGATGCCCAGGCCGGAACAGGGAGCATCTACCAGCACCGCATCCATGGCCCCTTCCCACTCCGGCACAAACTCCGAAGCGTCCTGGAGCCGGGCCTGTAGGATTTCGATCCCCAACCGGGCGGCACCGTTTTCAATCAATTGGATTTTATGGGGATGGATGTCACAGGAGCAAATGCTGCCCGCTCCTTCCATGGCCATGGCGGCGGCAAAGCTCTTGCCCCCGGGGGCGGCGCAGCAGTCCAGCACCCGGAAGCCCTCTTGCAGTCCGGCGCACCGGACGCTCAGGCGGCTGGCGGGGTCCTGGACGTAAAAGAGGCCCTGCTGAAAAGAGGGAAGCTTTTCAAGGCTTCCGGTGCTGCCCAGCACCAGGCACTCCGGCATCCAGCCGTGAGGCGCCGCCTCCACCCCTTCCCGGCGGAGCTGCTCTAAAAGAGCAGGCCCGTTGGTTTTCAGAGTGTTGACCTGGATGACGGTTTTGGGGGCCTCATTATTGGCTTTCAGTACCCCTTCCAGGGTGCCCTTGGGCAGAGCGGTTTTCAGCAGAGAAACCAACTCCGCCGGGTGGCTGTAGCGGTCTTCATAAGACGTGGGCTCTTGCAGCGTTCCCTTGGTGCGGACGGCATTGCGCAGAACTGCGTTTACCAGCCGGTCGCTGCCCGGGGCCCCGTATTTTCTCGCCAGGGTCACGGACTCATTGACGGCGGCACTGTCGGGAATTTTGTCCATGTCGTAGATTTGATACAGCCCCATGTGGAGAATATCCCGGACCGCCGGGTGGAGCTTTTTTAGGGATCCGGTGAGCAATTGCCGGAGGTAAAAATCCAGCCGTCCCCGGTTCTGGACCACGCCGTAGCAAAGCCGGGTGGCCAGGGCCGCTTCCCGGGAATCCAGTTTGTCCCGGGCAATGGTCTGCTTTAAAACCGCATTGCTCCAGCCGGACTGCCGTCTACAGGTGATCAGCGCATTCAGCGCCGTTTCCCGGGCAGCCATCAGCCCTCCAGGGGATGGCCCCGGAAGTAGTCCGGCGTGTTCATGCGCTTGCCCCCCTGGGCTTGCAGACTTCGGATCTCCACAGCACCCTCACCGCAGGCAATGACCAGGCCGGTTTTGGTCAGGCCCAGCACCTGACCCGGAGTGCCGGAGCCGGAGACCACCCGGGTCTCATGGACCTTGAAGGGCTGGCCCTTCAGCTCCATGGTGGCCACGGGCCAAGGCTGCAAGCCCCGGACATGGTCATGGACCTGCTGGGCGGTTTTGTTCCAGTCAATGGGGCACATGGATTTATCCAGCATGGGGGCGAAGCTCACCTGGCTTTCGTCCTGCTTGGTGCCCTCCACCGGACCTTGGGAAAATCTCGTCAGGGTCTTGCTCAGAAGCGCCGCACCCAGCACCGCCAGACGGTCTAACAGCTCTCCCGCGGTCTCGTTTTCCCCGATGGGGGTTTTGGAAACGTCGATAATGTCACCGGCATCCATTTCCCGCTGCAAATACATGGCGGTCACACCGGTTTCCTTCAGGCCGTCCAGCACCGCCCACTGGTAGGGCGCGGAACCCCGATACCGGGGCAGAATGCTGGCGTGAATATTGATGCAGCCAAGCTTCGGCACATCCAGCACCTTCTGGGGGAGAATCCGGCCGTAGGCCACCACGGCGCAGATGTCCGGCCGCAGCTGCCGCAGGGTCTCCACCGCCTCTTCCTCCCGGAAGGATTCCGGCTGAAATACGGGGATCCCGGCGGCAAGAGCGGTTTCCTTCACCGGGGAAGCGGTAAGCTTCATGCCCCGGCCCTTGGGGCGGTCCGGCTGGGTGTAAACGCCCACCACGTCAAAGCCGTCGGCCAGGATTTGTTTCAGGCAAGTCGCCGCAATGTCCGGCGTGCCCATAAATACCACCCGCATGCTTAGTCCTCCCCGTTCAGTTCATCCTCGGTAAGGTAGCGCTCCATGACCTCGGTGTAAACGATGCCGTCCAGATGGTCCAGCTCATGGCAGAAGCACCGGGCGATCAGTTCTTCGCCCTCGGCCTCAAACCAGTTGCCGTCCCGGTCCTGGGCCCGGACCTTGGCAAAGTTGGGTCGCTTCACCAGGCCGTATTTCCCGGGAACGCTGAGGCAGCCCTCGGCCCCTTCCTGCTCGCCGCTGGTTTCCAGCAGCTCCGGATTTACCAGCTCCAGAATCTCATCGCCAATGTCTATCACCACCACCCGGCGGAGAATGCCCACCTGGGGGGCCGCCAGGCCAACACCGTTGGCATCCAGCAGGGTTTCCTTCATATCGTCCAGAAGCTTATGAAGCTTCCCGTCAAATTTTTCTACCGGACGGCAGACCTTGTGCAGACAAGGCTCCTGAACCGTCAGAATCTTCCTCAGTCCCATGATTTCTCTCCTTACAATTCAAATCCGTTTACATCTAAAAAGGCGCTGACGCCCCGCATTTTGCTGTCTTTTCCGAAGGCCCCCAGCACATAGGCCAGAGCCCCCCGGGCGGCCTTGTCCAGGCGGCAACGGATGGTCAGTCGATAGCGATACTGATAGTTGATTTTGGGCACCGGGCTGGGGGCCGGTCCCAGGCACTCCATGGCAAAGGTGCCAAAGGAGCCGCTTTTTTGCAGGGCCAACAAGCTGTCCCGGAATTTGACCGCTCCCAAAAGCACCTGTTCTTCCCGCTCGCCCTGAAAGGCGGCGATCACCGAATCCAGGAAGGGCGGGGCGTTCTGGATCTGCCGCAGGCGGATTTCCAGCTCGTAGAACCGGTCATAGTCCTGGTCTGCCGCCATGCGGATGAGCTCGTGGTTGGGGGACATGGTCTGGATCATGGCCCGGCCCGGGAAATCCCCCCGGCCTGCCCGGCCCACCACCTGGGTCAGCATATCAAAGGTGGTCTCCCCTGCCCGGAAGCCTCCGGTGAACAGGCTCAGGTCTCCGTCCAATACGCCGACCAACGTCACATTGGGCAAATCCAAGCCCTTGGCCACCATCTGGGTGCCAAGCAAAATTTTTTGCTCCCCTGCCCGGAATCTTCCCAAAATGGCCTCATGGGGATTGGCGGCGCTGACGGTGTCCGCATCCATCCGGGCCACGGGCACATCGGGAAACAGCTCCGCCAGCTCCTGTTGCACCCGCTGGGTGCCGGAGCCCAGAGTTTTCAAGGGCCCGCCGCATTTGGGGCACCGGTCCGGCACCGGCATGGAAAAGCCGCAGTAATGGCACATGAGCCGCCGGTTGGCACTGTGATAGGTCAGCCGTTCGCTGCACCTGGGGCACTCCGGGGCCTCCCCGCAGTCCACGCACACCAAGGCCCGGGCGTTGCCCCGGCGGTTCAGCAGCAAAATGGCCTGCTTGCCCGCCTCCACCGTTTCGCAGAGGGCCTGGCGCAAAGGGTAGCTCAGGCAGCCGTCGTTGCCCAGCTTTAATTCTTCCCGCATATCCACAATGGTGACCTCCGGAAGAGGTCGGCCGTTGTAGCGGTTTTGGAGCCGGTACAGGGTATATTCCCCCTGCCGGGCCCGATACATACTTTCAACCGAGGGGGTGGCGGAGCCCAGCAGCACCAGGGCCCCCTCTTTGACCCCCCGCCACATGGCCACCTCTTTGGCGGCATACCGGGGGGAATTTTCCGACTTGTAGGAATGCTCCTGCTCCTCGTCCAGGATCACGAGACCCAGGTTTTCGCAGGGGGCGAACACCGCCGAGCGGGTGCCCACAATGACCCGGGCCTGGCCCTGACGGACCCGTTTCCACTGGTCATACCGCTCTCCCGCGGACAGGCTGGAATGGAGCACCGCCACCTGGCTGTCAAACCAGGCCGCCAGCAGCCCCAGGAGCTGGGGAGTCAGAGCGATTTCCGGCACCATTAAAATGGCGCTTTTGCCCCGGGCCAGGGTGTCTTCAATGAGCTTAATATAGACCGATGTCTTACCGGAGCCGGTGACGCCGTAGAGCAGGGCCACCCCGGGCTTTTCACGGTCAGCCTGGGCAAGAAGCCCTTCCAGGCATTCCTGCTGCTCCGGATTCAGAACCAGCGGCTTTTCCACCGGGTTTTTGGGGATTTCCCGGCACCGCAGCACCGGTTTTTCCTGAAAGGTCACATAGCCCAGCTTCTCAAGTCTTCCGACGGTCTGGGTGGAGGCGCCCGTGTAATAGCAAACATCCTTTACACTGGCAACGCCCACCCCGCACAGCAGCCGCAGCACGTTTTTCTGCATGGCAGCGCTTTTGGGGCGGCTTTCGGCATAGTCCATGGCCTGTTCTGCGGGGACCGCCAGCAAAACCATCCGCTGGGTTTTGTCCCGGGTCTTTTGCAGCAGCTCCTTTTGAGCCGTGATCCATTTCTTTCGGGCAAGATAGCGCAAAACCTCCTGCCGTTTCTCCTCCTCCGGGATACAAGCGCTAAGGGCCGGTTCCCGGCACGCACCGCCCAGATCCCGCAGGGTCTGCAAAATCAGCAGGGCCCCTTCTTTTTTAATGCTGGCCGTCTCCCAGCTTCGGTCTTCGGTAAGACTGTAGGTATCTTCCCCCCGAAACCACAGACCCCCGGGCAGCATTGCCCGGGCAGCATCGTAAAACGAGCAGAAATACCGTTCCCGCAGAAAGGCCGCCAGACGCAGCTGCAAAGGGGTCAGCACAGGATCTTCATCCAGTGCCCGTATAACGGTTTTCAGCTTTTCCTCCGGTCCTTGGGAGATGGTCACCACAATGCCCTCGGCATCGGTATTGCCCCGGCCGAAGGGGACCTGGACCCTGCACCCGGGCCGCAAGTCCATCCCCTGGGGGATTCGGTAGGAATAGAGCTTATCAATGGCAAAGGTTGCCGCGGATACGGCAATTCCGGCAATCATACTTTGTTCCTCCCGTCCCCACCGGGGTCTCTTACTTCTTGTACTCTTCCTTGACGGAAGCACTGAGCTTGCCGTCGGCCACTTCCTGGATGGCCAGGGTCACAGGCTTCTCGGGCAGGTCCTCATGGAATTCCTCGGCCTCCGCGGCGATCTGACGGGCCCGGTGGGCTACCAGATTGACCAGCAAATAACGGCTTTCAACTTTGGTCAGCAAATCAGCAACAGGTGGATACAGCATTCTAATTCCTCCAATAAAATAGAAACTCGTTTATAATAAATGAATGGGTTTATTGATCGATGAGGGCCAGAATTTCCTGGGCGCAGCGCTCCGCGTCGTCATTGACCACCACATGGTCATACCAGACCCGCTGGTCCATCTCCCATTTGGCCCGCTCCATGCGGATGGTGATCTGGTCCTCAGGGGTGTCGTTCCGGCCCCGGAGCCGCCGCTCCAGCTCCTCCACGGAAGGGGGCATGATGAATACCAGCACCGCCTCCGGGTAATTGTTTTTCACATTCTTTGCACCGTTGGGCTCAATATCCAGCAGCACATGGCCCATTTTCCGTTTTTCCTCTACCTGGGCCTTGGGGGTGCCGTAATAGTTCTTTGCGTGCTCGTCATATTCCAGCATCTCTCCCCGGGCGATCATGGCCTCGAAGGTTTCCCGGGTGACGAAATAATAGTCCCTGCCGTCCACTTCCCCGGGCCTGGGGGGCCGGGTGGTGGCGGACACGGAAAAGAACAGGTCCTGCCGCCGGGCCATCATGGCCTTCACAACAGTGCCCTTTCCCACGCCGGAGGCACCGGAAATCACAATCAGCTTTCCCACTTACTCTCTCTCCTCTTGTTCCGCCCCCTGGTTTCCCATCCATCGGGCCGTCAGGGTCTCGCAGGACAGGGCGGATAAAATCACATGGTCCGTATCCATGAGAATTACACTTTGGGTCTTTCTGCCGTAGGAGGCGTCGATCAGCATGCCCCGGTCCTTGGCCTCCTGCATAATGCGCTTGATGGGGGCGGAATCCGGGCTCAGAATGGCCAGCACCCGTCCGGCTGCCAGCATACTTCCAAAACCGATGTTGATGAGCTTCATGGCCCCTCCTTACTCGATGTTCTGGGTCTGTTCCCTGATCTTTTCCAGCTCGGCCTTGATCTCCACCACCACTTTCGCAAGCCTTACGTCCGTACACTTGGAGCCGATGGTGTTGGCCTCCCGGTTCATCTCCTGTAACAGGAAATCCAGCTTCCGGCCGATGGGCTCGCCGGTTTCCAGCATGGTGTTCATCTGGTTCAGGTGGCTGCGCAGGCGGACGGTTTCTTCATCCACCGCCACCTTGTCGGCAAAGATGGCCGCCTCGGTGAGGATGCGGCTTTCATCAATGGAGGTACTGGCCAAGACCTCCTTGAGCTTGTTTTCCAGCCGCAGCCGATAATCCGTCACGGTCTGGGCGCTGCCGCCCTCTACTTGCTCCACCAATGAGAGCACCGTGCTCCCTCTGGAGCGCAGGTCCTGCTCCAGGGCCTGGCCCTCCACCCGGCGCATGGCATCGAAGGCCCCCAAGGCCTTGTCTGTCACGCTGAGGAAATCCTTCAGCAGCTGCTCTTCATCCACCTGAGGTTTGTCCAGCAGGAAGGCCTCGGGAAGGGCCGCCACCATGGCAACGGTAATGTCCCCCGAAAGGCCATAGTCCCGCTTCATCTGCTCCATGGCGGCAATATAGCCCTCCACCATGGGCTTGTTCAGGCTGACGGTGGTATCCTGGGCCCCCTCGGAACGGACGGACACGAATACGTCCACCTTGCCCCGGGTGATTCTGGCCTTCACCGCCTGTTTGACCGCGTCCTCTCCGAAGGAAAGGCCTCTGGGCAGCTTCACCGTGCAGTCCAGATACCGGTTGTTGACGCTGCGTACCTCCACGGTAAATTCCCGGCCATTGACCGTTTCCACTGCCCGGCCGTAGCCGGTCATGCTTTTAACCATGGTCATGATCTCCTTCCGCTCATTTCTTTTGGATCTTGGCGGAGACGCTCTCTGTTTTGAGGGTCCCCAGATTCTCAAAGCCCTCGGCAAGCCGCAGGCTGGTCTTAAAGGTGGAGGTGCCCACCTCCGCGCCGGTAAAGTCCGCAATGGCGGTGACATCTTCCGGCGTTACCTTGGAAATCTGCTCCGTGGGGCCCCGGAGGGTGACGGTGAGCTTTTCCGTGATCAGCTCCACTTCCAATCCCTCAGGGACGTTGACGGCCTCGATCTGGGCCACGGTCATTTCCTTGGTGGCCAGGCCATGGAAGGTGACCTCCGCCGTGACCTCATTGACGCCGGTCAGATTGGTGATGCCCTCCGGCAGCGCCACGCCAAAGGTCAGGGTGGTGTCTCTTGTAATGTCCGCCAGGTTGATGCTGCCGATGGACAGGGTGTCCCCCAGGTTTTCCAGGGCCGCCTCGCTGCCGGAGACCCGGATGGTCTCGGCGCTGAGCTTCACCGTGGTGTTTTCGGCATTGGCCCCGCCGCCGGGGTTCAGGGTGTAGGTCAGCCGCAGATCTTTGACCGCCCGGATGGTCACATCCAGCCGGATCTGCTCCACATCCGTGGTAATGAGCTTGGCATCCACAGGTTCCCCCTGGTCGTCGCAAAGGGTGTAATTATAGGTTTCGCTAATGGATTCCCGCCGTCCGTCCAGGTCCACGGTAATGGTGGCCTTGGCAATGGTATTGACCACGGACTCGGGGCCCGTCACCGTGACCTCCGGATGGTCCAGGGTCTTGTTCTCCCGGTCGATCATGAAGCCCTCAGCGGTGGTGCCCACCCAGACCACTTCCACGGGCACGGACTTGCTGACCCGCTTGACCACGGTGATATAAATGCTGTCCGGCTCCTTGGACTCGATGACGAAGGCGTTGCTGGCCACGTCACCGGGGAAGGTGGGGCTTGTATAGGTCAGGGGAATTTGCGTCCCCGGCTCGTAGATTTTGGAAAGGTCCGCTTTGATGGTAATATTGCCGGAATTGACCTTGCTCAAATCCGAACGGTTGCCGGACAGCCGCAGATTCACCGTATTGGAGGAAACCGCCGTGACCATGAGCCCCCGTTCGTTCAGCACCGACTCCCCTTCCCACACGATGGGGATATTATAGTAGGTATCCGTAGAGCCGGGGCTCACGGCGGTGATCACATACAGCCACAGGGCAAAGGCACAGGCAACGGACAAAACGACCGAACCGATTTTACGCTTCATGATCCCGGCCCTCCTTTTTCTTCAGCAGCTTCTGCTTCAGAGCCTGCCCGAAATTCTGATTCAGTGTCTCCGTCTGGTCGGGGCACAGGGTGTTTTGCAGCAGCTTTTCCAGGGTTTTGGGGGCCAGATGCCGCTTGAGCATACCGCCCACCGCCACGGAAATGGTGCCGGTCTCCTCGGAGACGATGACCACCACGGCGTCGCTGTTTTCGCTCATGCCCACACCGGCCCGGTGCCGGGTGCCCAGGTCCGCCGCCAGCCGGTCGCTGGTGGACAGGGGCAGCACGCAGCCTGCGGCCTTGACCTTCCCGTCCCGGATAATCATGGCCCCGTCATGAAGGGCCGCCTTGGGGAAGAAGATGTTCCGGATCAATTGCTCCGAAACCAGGCCGTCAATGGTGGTGCCGGTTTTTACATAATCGTCAAGCCGAGCCTCCCGGGTAAAGACGATCAGCGCCCCCACCTTTTCCCGGCTCATGCAGTCGCAGGCCGCCACGGTCTGGGAAATGACCATATCCATTTCCGCCACAGGCTTGACCCCGCCGAAAAGCCCCCGGAGGCGGACGCTTCCCAAATGGTCCAGCATCCGGCGCAGCTCCGGCTGGAAGAGCACCACCAGGGCCAGAAGGCCGATGGACAGGAACTGATTGACGATGAAGCGCAGGGCGTAGAGATGCATCACATCCGTCAGCGCCGCCACCACCACCACCACCAGCACCGCCCGGGCCACCCTGATGGTACTGGGCGTTCGGAGCAGGGGGAGTATTCGATATATTAAAAACGCAACCACCGCAATGTCCAGATAATCGGTCCATTGCATGCGCATGATCTGCTGCAGAAGACTGTGCAATGCTTCCATCCTAGAACCCTCTTTTATGTCAACTTTTTTAGACAGCACAATTACCTATGGTATACTTACCTATTATCTGGTCTATTATAGCGGAAAAGCCCCCGGTTGGCAAGTGATATTCTGCATAAATTTATTGGAAGCTTTCCCCGCCCATTCCGATGATTTTGCATTTTTGTTCTTTTATTCCCCGGCACTTTCCGGTTTTCCCCCGAAAAACCAGATTTTACCGCCGGGGGGCGATTCTTCGGGCAAATGTAAAATTTCTGTCCGCCTGTCAAGATCAAATCTCGCAGCCCCCGTTTCTCATCCCCTGTGCAATGCAGAAATGCCGCCCTGCGGTCAGCAGGGCGGCAAAGGGGAGCATTAGGGGATCTCAGCCGCTTTTCGGCTGAAAGATTTTAAAGAACAGGCATTACAAAATTTCTGTTGTCCATATTATAAATATGGACGGGTACACTATACACGGCCTGAATGTTTTCCGGCGTCAGTACCTCTTCGCCGCCATACGCAAATAGGACACTGTTTTGAAGCATCAGAAAATGATTGCAAAACAGTGTGGCCAGATTCAGGTCATGAATTGCCGTAATGGCAGTAAGTCCCTCTTCACGGCACAGCTTCTGGACCATTCGCATAGTTCGCAGCTGATTCTTCAGATCCAGGCTGCTTGTGGGTTCATCCAGCAGCAGCAACTGGGGCTTCTGAACCAATGCCCGTGCCAGAAGAATCTGCTGTCGTTCGCCGCCGCTAAGGCGGGATACATCCCGGAACGCCAGGTCTTCCAGTCCCAGAATCTCCAGCGCCCGAACCGCCTCTTCTCTGTCCGCGCGTTTCGGCGCGAAAGAGGTGTATGGAGATCTGCCAAGGAGCACCAGGTCCAGCGCCTTCATCGGAAATGGAACATGGGTGCTCTGCGGCAGATAAGCCACCTGCTTGGCTCGTTGAACGGAGCCCATTTTTACCAGGTCCTGTCCGTTCCAGATACATTTTCCGGATTTTGGCGGCGATAGCATCCCGATTGCCTTCAGCAGAGTTGTTTTTCCGGTTCCATTCGGACCAAGCAGAGCCAGAAATGTACCGGAAGGAAGTGTAAAGGAAATGTCCTGTAGGACATTGTGCTTTCCATAGCTGTAGCACAGGTTTTCCACTGTTAGCGGCATTCAGGCCCCTCCTTTCCAGCGTGTCAGAATCAGGTTGACAAAAATCGGCACACCAAGGAACGAAACCACAATACCGACAGGGATCAAAATCGGGGCAAGGATCAGCCGTCCGATCGTATCTGCCGCGAGCGTCAGGATCGCCCCAACCACTGCGGAAAAAGGAATCAAATTGCGGTGTCCGCTTCCAAGAAGCAGCCGCGCAATATGGGGCCCCGCCAAACCGATGAATCCAATGACACCTGTAAAACTGATGATCGCTGCCGTGGAAATGACTGAAAGAGCTCCTGCCAGGACACGCACACGTTTGGGGTTAATCCCCATAGAGCTTGCGACCTCGTCATCGCCGGAGGACAGCAAGTCCAGGGACGGGGCACAGAAGAAGAGTGCCACGCCGGTAACCAGCACCGCGACCGCCGTAGTCGCAACCTCCCGCCACTGAACACCGTTAAACGAGCCAAAAGCCCAGGCCACCGCCGCTGCCAGTTTGTGTTCATCTGCAAAATACTGGATCAGTGAAGTAGCCGCGCTGAACAGATAGTTGATGGCTATTCCCGTCAGCACCAGGCTTTCCGGCCCCAGCCCCGCCCGCAGAGACACCAGATATACCAGCGCTGCGGAGGCAAAGGCCAGCATGGAAGCCGTTATGACCGTTCCAGTCTCTGTCCCTGGCAGTATACCCCAGCCAAACACGATAGACAGTGATGCGCCGAAGGCCGCCGCATTGGAAACACCAATTGTAAAGGGGCTCACCAGCGGATTCCGGGTAATGCCCTGCATAGCGGCACCGGAGACCGAAAGCCCCGCCCCCGCCAGCATCGCCATCACCACCCGTGGCAGTCGCAGCCGCAAAATGACCATCTGCGGTGTTGTCAACTCCTTGCCCTGAAGCAGGCAGCCCACGGTTCGCAGAATGTCCACAGGAGAAGTATCCGTAGCGCCCAGTGCCGCAAAAATCACGGCCAGGGCCAACATGAGCACCACACCGGCCAAAATCACGGCAACGTTTTTTGCCTGTCCGGCTTCATATTGCTCCAGCAGTCCAGCCGCACCGGACTGCCGCGCTCTCATTTTTCTACTCACGCGTGCAGTTCAGATCCAGACCAGAAGTGGCCTTCCACGTTCTTGAAGCCCTGGAAGTCCTCCATCCAGGCGCGGAACACTTCATCCGGATCCAGATCAGGCAGCAGATCAGGGTACAGCCACTTTGCCGCATACATGGTACCCACCAGCTTGCAGGCGCCGCCATGGCTGAACTGCGTCATGAAGTAGATGTCATCGTTCTGAACAGCAGCAATATCCTTCCAACCGGGACGGGCCAGAATGTTCGCATAGCACTGCTGGAACTGCTCCTTCGTGGGAGGCTCATATAGTCCGGTTCCGGCCCGCGCCGCATCGGGGGTGATGACCTTAATGATCACATCCGGGTTCCGCTTCAGCACTTCTTCCGGGTCAACCTCTTTGGCGTTGATGGTATCCGCATCCTGTGCAAAGATGTTTTTCCCGTGGGCCAGCTCAAACATCCGATAGAACGTATTGCCAGGCAGCACGGCGGAATAATCCTTGTTGGATTCGCAGTAGTAAGTACGCTCCGGCACACCTGCCAGCTGCTTGTCAATATAATCCAGCTTGTCCAGGAAGTAATTCTTAAACCGCTGCGCAGACTCTTCCACACCAAACATCTTGCCGATATTGTCACACTGGTTGGCAAAATCATCCGTATCGTAGCCGGAAATCACAAATACCTTGATTCCAAAGGGAGTCAGGTTTTCGATGGCTTCCTCATAGCTGCCGTTGGAGGGCAGGATCAGGACCTGGGGATTCAGGGAGATGATCTTCTCGTAGTCCAGCTCCCGCTGGCCCTTGCCGATCACCTCATCGGGGTCAAACATTCCCCAATACTCCCGGTCCTGGGCCGTATTCAGGTCCACCGCGATAACCTTGTCAATGGCACCGCAGGCACGGATCAGCTCATTGGTATAGCGCAGCGCCACCGCGCAGGTCTCCACCGGGTAAGGCAGCTCCACCTCACGGCCGACATTATCCGTCAGCGTAATGGTGGTAGGCGCAGCCTGTGTTTCCTCAGTGGTCTCTGCCGTAGTTTCCGCAACCGTCTCCGGCTGTGTTGTCTGGGCCGCCGCAGTGGTTGCCGCGGCGTTGTTTCCATTCCCGCAGGCTGCCAGGCCCAGCAACGCCGTCAGGGTAAGCAGCAGGCAAAGGAATTTTTTCAGGGAGTTTTGATTCATACGAATAACCTTCTTTCTATTTTTTCTGCTCCCCAAAGAACTCCCTTTCCCTAAAAGAAGGAAAGAAACCGCCTGCCGTCCACTTTTACAGCAGCAGACAATGTTCCCTTCCCCGATCCATCATGCATTCGGCCCCATAAAAAGGGCCCCTTGCCCCAGGCAGATTCATCTCCACGTGAACACTGGGGAAACAGGAAGCAGGCTTTCTGGCTTGCATTCGCTGCTCCGCCTTCTCAGAAAAAATCCAATGGCGAATTGGAGCAGCCAAGAGCACATGATCCATGTGTTCATGCACACAGCGGCGGGACCGCGCGGGCTTCTCACCCGACTTTCCTGCCAACGGCAAGCATCTGCCGTTGGACGCACTTCCTGTTGGGATATTCTTCCCGCTCAGAATATCACATTCTTTATCAATATTCAAGTATCGAATAAAAAATCCACATTTCAGAGGAACGGACAGTGTGTCTTATCCGTTTCCCCCCAGGGCCCGCAGCAGCGCCCGGGTCTGGAAGGGGTCCGCGTCGTGGCCGAAGCTTGCCCGCAGGGTGCCGGTTTCCAGGGTTCCGGCGCTTTCGTGGGCCAGGGGGGCGCAGTGGAGCCCTGCACGCAGGGCGATGCCTTTGGAGCCTAGGTAGGCCGCCAGCTCCTCGCAGTCGCCCTTTCCCCGGAAGGACAGGGTCATGGCCTGGTGGGGGCCGGAATAGACCCTATAGCCCAGCTCTTCCAGCCCCCGGGCGCAGACACCCACCTGGCTGTGGCCCCGGCGGAAAATGTTCTCGGTGCCCAGCCGCTCTACCAATTCCATCCCCGCCGCCAGTCCGGCGGCACCGGGAACGTTCAAGGTCCCGGCTTCCAGCCGCTCCGGCAGCTCCTCCGGCATGGTCTTGGCCCGGGACCGGCTTCCGGTGCCGCCGAAAATCAGAGGCGTTCCCGGCTGGGCGCACAGCAGCAGCCCCGTGCCCTGGGGCCCCAGCAGCCCCTTGTGGCCCGGCATGGCGATAAAATCTGCCCCCAAGGCTCCAAAATCCACCGGCAGACACCCGGCGGACTGGGCCGCGTCCAGAATAAAGGGAACGCCCGCCTCCCGGCAAAGCTGTGCCATGGTCTCCACCGGCAGGATGTAGCCGAACACATTGGATACATGGGTGAATACCGCCACGTCCACCCCCTGCCGCAGTTCCCGGCGAAAGCTTTCCAGCAGCTCCTCCCAGCAAAAAAGCTGCCGCCCGGCGATGCGCACCCGGCAGTTCCGGGCGTACAGGGGCCGCATCACCGCATTGTGCTCAAAGCCAGAAACCAGCACCCGGTCCCCCGGGCTTACAAGGCTCTCAATGGCCATGTTGAGCCCCTGGGTGCAGCTGCCCGTCAGCACCACCTGCTCCGGCTTACAGGAAAAGAGCCCTGCCGCCCGCTCCCGGCATTCATAGACCATGTTGGCGGCAGCCATGGCGGGGCCGTGGCCCCCTCGCCCCGGATTGGCCCCCTGCTCCAGGGCCCTGGTCACGGCGCAGATCACTTCCCTGGGCTTGGGGAAGGATGTGGCCCCATTGTCCAGGTAGATCATAGGCCCAGCTCCCGGTAGGTGCCGCCCTGGCGGACATAGACCTTTCGCCAGGCGATGCCCTCCCGAAGCAGGATCTCCATGGCGGCATGGATGTTCTCCGTCCGCAGAAGAACGCCATAGCCGCAGCCCTGCTGCTCCATCCATTTGGGCGTCCTGCTGACGGTGCAGGAAAAGCCCCCTCTTGTCAAGCTTCGCTCCCCCCGCTGGGCATAGGTCACCGAGCGGAAGGAAATCATATACTGTTTCATACGGCAAAACCTCCCGTGCCCATTCTATGCACAGGAGGTTTTTCTTGTCATATTGTCTTATTTTTCTTCCAGCAGACACACTGCATGGCAGGCCATGCCCCGGCCTTCCCCGGTAAAGCCCAGGTGCTCTTCCGTGGTGGCCTTGACGTTGACCCGGCCCGGCTCAATAGAAAGGCGGGCGGCAATGTTTTCCTTCATGGTGTCAATGTAGGGCCGGAGCTTGGGCCGCTGGGCGATCATGGTCACATCGATGTTCCCCACCCGGAAGCCTGCGGCGCGGATTTTTTCGCCCACGCATTCCAATAGCTTTCCGGAATCCGCCCCCTTGTAGCGCAGATCCGTATCCGGGAAGTGAAGGCCGATGTCCCCCAGGCCCGCGGCCCCCAGAAGGGCATCCATCACGGCGTGGAGCAGCACGTCCGCGTCACTGTGGCCCTCCAGCCCCAGCTCATAGGGGATCTTCACCCCGCCCAGGATCAGGTCCCGGCCGGGAACCAGGGCGTGTACATCATAACCGTGTCCAATTCTCATGGCTTTTCCTCCAATAGCAGTTCCGCGATTTTCAAATCCAGGGGGGTGGTGACCTTCAGGTTCCGCTCCTCCCCCTCTACCAGCCGGATCTTCATCCCCAGCCGTTCCACAGCGGAGCAGTCGTCCGTTACCTCTGCCCCATCCTCCCGGGCCTTTTGCAGGGCCCCCCGCAGCAGGTCAAAGTCAAAGACCTGGGGGGTCTGCACCGCCCGGAGGCGGCTTCTGTCCGGCGTGGACTCCACCAGGCCGCTGCGCTCTACCTTAATGGTATCCTTCACGGGAATGGCCGGTGCCGCCGCTCCGTAGCTGTTGGCGGCCCGGACGGTCCTGTCAATGAGCTCCCAGGAAATGAGGGGCCGGGCCCCATCGTGGACTGCCGCCAGCTGGATTTTTCCGGAAAAAGCGTTCAGCCCCAGCCACACCGACTCCTGACGGCTGGACCCACCGGTCACCACCGCCCGCACCTTGTCCATCTCCCGGCACAGCTCCTGAATAGGGGCCACCAGATCCTGTCTCGTGACCACCACGATTTCCCCAACGGCCTCGCAGTTCTGAAAGGCCCTGACGGTTTTGACGATCATGGGTTCGCCCCCCAGGGGGGCCATGACCTTATCAATGCCCCCCATCCGGGAAGCGGAGCCCGCCGCCACGATCACGGCGCCGCAGCGTTTCAGGGGCAGCACTTTCCGCATTCCCTGGGAGATCCGAGTCCATTCCATGGCTTACAGCTCCTTTACAAGTTTCTTGAAGTATTGGCCCCGAACCATAAAGTTCTTAAACTGGTCAAAGGCCGCACTGGCGGGGCTCATGAGCACCACATCCCCGGGCTCCGCCGCCTGGGCCGCCGCCAGAGTGGCCTGGGTAAAGTCAGCGCAGTCCACAATTTCCGGCATACCGGGCCGGTATTCCGGTGCGTTTTCCACTGCCGCCCGAATTTTGGGGCCGGTGGCACCGCCTAAAAACAGCTTTTTCACATGGGCGCAGATTTCCGGACCCAGAACGTCATAGGGAATGTGCTTGTCGTAGCCCCCCGCAATGAGGAGCACCTTTTCCGGGAAGCTTCGCAGACCCGCAATGGTTCGGCTGGGAGAGGAGGCAATGGAGTCATTGTAATACCGGACCCCGTCTTTCACCCGCACCAGCTCAATGCGATGCTCCACCCCGCCAAAGTTTTTAGCCACCTGCCGGATGGCATCGTCGGTGGCCAGGCCTTCCACCAGGGCAATGGCCGCCATGTAGTTTTCAATATTGTGGGTGCCGGGAATGAGGATCTCCTTGGTTTCCAGCAGCGGCTCCCCCCGGCGGTAAATCACGCCGTTTTCTTCCCAGACGCAGTTGGTTTTCTGCTTTCTGGAAAAGAACCGGGTCTCTCCGTTGCCCCGGAGGGCGGCGGTAATGGCATTGTCGGCATTCAGCACAAGCATCCCGGTTTCATCCTGGAACCGGTAGATGTTCTTTTTGGACTCCACATATTCTTCCATATCCTTGTGAATATCCAGATGGTTGGGGGCCAGATTGGTGATGAGGGCGCGCTGGGGACTGCGGCGCATGTCCATGAGCTGGAAGGAGCTCAGCTCCACCACCGCAAAGTCCTCTTTCTTCATCCGGCGGCACAGGGGCAGCAGGGGCGTGCCGATATTGCCCCCCAGCCACACGGTTTTCCCGGAGGCTTTCAGCATTTCGCTGACCAGGGTGGTGGTGGTGGTTTTTCCGTCAGAGCCGGTGACGGCAATGAGGTTGCAGGGGCAGACCTCAAAAAACACTTCCATTTCCGAAGTCACCTGAGCCCCCCGCTGCCGCAGGGCCTCAATGGCCGGATTGTTGGGGTGCATACCGGGGGTGCGGAACAAGATCTCCGCCTGAACCCCCTCTAAGTAGTCAGGGCCTACATGAAGCTTGCAGCCCAGCTTTTCCAGCTCCAGCACTTCCTCGTCCAGCTGCTCCCGGGGGGTTTTGTCACAGCCCGTTACCTGGCAGCCGAATTCCAGCAGCAGCCGCACCAGGGGCCGGTTGCTGACCCCCAGGCCCAAAACGGCAATGGACTTATTCCTAAGTCCTGCAAAATAGTTTTCAAAAGCATCCATAGCGATACCCGCCTTTTTTCAATACTATGGTTATTAGTATATCCCACCGGAAAAGATTTTGCAAGATGTTTGACAATTGTCCATTCTTAGAGTACAATAACCTGGCGACTGGGCTGGACAGCCGCGGATGGGTACCGAAAGGTCCCAGATGAGGAAAGTCCGGGCTCCATAGGGCGAGGATAACAGGTAACGCCTGCCGGGGGTGACCCCAGGACAAGTGCAACAGAGAGATACCGCTGGCCGGTTTCAAGCCGTCAGCAAGGGTGAAAAGGTGCGGTAAGAGCGCACCCAGCCCATGGCAACATGGGTTTTATGATGTAAACTCTATCCGGAGCAACACCGTGTGGGGGACAATAGGCTTGCCCGGCCGTCCCCAAGAGGTGGCTTGACCCTGCGAGCGATCGCAGGGCTAGATAGATGGCTGTCAAAACAGAACCCGGCTTATAGGCCCAGTCGCACCAAAAAACTGCCCCGGAATGGAACGCTTGTGTTCCCTCCGGGGCAGCTTTTTCTTTTCTTAGGGAAGCTCTGATTAAATTGGCAAGAGCTGACGGCGAAAGATTTTGGCTCCAGGCAAGGTTTGGAAAATGAGGGAATACTTTGTGTATTTCCCATTTTTCAAACCGCAGTCTGGGGGCAAAAGATTCGCCGCTCAGCCGCAGACGATTTATTCAGAGTTTCCTTAGGTTTACGGTGTCGGAACCGGCAGCTTGGTGCCGTCGGCAAAGAGAATGTAGTCTACACTGTCCAGGTCAAGGGGTTTCGTAAAATCCCGATTCAAAACCTCCACCTCGGTGCCGTCTTTCAGGACCGCCTTGGTACCGGTAGAGCCGAGCCAGAAGAAATCAGCATAGGTTTTCTCCCCCACATCCGCCGTCAGGAGGATGCAGTTGCGGCGCAGCTTGACAGAAGTCACCGGGAAGGACTCTAGCACGTCTTTTCCGGTTTCATCCCAGCCAGTGGAGGCTTTCATCGTGATGGGCTTTTGTACCAGTTCCAGTTCCCGGTAATCCCCGTTTTCACCGTCAAAGGAAATGGGGATCAGCCATTCCCCCTCTGCCAGGGTCTCCCGAACCGCACCGGTTTCCGCGGACCAATCGGAATACACAAAATCCCTCATATACAGCTCCCAGGAGGTTCCGGCGGCAAAGGGTTCATCCGTCCCTGAAAGCACACAGTTCTGGGTCAGCATCAGATCCGTTGTCCAGCTTTTTCCGTCCCCGTCCTCCCGCTTTCCAGTGAAGAAAATGCCGTCATCGAAGGTTTTACCCTGTCCATCCCGCAAATTCCATTGGTCAAACACCAGGTTTCCATCCGTGGGAAGCTCCGTCCCCTCCGGGGCTGCCAGGGACAGAAGGACCCGCAGAACATAGCCATCGGTTTCCACGTTTTTAAGGGTCAGGGTATAGCCGTTCTGGGTGGCCTCCCGGGAAATCGCTTTCTGGGCTTCCACATCCGCCTGGGTGGGCGTTTTGGGATGAATGGAAAAATCCACCGCATCCGCCACCAGTTCCAGCTGTCTGTCCGTCATGCGTACCAGCTCGGAGGACACCACACCGCCCTCCTCGCTGAGATATTCTATGTTGGCGTTGAATTCCAGGGTCATCAGAGCCTCTCCCCGGTCACAGATCACAAAGCCTGTCTCCTGGGTGGGAGAATAAAGGAGTAACACCTGGCTGCCGGAGGCGGTGGTGTAGTTTTTCTCCACCCAGTCCCCGCTGTCCGTCAATGCCCGATAGTCCCGGCTGAAGCAGTCCTTCCGGTTCCAGCGGAGCGTGCCGGGGCTGTTGAGGACTGCATAGCCTTTCCCCTCCGGGAAAACCAGATCCAGATTCAACCAGAAATTCCCCGTGTCATAGCAGCTGCCCCCGCCAATATTCACGCTGATCTCCGGATTTTCCCGGGCAAAACGCTCCACCCCCAGGGCATCGCAGAGGTTTCGGGCCGTGCGGAATGCCAGCAGCTGTCCCTCTGGCTTGAGTCCGTACTGCTGGGCGGTTTCCCGGGCCTTGGCATCCATCACATCGGCATAGTTTTCCCAAAAGCCCTCCGGCAATGTGCCGCTCTGGGCCATTTGTTCCCCC
The DNA here is from genome assembly GCA_934589525.1 of uncultured Oscillospiraceae bacterium. Lineage (GTDB taxonomy): Bacteria > Bacillota > Clostridia > Oscillospirales > Oscillospiraceae > Faecousia. The sequence continues at coordinate 1,187 of CAKTOB010000028.1, read as the reverse complement.
TGGGCGGTATATTCTTCCTTAAAAGCATAGAAGTCGGCACAGGCCCGGTAGGCATTCTCCCCTTTCAGCCCCGCCAGGGTCAGGGTGGTGGTGTTGACCTCGTGGGGTTCCTTTACATAGACCCCGTCCACCAGCGCATAATCTCGCTGGGCCGTTCCCACGTCAATGCGCACCTTTTCCATATTCAGCACATAGGCGGCTCCGCAGCCCACCAGTGCCAGGGCCAGCAAAATCAGGGCCGCCACCAGCCAGGGCCGCCGGGGCCGCTGGGCGCTCTTCTTCCGGGCCGCCGGAAAAAGGCCAAATTCCCCTGCTTCCACCAAATCGTCCCCGATATACTGAAGCCCTTGCAGCATGTCTTTTCCGTTCATACCTGAATGCCCTCCTTTGTAAGATACGCCGACAGCTTGTCCTTTGTCCGATTCAGCCGCATCCGCACGGCGCTTTCCCCGATGCCATACCGGGCCGCAATTTCCCCGATGGTATCCCCATACCAAAACCGGCGGATAAATACCAGCCGGTTTTCTTCCGTCTGCTGCCGCAGAAACGCATCCAGGAGTCTGCCCAGTTCCCGGGCTTCCAGCTGGTTTTGTCGGGCGGCATCCGGAATGCAGTTTCCCATCTCCTGGGTCAGGGCCACCATCTCCGCTTTCCGCTTTCCGGCATTTCTCCAGTCCAGCTTTTTGAAGGCGAAGTTCCGGCAGATTTTCGCAAGATAGGCAAAGAAATACCGGGGCTTTTGGGGCGGGATGGTATTCCACGCCTGCCAATAGGTATCGCTGACGCTTTCTTCCGCATCCTGGTCGTTCTCCAAAATCCGCTGTGCCAGGGAAAACAGCCGCCGGCCGTAAAGGGCCTCCGTACAGCGAATGGCCTCCTGGTCCCGGTTCAGGTACAACCCGATTATTGTCTTGTCGTCCATGTGAAATCACCTCGTTGTGTTTGTTCTTCACTCTTATAGACCGATTTTCAGGGAAAAAGCGCACATGAAAGCCGGGTGTCCCTTGCTTTTTTCAAAAAAATCGCTATACTGAACCTATCCTTTGAAAATATAAAGAGGTTCAAGCTATGAACATGGAATTTAAACGCAAGCTGACCATTCCCAGGGATCTGAAAGAAGAATATCCCGTAAATGCCCAGATGGCGGCGGCATTTGCCAAGCGGGACCAAATGCTTAAAGACATTCT
>CAKTOB010000027.1 GCA_934589525.1 uncultured Oscillospiraceae bacterium | reverse complement strand
CCGCCCCTACGGATACGTCGGTAGGTGGTTCCGTTCATCCGCACGGGTTATATTCACAGCGCTCCCGGAACGGCACATAGGCCGTTCCCTACGGTTTCGCTGGTGGGTGGATTCTTTCATCCACACGAGTTATATTCGTCACGTTGCTTGGCGATGGATCATCGCCGCTACATTGCGTAGTACCATTCAACCGCACAGGTTCTATTCGAAACGTGGCGGGCGGCAGATTGCCGCCCCTACGGTAATGTACCACGTTTTTCGCATTATTGGAACACAATATAAGGATAGTCACGCAAAATTTCACAAGAAACGAAACATTTTCGATGTAGGGGCGGCAACCTGCCGCCCGCCACGTCGCATGTACAACCTGTGCGGTTGAATGGTACTCCAACGTGGTGGATTTCTCCGCTCCGCTTTGCTGAAACCAATGTATTCCAAAAGCGGACACGTCCGTCCTCCAATTAATTGTCAATTGTCCATTGTCAATTGTCAATTCGGACATAACTGTCAACTGTCAACTTCCTTCCCCTGTCCCGTAAAAACAGCCTGCCCTTCAAACTGGGGCAGGCTGTAGGTTTATTTATTGGCCTCTATAAACTCTTTGTCGAAATGGACATTCAGGTGGGGGTAGGTCATGGGGATGCCTTGGCTGTCGAAGATGTCTTTGATGCGCTGGTTGACCTCCCAGTAGACCTCCCAGTAGTCTTCGGTTTTGGCCCAGAAGCGGAGGATGTAGTTGATGGCGTTGTCGCCGTAGCTGTCCAGGGCGGCGAAGGGGGCGGGCTCTAAGAGGGTTTTGTCTACCTGGGCTGCCTGGAGCAGGGCATCGATGACCTTTTGGGTGGGTGCATCGTAACCGGCGCTGACATTGATCTGGGCTCGGCGGGAGCCGCTGGCGGTGTAATTGACCACTTCGGAGGCCACCACGGTGCTGTTGGGAATGCAGACGATTTTATTGTCCGGGGTTTGCAGACGGGTGTAGGTCATGTCGATCTGGGTGACGGTGCCGGACTGGCTGCCGATGTCCACATAGTCCCCGGAGTGGAAGGGGTGGGTGGTGAGCAGGGAAAAGCCGCCCAGAATATTGGTCAGCAGGTTTTGCAGGGAAAGCGAAACCGACAAAGTCAGCACGCTGGCCAGGGCCACCAGGCCCGTGACATCGATGCCCAGGCCTGAGGCAACGCTGAGGCACAGCAGGGTATAAAGCCCCACCTTGGTCAGGGACAAGATCAGGCTGTGGGCCGCCTTTTCCAGGTGGGTCTTTTCCAGGCCCCGCCGGACGATGCGCAGCACCAGCCGCACCGCCAGGATGCCGATGACCAGGGTGATGACGGTGGAGAAGATCTTATCCACCATGCCCCCTGCCAACCAGGTTTTTAGAATGCTTTTAAACTGTTCCATATACGTCTCCTTTTTGAGAAACCAGGGATTTCCGGATAGGATGCTTTGCATTATACCCGGTTTTTACCCGGGATGCAAGGGTTTTGCCGGGGCTCTTATGGATTTTCACAATTTGCCCGGGAAAAGCTGTGAAAATCTTGTGAAATTCCAGGCCTTGCATCCGGGATTGGGAATGATATAATAGTTCCGCTAAAGAAATAGACTATTTGAAAAGAGGCATATTGATGGAATATTTACTTGCCATCGGTCTTGCGATGTTCGCGGGACTTTTTTTATCCAGACTGGCTTCCCGCTACAACCTGCCTGACGTGACCAGCTACCTGGTGGCGGGCCTGCTGATCGGGCCGCTGTGCCTGGGGGCTCTGGGGGTTCCCCATCTGGGGCTTCCCTCCTTCGAGTTTGTGGAAAAGCTGGGGCTCATCAGTGACGTTTCCCTGGGCTTTATCGCCTTCTCCATCGGCAACGAGTTTCGCCTGGAGGAGCTGAAGCACATTGGCCGTCAGGCCTCCGTCGTGGCTGTGTTCCAGGCCCTGGCCGCCACGGTCTTTGTAGATGTGGGATTGCTGGTGCTGCACCTGTTCCTGGGGGACACCCTGCCGGTATCCACCTGCATCGTCCTGGGTGCCATCGCCACCGCCACGGCCCCTGCCGCCACGGTGATGGTCATCAACCAGTACAAGGCCAAAGGCCCCCTGACCAACATTCTGCTGCCCATCGTGGCCCTGGATGACGCGGTAGGCCTGATCGTCTTCGCCGTATCCACCGGCATTGCCAAGGCCCTGATCTCCGGCTCCGTGAACCTGGTGTCCGTGCTCTTAAACCCCGCCATTGAGATCGTGGCCTCCCTGCTGCTGGGCGCCGGCCTGGGCTGGGTCTTCAGCGTGGTGGAAAAATTCTTTAACTCCCGCTCCAAGCGGCTGAGCCTGGCGGTGGCCTTTGTGTTCCTGTGCACCGCCTTCTCCAAGGTGGAGCTGGACCTGGGCGGCGGCGTAGAGGTGGGCTTCTCTTCCCTGCTGGTGTGCATGATGTGCGGCACCGTGTTCTGCAACCTCTGCGACTTCTCCGAGGAGATCATGTACCGGACCGACCGCTGGACCGGCCCTGTCTATGTGCTGTTCTTCGTGCTCTCCGGCGCGGAGCTGGACCTGCGGGTCTTTGCCAGCGCCGCGGTGGTGGGCATCGGTCTTGTGTATATCCTCATGCGCTCCGCCGGGAAGATCATCGGTGCCAGCGTCAGCTCCCGGTTCATGGGCTGCCCCAACACGGTCTGCAAGTACCTGGGCATCACGTTGCTGCCCCAGGCCGGTGTGGCCCTGGGCATGTCCGCCACCGTGGCCGCGGACTTTGGCAGCGATGGTGCCATTATGCGCAGTATCATTTTGTTCTCCGTGCTGATCTATGAACTGGTGGGCCCGATCCTTACCAAGGATGCCCTGACCAAAGCCGGGGAAATCACCCCGAAAACCATTTCCAACCGGGGCGTCATGCCGGAGGAGATTCGGAAATAAATTTTCTAATTACCGGCTGTCTGAAAAGGCAGCCGGTTTTCTGTATCCTGAAACAACTTTAGATTTATCTTTTTCTATTCTGCCCGGAGACATTTCCGCCTATCGGAACCTGCTCCGGGCAGATTTCTTTTATCATTCCTCTTTTGCAACATGTTTGTTTTTCATGTTCATCAACGTCGCGTTTTGTGCAATATGCACAGTTTTTAACAGTATATTTATACAACGCCGCCCCGGTTTCTGTGTTGACAAGGTCCAAATTTGTCGCTAGAATGAACACAGAACGGAGTTTTCAAAAACTCCCGCGGAACCGAGACCATCCCCGCGATTTTTACCATTAGGAGGAAACAAAATGAAGAAACTTGTGACACTGCTGCTGGCAGCGTGCATGCTGCTGACCCTCGCGGCCTGCGGCCAGAGCGGCACCACCGCCCCTGCTGCCACCACCGCGGCCCCTGCCGGTGACAACGCCACCGCCGCCGAACCCGCCGGTCCCGCCTACACCAACCCTTTGCAGGACGTCCGTGTCCGTCAGGCTCTGTGGTATGCCATTGACATGGATGCCATCGTAGAAGGTCTGTGGGAAAACAACGTGGTCGCCGCCCACAAGTCTCTGGTTCCCGAAGGAACCTGGCAGGCTGACGGCCTCACCGAGTACACCTACAACCCCGAGCTTGCCAAGCAGCTGCTGACAGAAGCCGGCTGGGACAGCTCCTACACCCTGAAGGCCGTTTACTACACCGGTAACCTCTTGGACACCATCACCGCCATCCAGGGCTACTGGGCCGAGGTAGGCGTCAAGATGGAGTTCCAGCTGCTGACCGACAACCTGACCGTCCAGCTGTGGACGCCCTCTGCCGACGGCAAGACCTCCGCTGTGGACTGGGACCTGTGCTTTGCCGGTACCAACGCCCTGACTCTGGGCGAGCTGTACAACCGTCACCACAGCACCGCCCCCAACAACTCCACCGTTCTGCCTGACCCCACTCTGGACGCTCTGATCGAGACCGCCAAGGTGGCCGTTACCACCGCCGACCAGAAGGCCGCCTATGATGCCATCCAGGTCTACGAGAACGAGAACGTGGAAGTCATCCCCCTGTTCTACATCCCCTCCTGGGTCATCACCTCCAAGCACCTGGACATGGCCGGGAACGCCGTTGGCAACGACCAGTTCTCCTACACCAAGAATATCCTGGACTGGAACATTGACCGGGCCGACAAGACCATGTACACCAACACCGGCGCCGTCAACGCCCTGGAGCACACCGCTACCAACCCGGGCCTGTTCTGGCATCAGGAGATCGTGTTTGACCGCCTGCTGAACGCCGACACCAGCCTGACCCCCACCGACGGCTCTCTGGCTGAAAGCTATGAAGTCTCCGAAGACGGCAAGACCATCACCTTCACCATCCGCGACGGCATCAAGTGGCACGACGGCCAGGACTTCACCGCCGATGACGTGGCCTGGACCTTCAAGTACTATCCCACCGTTCCCGGTGCCAACGCCGTTATGACCGACGTGATGAACGATGCCGCTTCCATCACCGTAGACGGCAACAAGGTCGTCTTCCAGTTCAACAATCCCCAGCCCAACGCCCTGACCATCTTCTCCCAGTGGGCCGTTCTGCCCAAGCACTGCCTGGAGAACGTGGCTCCCGAGAACTTCGCCGCCGACACCTTCTGGCAGAAGCCCATCGGCACCGGCCCGTTCAAGGTCGAGACCGTGAAGCTGGGTGAGTACACCATCCTGACCCGCAACGAGGACTACTTCATCCCCGGCACCGGCAACATCCAAAAGATCTACATGTACCCCTCCACCGACGCCGGTGACGAGAACCTGATCACCAACGCCAAGGCCGACAAGATCGACTATGCCTTCTGCAAAGACTCCTCTCAGGTCCAGCAGTTCCACTCCATGGAGGGCTTCGATGTTCAGACCGTCAACGTGACCTTCCCCAGATACATCTTCATCAACATGTTTGAGAGAGCCGCAAAGTAATTCTGATACGTTTTTGGGGGCTAGCCTTTGCTAGCCCCCGCCCGCTATCCGGAAGGCGACCCACAGCACCAGCAAGCGCTGCCCGGATGTCTACAGAAAGTGGAAGGGGTTTTTCCATGCTGAATTTTACACTAAGAAAACTGCTGGGCATGATTCCCATGCTGCTGATCATCACGTTTCTCATCTATCTGGGCGTGGAACTGATGCCCGGTGACGTGATCGATTTCCTGATCCCCATGGATCAGCTGGCCGAAATGACCCCGGAGCAGGTTCAGGCCTTCCGGGTGGCCAAGGGTCTGGACGGCCCCATGATCGTCCGCTATTTCAACTGGCTCAAGGGGGTATGTACCGGGGACCTTGGGTATTCCCTGCAAAACAACATGCCCGTCAGCGAGCTCATGATGCAGAAGCTTCCCGCCACCATTGAGCTGTCTCTGGCCGCGCTCATTATTTCCACGGTGCTGGGCATTCTGCTGGGCGTGATCTCCGCCCTTAAAAAAGGAAAAATCGCCGACAACGTGCTGACCGTGGCCGGTATGATCGGCGTGGCCATCCCCCAGTTCCTGTTTGGTATTTTCTGCATTATTCTCTTCGCCCTGAACCTCAAGTGGTTCCCCGTGGGCCAGCGGGGCACCGGTGGCCTTCTCAGTGAGCTGCACCATCTGTTCCTGCCCGCCTTTGTTCTCGGCATTTCCATGACCGCCGGTGTCATGCGCTACGCCCGGTCCAGCATGCTGGATTCCATGAACCGGGACTATATGAAAACCGCCCGGGCCAAGGGCCTGCCGGAGTGGAAGGTCAATATGCTCCATGGCTTCCGGGTGGCCTGCACCCCCGTCATGGTCCTGATCGGCTTCCGGCTCCCCACCCTGATCAGCGGCTCCATCGTCATTGAAAATATTTTCCAGTGGCCCGGCGTTGGCAGATGGTTCACCGATGCCGTAAAGACCCAGAATACCCCCATTATCATGTCCGTCGGCCTGTTTATGGTCCTGCTCGTGCTGCTGTCGTCCCTGCTTGTGGATATTCTGACGGCGGTTCTTGATCCGAGGGTGAAACTGTCATGACAAATACAAACAAAGTAAAACGGACGGCTTTGGACCGTCAGATGGATAAAATCCGGGACATGGAGGAAAGCGGCAAGCTCTCCACCAAGCTCACCAACCGGACACTGCGGAAGCTCACCGCCAACAAGCTGGCAGTTTTGGGCGTGGTCATGTTCTTCGTCATCTGCCTGCTGTGCTTCGGTGCCCCCCTCTTTACCAAGTATTCCCCCACGGCCTTTGCCCTGCGGGAAAAAATGCAGCCCCCCTCTCTTGCCCACATCTTCGGCACCGACCAGATGGGCCGGGACATCTGGTCCCGGATGCTCTACGGCGGCCGCATCAGTATCGTGGTGGGCCTGGGCAGCGCCCTGGGCGCAGCCCTCATCGGCGTGACCCTGGGCCTGTTTGTAGGCTATAAGGGCGGGTGGCTGGACAATCTGCTGATGAAAATCGCGGATATTTTCCTGTCCTTCCCCCAGATGGTGCTCATCATCATCATTGTGGCCCTGGTGGGCCAGAGCCTCCAGAACCTGATCGTCATCTTCATCCTCACCGGCTGGCCCAGCATGTACCGTATGGCCCGAAGCAAGGTGCTGTCGCTGAAGGAAGAGGAGTTTGTGCAGGCCCTGCGGGCCTTCGGCATCTCCGATGTGAAGATCGCCTTCAAGCATCTGCTGCCCAACACCCTGGGCCCCGTGGTGGTCAACATCACCCTGTCCACCGCCATGTTCATTTTGCAGGAGGCCTCCCTGTCCGTCCTGGGCTACGGCGTTCCCCAGGAGATCGCCACCTGGGGCAACATCATCAACGTCATCACCAACTCCGGCACCATCCGCTTTGACTGGCTGGGGTACTGGTGGATGTGGCTGCCCTGCTCCATTATGCTGATCCTGTTCGTGCTGTCCATCAACTTCATCGGTGACGGCCTGCGGGATGCCAGCGACCCCAACCAGATCGGTTAAGAGGTGAACCCTATGGAAACTGTAGAAAAAAAGCAGGATGATGTGGTCCTTCGGGTGAAGGACCTGCACGTCAATTTCTATACCAACAGCCGCTGCAACAAGGTCCTGCGGGGTGTCAGCTTTGACATTCGCCGGGGGCGGACGCTGTGCGTGGTAGGCGAATCCGGCTGCGGCAAGTCCGTTACCGCCAACTCCATTTTGCGGCTGCTGCCGGAGCTGTCCCGGATCGAGTCCGGCTCCATTACCTATTATAAAGAGGACGGAAGCCAGGTCCGGCTGGACCAGCTGGAAAAGAACGGCAAGGAAATGCGCGCCCTCCGGGGGCAGGACATTGCCATCATCTTCCAAGACCCCATGACCGCCCTGAACCCGGTGTTCACCGTGGGCTACCAGATCGAGGAAATGCTCCGGGAGCACAAAAAGGGTCTGACCAAGGCCCAGTATAAGGAAGAGGCCATTGAGGACCTGGCGGATATGGGCATCCCCGCCCCGGAAATCCGCTACGGCGAATACCCCCACCAGTTCTCCGGCGGCATGCGCCAGCGCTCCATGATCGCCATGGGCATGTCCTGTGAGCCCAAAATTTTGCTTGCCGACGAGCCCACCACCGCCCTGGACGTGACCATCAGTGCCCAGATCTTTGACCTGATGAACGAGCTGAAGGAAAAGCACGGCACCGCCATTATGATGATCACCCACAACATGGGCGTGGTGGCGGAAATGGCCGACGAGGTGGCCGTCATGTACATGGGCAACATCGTAGAATACGGCAAGGCCGAGGATATTTTCACCAATCCCACCCATCCCTACACCAAGGCCCTGCTCCGCTCCATTCCCATTCTGGGCAAGGGAAAAGATCAGCAGCTGGAACCCATTCGGGGCTCTACCCCTGACCCCTTCAACCGGCCCAAGGGCTGCCAGTTCTGCCCCCGGTGCGATTACGCCTGCGAACGCTGCGAGACGGAAATGCCTCCCGAGCAGTGGGTAAAGGAAGGTCATTATTCCCGGTGCTTTAACTATAAGGAGGTAATGGCAAGTGGCAAATGAGCAAAAGAAAGAGGTCCTTCTGAAAGTTCGAGGCGCCAAAACCTATTTTCCCATTAAAAAGGGCCTGATGAAGCGCACCGTGGGTTATGTCAAGGCCGTGGACGACATCAACCTGGATGTTTACCGGGGAGAGACCCTGGGCCTGGTTGGGGAGTCCGGCTGCGGCAAGACCACCCTGGGCAAATCCATCTTGCAGCTGGTGCCCGTTACCGAGGGCAGCATGGAGTATAAGTTTGAGGACGGCTACAGAGACCTGCGGAAGCTGAGCCGGAAGGAGCTGGACGATGCCCGGCAGAAAATCCAGATCGTCTTCCAAGACCCCTATTCCTCCCTAAACCCCGCCTTTACGATTTTCGGCTCCCTGGAAGACCCCCTGATAAAGTTTGGGGTCAAGAGCAAGGACGAGCGCATCAAAAAAATCGGGGACCTTCTGGAGGCGGTAAACCTGCCCCGGGATTATATGACCCGGTATCCCAACGAGTTCTCCGGCGGCCAGCGGCAGCGCATCGGCATCGCCCGGGCACTGTCCGTTAGTCCCGAGCTCATCATCTGCGACGAGGCGGTTTCCGCCCTGGACGTTTCCATCCAGGCCCAGGTGCTGAAGCTTCTCAACCAGCTGAAGGAAGAATACAAGCTGACCTATATTTTCATCACCCACGACTTGTCCGTGGTTGAATACCTGGCGGACCGGATCGCGGTCATGTACTTAGGCCGGGTGGTGGAGCTGACCACCTCGGAGGAACTGTTCAAAAACACCCTCCACCCCTATACCCAGGCCCTGCTCAGCGCCATTCCCGTGGCAGACGTGACCCACAAGAAAAAGCGCATCCCCCTGCAGGGCGACGTCCCCAGCCCCGCCAATCCCCCCAGCGGCTGTACCTTCCACCCCCGGTGCCCCCGGTGCTGCGAAAAATGCAAGCAGGAGCGTCCGGTTCTGGAAGAATACATCATTGACGGCGTGAGCCATTTCGCCGCCTGTCATCTGGTACACGAGCAATACGCAAGCTTTCTGGCAAAAGAAAAGGAGTAACTTATATGAGCCGCAGTATTCAGGATTTTAAAGGTGTCATTCCCGCCGTCATTTCCGTATTCGACAAGGCCGAAAACCTGGACGAGGCCAGCACCCGGGCCTTTATCCGCCACCTGCTGAGCTACCCCATCGGGGGCCTGTACCTGACGGGCTCCACCGGCGAAGCCTTCTTGATGACCCCCGAGGAGCGGAAGCGCCAGGTGGAGATCGTCATGGAAGAGGTAGGCGACCGGGTGCCTGTGGTGGTCCACGTCGGTGCCATGTCCACCAGAACCTCCATAGAACTGGCCGAACACGCCCAGGCCCATGGGGCCGCCGGCGTTTCCAGCGTGCCCCCCTTCTATTTCCGGTTTAACGAGGAGCAGATCATCGGCTACTATCGGGACATTGCCCAGGCAACGGACCTTCCCATGATCGTCTACAACATTCCTTTGGCCGGAATGATGTCCGTGGAGACCATTGTAAAGCTCAGCCAGATCGAAAACGTCAAGGGTGTCAAATATACGGGAACGGCCCTGTACGAAACCGCCCAGATCCGGGAGCAGTGCAAGCCCGGCTTCCAGATTTACGGCGGCTGCGACGAATTGGGCTCCTCCAATATCGCTTTGGGGGTTGACGGGATCATCGGTTCCTTCTATAATTGCATTCCGGACCTGTATCTGCGGATTTGGGATGCGGTGAAGCGTTCCGACATTCCCGCGGCCACCGCGCTGCAATGCAAAGCCGTCCATGTGATTATGGCGGGCATTCACAGCGGCAGCATGATGGCCTGCATCAAGCTCTGGCTCCGGGCCGCGGGCATTCCCGCAGGCTACGCCCGCCGTCCCTTTACCAACTTCACCCCCCAGGAGGAAGAGCGTTTGGTGAAGGAGCTTTTGGAAATTGACGAAGCCGACGGCCTTTCCCTGGACCTTTGCAAGCGTATCCGCGCCAAGTAACTGATTCTTGCCGGGACCGTCCAAAAGACCGTCCCGGCAATCCCTGCATTTATAGAAAGGTGGATTTTTGATGATTTACACGAAGAAAAAGAATCTTTCCCGGTATCTGGGCCAGAGCAAGTCTCTGGATGCCGCCATCCGGGCCATTCTCCACAGCGACCCGGAACAGCTTTCCATGGGCAGAAACGACATTGACGGAGACAACGCCTTCGTCAATCGCTTCGACTACGACACCGTCCCCCAGGAACAGGCCCTGTGGGAAGGGCACATTGCCTACGGCGATGTCCATGTGCTGCTGGGGGGCCATGAGAAAATCGGCGTTTCCAATGTGGAGCGCCTGACCGAGACCGTCCGGAAGGAGCAGGAAGACTTTGTAGGCTTCCAAGGCCCCGTGGAAACCTGGTTCACCATGACCCCGGAGGACGTGCTGATCGTCTATCCCGAGGATATCCATATGGTCAAGGTGGCAGACGGGGACACCGCCCATGTGCGGAAGTGCTGCTATAAATTCAAGGTGGAAATCCTTTGAAGCAAGCCGTTTTCCATCTGCCGGGGCTGTTTGAATTTTACGAGCTGTATCGGCTGTTTCTCCCTTTATTCCGGGAGCACCGGGAATATTTTTACGACTGGTGCCGCATCGGCTCCCTCTATGGGGCACCGGGAAGCTGCCTGTGGGGCGGCGGCCGGGTGGGCTGCGAGGCCCGGGATATTCAAGGTCCCCTGGCGCTGTGCCGGGCGGAGGGCATTTCTGCCCGGCTGACCTTCAGCAATTCTCTTTTGGAGCCCCGGCACCTGGATGACCCCGCCTCCAACGCCCTGTGCAGGCAACTGAACGCCCGGGAGGGAAACGGGGTGATCCTCCACTCCGAGCTGCTGCTGCAATACCTGCAAACCCATTACCCCAACCTCTGCCGCATCTCCTCCACCACCAAAGTCCTGACCCGTTGGCAGGACTTTTTACAGGAGGTGGACCGGGAGGCCTTTTCTTATGTGGTGCCGGATTTTCGGCTGAATAAGGACTTCCGGCATCTGGAAACCCTGACCCCGGGCCAGAGGGCCAAGGTGGAATTTCTGTGCAACGAGTGCTGCGACTTTGGCTGCACCCAGCGGAAAAGCTGCTACGAAAACGTCAGCCGGAAAAACCTGGGGCTTCCCTGCCGGGACCATGTCTGCACCGCCCCCCATGGAGATGAAGGATACCGGTTCTCCCGGGCCATGGAAAACCCGGGCTTTATCAGCATTCAGGACATTCAGGAAACCTACCTTCCCATGGGCTTTGAAAACTTCAAGCTGGAGGGCCGGGGCCTGGGCAGCGCCATGGTGCTGGAATTTTTACTGTATTATCTGACCAAGCCCCAATACCAGCTGCATGTCCGGGAAGCGATTTACTTAGACAGCATGTTGGATCTTTTTTGAAGAGGAGAGGCGCTATGAAACTTGTTGTATTGGACGGCCACGCCCTGAACCCCGGGGATCTGTCCTATTCCTGCCTGGAGGAATTTGGAACGGTCACGGTTTACGAGCGAACCGACTCCCAGGAGGAGGCCATTGCCAGGATCGGTGACAGCGAGATCGTGCTGCTGAACAAGGTCCCCATTACCCGGGAGATCCTGGACCGCTGCCCGGGTATCCGGCTGATCTGCGTCATGGCTACAGGCTACAACGTTGTGGACACCGAAGCCTGCGCCGCCCGGGGCATCCCCGTGACCAACGTCCCCAGCTACGGCACCGCGGCGGTGGCCCAGTTTACCATGGCCCTGCTGCTGGAGCTGTGCCACCGGGTTGGGCTTCATGACCGGGATGTCCACCGGGGCGGCTGGCAGAAGGCCGACTGCTTTACCTACTGGCTGACCCCCCAGGTGGAGCTGGCGGGAAAGACCATGGGCATTATCGGTCTTGGCAGCATCGGCATGGCCGTGGCACGGCTTGCCAAGGCCTTCGGCATGAACATTCTGGCCTACAACCGCAGCCAGAGCCCTGAAGGCCGGGAGATCGCCACCTATGTGGACCTGGACACCCTGCTTGCCCGGTCGGACGTGGTGTCCCTCCACTGTCCCCTGTTCCCGGAGACCCAGGGCATCATCAACGCCCGGACGCTTTCCAAAATGCGCCGCGGTGCCCTGCTGGTCAACACCGCCCGGGGCGCCCTGATCGACGAACAGGCCCTGGCCCAGGCCCTGACCTCCGGCAAGCTCCGGGGAGCCGCCCTGGACGTGACCTGTCAGGAGCCCATTGACCCCCATAACCCCCTGCTCTCCTGCGAAAACTGCATCATCACCCCCCACATGGCCTGGGCACCCCTGGAAAGCCGCCAGCGGCTGCTGAACACCATCGTAGACAGCATCCGCGGCTTCCTGAACGGCACCCCCAAAAACGTGGTCAACGGCGTATAAAAGCCCCCCGGCCGGAACGTATCCACCAGGATACGCCCGGCCGGGGGTTTTTGTCGGGAGGGCATGTTGAGGGGTAGTACCATTCAACCCCACGGAGTTATATTTAGAACGTCCCCGGAACGGCACGCAGGCCGTTCCCTACGGTTTCGCCGGGGGGTAGTCACGTTTGTAAGGACAGGGTTTCATATAACGCTTGCGGTCAGGTAATGCTTTGCATATAGCCGTAGACCGTCATTTTTCCATCCACAGTTTCCGGATAGTACTTGCGCCAGTTGAGCTTGTGGAAAATCTGGTGGTCGGTGATTTTTTTCCACAGTTCCTCGTCATAGGGCTTGCCCGCATCGTCAAAGAGGGTATAGACCTCCCGGTTGTTGGGGCCGATGGCATCCACCGCCTGCCGGGACTCCGGGTACAGGTCATAGAGCATCCGGAAACACAGATTGATGGGGTGATAGTCCATCAGGTGGCCATATTTTTTCTGGTATTCCAGGAAGAACCGGTAGCAGAAGTCATAGACCATGCACTCGGTCCCTCCTGCCAGCAGGAAGGAGGTCAGGCCGCCGTAGTAGGGATTCCGTGCCCGGTCCTCCTTCCCCCACATCTGGATGCTGTAAAGCTGCGCATCCAGATAAGCCTTGGGAATTTTGTCGCTGACGAAGACGGTGGAGTCCACCCACAGCCCGCCAAAGCGGCTGAGGAGATTCATGCGCAAAAGGTCCGAAAAGTGGGTCAGGGTCAGCTTGCCGGATTTGAGGTTTTTGTAGACATAGGGAGGAAAAACAGCGTACTGCCCAATGTTTTCTCCTGTCAGCAACACCACCTCCGCATTTTCCGGAGCGTTTTTCCGCAGGGAGCGGATGCACAGCCTGACCACCTCCGGCATATGCGCCTCCCCCTGGAGCCAGCATACCCAGATGAATTTTTTGTCCGATTCCGGTTTGTGGGGCGTAAAGCGGTAGTCCCGGAGGAAATCGGCAAAATCCTCCGTCAGAATATCATAGCAGGTATCCAGCCACTTCATCCGGTCCTCCTTCACAGGGTAGAGCCGGTCGGTCCGTTCCTTGCCGAATTTCAGAATATAGGTGGGTTTTGTAAACTTGGCATTGAGCAGGTTTCCAACCTTCTGCTGAATTTTCAGGCGCTTGTAATCCGCCGCTGTCAGGCCCAGGGAATCTCTCATGTTCTGTCCGCTCCTAACTTTTCATTATTTCCACAAATAAACCCTGGTCTCATAGGGCTGCAGGGTTCCGGGGATGGGGTCTTGGTAATTGCACAAAATCAGCTTGCCATCCTCCAGGCGGAAGTCCCTGGGGGGCTTGTAGTGCTGGCGGCGGGCGCTAAAGGAGCAGATGACCAAGATCCGCTGCCGACTGTCCCCCATGGAGTACTGATAGAGCCACTTGGAGCCCTTGGTGTACTCTTTGTAGATGCCCCAGCGGACGCAGCTGAGCCGCTTGCGCAGGGCGATGGCCAATCGGTAGAAATTGAGCACCGAGTTCCGGTCCCGGTCCTGATCGGCCACATTGATCTGGCGGTAGTTGTCATTGACGTAAAACCAGGGGGTTCCGGTGGTGAAGCCGGCGTTTTCGCCCCCGTCCCACTGCATGGGCGTCCGGGCGGAATCCCGGGAGCAGCGCCAGAGCCTGTGGAGTCTTGCCCGGGGGGTCATGTGCTGGGCATAGTGGTCAAAGTAATAGAGGGAGGCCACGTCCTCGTACATCTCCGGGCTCCCCGGGTGCCAGTTGGTCATGCCGATCTCCTGGCCCTGATAGACGAAGGGGGTGCCCTTCTGGAATAAATACATGGCCGCCAGCATTTTGGCGCTCTGCTCCCGGAAGTGCTCGCTGCCGTACCGGGAAACGATTCTGGGGTGGTCGTGGTTTTCCAGGAACAGCATATTCCAGCCCCGGCCCTCCAGCTTCCGCTGCCACAGACGGTAGGCTCTTTTCAGCCGTTTGAGGGAGAATTTCATGGGGAAAAAGTCCTGGAACAGGCAGTCGGCGCACATGGCGGCATTCTGGATCATCATGCTGAACACCTGGTCTTTCCCCTCCCGGATGTAGCGCAGGGCGATCTTGGGGGTCACCATGGGGGCCTCCGCCAGGGTCATGCAGTCGTAGTTTTTCAGCACCGAATCCCGGAACTCTGACAGGTATTCGTGGATTTTCGGCCCGTGGTTGTAGTGAAATAACCCCTTATACACCGGCATCAAGCGGTCATTGGGAAGCCCCGGCTTTTTGGAAATGAAGGTGATCACGTCCTCCCGGAAGCCGTCCACCCCCAATTCCAACCAGAAGCCCATAATTTTTTTGACTTCCTCCCGGACCAAGGGGTTATCCATATTCAGATCCGGCTGCTTGACCGCAAACAGATGCAGATAGTATTCCTTGCGGATGGGGTCATAGGTCCAGGCCTTGCCCTCAAAATGGGAGTCCCAGTTGTTGGGCAGCTTCCCGTTTTTCTTGGCGGGCCGCCAGATATAGTAGTCCGTATAGGGCTCGATCCGGCGGCGGCTTTTCTGGAACCATTCATGCTCGTCGCTGGTGTGGTTGATGACCAGGTCCATAATGACCTTCATCCCCCGGCTGTGAGCCCCTTCCAGCACCGCCCGAAAGGCCTCCATGCCGCCGAACATCCGGTCAATATCCATATAGTCCGAGACATCGTAGCCGCAGTCCACCCCGCCGGAGGGATACAGCGGGGAAAACCAAATGCCGCCGCAGCCCAGGCTTTTGATATAGTCCAGCTTTTGAAGCACCCCATACAGGTCCCCCATGCCGTCGCCGTTGCCATCCATAAAGCTTCTGGGCCAGATTTGATAAAATACGGTATCTTTATACCATTGGGTTTGCTTCACGGTCCATCCCCCATTTCTTGCTCTTCCCTACATTATATCTTTCTCACCAAAAAAGGTCAAGGGTGCGATTCATGCGGACCGCACCCTTGAGGATCATTTTTTGAATATTTTTTTCCGGATTTTCTCCAGGGTTTCCAGGAAGAACAGCGACAATATCACCTTTTTATAGGGATAAGTGATGCCCCGGATGTGGTAGGCCGCATCCGCCCGGCGCTCCTTTGGCGCAGGCGCACACTTCTGGGCCGTCGGCCCCAGGCGATAGAGCCGAAGCGTCTCTCCCGGGACCTTTGCCAGCACGTTCCACTCCTGGGGCCGCATTTCCCGGCCGTAGCTTTCCAGCAGCTCTGCCCCCCGGAGCTTCGACGCGGTGAGCACATAGCCCTTCCCCTCAAAACGCTCCTTGGAGCCATAGAGGTCCACGCACAGGTCTTCCCGGCCTAAAGCGGTCCGCAGCCACAGATTTTCCATCCAGGCATCATACACCGCCCGGGATTCCGAAAGCTCTGAAAAACGCAGTTTGCCTTTCCGCCCGCCCTGAAGGATGGGCACCTGATACATGCCGGTTTTGACGGAGAAATTCACCCCGGCATCGGAAAAGCAGGTGGTCCGGGCGGTCCTTGGGTACAGGAAGAAGCGGCCTGACTCCACGGTGAAGGCAATGTGGTATTTAAGCCAGGAGTGCTTGCCCCAGTCCCGGATGTGGGCGGGGAGCTTGGGGGTGTTTTCAAAATCATAGTCCCCGTTTTGTTCCAGCCAGTTTGCAAAAAGCGCCCACTGTTCCTTTGTCCACATCTGGCCCCAGGAACAGGCGTATTGGAAATACCAGTTGTCATAGCCGTCGTCCAGGGGCTCAAAAATCTTGTCCGTCAGCTGGCTGAGCCGGTGGTTATACAGGGCCACACCGGCAATTTTCTCCTTTCCCCTTACAAATTCCAGGCATTCCAGGGCGTACCGGTAAAAATCCGGGGAGACATACAGATCATCCTCCAGAAGGATGATGCCGTCGTGGTTCTGGGTCAGGCCGCCGCACTTTAGAATGTGCCGCTTGAGGCCCAGGTTTTCCTGCTGATAGACCACCTGTTTTTCCCCGAAGGGCCAGGAAAAGTTCTGGGCGTAGCTTAAAACATCCTGGTTGTCCCCCCGGTCGATGCTGATGATGAGGGGGGCGCTTTCCGGGTATTCCCCCTGTAGGAGGCTCCCTAAAATCCGCTTTAGGGACTCTATTCGGTTGTAGGCCACCACCACAATGGGCAAATCAGCCATGGCTTCCGCCTCCCTCCGCAATGCTTACCGCCTGGTCATAGCCCTTGGCCACGGCGGCAAAGCTGAATTTTTCTCCAAGGGCCTTCCGAAGGGCCTGGGGCACCTCCGGCGCACGAAGCAGCGCATCCAGAGCGGCTGCAAATTCCTTAGGGCTCTCCGGGTCTGCCATCAGGCCGTTTTCCCCGGGGGTGATCACGTCGCAGGCCCCGTCGGCATAGATGGAGGCCGCCACCGGCAGCCCGGCGCAGCCCGCCTCCACCAGAATGAGCCCGAAGCAATCAGACCGGGAGGGCACCGCCAAGACCCTGGCCCCGGCGTATTCCGACAGCAGGGCTTCCCCTTCCCGGTAGCCAAGCCAATCGATCCGGCTGCTGATGCCCAGGCGGTCGGCCAGGGCCTGGATCGCCGCCTGCTGGCCGTCCACGTCATTGCCCACCACCCGCAGCCGGGCATTCTTGTTTTCCATGGCCGCCAGGGCCTCCACCAGCAGGTCCAGCCCCTTTTCCCGGGAAATCCGGCCCACATAAAGGATCGTATCCTCCCGGGGCTGCCGGATAAGCTTTACAAAGGGGGCCACGTCCACCGTCAGGTAGGCCACGGCGATTTTCTCCTCCGGGGCGCCCCAGTGCAGCAGCTTTTCCTTGGCCCGGGTGCCGCTGGCCAGATAGGCATCGGCCTTTCCGATAAGGAGCTTCCGGGTCAGCTTCTGCACCCGGCCGATGTAGGCTTCGGAGCGCAGGGTGCCGTCTGTCATGTTGATATAGGGCACGCCGTGGCGCTTGGCCCACAGCAGCGCCCGCACCGCGGAGAGATTGTACTCTCCCCCGATGATCACCTGGGGCTTGAGCCGGTTCAGCATGTTGGTCAGGCCATAGGGAATGTGGATATACCGGGTGGCGGTGCCCCCCACGTCTCCACCCTTGACCCGCAGAATTTTGGAATCCAGGAAATAGGTGTCCCGGAGTTCCTCTTCTGAGACCTTCCAGGCCCGGTCTGCCTCGGTGTGGCTGGTGTAGAGCACCTGATAGCGGTATTTAGGCTCTCCGGACTGCATATAGGAAAACAGGGCCGTCCGGTAGGGGGCTGGAATATTGCTGAGGATCAACACATTTTTCATTGTCTTTGCTCCATGGCTTTCTTGTAAATTTCCAGAAGCCGCCGGTAGTTTTCCTCCGGGGCCATGTCCTTTTTATATCGGGCAAGCACCGCCTCGGTCCAGTCCTGTTTCCTTTCCCAAAAGGCCGCCACGGTATCCGCCAACGACTGGGGGTCATCCCCCCGGAATTTCATACCGGTGACGCCCTCTTCGATCAGGCTGCCGCCGTTGCCCAGCCGGGATACCAGCACCGGGGTGCCCATGGAAAAGGCCTCCGCAATGCTCATGGGGAAGCCCTCGTACCACTGGGTGGGCAAAACCATGGCCCGGCTCTCCCGCAGCAGAAGCCGAACTTGGTCGTTGGGCACAAACCCTAACAGGCGCACATTGTGAAGACCGTGGGTTTTTATAAATTCCCGGCACCAGTCTTCCAGGGGCCCGCTGCCGCAGATCAGAAGCTCCGGCCCACGCGCCCCTAAAAGCCGCCAGCCCTCCAGCAAAACCTTGATGCCCTTCAGCTCGTCCAGCCGCCCGGCAAAGAGGATTTGATTTTTGCGCCGGTCTCCGGCCAGGGGCTCCAGGGTCTGCTCCACGGCGTTGGCCTTGACAAAGACCCGCTCCGGGCAGAGCCCCGGCAGCTTCAGCAGCTTCTGACGGTTAAATTCCGTCAGGCAGATATAAGTCAGCTTTCTGTAGATCCCCGTGGCCCGGTGGAGCTTCATGGAGAGCACGCAGCACAGGGTCTGGGCAAATCTTCCCCGGTAGCACCGGTGCCTCAGGGCGCAGCCCAGGCCCTTTTCCACACAGTCCTCGCACACATGGCCCTGGCGGTAGAAGGTGGCCCCGGGGCACAGGAGCCTAAAATTATGGACGGTCTGCACCACCGCCGCCCCTTCCTTCCGGGCGGCATAGTATACCGCGGGAGAAACCAGCATCAGGGTATTGTGTACATGGACCAGGTCTATTTTGTTTTCCCGAATGATTTTCCGGACTTCCCGGTAGGTTCTGGGGTTCCAAAGAACAGAAAAAGGCAGGCACATTTTCTTCCACAAAGGAAATTCTGAAAGCTCTCCATTATTTCGGAAGTAGGTCAGAACCCTGTGGCCATGGGCCTGCAGCATTTTCTGCTCACCGCGTGCCACTACCTCCTCCCCACCGGGGATCTGGTAGAGATTGTGAACGATGAGTATATTCATTTTTATTTTCCTCGCAAATCCGCTTCGATGAGATAAAGCGTATTGGTGTAGAGATACCGGGGGAACAGCCGCTTGGGGTCTTGCAGCAGCCGATAGAACCATTCCAAGTTGTGCCGCTGCATCCAGTCCGGGGCGCGGTAGATGTTTTCCGCCGCATAGTCAAAGGCGGCCCCCACCCCCACCATAAGCCCGGGAACCTTGCCCTGGTGGTCGTGCATCCAGATTTCCTGCTTGGGGGCTCCCAGGCCCACCCAGAGGAAGTCCGGCTGCTTTTCCCAAAGCTCTTTTTGAAGGGCCTGCTCCTCATCCTCGGTCATGGGGCGAAAGGGGGGGCTGAAGGTACCCGCAATCTGAATGCCGGGATACCGGGCCCGCAGGTTCTTTTCCATTTTTTCCAGGGTCTCCGGCGTGCTGCCGTAAAAATAGTGCCGCCACCCCTTGGAAATACCGGCGGCAATGGCCTGCTGCATATAGTCCGGCCCCGTGACCCGTCTCATGGCCCGGAAGCCTCTGCGGCGGCCGGTGGTGGACAGGGGGCCCCCATCGGGAATGGCCAGAATGCCCCCGTTCTGGACCTGCATATAGCCGGGGTCTTGAAACGCCGTGACGGTGGTATGGACATTGGACACGCAGATATAGTCCCCGGAGAGCAGCTTCAGGTTCCGCCGGGTAAAGTCCAGCAGCCAGGGCATATCAATGGCCGCGATCTGCACCCCCAGAATGGGACACACGGGCAGCGAGGCCTTATTCACCTGATGCCGAAAAGCGCCTGCTGGCTTGTCCACGTTCTTCCCTCCTCGGTTGCAAATGGCTAGATAGGGCTATTATACCACCGTTTTGACAAAAAATCTACTGTTACTTTTCTGCGGCCTCCAGGCAGGCCTTCCGCAGCGCCTGTTCGTTTTTCTGGCATTGCAGCCGGTCGCAGAGGGCCAGATAGCTGTCGCAGCCTAAAAGGGTGATGTAGTCCATGATCTCCGGGCTGTGGGTGATCTGGGTCAGAAGCAGGGTCAGCTCCTGGCCGTCTCCAAAGCAGTCCGTCAAAAAGCCGATGGCGTTTTCAAGCCCCCGGCCCATGGCGAAAATTTGCTCCTGCCGCTGGGAAAGGAACCGGGCAAAGGCCTCTTTTACAAAGGCATCCTGATTCTTTTTCTCCCGGAGGCGGTTTTGCGCCGCCGCCTGACACCAGTCTTCCATCTGCTTTAAAACCTTGCCTTCCAGGTTCAGTTCCCCGGTACCGGCAAGCTTAAACTGCCGCTTGGTCTCCAGGGCCTTCCGGCGGGCCTGGGTAAAGTTCTCCAGGGGCTCTTTTCCGTTTATAAAGGCCGTCAGGCTCTGGTGGAGGGCCTGGGCCAGCCGGTCCGCGGCCCCATAGTCCCGGGCGGTGTGGCGCAGGGCCTCCAGCACCTGGTTGACCAGGGTGAACCGCTCCGTAAAGTCCCCCTGCCGGGCCAGGGCCGCCCGGGCGTTCCACTCCTCTTTGGAGGCCGTTCCCGCCAACAGGTCCGGCACACCGTAGTCCCGGCCGTATTTCCGGTAGAGCAAATAGTAGGCCGTAAAATCCCGGGCCGTTTCCTCCAGGTTTAAAAACTCCCGGACCAGCTCCTCCCCCACCGGCAGCCCCAGCTCCTCGCAGCTTTGCAAGAGCCTGGAAAGGTCCTCCCAGCCCCGGGCGGTGACATAGCGCAATTGGTCCTCCTGACGGCTCACATGGTAGAATTTTTCCGGCTTCAGCCCCAGAAAACTCAGCACCGCCCCGTGAAGCCCCGCCGCCGCGCCGTAGTCCAGAAAGGCCTCCACGCTGGCCTCCACGGAAATCCAACGGATGCGGTCCAGGGTCACCACGTCAAACTCCCGGACGGACTTGTTATACTCCGGGGGATTGCCCGCCGCCACGATGATCCAGCCCAGGGGCAGGGCGTGGGTTCCGAAGGTCTTGTTTTGCAGAAATTGCAGCATGGTGGGGGCCAGGGTTTCCGAAACGCAGTTGATCTCGTCCAGGAACAAGATCCCCTCCCCCTTCCCGGACCGGTCCATGGCGGCGTACACCGCGCCGATGATCTCGCTCATGGTATACTCCGTCACGGAAAAATGCTGCCCGCAGTAGTCCCGCTCCGTGATTTTGGGCAGGCCTACGGCGCTTTGCCGGGTGTGATGGGTCATGGTGTAGCTGACCATGGGAAGCCCCGCCTCCCGGGCCGCCTGCTCCACGATGGCGGTCTTCCCCACCCCGGGAGGGCCGATCAGCAGCAGGGGCCGCTGGTTTACAAGAGGATAGCGGTAGTTCCCATCAGCATCCTTTTGCAGATAGGCCGCCAGGGTGTTTTTGATTTCTTCTTTTGCTTTTTGAATATCCATAGATGTTCTCCTATAGGTAAAGTCCCTAATCCAGTGTCAGGATCTTCGCCCATTTGGGCACCAGTTCCGGGTGCTTTTTTGGCCCCGCCAGTACAAAAACCGTCTCATAATCCGGCTGCCGGGGGTAAAAGCCGTCTCCGTCCGTAAAATACAGCAGCGCCCGGGGCTTTGGCAGCTCCCGCCTGTCCCGCATGGCCTGGATCTCCCGGAACACCGGGGTAAAATCCGTGCCGCCCCGGCCCTTGATTTTTAAGGTTTTTCCGTAGTCCTCCCATTCCCGGGGGGAGCGCACCAGGGCTTTGTCCTGCAAGCAGCAGTCGCACTGAAAAAACACCACCTGCATTTTGCGGAAAAAGTTCTCCTGGGTGCTGAAAATCCCGTAGGTCTCCCGCAAAAACCGGTTGACCAGGACCTTGTCGCAGGAGGCGGAGGTGTCAATGGCGATGGCCAGGGCATCCAGGCGGCGGACCTCCTTGTATTCAAGAGGCTCCAGCAAGGGCATATTGCCGTAGAGGGTCATCCCCAGGTGGTAGGGAATGTAGTCAAAGCTCTCTTCATCCGGCTCCAGCTCCTCCTTCGGCAGGGTGTAGCGCCGCAGATACCGGCGAAAATCGTACAGCGGGCCTTTTAAATCCCCGGTGTCCTGTTCCCCGCTGCCGCCCATTTTGCCCCGGCTGCCTGCGCCCAGGCCCTCACCGGAGGAGCCCAGGCCTTCCCAGCGGCGGCAGAGCTCTTGGGGAAGATCGGGTGTCCACAGACTGTGGTCGTCAAAGGCCACGGTCTTTTGGAGCGCTTCCCGCCCATAGGGAAGGCCGGGCAGCTGCTTTAAAATATCCCAGGGGGTTCCCCGAACCTGGGAGAACACCTCCTTTTGAAAGGCCGTAGAGGGGGACAGACGGCTCTGGTGCAGGTCCTCCACAAATTTTTCGGTCCAGATATCACAGGCCAGTCCCCAGTCCTGAGGGTCTACCCGGTCCGGCACCCGGATGTGAAGGTAGAGACAGTGCAGCAGCATATGCAGATACCCCCGCCGCACCGCCGCCGGGTCTTGGGCGTAGAGCCGGACGATGGCATCCGGCACATATAAAAAGGCGCCGTCTGTCCCCATCCTTGCCCCGGGCCTTTGGGGCAGGCAGGCAAAGGCCCCGTTGAGCCCGGGATACAGGCCGCAGAGCTCCGTGCGGCAGGCCGTCAGAATCCGGCCGGGCAGGTCTTCCATGTGAATGCCTCCTACAGCGAAAAATCCCGGTCCCGAAACCCAAAACGCTGCTTTTCCTTCAGCAGCCACACCAAAATCTCCGGCCGGTCCAGCTCCATGGCGGTTTTCAAAAATTCATCCACAAGCCCTGGGGAAAAGGGGAATCTACCCGAAAAGTCCTCCAATTCCGGCACCCGGTTCTCCTCCATCAAGGCTTTCACCGTATTGCGCACCCGCTTTTGAAGAAACGCCAGATAAACTTCTTTCTGGGCTTCATCGGCGCAGCCCGGGGTGTAGCACCCCCGCAGGGCCGCCGCCAGGCGCACCTCTTCCCGGGAGGCGGTTTTGAATTTCTTCAGCAGCTCCGCCCCTGTCAGCCCATTGGCCCCCAGCACCTTCTGAAGCCGCACCACCTCGGACTGGTTTTCCTGCCACATATCCCCGTCCCCTTTTTTCCTTTATTATACCCCCCTTTTTCCCCCGGCGCAAGATGGGAACGGCCCCGAATGCGTAGATGTTTTTTTCTTTACCTTTTGGGGGATATATGATAGAATGATATGTCAATAGTCTAATACCATTGTTCCCCGGGAGGTCCCTCAAATGCGTTTGCCTGACTTGAGAAAAAAGAAATGGAATTTTACAGCCTTGTCCTTTGTGTTCCCCTTTGTGGGGATGCTTCTGGTCATGCTGATCAGCGGATATAAGCCCTTCGGAAAGTACTCCATGCTGTATTCGGATATGTACCACCAGTACTATCCCTTTTTCGTGGCCTTTCGCCGGTCCCTGCGGCAGGGCCAGAGTCTACAGTACAATTGGAGCATCGGCATGGGCCTGGACTACCTGGGGCTCATTTCCTATTACTTGGGGAGCCCCCTGAATCTTCTCAGCGTCCTGGTGCCGGAAGGGTGGCTTTTGAGCTATTTTTCTCTGATGATGCCGGTGAAACTGGGCCTTGCGGGGCTGTTTTTCTGCCTGTTCCTGGAAAAGCTCTACGGCCGGAAGGATTTTTCCCTGGTGTGCTTCAGCGCCTGCTATGCCCTGTGCGCCTGGGCACTGGGCTTTCAGTGGAACATCATGTGGCTGGACACCTTCGCCCTGCTGCCTTTGGTCATCCTGGGGGAAATCAAGCTGCTCCAGGAAAAGCGGTTCTTTTTGTATACCGTCAGCCTGTTTTTTGCCGTGTTCATCAATTATTATGTGGGCTTTTTTGTGTGCATTTTCGTGGCCCTGGTGTTTTTCTGCTATGAGATTTGCCGCTTCCCCGGCTGGAAGCGGGCGGGGCTGGACCTTTTGCGCATGGCCTTCTTTTCGGCCTTGGCCATCGGCATGACCGCGGTTCTGGAGCTGCCCACTCTGGCGGCCCTGCAAACCACCCAATCCAGCGTCAACGCCTTCCCCAAGGGCTTCCGGCTGAACATTGCCAAGGAAAACACCTGGAAGGGGCTGCTGGATGCCATGCGCCAGGTGGCGGGGAACATGGGCGGGGCTTTGGAGCCGAACTTTAAAGAGGGACTGCCCAACCTCTACTGCGGCGTTTTTACCATAGAGCTGGGATTTTTGTTTTTGCTTGCCCGGGATGTAAAGCTCCGGGACAAGCTCTGCGCGGTGGGCCTGTTGCTGTTTTTCATGCTCAGCTTCATCATCCGGCAGCTGGACTATATCTGGCACGGCTTCCACTTCCCCAATATGATCCCCTACCGCTTCAGCTTCCTTTTCAGCTTCGTCCTGCTGTATATGGCCTATCGGGCCTGGCTGCTGCGCAGCCGCTTCCCGGTGTGGCACATCTGGGCCGCTGACCTTTTTACCGCCGCCCTGCTGTGCTGCTCCAAGGATGCCCTGGAGACCCAGAGTGCGGAGCTGTTCGGCATGACCATGGACTTTCATGTATACCTGATTTATAACTTCGGTTTTCTGCTGGCCTTTACGGCGGTGCTGCTCTATGGAAAGCGGACCGTCAAGCTGCCCGAAAATCCGGAGGAGGCAGACCTGCACCGGGCCAGATTCCTGCGCAGCTGCTTCCGTGTCCATTCCCGCCGGGCGGTGCTGACCCTCATGGTGCTGGAAATGGGCTGCAATCTGCTGTCCTTCGGCCTGTATTTCCCGGGCACCGGGGTTTCCAACTACCCCAAGGGCACCCAGGCCGCCGCCTCCATGTTCCGGTATATGCAGGAGCGGGAAAAAGAGCCCTTCTACCGGGCGGAGGTCACCCATTCCCAGACCCTCAATGACGATGCCCTCAACGGCTACAACGGCATTTCTGCCTTTACAAGCTCCGCCAATGTCCGGGTCACGGAATTTTTAAAGGCCCTGGGCTACGGGGCGAAAAACACCTACAACCGGTATTGCTTTGAGGAAAGCTCCCCGGTGGCAAACCTTCTATTGGACCTTAAATACATGCTGGACCGGGACGGCCGGGACCGCAGCAGCTCCATGTTTGAAGAGGTCCACCACTACGAAGACGTGACCCTTCTGAAAAACACCGCCTATCTGCCTCTGGGCTTTTTGGCAAATGCGGAACTGGCCCAGGTGGACTTTACCGCCACGGAGCCCTTTGGTCTGCAAAACGAGATTTTTTCCGCCATGACGGGCCTGGAACAAGACGTGTGGCACAGCATCGAGGGCAGCCAGGTGGTGGCCCTGGGCAACGGCACGGAAATCACCCAGAGCGGCAGCCGGGTCACCTATTCCCAGAGCCAGGAGGGGGCCTATGTGTCCTATTTCTTCACCCCCGGTGACACGGGCTTTCTCTGCGTTTACCTGGACCTGCCCAAGCGGAATGATTTCGTGGTGGCGGTCAACGACGTGGAGCTCTACCGGGAGACCATCAGCCTGCCACAGATGCTGGCAGTGGCGGATGTGACCCCCCAGGACAGCGTGGAGGTCCGTGTCCTCTGCGACAAGGATGAAAGCAGCACCATAACCGTCACCGCCGCCCAGCTGGACAACGACCTGTTCTTTGAGGGCTACCATATTCTAAGCGCCTCCACCCTGAATCTGACCTCCTTCCGCCAGACCCGGGTAGAGGGCACCATCCAGTGTGACCGGGACGGGCTATTGTACACCTCCGTCCCCCAGAACGGCAACTGGCACCTGTATATCGACGGCGAAGAGGCGGAAATCACCCTGGTAGGCGACTGCATGATCTCCGCCTACCTATCAGAAGGCCCCCACACCGTGACCCTCCGCTACCAAAACAAAGCCTTCTGCGTCGGCCTCCTCGTGACCCTCCTGTCCGCCGCCCTCTTTGGAATTTGCACCTACCTGGCCTATAAACCGGAATGGGAACGGAAAAAAATTGACAATTGACAATGGACAATTGACAATTATTGAGCAACGGACGTTTCCGCTTTTGAAATGCGTCGGTTCAAAAAATACACCCACCAGCGAAACCGTAGGGAACGGCCTATGTGCCGTTCCGGGAACGTTGCGAATATCACCCGTGCGGATAAATGGTACCACCTACCAGCGTGTCTGTAGGGGCGGCAATCTGCCGCCCGCCACGTTTCGAATACAACCTGTGCGGTTGAACGGAACCACGCAATGTAGCGGCGATGATTCATCGCCATGGAAACGTCCCGAATACAACCCGTGCGGTTGAATGGTACCACGCCTGTAGGGGCGGCAATCTGCCGCCCGCCACGTTCCGGATACACCTGTATGGTTGAACGGGACCATCCCCCGACATGTGCAATCCCTCTGCGCCCATTGTACCCGCAATGTTTCACGCCGCCCCGCCGCGCTGGATTTTGAAGTTATGAGACAACTATCACAGGATACTGCTCAAAAAAATCACAAAATCTGACACTTTCTATGATTTGCACAAAACCACCCTCCCCGTTTTGTAGGGACTTCCAAAATTCAAAAATCCCTTGCAATCCAGGGCTTTTCTTTGCTATATTTATAGTGTACAAAGCCAGACCCCTTCCGGCGTAAGGAGGAATATTTATGAAAAAAATCACGACACGGTTGCTGTCCCTGGTGCTGCTGGGGGCCTTTATCCCCAGCTTCGCCCTGGCGGAGCCCTGGTATCTGGAAAACGGTAGTATTATCGTCAATGCTACTTCGGATACGAGCCAGACCGTTTCCCAGGGGGAAATTACTAAAAATGATTTAAACCCTACCATCAGCAACTGGGACCCGAATGGGAACAATGCCGAAAACACCGGCTCTACCGACCATACCATCACCATTGAGGCAGCCCCCGGTGCGGAAGCCAACGTGACCCTGGAAGATGTCAACATTAATACCGGCGGTGCGGCCATCACTACCTCCGGCGACGGCAGCGTCAACATCGAGCTGGACGGAACCAACACGGTTCAAAGCGGCACGAACCACGCCGGTGTGGAAAAGAAGGACAACGGCAGCCTGACCATTACGGACGAAAATAATAATGGCAGCCTCACAGCCACCGGCGGCCAGCGTGGTGCAGGCATCGGCGGCGGCAAAGGCGGCAGCGGCAGCGACATTACCATCTCCGGCGGCGAGGTCACGGCCAACGGCGGCGAATGGGCTGCCGGTATCGGCGGCGGAGAAAACGGCAACGGCAGCCACATTACCATTGAGGGCGGCACGGTTACAGCCAACGGCGGCAAATGCGGTGCCGGTATCGGCGGAGGAAACAATGACAATAACGTGGAGAACATTGGCAAAGGCGAAGATATAACCATCAAAGACGGCACGGTAACAGCCACCGGCGGCAAAAATGCTGCCGGTATCGGCGGTGGCTACGCAGGAGCAGGCAGCGGCATTACCGTCTCCGGCGGCAAGAAGGTCACGGCCACCGGCGGCGAAGGTGGTGCCGGTATCGGCAGCGGGTATGAGGGCGGCAGTAACGGTGCCACCAACATCAAAATCGAGGGCGGCGATGTAATAACGGCCAAAGGCGGCGAAAACGGTGCCGGTATCGGCGGAGGATACAACAGTTCCGCCAATAATATTGAAGTCTCCAAGGGCACGGTTAAAGCCACCGGCGGCCTGAACGGTGCAGGCATCGGCGGCGGCGGCGAGGGAGGTTTCGCTAAGAATATTACCGTCTCCGGCGGCAAGGTAGAGGCCCAAGGCGGCGAGAACGGTGCCGGCATCGGCGGCGGCAACCGCGGCAGCGGCGACGAGATCAACATTGAGGGCGGCACGGTTATAGCCACCGGCGGCGATAACGCTGCCGGTATCGGCGGCGGCAACAGATATTTCTCCCACGAAGGCGACCGCGGCAACGGCAGCAATATCACCGTCTCCGGCGGCGAGGTAACAGCCATCGGCGGATCTGACAAAAACGGTGACGGTGGCGGTGCGGGTATCGGCGGCGGCAACGGCGGCGACGGCACCGGCATTACCGTCTCCGGCGGAGAGAAAATAGAAGCCAAGGGCGGCCAAAACGCTGCCGGTATCGGCGGCGGAAAGGACGGCAGCGGCAGCACGATCAACATCGAGGACGGCAAAGTCACGGCCAACGGCGGCGTAAACGGAGCCGGTATCGGCGGCGGAAATGGCGGCAATGGCAGCACGATCAACATCAAGGACGGCACGGTCACGGCCATCGGCGGTGAGCAAGGAGCCGGTATCGGCGGCGGCAACGGCGGCAACGGCAGCGACATTACCGTCTCTGGCGGCGAGATAAAAGAGGCCAAGGGCGGCCAAAACGCTGCCGGTATCGGCGGCGGAAACGGCGGCGACGGCAGCGGCATTACCGTCTCCGGCGGCGAGGTCCATGCCAACGGCGGATCTGGCAGTAACGCTACCGGTGGTGGTGCAGGCATCGGCGGCGGCACAGGCGGCAACGGCAGCACGATCAACATCAAGAACGGCACAGTCACGGCCACCGGCGGCAACTTTGGTGCCGGTATCGGCGGCGGAAACGGTGGCAGCGGCAGCGGTATTACCATCAAGGGCGGCAATGTAACGGCCCAAAGTAGGTGGTCTGGTGCCGGCATCGGCGGTGGCGCTAACGGAAGCGGCAACATTATTACCATCTCCGATGGCAAGGTCACAGCCACAGGCGGCACATACGGCGCAGGCATCGGCGGTGGCGGCGATGGAGGAGACGGCAGGGATATTACCATCAATGGCGGCAAGGTCACAGCCCAGGGCGGCAAAATCGGCGCCGGTATCGGCGGCGGATATCGCGGTAACGGCAGCAAAATCACGATCTCCGGTGACGCGCAGGTGAAGGCCCAGGGCGGTGCGGAATACGTTGGTTTCAAGGAAGGTGCCGCTATCGGCAACGGCGGCACTAAACCTACACAGGGTAGTGAACTACCCGTGGATACTTCCGGGCTGACTGTAGACGGATTCATCCAGAAATACAAGCCCAGCGACAATATGGATACAGCCACACCCGAAAGTACGACCAGCGGTAAAACCGGCGACCACAGCTGGGATAACGGTACGGTAACGACCCAGCCCACCTGTACCACCCCAGGGGAAAAGACCTTCACCTGTAAAAATCCCGCTCACGGCAAGATAACGGTACAGATCCCGGCGCTGGATCATGATTTCAAAACTTATATTTACGACAATAATGCCACCTGTGAAGCCGACGGCACGGAGACCGCCAAGTGTGACCACGGCTGCGGCAAGACGGACACCCAGACCGCCCAGGGCACCAAGCTGGAGCATCAGTTCGGCAATTACACCTACAACGGTGATGCCACCTGTAAAGCAGACGGCACGGAAACCGGCCATTGCGTCCACTCGGGCTGCACCGTTGAGGACACCCGGCCCGCCAAGAACACCAAGCTGGGGCATCAGTTCAGCAACTACAGCTATAATAATGATGCCACCTGCACCCAGGACGGCACGAAGACCGCCAAGTGTGAACACGGCTGCGGCGAGACGGACACCCAGGTCAAGGCAGGCAGCAAGCTGGGGCATCTGTTTGAAACCTATGTTTACAACAAGGATGCCACCTATGAAGCAGATGGCACGGAAACCGCAGTCTGCACCCATCCCGGCTGCACCGTCACGGACACCCGGACGGCTCAGGGCACCAAGCTTGAACCCCTGCCGCACACCCAGAAAGAGGCCTATTGGGTCTGCGGCGCTGACGGACAGGCCCTTCCCTACCAGTCCCAGGTCAAGGACGGCGTGCTCACCCTGACGGTCCAGGCCGACACCGCCTCCCTCCGGGGCTCCACCGAGAGCCTGCGGCAGCTGGAAGCCCAGGGCATTACGGGGATTCGGTTCATCACCAACAA
Organism: uncultured Oscillospiraceae bacterium; assembly: GCA_934589525.1. Lineage (GTDB taxonomy): Bacteria > Bacillota > Clostridia > Oscillospirales > Oscillospiraceae > Faecousia. The sequence goes on along the minus strand of CAKTOB010000027.1, from coordinate 383 downwards.
AGCCCAGTCTGACTTTGCCCTCTCCGACATCCTGACCTCCGGCACCGGCAGCGTCACCCTGACCCACGAAGGCGAGACCGTGACCTTCACCCTGGCGGAAAAGGACATCAGCGGGATTCTGAAGTAACCAACCAACCACAAAACGGCGGCAAATTGCCGCCGTTTTTGTGTAAACACGTTGCCGCCCACTACGCTGCATATATAACCCCTGCGGTTGAACGGTACCACCCAATACACGGTACAATGTAGCGGCGATGATTCATCGCCATGGAAACGTCCCGAATACAACCCGTGTGGATGAACGGTACCACCCCCCGATATGTCATCCCGACCGATGTACCACGAGTGGCCTTGCGGCCAATGGCGGCAGGTTGCCGCCGCTA
>CAKTOB010000026.1 GCA_934589525.1 uncultured Oscillospiraceae bacterium | reverse complement strand
TGAAAAAGACCATTTCCATTGTACTTGCACTGACCCTGTGCCTGGGGCTGCTGACCGCCTGCGGCAGCAAGTCCGGCGCCGATGACAAGACCATCACCGTTGCCGCCTCCCCCACGCCCCATGCCGAAATTCTGAAGGTTGCCGGAGAAGTCCTTGCCAAGGACGGCTGGACTCTGAAAGTCACCGAGTACGCCGACTATGTGGTGCCCAACAACGTGGTAGAAGACGGCGAGTGCGATGCCAACTACTTCCAGCATCAGCCCTACCTGGATACCTTTAATTCCGAGAACGGCACCCACCTGGTAAGCGTTGCCGCCATCCACTACGAGCCCTTCGGCATCTACGCCGGTACCAAGAGCGCCATTGCAGACCTGGCTAGCGGCGACAAGATCGCCATTCCCAACGACGGCTCCAACCGGGCCCGGGCGCTGCTGCTGCTGGAGGCCAACGGCATCATCAAGCTGAAGGACGGCGTGGGCATGGAAGCCACCGCCCTGGATATTGCCGAGAACCCCACGAATGTGGAGATCGTCGAGATGGAAGCCGCCCAGATCGCCGGTGTCCGTGACTCCGTGGCCCTGGCCGTCATCAACGGCAACTACGCCCTGAACGCCGGTCTGAACGCCGGTACCGACGCCCTGGCCACCGAAGACCCCAACTCCGTTTCCGCCCAGACCTACGCAAACGTGCTGGTGGTCAAGGAAGGCAACGAGAACACCGAGAAGACCCAGGCCCTGGTAAAGGCCCTGACCAGCCAGGAAGTCAAGGATTACATCAACAACACCTACTCCGGTGCCGTTGTCCCCATTTTCTAAGCAACTAAAGAACAGCAAGCCCCCGTTCCAAAACCGGAACGGGGGCAAATCTTATTTCAGGGTCTCGCTGTTGTTTAAGACCAGGCTGCTGTAGAGAAAGAGTACGTCGCAGTCCGTAAAGTCCAATAGCTTCCCCAGCCGCTCGGGGCTTAAATAGCGGATGTCCACCAGGGTGATCTCCCGGTATTGCTCCAGAAAATAGGGGGCAATGCTGCTGCCGAAGGAATCCCGGAAGAGGATCAGCTTGTTGTCCGGTGCCTGGGGATTTTCCAGGGTCACGAGTGACAGGGCGCCCGAGAGGAAAAACTCATAGGGATCCCGGCCATCCAGGGCTTCAAAATCGTAGAGGCCCATTTCCTTATTGTGCTCCCCGTCCCAGACCTTAACATTTTCAAAGGCCGGGCTCCACAGATAATCCATGGGTTCCCCCTTCATGGGAAGGGCGGACTGACCGGCATAGACCCCTCGGAAATCCTCCTTGGCCCGGCGAACTTCATAATGGTCTGTCAGAGGTTTCCCCATGGCAGCACCCAAAGCCTGGGCCGCTTCCAAAATGGCCTCCTGCCGCCAGTGGGTATCCGTGCGGTAGAAGCTTTCCAGGGTCAGGGTGCCAGATAGGTCAATGGAGGTGGCATAGGGCATTTTTTCTTGCAGCCGCTCCGTTAAGGCGGCAAAATCCAGCTTGGGCACCGGTAGAAACTGGCTCTTATCCGGAATGGCCGCCACATAGACCCGCTGACTTCCGGAAAGATACCGGTCATACACCAGCCCAAAGCGCTTGGCGGCGTAGTCAATGGAGGCTTCATTCAGGGGGTATTCAAGCTGGGCAAAGGAGCCCTCCCGGCTTTCATAGATGCCGTTGTTGTCCTGCCGCCCCAGAAGCTTCACGGAAAACAGGGCCTTGACCCGGCGAAACTCCTCCCGCAGGGGGAACTGGTCCTGGGTGTAGCTTTCAAAATTGGAGGCAAAGCTGCCGCTAAGAAGGCTGTTCCAGGAGATTTTGGGCATCTGGGCCAGCTTCCGCCGCTCTGTCAGGGAGGCATCCTTGGGGCTTGAGAACCAGCAGCCCAGGGTCAGGGCCGCAAACAGCACGGGCAGCACCCAAAAAGTATTCTTTTGTTTCATCGCTGCCTCCTTTAAAACCGGAAATAGAGGAAGGGGTTGTAGGACCCGTCCACCAAAAAGGCGGTGCAAAGCAGCAGCACCAGGCACATGGCCCCGGGCACCAAAACCCCGGCACCCCTGGGCCACCGCTTTTCAAACCGGTCAAACCCGGCTTTTGGCAGCCCCGTGGCCCCCACCGCCGCCACCAGAAGGAGCAGGGCGTTGCTTCTGAGCAGATACAACGCCTCCTGGGATACCATCGGCAGCCCCCCAAGGCCCAGCATCCCCCGAATGGTTTCCAGGGCCTGCCGGAGGCTTCCCGCATCAAAGAGCACAAAGCCAAAGGCCACCGCCAACAGCACATAGCCGTGGGCCAGGATTTTGTGCCCTTCCAGGCTTTTTAGAATCCACAGCTTTTCAACGATCAGCAGCAGACCAAAGTACAGCCCCCAGCAGATAAAATTCCATGCTGCCCCATGCCAGAAGCCGGTGAGGAACCAGACCACCAGAATATTTCGCAGCTGGCACCACTTCCCCCGGCGGTTGCCCCCCAGGGGAATGTACACATAGTCCCGGAACCAGGTGCCCAGGGAAATGTGCCACCGCCGCCAGAACTCCGTAATGCTGCCGGAAACATAGGGGTGCCGGAAATTTTCCGGGAAGAGAAAGCCAAACATCCGGCCCAGGCCAATGGCCATGTCGCTGTAGCCGGAAAAATCGAAGTAAATATGCAATGTGTATGCCACGGCATACATCCAGGAGAAGAGGACGCTGCCGTCCTGGGTGCCGTGCCAAGCGGTACACAGCTCGCCTAGAAGGTTGGCAAGCAATATCTTTTTCCCCAGGCCCACCAGAAACCGGCCCGCCCCCAGGCGGCAATTTTCCAAGCTGAGCTTTCTGCTTTTCAGCTGTAGGGCCACGTCCGAATACCGGACGATGGGCCCTGCAATGAGCTGGGGAAAGAAGGCCACATAGCAGGCCAAATCCACAAAATTCCGCTGGGCCGGAACCTGGCCCCGGTACACATCCACCGTGTAGCTCATGATCTGGAAGGTGTAAAAGCTGATGCCGATGGGCAGGGCCAGCCCCAGAAGGGGCAGGTGGAGCCCAAAGAGGCCGTTGATGTTTTCCAGGAAGAAATCCGTGTACTTATAGTACACCAAAAAGCTCAGGCTGGAAATGACCGACAGCCCCAGCAGGAGCTTCCCCAGGCTGCTTCCCCGGGTCTTTTCCAGCCCCAGGCCGAAGAAATACCCCAGGGCCACCGCCAGAAGCATCATCAGCACCAGCCTTGGCTCTCCCCAGCCGTAGAACATCAGGCTGAACAGAAGCAGTACCGTGTTTTTACCCTTTGGGGGTGCCAGAAAATAGCAAATCAGCACGGCGGGGAGAAAGTAATATAAAAATGGGATACTGGAAAAGAGCATGGTTTGTTTCCTTTACTTCCCTCAGCCCTCCGCCGGGGCCTCTACCAGAAGCTCCGCACCCAGGGCCAGGGCACTGTTCTTAAAGTCCTGGATCAGGTCGTCCGCGCCGTAGGCGGTGATGACGTAGCTGCCCTGCCGCAGCACCAGCATGGTGTCCGGGAAGCCGCACATCCAGTGGTTGGACTGGACCAGGGTCTGATAGGCCTTGGCGAAGCTCTCCGCATCCTGGCCGTCTTTGAGCTCCATGACGGCGGAGCAGAAGGTATTAGTGTTCATCATGTGCATCAAGGTGGCGGCCTGGGGCTCTACCATGTCCATGAGGGCTTGATCCACCAGGATCTGATACTGGAAGCTCTCCCCATAGGTGCCGATGTCATAGGCCCCGGCCCCTTCGGTGTCGTGGGCCTCGTCACCGCCGGCGGCGGGAAATTCCTCGGTCATGCCGGAGGCAATGGCCGTCAGCAGGTCCAGGGCGGAGGCATACTGGGCGGTGGGCTGCGTTGTCTCAGAAGGGGTGGTGGGGGCGGTGTTGCCGCCGCAGCCGGCGAGAAGTCCCAGGCACAGCAGGCCGGTCAGAATCATAGAAGTAAGCTTTTTCATAGTCATTTTTCCTTTCAGTTGTCGGTTTCCTGCCAGAGTTTCACATCGCCGGAGGGTTCCGGCTGGGCCAGCAGCAGGTAGTTGGTTTCTCCCTGGCTCACCGTCAGGCAGAAGCTTTGGGCTCTGTCCGGCAGGATGCACCAGAGAAGCTCTGTTTTTTCCTCCAGGGTCAGGCTGGTGGATTCCTCCCCGTCCAGCACCAGGCAGGCGTTTTCCCCGGCGGTCAGGGTGACGGGCCCGTTCTTTCCCGGGTCCACCGTCACGGGGATGTCCAGGGTCTCCACCGCCCGGAAAGTCATGGGGGCCGGCTCCGGCTGATAGGTCACGGCCCCGCCCAGTACATTCTGCCCGTTTACCCGGACTTTTAACGGCTGAGGTCTTACCAGGGCCAGTCCCGCCACCAGCACCAGGCAGGCGGCCAGGGACACCAGGGGTCTTAAATAGAGCCGTTTTGGAGGTGCTTTGAATGTGGCCGCTTCTTCTATATAGCGGCTGTCCAGGCCCGTGACCGCTTGGGCAATGGCATGTTTTTTATCCATGGTTCCACTCCTTTAGAGAAAAATGTCCTGGGTACTCAGGGTTTTCCGCAGCCGGTCCCGGATCCGGCTCAGCCGGGTCTTGACCTGGCCAAGGCTTAGCCCCAGGTCCCGGGCCATTTCCTCATAGGACTGGCAGGAAAAGTACCGGCGGACAAAGAGCGCCCGATCCACTTCCTTTTCCGTTTCCAGAAAGGCGTTCAGGCTCCGGCTCAACTCCTTTGTCCACAGGGCTTCCTCCGGGGTATTGGGGTCCGGGATGCAGTCCGCCAGCTCCTCCAAAGAGAGGGTAAACCGGTCCCCGGCCCGCTTTTGGGCCCTTTGGGCCTGATGGCGGTTGATGGCCAGATTGCGGATGATTTTGGCAAAGTAAGCCCGAAGAAGCCTGGGCCGTTCCGGAGGAATGGCGTTCCAGGCCTTCAGCCACAGGTCATTCAGGCACTCCTGGCTGTCTTCCTCGTTTTCCAGAATGTTCCGGGCAACGCTCAGGCAGTAGGCCCCGTATTGCTCCTGGGCCTCCAGGATGGCCGCCTGGTCCCGGCGGAAGAAGAGATCGATGATGGCATTGTCATTCATAAGCGTCCTCACCTATATAGACAGGGAATTTCTTAAAATGTTACAGGGTTTCAGAAAAAATTTTTTCTTTCCACAGTATAGCACAAAGCCGCCCAAATTGCAAAAATTACCGTCTCCCGGGTGGGGAGACGGTAATGGGGAATTTCCTTTAGCGGACATATTCGATGACAACGCAGCGGTTGGGCTCCACACCGGTGGAATGGGTGGTGATGTTCTCCATATCCTGGAGGGCGGCGTGGATCACATGGCGCTCGTAGGCGTTCATGGGCTCCAGGGTGGTGCGGCGGCGGGCCTTCAGGACCTGCTGGGCCTTCTTCCGGGCATACCGGCGCAGGCTCTCCTCCCGCTTCTGGCGGTAGCACTCCGCATCCACGTTGACCCGGATGTGGCCTTCCACTTCCCGGTTGATGGCGTAGTTGCACAGGTGCTGAATGGCATCCAGGGTATCTCCCCGGCGGCCGATGAGATAGCCCAGGTCCTCCCCTACCAGGTCCACCTGATAGGTATTGCCGTTTTCCTTCCAGCAATGGGGGATGGCCTTGGAATCCATATGGGTCAGCAGACCCTTCAGGAACTGCTCGATCTTCTCTTCCACGGAGCCTTCCGGTGCGGGGGCGTACTCCCGGGGTGCCACAAAGGCTTCCCGCTGGGGCTTGGGCTCTCTGGGCTCTCTGGGCTCTCTGGGAGCTCTGGGCTGCTGGGCACGGGGGGGCTTGGGAGCCTCCGGGGCCTTCTCCTGCTTGGGGGCCTCTGCCTTGGGCTCTTCCGCCTTAGGGGCTTCCGCCTTCACCTCGGCCTTGGGCGCTTCCGGCTTGGGGGCTGCGGGCTTGACAGGGGCCGGGGCGGGCTTGGGCTTCCGGGAAGCGGCGGACAGGGCCACCTTGGGAGCCGCGGGCACTTCATCGGGGGCCTCGTAGGTCACCTGGACCTTGGCAGGCTGGGCACCGAAGCCCAGGAAGCCGGACTTGGCCTGCTGCAGCACCTGAACGGAGACACTGTCCCGATCCAGGCCCAGCTGGGCAAGGGCGGACTCGATGGCCAGATCAATGGTCTTGCCACTGGCGACAAGGGTTTTTTCCATGATTTAATCCTCCTGGCTGTGGTGGGCGTAACGGTTGGGGTCGTAGGCACGGCCCTTGCAGTAGGGACGGTCCGCAATGCCGGAAAGGGTCTCCTTCTCTTCCTTCTCCTGAGAAAGCTTGCCCTTCTTGGCGGCATACTCCCGGGCGGCCTCTGCCTTGGCGGCTGCCTCCTGGTCCCGCTGCTGCTTCTGCAGACGCTTCTTGCTGGTGTTTTCGGTAATGCCGTCAGGGTTCTCGGCACGGCGCTGGGCACGGATGCGCTCTTTTTCAGCCTCCAGCTTGTCCTGCTCCATGCGGCGCTTCAGGCGCTCGGCATCCTCGGCATCATAGATCTTGCGGTAACGCTTGTTGAGGATCACATCCTCCACGGTACGGACCACGCCGCCAACGAACCAGTAAAGGGACAGGGCGCAGGGCACGGTGAAGCCGATCCACAGCATCATCAATGGCATGGTCAGCATCATAACCTTGTTGGTCTGGGCGGTCTGGGAATTTTCCACGGCCTCTTTGTCCTGAATGCCGTCCTTGTTGGTGACCAGGGAGTCATTCTGCTTCTGCATGATGAGCATGGACACCACCTGATAACCGGCGGAGGACAGGGCGATCAGCAAAGAGCCGATATGGGCCCAGTTCCAGGCCCAGGAGGAGGCGAAGACGTTGAACTGGGGAACGGCACCCAAGTCGATGCCGATAAAGCCAAAGTTGATACCGCCCAGGGCCAGCTCGCTGATGCCGGGAATGGCGGCCTTAATGGCCTCGGCATACTGGGGGATATACTGGGCAGCGATCATCTGATGGTAATAGGCGTTGCCGGCAAAGAGCTCCGGGTCAATGCCCTTGATGACTTCAACGATCTGGTTGGCAACCTCCAGATTCTCGTGGAGCATGTAGACAATGGGCTGACGCACCACGGTGTACAGAGGGATCAGCAGCAGCATGGGCACAAAGCTCCACAGGCAGCCGCCGCCCATGGATACGCCCTCTTCTCTGTAGAGCTCCTGGATGGCCTGGTTCTGCCGGTTGGGATCATCGGCATAGCGGCGCTGAATGTCCTGCATTCTGGGGGTCAGGCGGGACATTTTCATCATGCTCTTTTTGGACTTGGCGGTGATGGGCAGCAGCACCAGCTGCACCAGAACGGCAAACAGGATCAGGGCCATGCCGTAGTTCCCGGTAACCCGGTACAGCAGCTCCATCAGGTAGCCAAAGGGTACCTGAATGACATCCGCAATGTGGAATGACAGTAACATGGACTTTCCTCCTTTGAAAGTCACGGCACAGGGTCGTAAAAATCGCCTTTATAAAAGGGATGGCACCGGCACAGGCGCTTCAGCGCCAGCCAGCCTCCCTTTACCGCGCCGTATTTTTGGATCGCTTCGTAAGCATAGGCGGAACACGTGGGCCGAAACCGGCACCTTGCGGGAAAATAAGGGGAGATACACCGGGAGTAAAAGCGGATCAGAGACAGCAGCAGCTTTTTCACGGTTCTTCCTCACGCAGCAGCCCCGCTTTCTGGGCCAGGCGCAGGAAGCTGGCGGTCAGCTTGTCAAAGGGAGCCTCCACCGCCCGGGTACGGGCCACCACCACAATATCCCAGCCGGGGGTAAACCGCTCCTCCTGGAGCCTGTAAACCTCTCTCAAACGGCGGCGGGTCCGGTTGCGGACCACCGCGTGGCCCAGCTTTTTGCTGACGGTGATGCCCAGGCGATTTTTGCCCAGGTGATTGCGCCGGGCATAGAGCACCAATAGCCCATCGGCATAGCCCTGGGACCGGTAGAGCCGCTGAAATATGTGATTGAGCTTCAAACTGCTGGAAAACTTCATGCTTTTCTTCTCCTAAAAAGGGAGCGGGGCGAATGTGTCATTCACCCCGCTTAGCTCCCGTTTCGCTCTCGCGCGCATATTTCCTTGTGTTCACAGGGGCGGCGCATCAGGCGGACAGAACCTTGCGGCCTCTTGCACGGCGGCGGGCCAGAACCTTACGGCCATTGGCGGTAGCCATTCTCTGACGGAAACCGTGGACCTTGGAACGGTGACGATTGCTGGGCTGATAGGTACGCTTCATTACGGATACACCTCCTAATACGCTAAAATCATATGCTCGACAGCCAAAAAGGCCGCAGCAACACAAAATAGACAGACCACTACGGTCATGCCCGCTCATTATAACCGAAAATGCCGGGAAGGTCAACAATTTTTTCATATTTCCCCCGGTAAATTTTCAGGCAGCACCGTGTCCTTCGGTTAAGCCTTCCAAATTGGCCCCAAAACCGGGGGCACGGCGGGGCCTTTACTCCTCCAATTCCAGCTTTTGAAGCACCCGGTCATAGTCCTCCGTGCCCGCTTCATAGGGGGTGGGCTGGAAATCATTCTGGGGTCTTTGGGAGCTGACGCAGGCAGGAATGGGGGTCAGGGTGCCCAGAGTAACGGTGCCGTCCTTTTTCCGCAGGACCTGCTGCTGCAGGATCACTGTATCCATGTCCCTGGGGAAATGGTTGCCCCCAAAGGAGAAGTTCGCCAGACTGTAATAGATGATGCCGCCGTTGTACGCTTCCACCCGCTGCAATACATGGGGATGGCTGCCGTAGACGATGTCCACCCCCAGGTCGATAAGCTGGTGGGCAAGCTGCTCCTGCTCCGCATTGGGCCGGTAGTAGCCTTCTATGCCCCAGTGGATGGCCATGACGATGAGCTCCGCCCCCTGGCGCTTCATTTCCGCCACCGCCTGTTCCACCTTTTTCACATCCACCTGGAAAAAGCCGCCGTAAAGGCCGATTTTGAGGCCTCTTTCCGTGGTAATGATCCGGTAGGTATCCTGCTCCACATAGGGAAGCTCCGCCTCCTCCAGGGCCTTTCTGGTGGACTCCATGCCCTGGACACCATAGTCCCGGATGTGGTTGTTGGCAATGGTCACGGCCTCCACGCTGCTGCCGGTCAAAATCTTTGTATAGGCCGTAGGCCCCCGAAAGGCAAAGCCATCCTCCTTAATAATAGAGCCTTCGTCCTTGAGAACCGTTTCCAGATTCACAAAGGTGCAGTCGTCATCTTGGAAGTATTTTACCACGTTCCGGAAGGGATAGTCGTAATCCTCCCCGATCACATCAATAAAGCTGTGCTTGACCCCGTAAAACCGGGCATCGCTGCCCAGGGTGCAGTCCCCCACAAAGCTTAGCAGGAACGACTCCTCTTCTTCCCCAGCAGGAGACTCCGGCGCAGGGCGGGCAGGCACCGCAATTTCTTTTGGTGCTGCTGCCTGGGCCGTCAAGTGTCTCCCGGAGAGCAGCATCAGTGTAACAAGCCCCAGCGCATACACAAAACACGCAACTTTTCGCATAAAATCCCTCCCATCCGGTAGACATAAAAAAGTGCGGAATCTGTAGAAGATTCTGGTTGTTTTCCACCAGACCATCTTACCACAGATTCCGCAGTAAATCAATCTTTTTTCAGTTTATTCACCGGCACGCTTCTTCATCAGGTTCCGCATTCTGAGCGCATGATCCAGCTCCCGCTTGCGGATGCGCAGGCTCTTGGGGGTGCATTCCAGCAGTTCGTCGTCTGCCAGGAACTCAATGCACTGCTCCAGAGACAGCACTCTGGGGCTGGTGAGCCGCAGGGCTTCGTCAGAACCGGCGGCCCGCATATTGGTCAGCTGCTTCTTCTTGCAGACGTTGACGGTCATATCCTCGTTGCGGCTGCAAATGCCGACCACCATACCGGCGTATACCGGGGTACCGGGACCGATGAACAGGGTGCCCCGCTCCTGGGCGTTATACAGGCCGTAGGAACAGGCTTCGCCGGTTTCAAAGGCAATGAGGGAGCCCACCTGGCGGCGCTCGATCTCGCCCTTCATGGGGGCGTAGGAATCCAGCACGGAGGACATGATGCCCTCGCCCCGGGTATCCGTCAGGAACTCGTTCCGATAGCCAAAGAGGCCACGGGAGGGAACCAGGAACTCCAGGCGGTAGCGGTTGCCCACAGGGGTCATGCCCAAGAGGTCACCCTTCCGCTTGCCCATTTTCTCGATGACGGCGCCCATGCTCTCCTCGGGAACGTCGGCCACCATCCGCTCGATGGGCTCGCAGAGCTTGCCGTCGATTTCCTTGGTCAACACACGGGGGGTGGAGACGGAGAACTCATAGCCTTCCCGGCGCATGGTCTCCATCAGGATAGACAGGTGCATTTCGCCGCGGCCCGCCACGTTGAAGGCATCGGTGCCCTGCTCGGTCACATGGAGGGACACGTCCTTCAGCAGTTCCTTCTCCAGCCGGTCCCGCAGATTCCGGGAGGTGATGAACTTGCCCTCCTTGCCGGCAAAGGGAGAATCGTTGACGGCAAAGGTCATTTCAATGGTGGGGTCGGAGATCTTCACAAAGGGCAGGGGCTCCACCACCGCAGGGTCACACAGGGTGCGGCCGATGGTGATGTCCGCCATGCCGGACAGGGCCACGATCTCACCGGCCTTAGCCTCCTGCACCGGCACCTTGGCCAGACCGTCATAGGTATACAGGGCCACGACCTTGCCCTTGACCTTGTGCTCCGGGTCGTGATAGTCGCAGATGGCAACCTCCTGGTTGACCTTGATGGTGCCCCGCTCCACACGGCCCACGGCGATACGGCCCACATACTCATTGTAGTCAATGGAGGAAACCAGCATTTGCAGGGGACCGTTCTCATCGCCCTGGGGGGGATCGATATACTCGATAATGGTTTCAAAGAGGGGCTTGAGGTCCGTGCCCATTTCGTCGGGGCTGTAGGAAGCGATGCCCTGACGGCCGGAGCAGAAAATGGTGGGGGAATTGAACTGCTCGTCGGTGGCATCCAGCTCCAGCAGCAGCTCCAATACCTCGTCCATGACCTCATGGACCCGGGCATCAGGCTTGTCCACCTTATTCACCGCCACAATGACCTTATGGCCCAGTTCCAGGGCCTTTTGCAGCACAAAACGGGTCTGGGGCATGGGGCCCTCGGCAGCGTCAACCAGCAGGATCACGCCGTTGACCATTTTGAGGATCCGCTCCACCTCGCCGCCAAAATCAGCGTGGCCCGGGGTATCCACAATGTTGATCTTGTAATCTTTATAGTGTACGGACGTGTTTTTGGCCAGGATGGTAATGCCGCGCTCCCGCTCCAGATCGCCGGAGTCCATGACCCGGTCCACGGTTGCCTGATTTTCCCGGTAAATACCGCCCTGCTTCAGCATTTCGTCAACCAGTGTGGTCTTACCGTGGTCAACGTGGGCGATAATGGCAATATTTCTGATTTTTTCCTGAGATGCCATAAAAAAGCTCCTTCGATAGATGTAATGTACCAACTCTCAACATAGAAATATACCACAGCTTGCGGCAAAAGGCAATCATTTTCTGAAATTTACCTATACAAAAGTTAGGGAAATCCGCTGTTTCCTTTCGTGCATATTACCCGGAAGCGCAAAAATGCGGAGCGGCCGGGTCGGCCGCTCCGTGAATATTGAAATGGGGATCAGCTTGCCAGAACCACCCGGACGGCCAGGGAACGGGCCCCGTCATCCAGGTCAAAGTCGCCGTCGTCGGAAGCCGTGACCCACAGCTCATAGAGGGTGCCGTCTTCCAGCGTCTCGGGGGTTTCCCCGTCCTCGGTGCGCAAAAGCCACTGTGCCCCCGGCACCTGCTGAAGCTTTCCTTCCGGGGTAAGGGCATAGAGCTTCAGGTCCTTGACCGCCCCGGAGAGGTTGTTCATCCGCAGGGCCACCGTGGTGTTGGGGTGGACATTGACCGCGCTGATGCCAAAGTACCAGCTGGCAACACGTCCCTGGCCGCCCAGGGCCTCAAACCGCTCCTGAGACAGCACATTCCGGGTGGCCTTGTCCATATCCAGCTTCCGGTAGGGCATCTCCGGCAGGTAGGCAAACCGGTCCTGAAGCCGCAGCAGTTCCAGATATCCGGTGGGGCAATACAGCGCATTGCCGCTTCTTCCGGAGTACATGCCGATGGCCATATTGTTGTAGCCAAACTTGTTGGCCACGTCCACCGTCAGAACGGTTTCGCCGGTGTCAAAGTCCAGCACAATGTACTGCCACATGCCCGTGGACAGGTCCTGCACATAGCCGTAAACATAGCCCGTGGCGGTGGAGAGCTTCATAATGGCGGTATCCCGCAGATCGCTGCGGCACCAGACGGACTTCATTTCATAGCCCGTATCGGTCTTCACCGTATCCACCCGCTCCACGCCGGGCAGGATCATGCTGTTGCCCTTGGTCAGCCAGTTCACATCGTAGATATTGGCATAGCTCTGGATGGAGGAGTCGCTGTCGGGCTTACTAAGATTGGCGCTGCCCGCACCGAACCAGTTGCAAACGATGGTGCTGACGGTGCCCTGTCCGTCGTCATAGACGATGGCGGAGTTTTCCACACTGACCTGCATTCCCTGGGGAAGCTCATCCAAGATGGGGTGGCTTGCCACCTTTTCGCCGGTTTTCATATCCAGTGCGATCAGGTTCACCGGGTCCAGGTTGTCCGTAAACATCACCAAGTCCTTCGCAAGAGAGGGGGAGCAGCCGCCGCCCCAGGCCAGGCCGCCGCCGGTGGTCTCGTCCCCTTCCCGGCTGTCCTTGGCGCCGACGCTTTCATAGGGCGTACACCAGACGGTATTCACCCCGTCTTTTCCCCGGAACAGATAGCAATTCCGATTGGTGAGGATCACGGCCCCCTCCTTGGAGGCGGCAATGCCGTTTTCGCAGCCCTCTCCCGGGGTCAGGCCCAGGACGTAAACCGCTTTCAGCAGGTCCGTTTCTCTCCCCGCCAGAATGTCCTCAATGGCACTATGGGCAATGTAGCCCACGGCCCCCTGCTGCTGCCGGTCCGGATAAATGCGGAAGCCGCCGGTGGCAAACCAGAGGTTGCCCTCATAGTCAAAGACAATGGACAGAAGGTTCTGGTCCAGACTCTCCCCCAGCACCGCCTCCGCCGCAGCCTTGATGTCGATGTCCAGCGCCTTTTCAAACTCCGGCAGCACATTGCCCTCCTCATCCGTGGCCCGGAGCATCAGGACATGGTTGTGGCTGGTGGGGCAGACGATCCGGTTTTCCGCATCCACAAAGGAGTAGGAGCTCTGGATGACGTAACCGCCGCCGTCATGCTTCTTGGGGGAGAAATAGCCCAGGGTCGTTGCCTCCTGGGCATCAATATCCCGGATGGCAATGCCGCCCAGAAGCGGCACCACGCTGTGGTTGTAGTTGTCAAAAAAGATTGCCGGAGAGGCGTTGGCGTTGGTGGTCTCGTAGGACACGTTGATCTCCGGATAAATGCCCAGGGGCATGATTTCATCCGTAGAGTCCGTATTATAGCCGTCCCCGTGGATGTTGGGGTCAACGGAGGCCATGTAGGGGTTCACGTCCACCGCCTTGGGGGTCAGGGCCTTGACCGGCAGGGCACCGGTCTCATGGGATGCCGCATTCTTTTCCACCTGCTCCACAGCCTCCGTGGCAGGCTGGGTCGGTGCCTGAGTGGGTGCCGCGGTGGTGGTATCCGGGGTCTGGGCCGGGGCACAGGCAGCTCCCGTCAGGCACAGGGCCGCAGCCAGGGTCAGGGCACCGGCAGTACGGGCAAATCGTCTGCAATTCATAATAGATCCTCCTTCAATTGGAATCTCGATTTTCTCCGGGAAGGGCAAAAGCCCCCTCTTAGGAAGCATTATAGGGTTCCCCCGGAGCCCTTTCAAGGGATTTGGCACGAATTGCCAAAAAATAGCACAAACGGTATTCTGTCCATAGCATTTTCCCCAACAGGGTGCTATAATGGGAGGTGAAAAAACAAAGGAAGGAAGATTCTGTGCGGATCGCCATTGTGGATGATATTGCCCGGGAGCGGGCCCAGCTCCGTGCCTGGCTCCTGGGCCAGTTTTCCCGCCGGGGCCTGGAGCTGACAACGGTGGAATTTGAAAACGGTCAGGACTTTTTGGCCCAGGCCCGGCAGGAGCCCTTTTCCGCCGCCTTTTTGGACATCTATATGACCGGGGCCACCGGCATGGAATGCGCCCGGCTGCTTCGGGAATTTGACAGCCGGTGCCAGTTGATTTTTACCACCACCTCTACAGACCATGCCCTGGAGGGCTTCCGGGTCCGGGCCATGGATTACCTTGTAAAGCCCTACACGGAAGACCAGATCGACCGGCTGACCCAGGAGCTATTGCAGCGGCTCCCCGCCCCGGAAAAATTCATGGAGATCAAGGTCGGCGGCAGTCCCGTTCGGCTTCAATTGCGGGATATGCTCTATGCCGAGCATTTTTCCCACATCATTCATATTCACACCGCCGCCGGAAAGGAACTGGCCACCCGCCAGTCCTTCGGCCAGTTCACCCAGGAATTGGATGGCCGTTTTTTTGTCTGCGGCCGGGGCGTGGCCGTGAATCTGGACCGGGCCCGGGATTTTGACGGCCTGTGCTTTTCCATGGAGGACGGCAGCCGGATTTCCGTCAGCCGGGAGCTGCAAAAAAAGGCAAAGCAGGTCTTTCTGGAGCGGCTTCTTGAAAGGGGGCACATCTGATGCAGGGCATCCTACAGCCCATTTTAGAGCTTGGCGTACTCCTGCCCGGAGTGGTGCTGGCCTATCTGCCCATGGGCTCCCATCTGCGGCAGCCGCCCAAAAAACTGCTGCTATGGATGGCCCCTCTGTGTCTTGCCCAGGTGCTTGTGGGGGGCTGGCTATGCTGGGCCCTGGAACTGCCTACTTTGCCGGTATTGATCCCGGCAGCCTTTGTGACCGCCCTGGCCTATGCCCGGTCTTTGGAGCTGAGCCTGTGGAAATCCGGCAGCGTGGCCCTTTCCGTCTGCGGGGTCTACGCCTGTCTGGGCGGCATCGCCCGGGCCTTTGATGCCATGATCGTTGCCGGCACCTGTCTTGCGGAAACGGAGCTCTGGCTTCAAACGGGAACGGGGCTTTTTTACAATCTGTTATGCTGGATTTTTACGGCCATTGCCTACTATCCCGCCACAAACTGGGCCAAAACATTGATCGAGGACGAAAATTTCGCCAGAACCTGGTACTTCTTCTGGATCGTGCCCCTGGTGTTCATTGTCCTGAACCTGTATATCGCCCCAAAGCAGCGCGTCACCCTGTATACGGGCCGGGTGCTGCAAATCTATTTCGTGGTGAGTCTGGTGCTTCTTTGCCTGCTGGCCTTGTTCTACGGAATGTTTCTGATGATGGCGAACAATCTGAACAAAAACTCCAAATTGCAGCAGGAAAACCACTTCCTCCTCTTGCAGCAACAGCGCTATGAAAGCCTCCGGGCGGCCATTGAAGAGGCCCGGCAGGCCCGCCACGATATGCGCCACCACTTCCGTCAACTCTCCACATTGGCCGATGCCGGGGACTTGGATAAAATCAAGGAATACCTCCAGGGGGCCGTCAGCCGCATTCCCAATCTGGACACCCGGTTCTCCGACAATCCGGCGGTGGACAGCGTCATGGGCTATTACTGCGCCCTGGCCCGGCAAAACGCCATTCCCTTCCAGGCCAAAATCGACCTGCCCCAGGCCCTTCCGGCAGACGAGATCGATGTGTGCCTGGTGCTGTCCAACCTTCTGGAAAACGCCCTGGAGGCCAGCCTGCGGACCGCCCCGGAGCGGCGGCAGATTCAGGTGGAGGCCTATCTCCATGGGGACCGACTGGTGCTGATCCAGGTCAAAAACGCCTTTGAAGGGGAGATTTTGGAGCGAAACGGAATTTTTCAGTCCTCCAAGCGCAGCGCCAGCGGCATCGGCATTCAGTCCGTCAAGCGTCTCTGCGAAAAAAACGGCGGCGGCAGCGTCTTTGACTACGAAAACGGCGAATTTACCGCCAAGGTCATGCTCCGGGGTGCCGTGCAATCTTAAAAAAACCGCATTCCGCACTCAAACAACAAAAAAACGGCGGGGCCTTCTCGAATCAGTCATTTTACTGACCGAATGGGAAGGTCCCGCCGCCGCGCTTTCTGTAAAAAAGTCTTTATCTCATCCCGAAGGGCTACCAAAATTGTCAATTGTCAATTGTTCATTGTCAATTCCCGCTCCGCCGCTTCCAGGGCCGCGGCAATAACGGCATCCATGTCGTAATACTTGTATTCGCCCAGGCGGCCGCCGAAGAGGACCTGCTGTTCCTGTTGGCCCAGGGCCTTGTAGCGCTCGTAGAGGGCGCTGTTTTTGTCGTCGTTCACAGGGTAATAGGGCTCGTCCCCCGGGTGCCACTCGCTGGAATACTCCCGGCTGATGAGGGTCTGTGGCAGGTCCCGGCCCTGTTCGTCCTTGCCGAAGGTGAACCACTTGTGCTCAATGATGCGGGTATAGGGGGTCTCGGCATCGGTGTAGTTCACGGCGGCGTTGCCCTGGAAATTGGGCTTGTCCAGCAGCTCGTGCTCAAAGCGCACGGAGCGGTATTCCAGGGCCCCCAAGCTGTAACCAAAGTAGGCATCGATGGGACCGGTATAAAGCACCCGGTCCGCCAGGGCGTCCAGCTCCTGCTTGTGCTCCAGATAATCCAGGTTCAGCCGGACCTCCACGCCCTTTAACAGGTTTTCCACAAGCCTTGTGTAGCCGCCCAGGGGAATGCCCTGGTAGAGGGCGTTAAAATAGTTGTTGTCAAAGGTAAAGCGCACCGGCAGACGCTTGATGATAAAGCTGGGCAGCTCCCGGCAGGGACGGCCCCACTGCTTTTGGGTGTAGCCCTTGATGAGCTTTTCGTAAATATCCACCCCCACCAGGGAAATGGCCTGCTCCTCCAAATTCTGAGGCTCGGTGATTCCCGCCTCCCGGCGCTGGGCCTCTATTTTCTCCCGGGCCTGGTCCGGTGTCACCACACCCCACATCTTATTAAAGGTATACATGTTGAAGGGCAGGGAGTACAGCTCCCCTTTGTAATTTGCCACCGGGGAATTGGTAAAGCGGTTAAACGATACATAGCGGTTTACATAGCGCCAGACCGCTTCGTTGTTGGTGTGGAAAATATGGGCTCCGTATTTGTGGAAATCAATGCCCTCCACCTTTTCGGTGTACACATTGCCGCCGATGTGGCCCCGCCTGTCAATGACCAGGACCTTCTTCCCCGCATCCGCCGCCTGACGGGCAAACACCGCGCCGTAAAGTCCCGCACCGACCACCAGATAATCGTATTTCATAAAGCGTAAACGTCCTTTCCTTGCCGGCACAGCCGCCGGATGGTTTTCCCGCGCTTTTGAAGCATGGCCCTGACCGATTTTTCCGGAAACGCCGCCCGGCAGGGCTTTCTGTTTTTCATTATACCTTAAATCCAAGATAAAGTACAGTAACATATTCGGTTTTTAGATTACTTTTTGTCAGAACAGATCCTTTGGCTTTCCTTTAGTGAAAACCCAGGGAACAGCCCGCGTGCCGTTCCTGGAACGTGGCGAATACAACTCGTATGGATGAATGGTGCCACGCCATGTAGCGGCGATGATTCATCGCCAAGCAACGTAACGAATACAACCCGTAAGAATGATTGGTATGACGTCCCAACGTGCATGTAGGGGCGGCAATCTGCCGCCCGCTACGTTCCGAATACAACCTGTGTGGTTGAACGGTACCACCCTCCGGTATGTCATTCCGACCGCAGCAAAGCGGAGTGGAGGAATCTACCCAAGTAGCAGAAATAACCGACGCAAGGTAAAATCTGCTACTTGGGTAGATCCCTCCGCTCCATTTCATTTCGGTCGGGATGACATGTCGATAGGTGATACCATTCACCCTAACAGGTTATAATTGCAACGTAGCGGGCGGCTAATAGCCGCCCCTACGGACACACCGGTGGGTTATTCCATTCAACCACACGGAATCGTATTTGCTGCGTGGCATGGCGATGGATCATCGCCGCTACATTGCTATGAGGAATTTTTCCCCGGGGCAAATAAAAGATTGGATTTCGCACAAAAGTGTGATATAGTTAGTTCCGAGGTGAAGAATATCATGGAAAATGAAGAAGAGAAGCAGTCCGGCTATGTTCCCCGGCCCGCCTGGCAGGTTTGGGCCGCCCGGGTGGGGCTGGTGCTTGCCATTTTATTTGTGGTCTATCAGCTCTATCTCATTGCCGGAGGGCACCTGTAATGCGGATTTTGGGCATTGACCCGGGCTACGGCATTACGGGCTTCGGCATTCTGGAGGCTCAGCGTGGCCGCTGCCGGCTTCTGCGCTGCGGGGCCATCACCACCCCGCCCAATACGGACTTCAACTGGCGGCTGGGAGAGATCTACAACAATATGACGGAACTGCTGCAATTGGCCCAGGCCGATGCCGTGGCCATTGAAGAGCTGTTTTTCGGCAACAACGTCACCACCGGCATCAAGGTTGCCCAGGCCCGGGGGGTCATTCTGCTGGCGGTCCAGCAGGCCGGGGTCCCGGTCTTTGAATACAAGCCCATGCAGGTCAAGCAGGCCGTGGTGGGCTACGGCAACGCCACCAAGCACCAGGTCATGGACATGACCAAGCGGATCCTGGGGCTGCCCGCCGTTCCCAAGCCCGACGATGCCGCCGACGCGGTGGCCATCGCCCTGTGTCATGCCCGTTCCTGCACTTCCCTTCTTGCCATGTCTCAACAATAAGGAGAAACCCATATGCTATACTATGTTTCCGGTACGGTCACCCTGCTGGAGCCCGGCCTGGCGGTCATTGACTGCGGCGGCGTGGGCTACGGCTGCCGGGTCACCGCCTATACCGCCGCCCAATTAAAATTAAACACCACCGCCAAGCTCTACATCACCGAGTCCATCCGAGAGGATGCCTACGACCTTTACGGCTTCGTCTCCCGGGAGGAGCAGCGCTGCTATGAACTGCTCACCGCCGTGAGCGGCGTGGGCCCCAAGGCCGCCATGGCCATTCTCTCCTCCGGCGGCCCTCAGAACTTTACTCTGGCCGTTATGACGGGAGACGAAAAAATGCTCACCGCCGCCCAGGGCGTGGGCAAGAAAATCGCCCAGCGGATCATTCTGGAATTAAAGGACAAAATCGGCGGCAGCTCCATGGAGCTGGACTTTTCCGCCGGACCCGCCGTCATCCCACAGCAGGGGGGCAGCAATCTGGCCCTGGCCAACGCCGCCCTACAGGAGCTGGGATACTCCCCCGCGGAGATTTCTCTGGCCCTCAAGGGTGTAGACCCCAAATCCAGCACCGAAGATATGGTGCGCCATGCCCTGCGGGCCATGGTCATGAAGGGCTGACAAGGAGGATAACGTATGAGTTTGGAATTTTCTCAGGAGGTGGAGGCCCCTCTGGTGCTGCCCACCTTTACCCCCCAGGATGCCGGGGAGATCGGCCTGCGGCCCAAATTGCTGTCGGACTACACCGGCCAGGAAAAGGCCAAGGGAAATTTGTCCATTTATATTGAGGCCGCCCGGCGGCGAAATGAACCGCTGGATCACGTGCTGCTCTACGGCCCTCCCGGCCTGGGCAAAACCACCCTGGCCGGTGTCATTGCCAACGAGATGGGGGCAGGTATCCGCATCACCTCCGGCCCCGCCATCGAAAAGCCCGGCGATCTGGCGGCGCTTCTGACCAACCTGAACGCCGGCGACATCCTGTTCATCGATGAAATTCACCGGCTGAACCGGGTGGTGGAGGAAATTCTCTACCCGGCCATGGAGGATTTTGCCATTGATATTATTGTAGGCAAGGGCCCCAGCGCCAACTCCATCCGGTTGGACCTGCCCAAGTTCACTTTGGTAGGGGCCACCACCCGGGCCGGTCAGCTCTCTGCCCCCCTGCGGGACCGCTTCGGCGTTTCCTTGCGGCTGGAGCTGTACACTCCGGAGGAGCTGGCCGCCATCGTCACCCGGTCCGCCACCATTCTGGGCATGGCCATTGACCCGGCAGGGGCTATGGAAATTGCCTCCAGAAGCCGGGGCACCCCCCGAATCGCCAACCGCTTTCTGCGGCGGGTCCGGGATTTTGCCCAGGTCATGGGGGACGGCACCATCACCAAGGAGGCCGCGGACCTGGCCCTCCGGCGGCTGGAAGTGGACGGGCTGGGGCTGGACGTGATTGACCGCCGCATGCTCACCGCCATTATCCAGAACTACGGTGGGGGCCCCGTGGGCCTGGAAACCCTGGCCGCCACCATTGGCGAAGAGGCCGTGACACTGGAGGATGTGTATGAGCCCTACCTGATGCAGCTGGGCTTTTTGACCCGCACCCCCCGGGGCCGCTGCGTCACACCCCTGGCCTATGACCACCTGCACATCCCCTATCAGGGGCAAACCCAGTTCTCATTGTAATTTCCTTTATCCTTTTCACCAAAAACTTTGGACGAATACTGGAAATATTGCATAAATCTCAAATAGTTGGAGAAATGTTTTCATAAAGGATTGACAAATCCCCCCGGATTGTGTATAATCCAACATGCGGTAAATGACAGCCGCATATATTTATTCACCCTGCGTTACAACCATTTCCTGGTAGATTTTCACGGGGCAAAAAACCGAAGAGAGGTA
Source organism: uncultured Oscillospiraceae bacterium (assembly GCA_934589525.1). Classification (GTDB taxonomy): domain Bacteria; phylum Bacillota; class Clostridia; order Oscillospirales; family Oscillospiraceae; genus Faecousia. The sequence goes on along the minus strand of CAKTOB010000026.1, from coordinate 9,758 downwards.
TTTCCAATGTACGAAGATAAGACTTTAGTTTGCAAAGATTGCGGCAAAGAGTTCGTGTTCACCGCCGGTGAGCAGGAGTTCTATGCAGAGCGTGGCTTCCAGAATGAGCCCCAGCGCTGCAAGGCCTGCCGTGATGCTCGCAAGAACAATGCCCGTGGCCCCCGTGAGTTCTTCACCGCTACTTGCGCACGCTGCGGCGGCGAGGCGAAGGTGCCCTTCCAGCCCAAGTCCGACCGTCCCGTATTCTGCAGCGAGTGCTTCGCTCAGATGCGTGCCAACGGCTAAGATGCAATAAGCTACCCCGGAAAGGTTTTTCCTTTCCGGGGTCTTTTTCTGCCAAAAAGAGGTTCCGGAAGCCATCATCCGGAACCTCTTCCTTATTCTTCCACCGTCAAATCGCAAATTCTGAAAAACGGGATCTCCCGGCCGTCGGTCAGAACCAGTCCGCCCTGATACTGATCGATTTTTTTGAGCCGCCCCGTTACGGTCTCAAACCGGCCCCCCTCTTTCACCCGGTCCTCATAGTAGACGGTCATGGTGATTTGGGGCTGGGTATCAAGCCGCTCCCGGGCTTTACGGAGCTGGGCGTTCAGGGCATCCAGGCTTTCCTCCGTTAAATACACCGGGTGCTGGGTCAGCCGGGCCGCCTCCTGTAACACCGCCTCATAGCCCGTCAGGGCCGCAAAAGGGGCGAACTGGACCGCCCGGTCCTCCACGGCCATCCGGGCCCGGGTGCCGGGCTGGGGCCAGGGGGTGCGCAAAATGTCATCGTACTTTCCCATGCCGCCTCCTATGCCTTGTGGCCGCCGATCTGGTCGTTGCGCTGCCGGGCGGTGGCCCCCTCCTCCAGGTTCATCCCCCGGAAAATGGCGTTCTTTCCAAATTTCTTTTTGATTTCCAGCATAGCCTTCAGCCGGGCCTCCTCCCGCTCCAGTTCCTCCTGCCGGGTCTGGTTTTCCACAGGGTCTGTGAATAAATCCAGCTGCTCCATGGCCGCCCGCTCCTGCCGCACCTGCCGGGCCTCGTGGAGCTCCGCCGTCAGGGTCAGCCGCCGCTGTAATAATTGGGGGTCCGCGATCCGGTCGTAGAGCTCCATAAACCCCCCCACGATCAGCTTTTGGGAGGCGCATTTCTGGGGCAGGGTGATGGTGCCATGGGCACTTTTGGGGATCTGGCGGCCATACCGGTCCGTGACGCAGGGGCCGGTGTAGCCGTGCTCCGGCCCTGACAGACTCTCCCGGTCATAGCCCAGGGTCAGGGTGAGCTTTTGGGTCATGAGGTTTTTATCCACCAGGTCCATAGCCAGGGCATCCGCCATTTCCCGGACCACCAGCCGGGCCTTTCCAAAGTCATAGGGGCATTGCAGCACCTGACCGCTACTGACGGACCGGGTCTCCGGCTTATAGGCCTTGATCTGGGCAATGGTGCAGGGCTCATAGCCCCAGGCGTGGTCAATCAGCAGCTCCGCCTGAACGCCGAAGAGCTTATACAGGCTCTCTGCCCCAAAGGGCCCCGAATCCAACGACAGCCTTGCCAGGTCCCCCATGGTGTATATGCCCCGGCGTTCCAGCTTTTTGGCGTAGCCCGGGCCCAGCCGCCAGAAATCCGTCAAGGGCCGGTGGTCCCACAGCTGCTGGCGGTAGCTCAATTCGTCCAGCTGGGCCACCCGTGCCCCATAGGCATCGGGCTGACAGTGCTTGGCCAGAATGTCCATGGCGATTTTGCATAGGTATAGATTGGTGCCCACCCCGGCGGTGGCGGTGATGCCCGTGGCCTCATAGACCTCCCGGATGAGCTTCCGGGCAAAGCCCACCCCATCCAGTCCGTAGAGCTTTAAATAGGCGGTGGCATCGATGAACACCTCGTCCACGGAGTACACATGCAAGTCCTCCGGGGCCACGAATTTCAGATAGATGCTGTAAATAAAACTGCTGCACTCCATATAGTGGCCCATTCTGGGAGGGGCCACGTAGTAATCCAGCTTCCAGTCCCTGTGGGCCTCCAAATCCTTGCTGTCACGGGCTACCCCGGTAAAGTCCCGGCCCCGGTTGCTGCCCCGGCGCAGGGCGTTTACCTCCGCCACCCGCTGGACCACCTCAAAAAGCCGGGCCCGGCCGGAAATCCCGTGGGCCTTCAGGGCGGGAGAGACCGCCAGGCAGATGGTTTTCTCGGTACGGCTGGGGTCTGCCACCACCAGATGGGTGGTCATGGGGTCCAGGCCCCGCTCCACGCACTCTACGGAAGCGTAAAAGGATTTTAAATCGATGGCAACATAGGTTTTCACAAGGCCCGCCCCCTTTTTTTCACTCTATTATAGAACATACGTTTTTCTCTGTCAATAGATTGACGGCTCCGCTTCCGCCTGATATAATATAGAAAAGAAAGGAGGCCACGCCTATGGCTCGATACGTCTGCCCCAGCTGCGGCAGCCCGTTTAACGGGAAAAAGTGTAAGAACTGTGCCTACGAGTCCTTCAGCGAGGAAATCACCCACCGCACCCACGTCCACAAAGGAGAGCCCCTGGTCATCCGGGGCCAAACCCGGAAGCCCATTCCCTACAAAGATCCCTTTGACTGCCCCCGGCAGGAGCGAAAGAAGGGGAAGCGCAAGGGCCTGCCTACGGCGGTGGTCATCGCCATTCTGGGTCTCTTTCTGGCCAACCCCTTTGGCACATTGATGCGCCGCCTGACGGGCAGCGACTATGTGTCCCTTCCTCCCATCCCGAACCAGGCCGAAAGCGTAAGCCTGCCTTTAGACGGTGCCACAGTGCTGGACAATGAGGACTTTACCGTCATCGCCCAGTGGGAAGACGGAGAGACAAATTCCATCCCCATCTACATTGTGAACCACACGGACCGGGAATATGTGTTTTTGCTGGATCGGCTGTTTGTCAATGACCTGTGCCTGTCGGACTTTGCCACCCTCTATGTCTATGCAGAACCCGGTGAAACCGTTGCCGGTCGGCTGTGGATCGAGGAGCTGGGCCTTGCCGCGGGAAATATGGCCCAAATTCAGAACATCAACTTCGATTTGGAGGTCTACGACTACCAGGACGACACCGCGGAGCCCATTTATCTGAAGGACCTGACCATCCAGGGCAACGCCGCCCCGGACTACCGCCATACCCTGTCCCTGCCGGACCCCCCCATCTACGACTCCGGGGACCTGGTGCTCTACGCCCTGGGCCCCACCGGCGACTATCTCCCCGAGGACTGGACCGCCGACCCCTCCATTCTCCTGTGCGCCAAGAATAACACGGACCAGGATATGGAGCTTCTGGGGGAGGACATCCGGGTCAACGGCAAGGAAACCGACGTGGTTCTCTGGGCCGAGCTCCCCGCCCGTTCCACCGCCATCTTCCGCCTGGGCCTCTACACCGCCCCAGAGGAAGACCGGAACGCCCTCCGGGAGATCACCGCCGTCCTCACCGCCCAAACCCAGGACACCGGCTGGGACCTTGGAGAGCTGGACATTCCCGTGGAGCGTCCATAATCTTTGCCAAACACAACAACTCCCCCTCTGCCGCCCAGCGCTTGGGCACGGCAGAGGGGGATTTTCTAAATGTTACGGAAATTCGATACAGGCTACATCCTCCGGGGCAATGGGGCGGTCGAATATATACAGGCTTTCTTCATGATCCCCCCGATAGACGGTGCTTCGGAAGTGGGCCTCTATTTTGGTGCCGTCCTGCATGACCAGGGAAATGGGGCCCAGGGTGATCCCATCCCAGGAGCCTGTCAGAGGCATGTTATAGCGCAGGGTCGCTGAAAGAGAACGCAGTTCAAAGGACGTGACCCGCACCTTCAACGGGAACCGACGGTTTCCGAAATCGCGAACGGCTGCGCATCGTACAGGTTTTTCCACAAGCTCTGTGGAATTCGTCACAAGCAGGTCCTCCGAAAAGGTCACCTGAAACGCCCAAGTCCCTTGGCAGAGCGTTGTAAGCGCATTCCTTTCATCAGAACGGTTTTCTTCCCATATCTCATGGACGGTGATGTTCCACCGGGTGCCATCCGTTAAGGAGAAGTCCGCCCCCTCCGGTGGCTGAAAGAGCCACTCAAAAAGGCCGTAAACAGTGCCGTCATCGGAGTTCTCATCTTGCAGCGGTTCTTCCCCATAGACTCCCAGGGAATAATCTCCATCGCCAAAATGTGGTATCTGCATATCCGTGGTGCAGCGCAGCTGATACCCGTCCCCATTTAAGACCGTTCCCTCAGGCCCATCGATCCGGTATTTTATCAGCATCCGGTACCCGTCACTGATGCCGGATTCCAGGGTGACGGTATAGCCGTTGCAGGTCACACTCTGGTCCAGCTTCACCAGGCCCCGATCCCAAATCTGCTGCTGACGACCGGTCAGACCTTCCAGGCTTTCAGTAGATGCGTTTGAGGAAAAGAAGTCCCTGTACCAGCGGTCGGCATACCAGCTGCTGCCGGTAACCACATACACCACCGTACACCCCACCAGCAGCAGAGCCAGGGCGACCACAGCCGCCAGAAGCCAAAGTTTTTTCTTTGCCACTGGCCGCAGCTTTCCCTTTCCCTGCCGGAAAGCCGCCGCGGCCATGACAAAACCATCCTCAATGCCACCCAGGCCATTTATAATATCCATTGGATTCATATATGCTCCTCCTGCATTCTTTCGGCGGTCAGCCACTTGAGTCGTTGCGGCTGACCTAATACAGGCCGCCCCCGGATACCGGGTGCATTTCCGGGGTCATGGCCTCATATTTGGATAGAATGTCCTCGTATTGCTGCCGGGTAATGGGTTTCAGTGATTCGTCCTGGGCATCCGGGGCGTAAAGCCAGGGGTTTTCCCGGCTGTTGTCATAGCGGACATAGTCTACAAGAATGGTGTTTCCGTTTTGTACCTTATAAACGCTGGTGGCACTGTTGCCGTCTAAGTAAGAGCAGGTGTGGAGAATGTAATTTCCCTTGCAAATGCGGATGTCCTGCCCACATTCCAGGATTTTCACCCTGCCGTTTTTAACGGTCAGAACCCCTTTCCAGGCCCCCTTGGTCAGGAACAGTTCGTCCTGTCCGTCACCGTCCAGGTCCAGGAGGCTGTAGTTCCATCCGTCCAAGGGTGCCTCCCGGTTCTGGAATATCGCACCATAGCTGGAATAAACCTCGTCAGGCATCCCGATACCGCTGGGAGAGGAATCAGCCAAAGGGTATTGGGTAATGGGTGTCAGCGTAATCGGGAGCCGGGGGTGGGAACGCAGAATTTCATTAAATTCTGCTTCTGTGCTGGGGACGCTGCCATAGGCAGGAGACTCCGGGTAAAGCACCCAGGCGTTTCCCCGGTAATACTCGCTATTCTCTGTGTAATGCACAATGCTCTTATCCCAGACAAAGCTTCCGTTCTCCCCCTTTACAAAATGGTAGGCAACAGACCCGTCTGTGCAGACAAAAACGTTTGCGATCACGTTATCCGCACAAAGATACATATAGGTAGCACTGCCACCGAAACCAAAACCGATGCCCGATACATAGCTATTTGACTCATAGGCCACAGATGGATAGGCAATCGTTGGGGACATGATGTATTGTGTGCCGTCATCCCGCTTGGTGTAGATTGCAATGATGTAGCCATTCTCGCCAACGATCAATTCTTCTGTACCGTCTCCATTCAGGTCCATGAGGCAGAATCCAAGTTGAGATGGATGAGTAATAAATTCCATTCTGGATTTAATTCTTGCGTCATACCCCAAATCCGAATAGGAATGCATCCTTTTATCAAGCCCTTGGGCGATTTCTTCGTCGGCCTCCTCCCTGCGCTGCTGGGTCTGGGCCAGGTCTTCTTGGTGGACTCGTTGGGGCTGGATGGTAAAGTCAAAAGCCTCCGCATAGGCTTCCAGGGCTTCCCGCGTCCACGCCCGGTCATATTCCAGGGCATGGAACGTAAACACATATTCTCCCCGGTCTGCCATCAGAAAGGCAGGTTGGTTCATGGTGTTCCGCTGTTCCAGAACCAGAAGAACGTCTACCCCCTGGGAGGTGGTGTAGGTCCATTCCTCGTAGGTCCCCTCCGGGCCAACAGAGCCGTAAAGGTCACTGAAGCTGTCCTTCCGGCAGCAGGAAAAGGTCACGATTTCCTCATAAGGCCAGACCTGGGTTTCCAGGGTCATTTTTCCCTCCACGGTAAAGGAGCCGTCGGCATAGTAGCGCACGCTTCCAAAATTGGTCTGCGCCCGGGCATCGCTCCGGAGGATCCCTTGAATGCCCAGGGCTTTGCAGGCCGCCGCCTCGTCCGGGTCCACGTACATTTTTCCCAACAGATTTAGCTGGTACTTCTCACAGATTTCATCCAGCTTGTCCTTCATCTCCCGGGTATAGAGGTTGTAGGAATCGTAATCGTCTCCAAAATCCTCGGAAAATGCCTCCTGGGAGTGATAAATACGGTCATCCGGGTCGTAGGTTTTCAGCCATTCGTGCCACTCCTTGGTGGCCTGGTACCCCGGTGTCCCCTTGACACCCTGCAAGGAAAGCAGCGTTCGGTCCTCCACACCGCTTCCAAGAACCTCTTGGGTATCCTGCCCAAAGGCCAAATCCTGCAACCGCAGCACATACACCACCGTACACCCCACCAGCAGCAGGGCCAGGGCGATGATGGCGGCAATCAGCCAGAGTTTTTTATGGGGAATAGGGTGAATCGTTCGTTTTCCCTGCCGGAAGTCCTGGGTATCCATGACGAAGCTGTCCTTGATTCCGTTCAGGCCTTTCATAATGTCCATGGGATTCATACCAGGCCCTCCTCCCCCAGTTTTTTCCACAGCTTTTGCCGGGTCCTGTGGAGCATGGAGGTGACTTTGCTCTGGGAAAAGCCGGTGATGTTGGCAATTGCCTCAATGGAATCCACATACCAGTACCGGCACAAAAATACATTTCGCTCCGTTTCCGGCAGGCTGTTCAGAAAGCTGTTGAGGACCCGTGCCAGCTCCCGCTGGGACAGCTGTCCCTCCAACCCCTCAGGGTCGGCGCAGTCCCCCAGTTCCTCCAGGGCCAGGATCATCTCCTTCCCGCCCCGCTTCTGGGCCCGCAGCTTTCGCCACCGGTCAATGGACAAGTGCCTCGTGACCTTCCCTAAAAACGCCCCCAAGACCCCAGGCTTCCTGGGCGGAATGGTATTCCAGGCCGTAAGATAAGTATCGTTCACACTCTCCTCCGAGTCCTCCCGGGAGGATAGAATATTGTAGGCAATGGCATAGCAATACCCGCCGTACTTCCTGTCCGTTTCCACCACCGCTTGCTCCGAGCGCTGCAAAAACAACTCCAAAATTCCCTGATCCTCCATGGGATCGCCTCCTATCTGTTTTCCCCAAAAGGGTTACACTTATATAGGCGTAAAAGAACGCCAGATATTGCATGACCTAGGAAAATTTTTTGAAATTATTTTATCACCAATCCAAGCGGCATTCAATACGTTGACCTTTAATTCCCGCCCAAATTAACCCCTACACTCCGGCACCGGTATCTCCAAGAGCTCATAGATTTCCCGTTGCTGCTTTGTCAGCGGGTTTAGGAGTCGTTCTTCTTCGCTGCCCGGGTACTGGATGGTTTTGATTTTGTCCAATTCCAGGAGAATCTTTCTCAGAGTCAGTCCGTTTTTCCGCATGTAGTCCTTCAGCCGCTTCAGAAGATAAGACCGGACGATCAGGGACAGGAACGAGACGAACACTTTCCCCTGGGCCGTCTCGGAGGTATGGATGCGCAGGCGTTTCATGTCCAGCTCGTTTTTCAAGTCATCAAAGCTCTTTTCAATCGTATCCCGGCGGCGGTAGATGTCCAGGATCTCCGCCGTCGTTTTCTTGAAATCTGTTTCCGCGATCAGGAAAAAGCCGCAAATCTTCAGTGCCGCGTCTATTGCCTGGAAGTTGCGAACAAACCCAAGTTTTCCGCCTTTTGACCTGTTGATATAGAAATATTTGTCATAATGCAGCTTTTTCTCCGGCGGCTCCTCCATGAGTTTCAAGTCATTTTCCTGGGCCTCTAGCAGCTCATACAGTGCAGTCGTCTCCCGCAGTGCTTTTTCGGGGTCATAGTACAGGTGGATGTTCATCCGAAATCCCAGTGCCGTGGACTCATAGCTTTTCCCGTAGGGCAGACCGGCCCCCAGGCGAAACTCGGAGTGGTTGATCAGTTCCGCACTGTGGGTCTCTACCAGCTCCTGACAGTATTTCAAGCTGCCCGGCAGAGCGATCACGAAACGGTAGCCGCCCTGGGTCAGGAATTGCAGATTCTCCTTGCTGTAAAAGCCACGGTCCATGACAAAGCGGGTGTGCTTGCCGTTGATGAATTCATTGTCGGCCACCATATACTTGAGATGTGTTTTGTCAGAAATGCTGCCTGGATAGACACGGTAGTACAGCGGCAGACCGCTCTCCTCCCCATAGTACATCCCCATATTGATCTGAGGAAGCTTCTCTTTGTCCCGGTTATAGCCCCATTCCAGTTCCCGGATGTTCTCACTGTAGGAAGAAATGCTCGTCACGTCATATGCCAGATATTCCTTCTGTTTCTTGTGCTTCATCCAATCCCGGAAGAACAGCTGAATATCCTCCTCCCGGAGAGAATTGAACATTTCACTGCACTTTTCATTGTTCATCCGGCCATTTTCAGCGGTTTTGTGTGTTTCTGTGTAATCATCCAGATAGTACATCACATTGCCTTCGCTGAGCATGTACTGGGCAGCGGTCAGCATTTCCTTGCTGTTTTCAGGGAAATATTGCTCCACGGATTTGGTCACGCCAAGCTTCTTTGTAACCTTCTCAAACACATCCGCAACGCCATGCTCTTTGACGGCCTTCGTGACTGGCATGGGCTGTTTCAAATAGATCTCGTAGTAGTTCCGGTTCGGAATGAGCTTGCCGGTTTCCTCATCCAACCGGCCGATGGAAGACCGGTCACAGGTAGGCTGGCCCTTTTCATTCCGATACGTTGCCGTTACATAGTACACATAGGTCTTCCCCGAGATCTTTTTAAGAGCGATCCCATGCTTCGGCAGCTCCACCTGTACACTTTTATCCAGTGCCATAACAGTACCTACTTTCGAGAAATGTATAGTCTAATTATAACATACACCAGCAAAAAAGTCAAGCACTTTTTTCGGTTTTTTCCAAAATTTGTGCTTGACTTTGAACTATTTCAGAGGGATGGGTTAATTCTGCGGGAATTAAGGATCCATTTTAAGACTATACGGCGTAAAGCTGGGTGCGACTACAAGTGCATCATACACAGTGTTTTTATCCAGCCGGAAGACGTGATAAGCCATATCCTCCGAATTGTATTGGCGCATCCGTTCCAAAATCAGATTCAGTTTTTGCTTCATCAGGTTTTTCTCCTACAAACATAGAATCGATGCTGAATCTTCCCGCAGAAATGTAAACCCAGCCTTCTCCTCTGTATGTGATAAACTGTTGATGTCATTCATTCCCATAATGAACGTACCTCCCTGTTACTTTTAATTGTTGCAGTTTTCAGACCGCTCAATTATTGTAGCAGGTTTTTTCCCTCATCACCATAGGCTTTTTGAACCACGCGTCAAGCGCGTAGTTCTCTATATACAAAAGCAGAGGGTTGAGAATCCTCAACCCTCTTGGCTCCCCCTGTTGGACTCGAACCAACGACACACGGATTAACAGTCCGTCGCTCTACCGACTGAGCTAAGGGGGAATCTTTGTGTTGGCATTACCTATCTTCCCGGCAAGTCACCCTGCAAGTATTGTCGGCGCAAACGAGCTTAACTTCTGTGTTCGG
>CAKTOB010000025.1 GCA_934589525.1 uncultured Oscillospiraceae bacterium | reverse complement strand
TACACCCGGTACGTCTAACGGTAAACCCGATGTAGCGGCGATGATTCATCGCCATCCAGCCCCGGCGAGGGGCTGGCACCGTGGGATGCTATGGATACGAACGTCCAACGAGTGGCCTTACGGCCGGGTGGCGGCAGGTTGCCGCCGCTACACCCGGTACGTCTAACGGTAAACCCGATGTAGCGGCGATGATTCATCGCCATCCAGCCCCGGCGAGGGGCTGGCTCCGTTGGATGTTACGAATGCGAACGGCCAACGAGCGGCCTTGCGGCCGGGTGGCGGCAGGTTGCCGCCGCTACACCCGGTACGTCTAACGGTAAACCCGATGTAGCGGCGTTGACCCAACGCCATCCAGCCCCGTCAGGGGCTGGCACCTGGGATGTTACGGATACGAATGTACCACGGTTCCGGCCCTCCGGACCGGTTGGCGGCAGGTTGCCGCCGCTACATCTGCTTTGAGTGAAAATGCGAACCGCCGTCTCCTGGCATGGGAGGCGGCGGGTTTTTGACAAAAAAGGGGTATAAAAACAAAAAAACCGATTGACAAAAAAGATGCCATCGGTTATAATGAAAGTCCATACTGTGGCAGTGCGCCTATTAGTGGATTCTCCCTCTAACATGGTCATTTTACCACAGGGCGGGGCGAAAGTCAATAGGGAAGTTTAGCAAATTTGACAACGTCTCCGAGCGTATCAACAACACACATTCGGATGAAAGGCTGTGATGATCCATATGGCAATGGTCAAGGACGTTAAGTTCGGCAAGACCATGCGTAAATCCTACGCGAAGTATGAAGAGATCCTGGAAATCCCCAACATGCTGAAAATCCAGAAGGACTCCTATCAGTGGTTCCTGGAGGAAGGCCTGCGGGAGGTTTTCAAGGACGTGGGCACCATTACCGATTTCTCCGGTAAACTGGAGCTGAGCTTCCTGGACTACACCATGGAAGACAAACCCAAGTATACCATCGAGGAATGCAAGGAGCGGGATGCCACCTACGCAAAGCCCATCAAGGTGCGGGTCCGTCTGCGCAACACCGAAACAGAGGTGATCACCGAGCAGGACATCTTCATGGGCGATTTCCCCGTGATGACCAATGGCGGCACCTTTGTGATCAACGGCGCGGAGCGCGTCATTATTTCTCAGATCGTCCGTTCCCCCGGCATGTACTACGGCCACGAGGTGGACAAGGCGGACCAGCACACCTACACCGCCACGGTGATCCCTTACCGCGGTGCCTGGCTGGAATATGAGACCGACAACGCCGACGTTTTCTGGGTCCGGATCGACAAGAACCGGAAAATTCCCATCACCAGCCTGATCCGTGCCCTGGGCGTTCAGACCGACGAGCAGATCAAGGCCATGTTCGGCGAAGACCCCAGAATCATTGCCTCTCTGGAAAAAGACCCCTGCAAGACCCGGGAAGAGGCTCTCTTGGAAATCTACCGCCGTCTGCGTCCCGGTGAGCCTCCCACGGTGGAGACCGCGACTGCCCACCTGGAAGGCCTGCTGTTTGACCCCCATCGCTACGATGTGAGCAAGGTGGGCCGGTATAAGTTCAATAAGAAGATGGACATCTGGTCCCGTCTGTCCGGCCAGGAGGCCGCCGAGCCCATTGCCGACCCCATGACCGGCGAAATCCTGGTCATGCCCGGCGACTTCATCTCCCGTGCCCAGGCCCATGAACTGTCTGCCCGGGGCGTGAACGAGGCCGTCATCAAGGTGGGCGACCAGAATGTGAAGGTCTTCTCCAACGGCATGGTAGACATGGCCGGTTTTGTGAACTTTGACCCCGCCGAATACGGCATCAAGGAAAAGGTCTGCTTCAAGGTCCTGAAGGAAATGGTGGAAACCCTGGGCGCCGACGGCGACTGGAAGACCGCCATTGCCGACCGGATGAACGACCTGATCCCCAACCATATCACCGTGGAAGACATTATGGCTTCCATCAACTACCTGAACTGCGTGGCCATGGGCGTTGGCGTCCCCGACGACATTGACCACCTGGGCAACCGCCGTCTGCGCTGCGTGGGCGAGCTGCTGCAGAACCAGTTCCGCATCGGCTTCTCCCGTCTGGAGCGGGTGATCCGGGAGCGGATGACCGTTCAGGACCTGGATTCCGTGACCCCCCAGACCCTGATCAACATTCGGCCTGTGACCGCCGTCATCAAGGAATTCTTCGGCTCTTCCCCTCTGAGCCAGTTCATGGACCAGAATAACCCTCTGGCCGAGCTGACCCACAAGCGCCGTCTGTCCGCTCTGGGCCCCGGCGGTCTGAGCCGTGACCGGGCTTCCTTTGATGTCCGAGACATTCACTACACCCACTATGGCCGTATGTGCCCCATCGAGACCCCTGAAGGTCCCAACATCGGCCTGATCAACTATCTGGCCACCTTTGCCAAGATCAATGAATACGGCTTCGTAGAGGCTCCCTACCGGAAGGTGGACAAGGCCACCGGCTTTGTGACCAAGGACGTGGAGTACATGACCGCCGACGTGGAAGACGATTTCTACGTTGGTCAGGCCAACGAGCCTCTGGACGAGAACGGCTGCCTGGCCAATGCCCGTATTACCTGCCGCCACCGCAACGAGATCATCGAAGTGGACCGGAACGTCATTGACTACATTGACGTTTCCCCCAGAATGATGATTTCCATTGCGACTTCCTTCATTCCCTTCCTGCAGAACGACGACGCCAACCGTGCCCTGATGGGCGCCAACATGCAGCGTCAGGCCGTGCCTCTGCTGACCACCGAGCCTCCCGTCGTTGCCACCGGCATCGAGCACAAGGCCGCCGTAGACTCCGAGGTCTGCCTGAAGGCCAAGAAGGCCGGCGTTGTCACCGCCGTGTCCGCCGACTCCATCTCCCTGCGCTATGACGACGGCGAGACCGAGACCATGCGGCTGACCAAGTTCGCCCGGTCCAATGCCGGTACCTGCATCAACCAGCGGCCCGGTGTGGTGGTCGGTGAGCGGGTAGAGGCTCAGGAAATCGTGGCCGACGGCCCCTCCTGCTCCGGCGGCGAAGTGGCCCTGGGCAAGAACGTGCTCATCGGCTTCGTGACCTGGGAAGGCTACAACTACGAGGACGCCATTCTGCTGAACGAGCGGCTGGTCCGGGAGGACGTGTTCACCTCTATTCATATTGAGGAGCACGAGACCGAGGCCCGGGACACCAAGCTGGGACCGGAAGAGATCACCCGGGATATTCCCAACGTCGGTGAGGACACCCTGAAGGATCTGGACGAAAACGGCATTATCCGGGTAGGTGCGGAGGTCCACTCCGGCGACTATCTGGTAGGCAAGGTCACCCCCAAGGGCGAAACCGAGCTGACCCCCGAGGAGCGGCTGCTGCGGGCCATCTTTGGCGAAAAGGCCAGAGAAGTCCGGGATACCTCTTTGAAGGTGCCCCACGGCGAAAGCGGCATCGTTGTAGATGTAAAGGTCTTTACCAGAGAGAACTCTGACGAGCTGGCCCCCGGCGTTACCAAGTCCGTCCGGGTCTCCATTGCCCAGAAGAGAAAGATCTCCGTGGGCGATAAGATGGCCGGTCGTCACGGCAACAAGGGCGTTGTGTCCCGTGTTCTGCCGGAGGAGGATATGCCCTTCCTGCCGGATGGCACCCCTCTGGACATCGTGCTGAACCCCCTGGGCGTTCCTTCCCGTATGAACATCGGACAGGTTCTGGAAGTCCACCTGGGCTACGCTGCCCGTGCCCTGGGCTGGAAGGTCGCTACCCCCGTATTTGACGGCGCCAACGAGAAAGACATCCGGGATACCCTGAAGCTGGCAGGCCTGCGGGAAGACGGCAAGACCGTCCTCTATGACGGCCGTACCGGCGAGCCCTTTGACAACCTGGTCACCGTTGGTTACCCCTACTACCTGAAGCTCCACCACCTGGTTGATGATAAGATCCACGCCCGTTCCACCGGTCCCTACGCACTGGTCACCCAGCAGCCCTTGGGCGGCAAGGCCCAGTTCGGCGGCCAGCGTTTCGGCGAAATGGAAGTCTGGGCCCTGGAAGCCTACGGCGCCGCTTACACCCTGCAGGAGATCCTGACCGTCAAGTCCGACGACGTGACCGGTCGTGTGAAGACCTACGAGGCCATTGTAAAGGGTGCCAATATTCCCAAGCCCGGCGTGCCGGAATCCTTCAAGGTTCTGGTAAAGGAACTGCAGGCTCTGTGCCTGGACATCCGGGTGCTGGACGAGCAGGGCAACGAAATCGAGCTGCGTGAGGATGACGACGATGAAGATGTGGTCTACACCTCCGGCAGCGACAACGAGGACGTTGTTGTGGGTGACACCAATGAGGTGCTGGATGCCGGTTTCGTCATTGACGAGGACGGCCCTGAGGATATTATGAACGTATTCAGCGATCTGGACGAGTCCGATCCTGACACGTTTGAAGAATAAGGAGGCTCGGTAAATGGCAAATGCCACCTTTGATGCCATTAAAATCGGCATCGCTTCTCCGGATATGATCCGGCAGTGGTCCTATGGCGAAGTCAAGAAGCCGGAGACCATTAACTATCGTACTCTGAAACCCGAGCGGGACGGCCTGTACTGTGAGCGGATCTTCGGACCCACCAAGGACTGGGAGTGCCACTGCGGTAAATATAAGAAAATCAAGTACAAGGGCAAGATCTGCGACCGCTGCGGCGTGGAAGTCACCAAGAGCAAGGTCCGCCGGGAGCGCATGGGCCACATTGAGCTGGCCGCTCCCTGCAGCCACATCTGGTACTTCAAGGGCATTCCCTCCCGCATGGGCCTGATCCTGGACATTTCTCCCAAGGTTCTGGAGAAAGTCCTGTACTTTGCCGCCTATATCGTCACCGATCCCGGCGACGCGCCTCTGGCCGTGAACCAGGTGCTCACCGAGAAGGAATACCGGGATATGCGGGAGAAGTACGAAAATGACTTCAAGGCCGGTATGGGTGCCGAGGCTGTCAAGGAGCTGCTGGAGCAGATCGACCTGGACAAGCTCTCCGAGCAGCTGCGGGAGGAGCTGAAAACCGCTTCTTCCCAGAAGAAGCTGCGCATCGTCAAGCGGCTGGAGGTCGTTGAGGCCTTCCGGGAATCCGGCAACAAGCCCAGCTGGATGATCATGGACGTGCTGCCGGTGATCCCGCCCGATATTCGCCCCATGATCCAGCTGGACGGCGGCCGGTTCGCCACCTCCGACCTGAACGACCTGTATCGCCGGGTCATCAACCGGAACAACCGTCTGAAGCGGCTGCTGCAGCTGAACGCCCCGGACATCATCGTCCGCAATGAAAAGCGGATGCTCCAGGAGGCCGTGGACGCCCTGATCGACAACGGCCGCCGGGGCCGTGCGGTCACCGGTGCCAACAACCGGGCCCTCAAGTCTCTGTCCGATATGCTCAAGGGCAAGCAGGGCCGGTTCCGTCAGAACCTGCTTGGCAAGCGTGTTGACTACTCCGGCCGTTCCGTTATCGTCGTCGGCCCCGAACTGAAGCTGTATCAGTGCGGCGTGCCCAAGGAAATGGCCATTGAGCTGTTCCGGCCCTTCGTCATGAAGAAGCTGGTGGCCGACGGCCTGGCCAACAACATCAAGTCCGCCAAGAAGATGATCGACAAGGGCAAGACCGAGGTCTGGGACGCGCTTGACGACATCATCAAGGACCGACCGGTCATGCTGAACCGGGCCCCGACGCTGCACCGTCTGGGCATTCAGGCCTTTGAGCCCATCCTGGTGGAGGGCCGGGCCCTGAAGCTGCACCCCCTGTGCTGCACCGCCTTCAACGCCGACTTTGACGGCGACCAGATGGCTATTCACGTTCCCCTGTCCCCCGAGGCCCAGGCCGAGGCCAGAATGCTGATGCTTTCTGCCAACAACCTGCTGCGTCCTCAGGACGGCAAGCCCGTTACCGTGCCTACCCAGGATATGATTCTGGGTGCCTACTACCTGACCTATACCCGCCTGGGCAAGGCCGAGAAGGGCTCTGAAACGGTTTACGTCACCGATGCCGGTGACACCAACCTGCCGGTGGACGCCGTGGTGGATGCGGATGATTTCCTGGCAGCCAACAAGGCCGCTTCCTCCGTTGGAAAGGCTACCGCCAAGTTCCGGCCCATTCACAACTACTCCAGCACCGAAGAGGCCATTGCCGCCTACGCTGACGGTGCCATCGGCCTCCACGCTCCCATCCGGGTGCGCTACGGCAAGGAGATCGACGGCAAGATGGAGTATCGCATCATCGATGCCACCGTGGGCCGCCTGATTTACAACGAGCCCATCCCCCAGGACCTGGGCTTTGTGGACCGCTCCGTGCCGGGCCACGAGTTTGACCTGGAAATCTCCTTCCTGGTGGGCAAGAAGCAGCTGGGCAAGATCATCGACAAGTGTATCCGCAAGCATGGCTTCACCATCGCCACGGAAATGCTGGACCGGATCAAGGCTCTGGGCTACAAGTACTCCACCAAGGGCGCTATCTCCGTATCCATTGCGGACATGGTGGTTCCCGCCATTAAGTATGAGCTGGTGAAGGCCGCCGAGGGCAAGGTGGTTGAAATTGAAAACTTCTACCGCCAGGGCTATATCACCAACGAAGAGCGCTACCGCCTGGTTGTTCAGCAGTGGGAAAAGACCACCAAGGAAGTCACCGATGCCCTGCAGGGCAACCTGGACGAGTTCAACCCCATCTACATGATGGCTGACTCCGGCGCCCGTGGCTCCATGGCCCAGATCCGTCAGCTGGCCGGTATGCGTGGCTTGATGGCCGATACCGCCGGCCGTACCATCGAAATTCCTGTGAAAGCAAACTTCCGTGAAGGCCTGAGCGTTCTGGAGTACTTCATTTCCTCCAGAGGCGCCCGTAAGGGCATGACCGATACGGCCCTTCGTACCGCTGACTCCGGTTACCTGACCCGCCGAATGGTTGACGTTTCCCAGCAGGTCATCATCCGGGAGAAGAACTGCGGCACCACCCACGGTATCTGGGTTGGCGCGGTGATCCAGAAGGGCGATGTCATCGACACCTTCGGCAACCGTATCCGTGGCCGTTATCCCGTTCACGATGTGGTCGATCCCAAGACCGGCGAGCTGCTGCACTCCAAGGATGTCATGATGATGCCGGAGGATGCCGCCAAGTTCGAGGCCCACGGCATTGACAAGATCTATATCCGCACCATCCTGGGCTGCCGGGCCCGGAACGGTGTCTGTGCCAAGTGCTACGGCATGAACCTGGCCACCTCCAAGGAAGTGGACCTGGGCGAAGCCGTCGGTATCATCGCGGCCCAGTCCATCGGCGAACCCGGTACCCAGCTGACCATGCGTACCTTCCACTCCGGCGGCGTTGCCGGTGACGACATCACCCAGGGTCTGCCCCGAGTTGAAGAACTGTTTGAGGCCCGCCGTCCCAAGAAGATGGCCCAGATTTCCGAGATCACCGGCGTTGTCAACATTGACGACACCCACCGTACCGCCCTCCGGAACATCACCGTTACCGCCGAGGACGGGGAGGTCAAGGTCTATCAGGTGCCCTACTCCGTGGGTCTGAAGGTCACCCACGGCAAGGTGGTCCAGAAGGGCGAGCCCATCACCGACGGTGCCCTGTATCCCCAGGACGTGCTACGGATCTCCGGCGTGGAAGCGGTTCAGGATTACCTGGTCCAGTCCGTCCAGGCCGTGTACCGTCAGCAAGGCGTCGAAATCAATGACAAGCATATCGAAGTCATCATCCGTCAGATGATGCGGACCACCCGGGTGGAAGATCCCGGCGACACCACCTTGCTGGTCGGTGCCGTGGTGGACAACTTCGAGTTTGAGGATGCCAACGCCGCCGTCCAGGCCCGGATCGATGCCGGTGAAACCGACCTCCGTCTGGCCGAGGGCTCCGCGGTGCTGCTGGGTATCACCAAGGCCTCTCTGGCCACTGATTCCTTCCTGTCCGCCGCCTCCTTCCAGGAGACCACCAAGGTTCTGACCGATGCCGCCATCAAGGGCAAGGTGGACCATCTGGTTGGCCTGAAGGAGAACGTCATCATCGGTAAGCTGATTCCCGCAGGCTCCGGCCTCATGGCTTACCGGGATTACGAGCCCGGCGAGACCCCCGAGCCCCGGATCCCCGAGGCTGTGGTAGAAGCCGCCGAGACCGAGCAGGAGTAACACCACTTCAGTATTTCCGCCCCCTCAGTTTTTGAGGAGGCGGATTTTTTGGTATGGGCGGTGGATTTGAAGAATTTGGAAATTGAACGTTTACAAATGTTTTCCAATCGTGTATACTGAAATTGGAAATAATCACGGAAAAGGGGGATGACGATGAAAGTCAAATGCGATTTTTGCGGCACCATGATGAACGATACCGAGTCCGTCTGCCCAAGCTGCGGCGCACCCAATGCCAGCGTCCGGCGGTCCAGCGGCGATCAGCCCCTGACCATTGAGGAGCTGAAAAAGTGGTACGAAAGCAAGGGCCTGCCGCCGGAGAATGTGACCAGGTTTTTCATCGGGAAAAACGTCAAAGAGCCAAAAGCCTTTGGCGTGTATTTTGAGGAAGAATCCGGAAACTACATTGTCTATAAGAACAAGGCCTCCGGCGAGCGGGCGGTGCGCTACCGGGGCACGGACCAGGCCTATGCGGTAAACGAGCTGTTCCAGCGGCTCAAGCAGGAGATCACCCAGCAGAAAATGCGCAATGTGAAGCAGGCGGCTGCCGGGGCCGGAGGCGGGGGAAACCCTAACAAGGGCCTGGTGGAGACCGGCAAGAGCGTGGGCAAGGGCTGCGTGGGCTGCCTGGTGGCCGTTGTGGGCTCTGTGGCGGCCATGTTTGTCCTCATGGTCCTCTTTGGCCTGTTCCTCATGCGCAATGACCCCTCCACAGGCTACTATACATACGACAATACCTGCTACTATTACAGCACCCGGAGCTATGCGGACCTTAACTGGTTCCGCTACGAGGGGGATGCCTGGGAAGGACCCCTGGATTTGGCCCAGGTGCCGGACCCCTTGGAAACCAAAAAATCCAGCAAGCCCTATTTGGCCGCCGACACCTGGGACGCAAGCCTTCCTTGTTCGGACTTTAAGCAAAGCGTCTACGGCCAGGACATGCAGGAGGACATGTACGTCTCCATGGGCTATTACCGCTGCGGAGACCTGTATTACCATTTAGATAGCAGCTACAATGAGGATTGGTTCCTCTGGACCGACCAGTGGGAAAAAGTGGATTTTTCCAAGCTCCCCCAGGATTTGCGGCACCCGTCTCTTGCCAAGAACGCTCTGCTGTCGCAGACCTATACCAGTTCTCTGGGAGCCGACGATTTTTCCCAGAGCCTGGTTTACCGGGACAGCCAGGCCTCCAAGACCGCCTCCCGGGGTTACTACCGCATCCACGACCGGACCTATTACCACCAGGGCTACTTCTATGACGACGAATGGTACAGCTACGATGACGAAGACGGCTGGCAGCCTATCGAACACAGCGCCATGCCGGAGGAGCTGCACCACCCCTCCATGGTTCCCGACTTCTACTATACGGACACCTGGGACCCGGCCACCCAGACCTCGGATTTCACCGATTCCGACTTCTACGAGGCCCCCAAAGAAAATGACTCCGGCAGCAGGTCCGACAGCGACTTCAGCTGGGATTCCGGAGACTCCTGGGACTCCGGGGATACGGACTGGGATTCCGATTGGTAAAACGCTTTTGAACACAAAAAGGGGTCAGGCACAGCGCCTGACCCCGATCGTTATATAGAGCCTGTTTTCAAAGCGTTCCTCTTTTGCTTCGCCAGATACCCAAATCGCCGGTAGCCTTGAAGGGCCAGAGGGAAAACTGTCACAAAATAGGGCAGGGTATACTGGGCCTTGGCCTCCCAGACGGTGTGAAACAGGAACCCGCCCGCCAAAATCACGGCCAGAAGGTCTTCGCCGCTGTGCCGCTTCTCCCGGCGAGGGCTCCAGGCCCAAAGAAACAGCCCGCCGGTAACAAAGGTGGTAAAGAGGCTGCCGAGTCTTACAAGGATGTGCTGCCCCCGCTCTGAAAACAGCTTGTCCGCCAAGGGCGGAAGCTCAGTCTCATTGAAAAAGGCAAGGACCTGATAGAACCATGGCCCTTGGAATGTGGGATCATTCCACTGGGTGGCGTTCTTCCGAATGAAAAACCGCACCGTGGCCCGGGGGTGCCGGAGAAGATTCGGAAGAATCTCTCCCAGATCCTTTTGAATCATGTCCTTCTGGACCTGCAAATCTCCGCCCGCTGCGTCATAGACGTTTCGGATGTAGCAATTATACCAGCCCGGGCCCCGCTCACTGCTGTCCTGGAGACCCATGCAGACCCAGCCGATGTGGGGAAGACCGCTGCGCAGGGGAAGCCCGGTCAGGTGTTCCACGATCAGCACCGGCAGCTTGGAACCGGCAACAAAAAACAGGCACAGCAGCACCAGAAGGACCCAGCACCGCTTGTTCCGGCGCAGCCCATTGTAGAGTGTATAGAATATGGCTCCCAGGGCAAAAATCTGATAATTGGATTTCAGGGCAATGGCAAGACCCAGGGAAGCGGCGGCCAGAAGCCCCCGCCAGAGCTGCCCCACCCGGCAGTAAGAAATGCACAGGAGAAGCCCCATTAGCGCCAAAGCAAGCCCCGGCAGCGTGCCGTAGACAAAAACCGTGTACAAAGCCAGCGGATAGAATAAAATCGCCACCCAGGTCACGGCCAGGGCACCGCCCTCGCCCATGCCGATGGCCTTGGCCAGGCTGCCGAGACATATTAAAATCACGCCGTAGCACAGAACATTCAGGCACAGAAACAGGTTCGTATCATCCGGCGCAAAGGATTGCAGCAGCCAGTGCAGCAGCACAAGACCGGACTGGTGGGGATAGATATAGAGGTAGCCCCCGGGTTCAAAATATTCGCCGCGCCCCTGACGAATGGCCAGGGCGGCATGCTGGGTATCCCAGGCATCAAAAACCGGGGGTATCTTCGCGTAGCGCAGCCAAAGAGCCGCCAGGATAACGGCACAGAAAACAGAAACCGCTCGGACCCGCCTCAGACGGGCAGGGGACAGGGAGGGGCAGGGGCACTTTGCGCAAAAAAACAGCATCAGCCCGAAGAAAAGGCATTGGGCCAGCACCTTGTTGTGCAGCAGCCAGGAATGTTCCTGAAGGTCTATAAAATTACGGAAGAAAAGACTGCTGAAAAACAGCCAGGAGGCACACAGCGCAAACACGACCCGCACTGTACGCCTGTAAAAAGTGCTTAAACGGTCACAAAAAGCGGACATTTCCAATATTCCTCCCCTCATACCAGGATACTATAGCATATCGAAAAAGAAAAAACAACCGGCGAAAAGAAGCCTTTGGTTTGAAGACACAAAAACGGAAGGAATAATCACCGGGTTTTGTGAATATTTATTTTGAATTTTCGGTTGACAATTCCGAAAATCTGCGTATAATACTAACTTGTATGGATATGAAAAAAGAATGTATGATCCCTGAGTCCGGTCCTTGGCCGGATTTCACCGGAAAGAAGATTCTGGTGGGCAGCAAGCAGCTGCGCAAGGCTTTGAAAAATGACCGGGCAGCGGCTGTTTTTCTGGCAGAAAACGCGGACCCCCGGCTGACGGATGAAATCTGTAAATGCTGCGGTGAAGCGGGTATCCAACCCACCTGGGTTCCCTCTATGAGAGAGCTTGGGCGCGCCTGCGGCATCGATGTGGGCGCAGCGGCGGCAGCCGTGCTTAAATAGGTTCTACCGGGCAAGACCCGTAGAATATAGAACCCGCTCAAAAGGCGAGAATCAAAGAAAGGAGAAATAAGATGCCTACTTTTAATCAGCTGGTAAAGAATGGCCGGAAGGCTGCCATCTACAAGTCCAACTCTCCCGCTCTGCAGAGAGGTCTGAACACCCTGGAGAACAAGGCGACGACCCTGCCTTCCCCCCAGAAGCGTGGCGTTTGCACTGCCGTTCGTACCACCACCCCCAAGAAGCCTAACTCTGCACTGCGTAAGATCGCTCGTGTACGTCTGACCAACGGTAT
Source organism: uncultured Oscillospiraceae bacterium (assembly GCA_934589525.1). GTDB lineage: Bacteria > Bacillota > Clostridia > Oscillospirales > Oscillospiraceae > Faecousia. Next base: position 18,695 of record CAKTOB010000025.1, on the reverse strand, counting down.
GGAAGTTTCCGCTTACATCCCCGGTGTCGGCCACAACCTGCAGGAGCACTCCGTGGTTCTGATCCGTGGCGGTCGTGTAAAGGACCTGCCTGGCGTTCGTTACCACATCATCCGCGGCACTCTGGATACCCAGGGCGTGCAGAACCGGATGCAGGCCCGTTCCAAGTACGGTGCAAAGCGTCCCAAGGCTGGCAAGAAGAAGTAATTTTTGTTCTTCTGACAAACCTTAAATTTTCCCTACGCCCTTTCGCAAGGCAAGGCCTTGCCAGCGTTTATATATAAATATAAACCTCTGGCCAGGCACAACGAAAGTCACACTTTCGAGTACCGATGAAATCATTATATTATGAAGGAGGGAAGCAAAGTGCCCAGAAGAGGTAATGTTCCCAAGAGAGAGGTCCTTCCGGATCCTAATTACAATTCCGTTCTGGTTACCAAGCTCGTAAACAGCATCATGCTGGACGGCAAGAAGGGTGTTGCCCAGAAAGTTGTCTATGGTGCTTTCGAAATCGTCGAGAATAAGACCGGCAAGAACGGCCTGGAAGTCTTCCAGCAGGCTATGGAAAACATCATGCCCGCCGTGGAGCTGAAGGCTCGCCGTGTAGGCGGCGCCACCTACCAGGTGCCCATCGAAGTCCGGGCTGACCGCCGTCAGACCCTGGGTCTGCGTTGGATCACCCTGTACAGCCGCAACCGCAGCGAGAACACCATGAAGGAGCGGCTGGCCGCTGAGATCATGGACGCTGCCAACAACACCGGCGCCTCTGTAAAGAAGCGCGAGGATGTCCACAAGATGGCCGAAGCCAACAAGGCTTTCGCTCATTTCCGCTGGTAATCAAGGAGAGAATCAATGCCTAGACAGTATTCCCTGGAAAATACCAGAAACTTCGGCATCATGGCCCACATCGATGCCGGTAAGACCACCACCACCGAGCGTATCCTGTTCTACACCGGTAAGAACTACAAGATCGGTGAGACCCACGACGGCTCTGCTACCATGGACTGGATGGCCCAGGAGCAGGAGCGTGGCATCACCATCACTTCCGCTGCTACCACCTGCTTCTGGAAGGGCTGCCGGCTGAACATCATCGATACCCCGGGCCACGTGGACTTCACCGTTGAGGTGGAGCGCTCCCTGCGTGTTCTGGACGGTGCTGTTACCGTTCTGTGTGCCAAGGGCGGTGTCGAGCCCCAGACCGAGACCGTTTGGCGTCAGGCCGACGAGTACAAGGTCCCCCGGATGATCTACGTCAACAAGATGGACATCATGGGTGCTGACTTCTACAGAGTTCTGACCATGATCGACGAGCGCCTGAAGTGCAACGCCGTGGCCATCCAGCTGCCCATCGGCTCCGAAGCCTTCTTCAAGGGCAACATCGACCTGCTGACCATGAAAGCCAACGTCTTCTATGATGAGCTGGGTAAGGATGTGCGGGTCGAAGAGATCCCCGAGGACATGGTGGACCTGGCCAACGAGTACCATGAGAAGCTCATGGACGCGGTGACCGCTCTGGACGATGATCTGGCCATGAAGTATCTGGAGGGTGAGGAGATCACCGTTCCCGAAATAAAGGCCGTCATCCGCCGTGCTACCATCGCCAACGAGATGGTTCCTGTTGTCTGCGGCACCTCTTACAAGAACAAGGGTGTTCAGGAAGTCCTGGATGCTGTTGTTGACTATATGCCCAGCCCCCTGGATAAGAAGGGCATCAAGGGCATCAACCCCGAGACCGAGGAAGAGGACTTCCGTCCTGCTTCCGATGAGGCTCCTTTCTCCGCTCTGGCTTTCAAGATCGCTACCGACCCCTACGTTGGTAAGTTGTGCTACTTCCGTGTGTACTCCGGTACTCTGGAAAAGGGCAGCACGGTCCTGAACTGCACCAAGGGCACCAAGGAGCGTCTGGGCCGCATCCTGCAGATGCACGCCAACCATCGGGAAGACATCGACACCATCTACGCCGGTGACATCGCCGCCGCCGTTGGTGTGAAGAACACCACCACCGGTGACACCTTCTGTGATGAGAACCATCCCATCATTCTGGAGTCCATGGTGTTCCCCGAGCCCGTTATCGAGGTTGCCATCGAGCCCAAGACCAAGGCTGGTCAGGAAAAGATGGGCATTGCCCTGTCCAAGCTGGCTGAAGAAGACCCCACCTTCCGGACCTACACCAACAAGGAAACCGGGCAGACCATCATCGCCGGCATGGGCGAGCTGCACCTGGAAATCATTGTTGACCGTCTGCTCCGTGAGTTCAAGGTGGAGGCCAATGTTGGCGCTCCCCAGGTTTCCTACAAGGAGACCATCCGCAAGGCTGTGGACCAGGAAACCAAGTATGCCCGTCAGTCCGGCGGTAAGGGCCAGTACGGCCACGTCAAGATCCACGTGGAGCCCAACGAGCCCGGCAAGGGTTACGAGTTCATCAACGCCGTTGTTGGCGGCGCCATCCCCAAGGAATATATTCCTGCCGTTGACGCCGGTATTCAGGGCGCCATGGAGGCCGGTGTTCTGGCCGGTTACCCCGTGGTTGACGTAAAGGTCACCCTGTTCGATGGCTCTTACCATGAAGTGGACTCCTCCGAAATGGCATTTAAGATCGCCGGTTCCATGGCGTTCAAGGAAGCCTGCCGGAAGGCCAACCCCACCATCCTGGAGCCCATCATGAAGGTTTCCGTCACTGTTCCCGATGAGTACATGGGCACCGTTATCGGTGACATCACTGCTCGCCGCGGCAACATTCTGGGCCAGATCACCCGTACCGGTGCTGTCCAGATCGACGCCAACGTTCCTCTGGCCGAGATGTTCGGTTACGCTACCGACCTGCGTTCCAAGACTCAGGGCCGTGGCAACTACTCCATGGAGCCCAGCCACAACGCAGAACTGCCCAAGTCCAAGACCGACGAGCTGATCAAGGCCCGTTCCAGAGATTAATTTTTCGTAAAAACGAAAATTTTCTCTTGTGTTTCCGTGGATTTTGTTGTATCATACACTTGATGTGCGGAAACACATATCGCCAAAGCTGCTAATAATTTATACTCATTTTTAACAGGAGGAATATTTCAAATGGCAAAGCAGAAGTTTGAAAGAACGAAGCCCCATGTTAACATTGGCACCATCGGCCATGTTGACCACGGCAAGACCACTCTGACCGCCGCTATCACCAAGTATCTGGCTCTGAAGGGCCAGGCCGACTTCGAGGACTACGCTTCCATCGATAAGGCTCCCGAAGAGAAGGCTCGTGGTATCACGATCAACACCGCTCACGTTGAGTACGAGACTGACCATCGTCACTACGCTCACGTTGACTGCCCGGGCCACGCCGACTATATCAAGAACATGATCACCGGCGCTGCTCAGATGGACGGTGCTATCCTGGTTATCGCTGCTACCGACGGCCCCATGGCTCAGACTCGTGAGCACCTGCTGCTGGCCCGTCAGGTTGGCGTGCCCTATATCGTTGTGTTCCTGAACAAGTGTGATCAGGTTGACGACGAGGAGCTGCTGGACCTGGTTGAGATGGAAGTCCGTGAGACCCTGTCCGAGTACGACTTCCCGGGCGATGACACCCCCATCATCAAGGGTTCCGCTCTGAACGCTCTGGTTTCCGAGTCCAAGGACCCCGATGCTCCCGAGTATGCTTGCATCAAGGAGCTGATGGACGCTGTTGACTCCTATATCCCCACTCCCGACCGTAAGGCTGACCAGCCCTTCCTGATGCCCGTTGAGGACGTCTTCACCATCTCCGGCCGTGGCACCGTTGCTACCGGTCGTGTGGAACGTGGCGTCATCAAGAAGAACGAGCCCGTTGAGATCGTTGGCCTGAAGGAAGAGAAGACCCCCACTGTCGTTACCGACATCGAGATGTTCCACAAGCTGCTGGACTACGCTGAAGCTGGCGACAACATCGGCGCTCTGCTCCGTGGCGTTGACAAGAAGAACATCGAGCGTGGTCAGGTTCTGTGCAAGCCCGGTACCATCCATCCTCACACCAAGTTCTCCGGCCAGGTTTACGTCCTGTCCAAGGAAGAAGGCGGCCGTCATACTCCCTTCTTCAACAACTACCGTCCTCAGTTCTACTTCCGTACCACTGACGTAACCGGCATCATCACTCTGCCCGAGGGCGTTGAGATGTGCATGCCCGGCGATAACGTCGTCATGAAGGTCGAGCTGATCACCCCCATCGCTATCGAGAAGGGCCTGCGTTTCGCTATCCGTGAAGGCGGCCGTACCGTCGGTTCCGGTGTTGTTACCGAGGTTCAGGAGTAATCCTTAGCTTCTTAACAAGTTCCTACGTCCCCCTGGGTTCATCCCAGGGGGATTTCCTTTTTAATTGACAATTGACAATGGACAATTCTCGATAGTTGACAGTTGACAGTTTACAGTTGACAGTTTTTGGGAGGAGGGAAGCCCTTGCCTCTCCCTATGGGAGAGGTGGCCGAGCGCAGCGAGGACGGAGAGGGTCTGCGTTGAGGATTTTAATGGACGTTCTCATTCAAAAAACACCGCAGGGCCCTCTCAGTCTCGGCTGCGCCGAGCCAGCTCTCCCAGAGGGAGAGCCAAGGGGGCTTTTTCGATGTGTTTCCCCTCTGCGCCCATTGTTCCTACAATGGGTAACGCAGCAGCGCCCGTCCTTAGGCTCCCTCGGTTGAAAACGCCCACCAATCAGCGAAACCGTAGGGAACGGCCTATGTGCCGTTCCGCATATGAAAGGACGGAACCCGTTACCGATAAAAACCAGAAACGTCCCCCGTTTTGTCATTCCGACCGGAGCGCAAGCGGAGTGGAGGAATCCAATACGTTGCAAAAAGGAACTACCACAAGATAAAACTTGCCACTCGGGAAGATTCCTCGGCTCACTGCGTTTCGCTCGGAATGACATCATCGGTGGGTGGTTCCGTTTTGTCCGCACGGGTTATATTCGCCACGCAGCGGAACGGCACATAGGCCGTTCCCTACATACTTTAACGGACGGTTCGAAATGCACAACGTTGGTCGCCCCAATAATTGTCCATTGTCCATTGTCAATTTTGATTCCCGCCCATAACTGTCAACTGTCAACTGTTAACTGTCAACTTTCTCGCCGTCTCCACAGCTTTCCCCCCGACCTGCCCGGCCTTAACGGCGGGGGAGACCCTCCATCGTGGAAATTTCCATCTATTTTCGCTTCTGAAATTTTCATAAAACGGTATTATTTTCTTCACAGGATGTACACATCTGCAATGCTTTTCGGGAACTCACGCAAAAGTCTGAATTTGAACTGAAAAACTACGTCAAATTGCATAAAAACGACCTGCTAGAATTTGCCGAAACAATGCAACTTTTGTGCGCATTGTTAGAATTTTCGCCAAATACTGGTTTTGAAAGAAAATTTCAGTCTTGACCGATTGACTTTCTTGTGATTCATCGATAAAATATAAGAGGTTTGAGACGAACGATTTGAACGTTTTATACCAAAGAAAACAAATTCTTGAGGAGGACATTATGAAGAAACTGTTTGCTGTTCTGCTGGCAGTCGTCATGGTTCTGGGCCTGTGCGCCTGCTCCGTGTCCGAGAAGCCCGCAGAGACCACCGCAGCTCCCGCTCCCGCCGCCACTGAGGCCGCTACCGAAGCTGCTACCGAAGCTCCCGCTGCTGCTGCCACTGAGATTTCCCTGTGGACCTACCCTGTAGGCAAGTGGGGCGAAGAAGCCGTTGTTAACGAGCTGCTGAAGGGCTTCAACGAGAAGTACCCCAACATCACTGTTAAGGTCGAATACCTGGCTTACGCTGACGGCGACGACAAGGTCAACACCGCCATCGAAGGCAACAAGGCTCCTGACCTGGTTCTGGAAGGACCTGAGCGTCTGGTTGCCAACTGGGGCGCCAAGGGTAAGATGGTCGACCTGTCCGACCTGTGGACTGCCGACGTGATCGCCGACACCGTTCCCTCCGTTACCGCTGCCTGTAAGGCTGCCAACGGCGCTTACTACGAGTTCCCCCTGTGCATGACCGCTCACTGCATGGCCATCAACAAGACCGTCTTCGAGAAGGCTGATGCAATGCAGTACATCGACGAGGATACCCACACCTGGACCACCGAGAACTTCCTGAAGGCTGTTGACGCTGTTTACAATGCCGGTTACGAGAACGTGGGCGTTGTCTTCTGCGGAGGCCAGGGCGGCGACCAGGCCAACCGTGCCCTGATCAACAACCTGTACGGCGGCACCTACACCAATGCCGAGCACACCGCTTACACTGCTGACTCCGAGGAGAACATCAAGGCTCTGGAGACCCTGCGCAACACCAAGGGCATCACCTTCGATCCCTCCATCGTTGGCGGCGACGAGATCGACCTGTTCCGTCAGGGCGTTCTGCAGATGGCTACCTGCTGGAACATTGCTCAGCAGCTGAAGGGTGACCACACCGACTCCGGCGATGAGATCCTGTTCATGTCCTTCCCCTCTCCCAAGGGCACCGATGCTCAGCTGTGCGGCGGTATCTGGGGCTTCGGTATCTTCGACAACGGCGATGCTGCCAAGGTCGAGGCTGCTAAGACCTTCATCAACTACATGTGCAACGAGAACCCCAAGGATGCTGTTGCTGCTTCCACCTTCTTCCCTGTGAAGTCCTCCGTGGAAGGCGTTTATGCCGGTACCGAGAACGAGACCGTTATGAACGAGTACAACAAGCTGATGAGCATGCTGGGTGACTACTACAACGTGGTTCCCGGCTGGGCTACCGCTCGTACCGAGTGGTGGAACATGCTGCAGCGTGTAGGCCAGGGCGGCGACATCGCTACCGAGGTTGCGACCTTCGTGACCAACGCCAATGCTGCTGCTACTGCCGGCTAATTCCGACAAACTTTTGTAAGACTTTTGGCCCCCTTTCCTCTCTTTTGGGTGAGGGGAGGGGGCCTTTTTTCTACGGAATAAGCTTTCGGGCAACAGACGGTGTGCCCGTGGGTTCGCGGACCTACCGTCTGCTGCCTGAACGTACCAGGGCCTCGGCCCGGACCTCCGGAAGTACCGGAGCATATTGAGAGGAGGATTTCCCCTTGGCCAATAAGCAAGTAACGCTGAACAAGAAGACCCACCGGCTGGTGCTGCAAGAGAATATTGCGGGCTACGCTTTCATGCTGCCCTTCTTGGTGTTCTTCGCCGGCTTCGTTCTCTATCCTATGATCATGTGTGTCATCACCAGCTTCTTTGATGCCACCATGGGCCGGGATGATATTTTCATCGGCTTTGCCAACTACAATGAACTGTTCAACGATCCCGTTTTCTGGAAAGCCCTGCGGAACACCCTGGTCATCGTGGTGGTTTCCGTGCCTGTGACCTGCGCCTTCTCCTTGTGGGTGGCTTCCGCCATCAGCAAGATGAATGTGGTCGCCACCTCCGCTTTCCGCTGCATCTTCTATCTGCCCGTGGTCACCGGCTCCGTAGCCGTTACCGTGGTGTGGAAGTGGATGTACAACAACTACTACGGCATCCTCAACTACCTGGGCAAGGGCATGGGCCTGTTGGATAAGAACATCAACTGGCTGGGCGACCCCAAGTATGCTCTGGGCTGTATCATTCTCATTCTGCTGACCACTTCCGTGGGCCAGCCCATCGTTCTGTACGTCTCCGCTCTGGATAACGTGGACAAGTCTCTGGTAGAAGCCGCCGAGGTGGACGGTGCTACCGAAATGCAGGCCTTCTGGAAAATCAAGTGGCCTCAGATGATGCCCACCACCCTGTACATCCTGGTCATTACCACCATCAACTCTTTCCAGTGCTTCGCCCTGATCCAGTTGCTGACCTCCGGTGGCCCCAACAACTCCACCATGACCATCATGTACTACATCTACTACAATGCCTTCAAGCTCTACCGCTACGGCTACGGCAACGCCATGGGTGTCATTCTGGCCCTGATCATTGCCCTCCTGTCCGCTGTGCAGTTTAAGCTTGGCCAGGAAAAGTAAGGGAGGAGGTAAAGCTATGAATAACATCGAAAAAAATAAGATGAAATCCAAGGTTTACCGGATTTTCTGTGCGGTGCTCGTGGTGCTCCTTGCCATCTTCTTCCTGTTCCCCCTGTACTGGATCATCACCGGTTCTTTTAAGACCCAGGCAGACATTCGTGCCACGACCCCCGTTTGGGTACCCCTCAACTGGGTGCTGGACAACTATGCAAACCTCTTTGGCAAGCGGTCTGCACCCCTCTTTGAGCTGCCTCTGGGCAATCTCATCATCACCGGCCCCACCGTTCCCGCTGCCATCCGGTGGCTGGTAAACACCGTGTTTATGGCCGTGGCCTCCATGCTCATCACCTGTCTCACCGCCGCCATGGCCGGTTACGCCCTGGCCAAGAAGCGGTTCTACGGCAGAGGGGTGATTTTCTCCCTGATCGTCTGCGCCATGGCCCTGCCCAAGCAGGTCATTCTGATTCCCCTGGTCCGTGAAATGGCTGCCCTGCATCTCTATGACAACATCTGGGCCGTTATTTTCCCCATCGTGGGCTGGCCCTTTGGCGTGTTCCTGCTGAAACAGTTTGCCGAGGGCATCCCCACGGAAATGACCGAGGCTTGCCGCATTGACGGTGCTTCCGAGTGGAGAACCTTCACCGATGTCATGTTCCCCATGATCAAGCCCGGCGTGGGCGCCTGCGCCATCTTCACCTTCATCAACTCCTGGAATGACTACTTCATGCAGCTGATTATGCTGGTCTCCAACAAGAACATGACCATCTCCCTGGGTATTGCCACCTTGCAGCAAGAAAGCTCCACGGACTATGGCCTCTTGATGGCCGGTGCCGCCCTGGCGTCCGTACCCATCATCATCGTCTTCCTGGTGTTCCAGAAGTACTTCACCAAGGGCATCACCATGGGTGCTGTCAAGGGTTAAGGTAAAACACATTACAAACTTTCCACGGGGGCAGCCCCCTGTCCCTGTGGGCAATTTCCATTAAAGGAGTAAGAAAAATGTTTGATATTTCCAAGTATCAGGGCATTATCCCTGCCTTCTATGCCTGCTATGACGAGAAGGGTGAAATCTCCCCCAAGGCCGTCCAGGAACTGACCCAGTATTACGTCGATAAGGGCGTCAAGGGTCTGTACGTTGGCGGCTCCTCCGGCGAGTGCATCTATCAGACCGTTCCCGAGCGGAAGCTGCTTCTGGAGAACGTCATGAAGGTTGCCAAGGGCAAGCTGACCGTCATTGCCCACGTGGCCTGCAACGGCACCCGGGAATCCATGGAGCTGGCCGCCCATGCCGAAAGCTGCGGCGTAGATGCCATTGCTTCCATTCCTCCCATCTACTTCCACCTGCCGGATGCTGCCATTGCCAAGTACTGGAATGACATTTCCTCCGCTGCCCCCAATACCGACTTCATCATCTACAACATTCCCCAGCTGGCCGGTGTGGCCCTGAACCCGGGACTGCTCTCCACCATGCTGGAGAACCCCCGCTGCATCGGTGTGAAGAACTCCTCCATGCCTGTGGAAGACATTGAGAAGTGGGTACACTGTGGCGCCAAGGTGGTCTTCAACGGTCCCGACGAGCAGCTGCTGGGCGGCCTGGTCTCCGGCGCTACCGGCGGCATCGGCGGCACCTACGGCGCCATGCCCGAGGTCTTCCTGAAGATCTACGAGCTGGCCACCACCGGCCGCGACCTGGCCAAGGCCCGGGAGCTGCAGCAGGATGCCTGCCAGATCATCTACAAGATGTGCTCCGGCAAGGGCAACATGTACGCCATGATCAAGGAGATCCTCCGCCTCACCGGCGGCCCCGACATCGGCGGCGTCCGCGCCCCGCTGCTGGACCTCGTAGAGTCCGACAAGGCCATTGCCAAGGAATGCGTGGAGATGATCAACGCGGTGAAGGCAAAGCTGTAAAAAAATACCTTCCTTATGGGACGGCTCCGGCCGTCCCATTTTTTGTGCCCAACAAAATTTTCGGCCCGGTTTTGGGTGAACCGAACCCATTGTATTTTGACAAGGGGAAAAACCACCAAAAATTGGAAAGGCGCTTTGTTTGTTTTGCTGTAAAACCCATCTGTCCTTAACAGAAAATACATATTTTACAATTTGACGAAAAAAGAATTGAAATTGGCACCGGTTTCGTGTATAATGTCATTTGTCGGGTGAATTGACCACACCCTTATTTTTACCTCTGGAGAGCCGGTGCTCTCCCGAAAGGAGTAACATTGACTATGTATACTGTAAACGCCATTCGTAATATCTGCCTCCTGGGCCACAGCGGCAGCGGCAAGTCCGCTCTGGCAGAGAGCCTTCTGTATATGACCGGTGCAATCGACCGGATGGGCAAGAACGCCGACGGCAACACCGTCAGTGACTACGACCCCGAGGAGATCCGCCGTAATATTTCCATTTCCACCTCCGTCATCCCCGTAGAGTATCACAATACCAAGATCAACATCCTGGATACCCCCGGCGGCTTTGATTTCTCCGGCGCGGTCATGGAGGCCCTCCGGGCCGCCGATGCGGCCATCCTGGTGCTTTCCGCCAAGGACGGCATTACCGTTGGCTTTGAGAAAGCCTGGAACTACTGCGAAGAGCGGAATATGCCCCGCTTTGTCTACATCTCCAAGGTAGACGAGGACCATTCCGATTACAACGCCACCTTTAATGCCCTCCGGGAGCGCTACGGCAATAAGATCGCCCCTGTCATCGTCCCCATTTGGGACGCCTCCCACAAGGTCACCGGCATCATCGACGTGCTCAACAAGCGGGCCTACGAGATGCAGAACCTGAAGCGGGTGGAGATCGAAATCCCCGAGGACAAGGTTTCCGTTATTGAAGAATTCAACGACGCTTTGAAGGAAGCCGTGGCCGAGACCGACGAGGCCCTGATGGACCGGTTCTTTGAGGGCGACAGCTTTACTTACCGTGAAATGATCACGGGCCTGCACCAGGGCGTGCGGGAGCTGAGCCTGTTCCCGGTGCTCTGCGGCTCCGGTGTCAACTGCCTGGGCAGCCTCATGCTCATGGACCACATTGTAGACCTGTTCCCCAACCCCGTGGAGGGCAACTACCACAAGGCCACCACCGCCGACGGCAAGGTGGAGGAGTTTGTGGTTTCTCCCGGCGGCGTGCCCGCGGCCTTCGTGTGGAAGACCGTGTCGGACCAGTTCGGCAAGTATTCCTTCATCAAGGTTCTCTCCGGCGAGATCACCCCGGATACCACTTTGGTCAACGCCCGCACCGGCGATACCGAAAAGCTGGGCCGTATGTATGTCATGTGCGGCAAGAAGAGCACCGAGGTCAAGGCCCTCGCCTGCGGCGACATCGGTGCCATCGGCAAGATGGACAAGGTCAAGACCGGCGATACCCTGTGTGACCCCAGAAAGGTGGTCTCCCTGAAGCAGATCCCCTATCCGAAAGCCTGCTACTCTATGGCCATCGCCCCCAAGACCCGGGGCCAGGAAGAAAAGGTGGGCACCGGCCTGAACCGGCTGAACGAGGAAGACCCCTCCTTCACCGTGGTCAATAACCCGGAGACCAAGCAGCTGGTGATTTCCGGCACCGGTGACCAGCAGCTGGATGTGCTGGTTTCCAAGCTGAAATCCCGCTTCGGCGTGGAAGCGGTGCTGACCACCCCCAAGATCGCCTACCGGGAGAAGATCAAAAAGACCGTCCAGGCCCATGGCCGTCACAAGAAGCAGACCGGCGGTTCCGGCCAGTTCGGTGACGTGTGGATTCGTTTTGAGCCCCAGGAGGAGCAGGACGACATGATCTTCGCCGAGGAAGTCTTCGGCGGCTCCGTGCCCAAGAACTTCTACCCCGCCGTAGAAAAGGGCATCCAGGAAGCGGTCCAGAAGGGCCCCCTGGCAGGCTACCCCATGGTCAACCTGAAGGCCGTCCTCTATGACGGCTCCTACCACCCCGTGGACTCCAACGAAATGGCCTTTAAGATGGCCGCCATCCTGGCCTTCAAGGAAGCCATGCCCAATGCCGGCGCCACCCTCTTAGAGCCCATCGGCTCCCTGAAGGTCACCATTCCCGACAGCTACATGGGCGACGTCATCGGCGATTTGAACAAGCGCCGTGGCCGCGTCATGGGCATGAACCCCGACAACAAGGGCAACACCATTGTAGAGGCCGAGGTTCCCATGGCAGAGATGAGCAGCTACGCCATTGACCTGCGGGCCATGACCCAGGCCAGAGGCTCCTTCGAGCTGACCTTCGAACGCTACGAAGAAGTCCCCAAGGCCAACCAGGCCAAGATCATCGCTGACGCGAAAGCAGAATAACACCTAAAAGCCAGGGGCACCACGTCCCTGGCTTTTTACATCACGGCATTTCAAATATAAGGATGACAACACACACCGTTTTTACATTTTATAGGCACAAAAAGACAATAGATACGTTGAAAATATGGTGATTCGTAACAAATGTATCGTAGGGGTGGCTACCAGCCGCCCGCCACGTTGGATGTATAACCTGTAGGGGTGAATGGTATCGCCCAAAATATGGTATCCCCACTGTAGCGGCGGCAATCTGCCGCCATCCGGCCCGGAGGTCCGGAATCGTGGTACGTTTGTGTTTGTTTCGTCCAACGTAAAAACGTTTGTTATTGTGTTGCGTGATACCATTCAACAAAACAGATTGTATTTGTTACGGTGCCAGCCCCTCGCCGGGGCTGGATGGCGTTGGGTCAACGCCGCTACATTGTTCCGTATATTGGGTTATACCATTCACCGAAACAGGTTATATATGCCATGTGGCGGGCGGCAGATTGCCGATGGAATTATGGTGTGATTGCCCCCGGCAATCAATAGATTTTGATTCGCTGCGCGAAGCACCACCCCTACGTCAACGTACCACGTTTTTTAGATTTTACGGACATCATTTGATTGTAAATACGTTCAATATACGGTAATACGAAACAAATATTTTGCATCGGCGGCAAACCTGCCACCCCTTGTCCTCCCACCCCCTGCCAACTCTGCAGAGGATGACCCGCAAGGAGGATACCGGATGGTTCAAAACCGAAAAAGTGAAAATAAAAAATCAGTTAGATATTGCAAATTTATGACTAAAATGGTAGAATATAGTCAAGTGCGCCATAAAGATAAAAATATTGATTTTACGAGTAAACTATGACTTCATGTTGCGCAAGATTGTGATTCAGAGAAGGGGGCCTTTTCTGTGGCTTATATGCGTTTGGGCGATCTTTTGATCTCCGCCGGGGTCATTGACCAGGACCAGCTGCGGGATGCCCTGGCGATCCAGAAACAGACAAAAGAGCGTTTGGGTGACGTGCTGATCGGCAGCGGCATCATTACGGAGCAGCAGCTGATCGAAGCACTGCAAATGCAGCTGGGCGTGGACTTTGTGGATCTGACGGCGGTGTCCATCCCCTTGGAGCTGGCCAAGTTCGTCCCCCGGGCCATTGCCAGAAAATACTGTGTGGTGCCGGTGAAGCTGGTGAAGGACGAGCTCTATGTTGCCATGCCGGACCCACTGAACTTTGTTGCCCAGGAGGAGATCAAGTCCGCCTCTCATAAGCAGGTGGTGCCCATGATCTCCACCCGCCGGGCCACGGAGCAGGCCATTGCCACCCTCTATGGCAACGAGGGCACCGCCCGGGCCATTGAGGAAATGAAGCGGGAGGCCGGTTCCGCCCAGCCGGATATTGTGCCGGTGCAGATGGCGAAGTCCGTGGATACCTCCGCCGCCGAGGCTCCCACCATCCGCTTTGTAAACTCCGTCATCGAGCGGGCCATTACGGAGGACGCCTCCGATATTCACCTGGAGCCCCAGGAGGGGGAAATGGTGGTGCGCATGCGAATCGACGGCGTGCTGCGCCGGGTCTTTACGGTCCCCGCCAATTTGCAGCCCACGGTGATCTCCCGTCTGAAGATCATGGGCGGCATGAACATTTCTGAGCGGAAGATCCCCCAGGACGGCCGGGCCATGGTCACCGCCAAGGACAAGGAAATGGACCTGCGTATCTCCTCCATCCCCACGGTTTACGGCGAAAAAGTGGTGCTGCGACTGCTGGACAAGTCCGCAAACCGTGTCAACCGGAAGACCATCGGCCTGGAAGGGGCCGACGAGCGAGCCTATGATGCCCTGCTGCAAAACAGCTCCGGGGTCATCCTCATTGTGGGCCCCACCGGCTCCGGTAAATCCACCACCATGTGCGCCATGATCCGGGAGCTTTGCCGGGAGGAGACCAACATCATGACCCTGGAAGACCCGGTGGAATACAACATCCCCGGGGCCAACCAGTGCCAGATCAACGAAAAAACCGGCATGACCTTTGCCGTGGGCCTGCGCTCCATTCTGCGCCAAGACCCGGACGTGATCTCCGTAGGCGAAATCCGTGACGGCGAGACCGCCTCCATTGCGGTCCGGGCCGCCATTACCGGCCACCTGGTGCTCTCCACCCTCCACACCAACGACGCGGTCTCTACCATTGGCCGCCTGGTGGACATCGGCGTGGAGCCCTATATGATCGCCAGCGCCCTCCGGGGCGTGGTGTCCCAGCGGCTGGTGCGGAAAATCTGCCCCCACTGCCGGAAACCCTATACCCCCACCGCCGACGAAAAAATCATGCTGGGTATTGACGAAGATGCGGATGTGCAGTTCTACAAAGGCCAGGGCTGCCAGGAGTGCAACCACTTGGGAAACCGTGGCCGCCGGGCGGTGTTTGAAATTCTCACCGTTGACCGGCCCCTCCGCCGCCAGATCACCGATGACCCTGATACCGACAAACTCAAGGCCTTGGCCCTAAAGCAGGGCCTCGTCACCATGAAAGACAATTGCCGGGAGCTGGTGCTTCGGGGGGAGATCAGCTTCCCGGAGGCCGCCAGAGCCATTAGCTCCATGACCTGAGGAGAGCATACATGATCGCACTGGAAACTTTAATAACCATGGCCCGGGAAGCCCGGGCCTCCGATATTCATCTGGTGGCGGGCCTGCCGGTCCGGGTGCGGGTGGACGGGGAGTTGCAAAACCTGACCCAGGAGCCCCTGACAAGCCATGACTGCGAGGACTACGGAAAGGCCCTGGCCCAGTCCCGCTTCCCCGAAATCGAATCCATGGGGGAGCTGGACCTGTCTTTGAGCTTCCCCGGGAACATCCGCACGAGAGTCAATCTGTTCCGCCAGCAGGGCAGCCTTTCCGCCGCCATCCGTCTGCTGGCCCAGGGCATCCCCGCTTTGGAAGAGCTGCATCTTCCCCCGGTGGTGGCCTCCTTCCCGGACTATCGCTCCGGTATCGTCCTGGTAACGGGGGAGACCGGCTCCGGAAAATCCACCACTTTGGCCGCCATTTTGGACCGCATCAACCACACGCGCCCTGCCCACATCATCACCCTGGAAGACCCCATTGAGTATGTCTACACCCCGGACAAGTGCGTCATCAACCAGCGGCAGATCGGCTACGACACCGCTTCCTATGCCGCAGGCCTCCGGGCCATCCTCCGGGAAGACCCGGACGTGATCCTGATCGGCGAAATGCGGGACCTGAACACCATCGAGACCGCCCTCACCGCCGCGGAAACCGGCCACCTGGTCTTTGCCACCCTCCACACCAATTCCGCCGCGGACTCCGTGGACCGGATGGTCAATGTCTTCCCCCAGGAGCAGCAGCGCCAGGTCCGCATCCAGCTGGCGGCCACCCTCCGGGCGGTGATTTCCCAGCAGCTCCTGCCCAGAAAGAGCAGCCGGGGCCGGGCGGCAGTTTGCGAAATCATGGTGGTAAACCCCGCCATTAAAAATTTGATCCGGGAGGGCAAGACCCCCCAGATGGAAAGCTTCATCGGCATGAACGCCCAGCAGGGCTCTGTCCTTATGGACGATGCCCTGCAAAAAATGGTCCGGGAGGGCACCGTGGCCCAGGCCACCGCCCAGCGCTATGCCCGGGACCCGGAGCGGTTTCGGGGCCCCGGCTGTTTTTGACCATTCCACAGCAAAATTGAGGTGAATCATCCTTGACGACCTTTAAATACCGGGGCCTGACCCCGGAGGGGCAGAGGGTCTCCGGCGTGGTCAAGGCCTATAACGAGTATGAGGCCGTGACCCAGCTCCGGGCCACCTGCGCCGTGATCACTGCCATTGCCCCGGTGAAGGAGCAAAAAAGCATCCTGACCCGGGAGATCGGCACCCACAAGATCAAAGAAAAAGACCTGGCCATGATGTGCTCCCAGTTTTCCATCATCCTGACCTCCGGCCTGCCCATTGTCCGGTGCGTGGAGATGGTGGCGGAGCAGTCCGGGGACAAATACCTCCGGGAAAAGCTGCGCCTTGTAGCTGAGGACGTTTCCGGCGGCTACTCTCTGGCCCAGAGCTTCGAGACCCATTGCCCGGGGCTCCCCCCCACCTTTATTGAGACCGTCCGGGCCGGGGAGGAATCCGGCACCCTGGAAATTTGCTTCGGCAAGCTCTATACCTATTTTGACAAATCCGCCAAGGTCAAGGGCAAGGTGGCCAGCGCCCTGACCTATCCCGTCATGGTGATTTTCGTGGCCATTGTGGTCTTTATCATCGTCATGGTCAAGGCCGTCCCCGCCTTTACCTCCACCTTTGCCGAGCTGGGGGTGGAGCTCCCCGGCATTACCAAGGGCATGATGGCGGTGTCAGACTTTATGGTCCATAAGTGGTGGGTTCTGGCCCTTGTTGCCCTGGCCCTGGTCACCGCCCGGATCCTGATCAAACGAGACCCCCGGGGCAGGGCTTGGATGGATAAAAACAAGCTGACCTGGTCCCCCTTCCATAAGCTCCATATGATGAACGCCGCCGCCCAGTTTTCCTCTACCATGGCCACCATGGTCACCGCGGGCCTGCCCATTGTCAAGGCCCTGGAGGTCACCTCCAACGTGGTCACCAACGGCATGGTCTCCCAGGCCATCCGCAAGGCCCGGCAGGAGGTGGAAATGGGCAAGGGCCTTTCCGAGAGCATGGCCAAAAGCCCCTATTTCCCCAAGCTGTTAACGGAAATGACCGGGGTGGGGGAGCAGTCCGGCAACATGGAGCAGACCCTCACCGTGGTGGGCGACTACTTTAATAACGAGGTCTCCCTGGCCACCGAACGTCTCCTGTCCATCCTGGAGCCCTGCATCACCATCGGCCTGGCCATCATCACGGTGCTGCTGCTTTTAGGAGTATATCTGCCTATGTTCACCATGTATGGCAGCATTGTTTGATTCAAATATTTTTCCGATGTTATCCGCCGGACTCTCAACCCGGCCCGGTGAATACATAAAACAACACCATTTCTTCGAAAAGAAGGGAGAACGAAACACTATGAACAAGATCAAGAACACCAAGGGCTTCACCCTGATGGAGATGCTGATCGTCGTCGCCATCATCGCCGTCCTGGTGGCTATTGCCATTCCAACCTTTACCACCTCTCTGAACAAGGCCAGAGTTGCTACTGACCAGGCCAATATTCGTTCCGGTTATGCCGCTGTTATGGCAGAGGTCCTCTCCAAAGACTATGCAGAGTCTAACGACAATTCTACCGCTACCGGTGCGACTTACAAGCTCTATACGGATGGCAGTGTCGCAAAAACTACTGAAACAGTAACGGGGAAGACCGAGTATAAATGCTTCGGTAATGTTGGTGATAAGGATACTTCCAATGTTATTGCGGGCCAGACTGTGGACAAGTGGAAAAAGAATGCCACGGTTACATATGTGTATGAGGCAGAAAAGAATACTGTAAAAATTACGGTGACCAATCCCTAATAGATAATATCTAAAATCTCCCAGCTGCGATTTCGGAGGGTTGCGAAATCGCTGACGGGAACGCACACAACCCAGGCTGCCCCATAGAGGCACATCCTCGGGGCAGCCCCTCTTGTAGGCCACAACGTCAGGCCCTGCCCGCAAGAAATAGACGCGATCTTTCATGAATAGAAAATGGAGAACGAAAACTATGAAGAGGCTCAAAAGTTCCAAAGGCTTCACCCTGATGGAAATGCTGATCGTTGTGGCCATCATCGCCGTCCTGGTGGCCATCGCCATCCCCACCTTCACCACCTCCCTCAATAAAGCCCGCGTCGCCACCGACGAAGCCAACATCCGCTCCGGCTACGCCGCTGCCATGGCCCGAGTCCTGACCGAGCAGATCACCACCGAGGGAATTGTCCATCCTGAAAACCCGGAGGACGAAACATATTATCTAATGCCGGACGGCACGGTGAAGACCATGGATGAACTGGGTGGTCAAACGGCGAACGTGTACAAAACCAAGGGAACGCTTAATGATGCTGACGGTGTGATCATCGCCGGTTACAAGTTTACCGAATGGGAAAAAGGCAACGACGTCACCTATAGCTTCACGCATGCAAACAACAAAGTATTGATCAGCGTCGGTGGAAGACTCGGAAGCACCGGCTAAACGCCGTTCCACCCAGGCGGATGAATGGTACCGCGCATGTAGGGGCGGCAATCTGCCGCCCGCCACGTTCCGAATACAACCTGTGCGGTTGAATGGTACCACCTCCCGACATGTCATTCCGAGCGGAGTGAAACGGAGTCGAGGAATCTTCCCAAGTTGCAAGTTTTATCTTGCCGTGGTTCTTTTTCCAACGTGGTGGATTCCTCCACTCCGCTACGCTCCGGTCGGAATGACAGGCGTTTCCGGTTTGCTTGTAGCAAATCCAAATGTACCACAATTCCGGCTTACGCCGGATGGCGGCAGATTTGTATAGTGCAGTAACATACTTTACAGATTGTGCAATCACATGGTTTACAGATTTGATA
>CAKTOB010000024.1 GCA_934589525.1 uncultured Oscillospiraceae bacterium | reverse complement strand
GCGGGAATGATGGTGTAAACCATGTGATTGCACAATGTGTAAACCATGTGAGTCTTGACAAGATTGCCGCCGCTACACCCGGTACGTCCAACAGACTACGCAATGTAGCGGCGATGATTCATCGCCAAGCAACGTTTCAAATACAACCTGTGCGGACAAAACGGAACCACCCCCCGACATGTCATTCCGAGCGAGTGAAACGGAGCCGAGGAATCTACTCAAGCGGCAATCTTTATCTTGTGTTGGTTCATTTTCCAACGTGGTGGATTCCTCCGCTCCGCTACGCTACGGTCGGAATGACAAAGGGGAGACATTTCTACGGATTCGCCCGATGCTGCAGCAAGGTTTGGCGCTGCCCCGCGGGGGCCTCATCAGTCAGGGGCTTCGCCCTGACAGCTTCCCCGGGGGGGAAGCTTTTAGCCCCGCTCCATGCGTTTTTTGGTCACCAGGAGCACCGCCGCACCAACGGCCAGGATGCCGCCGACCACATAGAACACGGTGGTACCGATACCACCGGTGGAGGGCAGTTCAGCGCCGGTTTTGTTTTCAACCTTAACTTCGCCGTTCTCTACGGTGGTTTGGCCAAGCTTCACGTTGCCTGCGTTATCAATCGTAATCGCAATGGGGTCTTTCAGCTTGTTATAACCCTTGGGAGCTTCTTTCTCCGTCAGATAGTAAGTATCAGAATCCAGACCCTGGATGGTGAATCTGCCGGTGGCATCGGTGGTGATTTCGGCGGATGCACCGTCCTCAAATTGGTTTTCGGCCTTGGGCATAGCAACACGGTAGGTGTTCGGCTTGGTTGCATCCGTCAGCTTAATCAACTTGATAGGATTTGTGCCGTCTGTGTTTTTACTCAGCGTAAACTTTGCACCATCCAGACCATTTCCGTCTGTTGCGGATGTATGGAACTTAAACACCTTTACTTCCCAGGTCTTGGTTGTGGTCGGGCTCTCGGTGGTTTTGAACTGGCTGTTTTCACCATAAGAGAGTTGGCTCTTGTTGGTGTTGCCAGCCCCGGCAATTACAGCTTTTTCATTCAGCGTAGCAGAGTAGGTAATGACGATTATATCATCTTTTTTGAGGGTATTACAGAAATCTTGATTAAATTCAATCTCAAAGGTGCAATCATCGGTGAATGTAGTGGTACCGTCGCTTTTGGTTTTTAAAGTGTAGTTGTTAGCCTCGACTTTCGTATTATTCAGTGTAACAGTTACAGTCCCATTAAACGTCAACCCCGCCGACATGGCATCATGGAACACATAGTTCTGGGCACCAGGTTGGGCGGTAATGGTACTCTTAAAGTTCACAGTCTGCCCAATATCGGCATCGTTGGTATTTGTCCATCCGCCGTCCTGCTCGTTTTCTTTGGAATCTTCCTGAACCTTCTTCTCATTGGCGGGAACATCGTTCTTTTCCTTGATCGTCACCTCGGAATTGGTCGTATCCAAAGAACACAGCGTACCCAGAGAGGAATCCAGCAGGTAGTAGCCCAGTTCCAGATTTTCAAATTTAACCGTTCCAGCTGTTGTGTTTGGCGTTTTCTTGGTGCTTGCTACATCAGTAGCATGGTCAACCGTATACTTCTGTGCCAGCTTTGCAAAGGTTTCAACACCTGCAACGTCGCTGCCGTCTGCATTCTTTTTCCACGTTACATAACCCAATTCGTTAATTTCAACATACTTATCTTTAATATCGGTACTATTAAAAAAGTTTACCCAACCTGTTGCAGGCTTGTAGGAATAGGCATTTGCAGTTTCGTTATAGCTTTCCAAATCCAAAATTTTGTAAAGGGTGTAGTCTTGCCCATCTACGGTATTGGAAACGGTAATGGTGCCGCCAAATGCCGCCGTCGTCCCACCGTCATCCGCAAACCCCGTCACCACCAACCCCAAAATTAAGATCAGGGCCAGCAGCAGCGCCAGGACTCTTGTTATGTTCTTCATAATGTTCTCCCGTCTTTCCTTCATAATATATAGAATGCGCCAGCGCGCGGGGATACCCTAAAATGGGATTTGCGGCGGCCCTCCTTTCTCAATGGGAAGCTTCGGTTGGGCGCAATGCGCCCACTTTTACTAATAGTATCACAATGGTTACAATTTTGCAACTATTTTTCGGTACTTTTTCCTTGGATATTCGGCGGTATCCTTGGACAATTTGTATAATATGCGAGGAAAAAGAATTATGCGAAAGCTATGACAGAAAAGTGCAAAAAAAACACGCAGAGCCGGGGGGGCTCTGCGTGGGGGGTTATACGGTCAGCAGACCGGTGCTCATGAGCAGGCACACGGTCAGGAACAATGTAAAAATGGAGGCAATGCTGCTCCAGACCACGATCTGGGTGGCCAGCATTTCGTCGCAGCCCATTTGCCCGGCCATGACGGCGCTGGAAACCGCCGCCGGGGTGCCGAAGAGGGCAATGAGGGCGGGGTAGTCCGGGGAGACGCAGTGCAGAAGGCCCAGGCTTGTCAGCGCGACGGCGGAGCCCAGGCCCAGCACCGGGGCGATGGCCACCCGCCAGAGGGTGCCCCAGAGGATCTCCCGCTTCATATCCCCCATGGCGGAAAAACTGAATTGGGCCCCCAGAACGATCAGGGCAAAGGGGGTGGCGATGGAGCCCGCCTGGCGCAGGGCGGAATAGAGGAATTTTAAATCCCCGCTGAGGGTGAAGATCACCCGGCCAAAGAGCCGCTGCTGGGCCGTTCGCAGGGCGATGCAGAGAAAGCCCGCGGATATGCCCAGGATCAGGGGATTTTTTGCCACATTTTTAAGCAGCTTCTTCACATCCGGCTTCCCGCCCCCGTTTCCGTAAAGGGACAGGGACACCACCGCCAGAACGTTCAGCAGGGGAACGCAGAGGGCCGTCATAATGGTGGCCACCTGCACCGCCTCCTCCCCGCCCAGGGCCTGGGCCAGAGGGATGCCGATGACGGCGGTATTGCTGCGGAAGGTGCTTTGCAGCAGCACGCCCTTCCGGCCGGGAACCTTGGTCAAGGGGGGCGTGAGCAATTCGCCCAGTATAAAAATACACAGAATTGCCCCCAGGGCATAGAGGGTCAGGTCCCAGGGGACGCTTGAAAAGGAGGGGATGGAATAAGTATTGGTAAAAAGCATCAGGGGCAGCAGCAGCTGAAACATGAGCTTATTGCCTACCCGAACAAATTCCGCCGTCAAAAAATTCCGCTGCCGTAAGACGTATCCCAGGGCGATGAGCAGCACGATGGGCACAATGGCATTGACCGCCGTTATAAAAATCGTCAGCATTGGGGGCGCTCCACCGGCCTTTCTTTCCCGGCGCAGGCAAAGGAAAAGCTGCGCAGGATGTTTTCCATACTTCTTTGAATATGCTGCTCCATGGCTTCCCGGCCGCCGGGCACATCCCCCCGGCGGAGGCACTCCAGCATCTGCCGGTGCTCCCGGATGGAGAGGGCCTCGTGGCCCCGGTCCCGCCCGGCGGTTCCGGCGGAGGGGCCGTTCCAGAGGGACAGCAGCAGAGATTTGAGCCGCTTGTTGCCGCAGCCCTCCCAGAGGGCCATGTGGAAGCGCTGGTTATAGCTGCGGTATTCCTCCGCCGTCATGGTGTCTTGGTGTTCTTCTGCCCAGCGCTGCAAGTCCTCCAGCGCTTCAGGAGGCATTCCTGCCCGGATGGCCCCGGCCAGGGCCTCGGATTCCAGCAGAGCCCGGACTTCAAAATGGTCCCGGATGAACTGCTCGTCAATGCCCGTAACAATGGCCCCCCGGTTCATGCGCAGCTCCAGCAGCCCTTCCGCGGCCAGGGACTGAAAGGCCTCCCGCACCGGGGTTCTGGAAACCCCCAGCCTTGCGGCGGTCTCCGTCAGGCTCAGCTCTTCTCCCGGGGCAAACTCCCCGGAAAGCAGGGCTTTTCGCAAAATCGCCGTGACCCGCACCCGGATCGGCAATACTTCAATGGTGTCCATACTTCTTCTCCGATTTAAAACAATTTGTATTTTTATAGTATCATGTCCCGGGGGAAAAATCAACCGTTGGCCCTTGCCGGGGGTGTCGGGCAATTTTACCAAACCGGGCCGGGGCCTTTTGGAGCAGTTGACAAATTTTGAAAAATACTCCTGGAGCCTATTGATTTTTGAGGGGAGAGTAAGTATATTGTAAACATGAATATTGTATACGATATTCAATTCTAAAGAACAAGGAGTGATCCCATGCACGCCATCGAAAAAATCCTGGCACGCAATGCCGGTCTCCCCTCCGTAAAGACCGGGGAGATCGTCACCGCAAAGGTGGACTTTGCGGAGATCAATGATCTGTATTTACAGACCGTCTATTCCTTCTATGAAATGGGCGGCGAAAAGGTCTGGGACAATACACGGGCCGCCTTCGTTTTTGATCACTACAGCCCCTGTCCCACCATCAAAACCGCTTCCAACCACAATGAAATGCGGGAATTTGCAAAGAAAAACGACCTCAAATACCACTTTGATGTGAACTGCGGCGTATGCCACCAGGTCATGGCGGAGGCGGGCGTGGTATACCCCGGCATGATCTTAGTGGCCACCGACAGCCACACCACCACCCACGGCGCCTTCGGGGCCCTGGGCACCGGCTGCGGCGCCACGGATATGGCCTGCATTTTGATGACCGGCGAGCTGTGGTTCCGGGTGCCGGAGATCATCGAGATCCGGCTGGAAGGGAAGCCCCAGAAGGGGGTCTACCCCAAGGACGTGATCCTGAACGTATTGGGCAAAATCAAGGCCGACGGTGCCGTCTACAAGGCCATTGATTTTACCGGCAGCTATGTGGACGCGCTGGACATCCCCGGCCGCATGACCGTGTGCAATATGGCCGTGGAGATGGGCGCCAAAACCGCCTATATGCAGCCCAACCAGGCAGTCCTGGACTATGTTTCCGCCCGGGCGGTGCGGCCCTATACCGTCATGACCACGGATGAAGACTTCCGGTATGCCGAGAGCCATGTATTTGATGTGTCCCGGATGGAGCCGGTGGTGGCCTGCCCCAACGATGTGGACAATGTACATCCCATTTCCGAGATCGCCCCCCAGAAAATCCCGCTGAACCAGGCCTACATCGGCTCCTGCACCAACGGACGGACGGAGGACCTGGGCCAGGCGGCGGCCGTTCTGAAGGGGAAGCACATCCCGCCCTATACCCGGCTTCTGGTGGTCCCCGCATCCCGGGAGGTTTTGCAGGAGAGCATGGAAAAGGGCTATATCCAGACCCTTATTGATGCCGGTGCCACCCTGGTCACCCCGGGCTGCGCCGCGTGTCTCGGCACCCACGAAGGCTTGCTTGCCCCGGGGGAAAACTGCATCACCTGTACCAACCGAAATTTCCGGGGCCGCATGGGATCAAACGAGGCCAAGCTCTATCTTGCAAGCCCGGCCACCGTGGCGGCCAGCATTCTAGCGGGTTACATTACAGACCCCCGTCCTTACCTGGATGAAGAGAGGAGCGTTTAAAGGATGAAAACAGTATTTGAGGGGAAGGCCCTGGTGGTGGGCAACAATGTGGACACGGACCTCATCTACCCGGGCCGGTTCCTGGAGCTTACAGACCCAAAGCAGATCGGCTCCCACTGTCTGGCGGGCATTTCCGAGGACATCAGCCCCAATTTCCCGGCGGGGGGCATCGTGGTTGCGGGAACCAATTTCGGCTGCGGCTCCAGCCGGGAGCACGCCCCCATCGCCCTGATCAACATGGGTGCCGCAGCGGTGCTGGCGGACAGCTTCGCAAGGATCTTCTATCGCAACGCCATCAACCTGGGGCTGCCGCTGGTGGTTTGCAAGGGCATCTCCAAGCATGTTCAAAGCGGCCAGACCCTGTGCCTGGACCTGACGGAGGGCACCGTCACCGTCCGGGAAACCGGCGAGACCCTCCGGGCCGAGGCCTTGAGCGGCAAGGCACTGGAAATCCTGGAAGCGGGGGGAATCAAGCCTCTGATGCGCAAAAGATTCGGGAAGTGAGCTTTTTGTAAAGGAAGGGCCCTTTTGTCGTATTGCACGATTCTGCCCCGCCGACTTTTAGAGAAATTGGATAATTTTCTTAAAAGGGTGTTTACAATTTGGCCATGTTCGTATATAATGGCGTTACCGGTGACTATCCCCGGTCACCGGTAAGAGAAAAGATTCTAATAGGAGGATTCATTTATGGATTACGCAAAGGAGGCCCTGCGTCTCCACGGAGAATGGAAGGGCAAGATCGAGGTCCGGGCTACCGTACCCGTAGCCACCAAGGACGACCTGTCCCTGGCCTATACCCCCGGTGTTGCCGCTCCCTGCCTGGAGATCCAGAAAGACGTTAATAAATCCTATGACCTGACCCGCCGCCACAACCTGTGCGCCGTCATCACCGACGGTTCCGCCGTTCTCGGCCTGGGCGACATCGGCCCCGAGGCCGGTATGCCCGTTATGGAAGGCAAGTGCGTGCTGTTCAAGGCCTTCGGCGATGTGGATGCTTTCCCTCTGTGCGTGAAGACCAAGGACGTGGATGAGTTCGTGAATACCGTTTACCTGATCTCCGGCTCCTTCGGCGGCATCAACCTGGAGGACATTGCCGCTCCCCGCTGCTTCGAGATCGAGCGGAAGCTGAAGGAAAAGTGCGACATTCCCATCTTCCATGATGACCAGCACGGCACCGCCGTCATCACCCTGGCAGGCCTGCTCAACGCCCTGAAAGTCGTCGGCAAGAAGAAGGAAGACGTGAAGATCGTCACCTCCGGTGCCGGCGCTGCCGCCATCGCCATTGTGAAGCTGCTGCTCTCCGCGGGCTTCAAGAACATCGTCATGACCGACCGCACCGGTGCCATCTACGCCGGACGGGACGGCCTCAACTGGGTCAAGGAAGAAATGGCCCAGTGCACCAACCTGCAGAAGGAGACCGGCAAGCTTGCCGATGTGATCAAGGGCGCTGACGTGTTCATCGGCGTTTCCGCTCCCGGCACCCTGACCAAGGAAATGGTCCAGACCATGAATAAGGATGCCATCGTCTTCGCCTGTGCCAACCCCACCCCCGAGATCTTCCCCGATGATGCCAAGGCCGGCGGCGCGGCGGTGGTCTCCACCGGCCGCAGCGACTACCCCAACCAGATCAACAACGTTCTGGCCTTCCCCGGCATCTTCCGCGGCGCTTTCGATGTCCGCGCTTCCGATATCAATGAGGAAATGAAGATGGCCGCCGCCGAGGCTCTGGCAAACCTGGTGTCTCCGGAAGAACTGAACGCCGACTACATTATCCCCGCCGCCTTTGACAAGCGGGTGGGCCCCGCCGTTGCCAAGGCCGTGGCGGAAGCCGCCCGGAAGTCCGGTGTGGCCAGAATTTGAACGCAGACAGCAACGTTAGAAGGGACAATTGAGAAAAGGAGAATTGATCATGTCCAAAGACGCAAAAACTCTGGAAAAGAAGCCTTACCAGCTGTATAATCTGCCCTGGTACTACTTCGGCATTTTCGCCGCAGTGGTTCTGGCCGCTGCTTACCTGGGCGTTCTGCCCACCGGCATGGCCGGCTGCTTTGCCTTTATGATCGTCCTGGGTACCATCCTCAATGAGATCGGTGACCACACCCCCATTATCCGCTCCTACCTGGGCGGCGGCGCCATCGTCGTCATCTTCGGCTCTGCGCTGCTTGACTACTTTGGCCTTCTGCCCCACCTGCTGAAGACCCTGGAAGACGGCACCAAGGTTTACGCCAACTTCGTCAAGGCGGACGTGGTAGGCAGCATCAACACCTTCTTTAAGCCCACCGGCGCCTTCCTGGACTTCTACATCGCCGCCCTGATCACCGGCTCCATCCTGGGCATGAACCGGAAGCTGCTGGTAAAGGCTGCCGCCCGTTACTTCCCCGCCATCTTCGGCGGCCTGATCCTGTCCTTCGCCCTGTGCAGCCTGGTTGGCGCCGTTACCGGCTACGGCTGGGCCAAGGCCCTGCTGCTGATTGCGCTTCCCATCATGGGCGGCGGCATGGGTGCCGGTGCTACCCCTCTGTCCAAGATCTTTGACACCGCCGGTGCCATGACCGCAGAGGAAGCCCTGTCTGTTATGACCCCCGCCGTTGCCATTGGCAACGCCATCTCCATCGTCATCGCGGGCATCGTGGTCAAGGTCATCACCAGCAAGCGCTGGAACGGCCAGGGCCAGCTGATGCAGGCCGGCAGCATTGACCCCGCCGAGCTGGAGATCAGCCCCGAAATGCAGGCCAAGCGCGACAAGATCGAGCTGTCCAACCTGGGCATCGGCCTGTTCGTATCCTGCACCTTCTTCGCCTGGGGCTACATCGTCTCCAAGGGCTGGAGCATGCTCTTCCCCAAGGTCTCCATCCACGCCTACGCCTGGATGATCATCACCGTGGCCATCTGCAAGATCACCCAGATCATCCCCGAGCGCATCGAGGTCGCCTGCTACCAGTGGTTCCAGTTCATCATGAAGAACCTGACCGCCACATTGCTCGTCGGTATCGGCCTGTGCTACCTGAGCATCGGCAAGGTCATCGAGAGCTTCACCCTGCAGTATCTGGTCATGTGCCTGGTCACCTGCCTGGGCGCCTTCTTCGGTGCCGCGATTGTGGGAAAGTTTGTTGGCTTCTATCCCGTGGAGTCCGGCCTGACCGCCGGCCTGTGCATGTCCAACATGGGCGGCACCGGCGACGTGGCTGTTCTGTCTGCCGCAAACCGCATGGAGCTCATGCCCTTTGCACAGATCTCCTCCCGTCTGGGCGGCGCCATCATCCTGCTGCTGGGCAGCGTGATGCTGTCCACCATGGCGCAGCTGCTGTAAATCACCACTTATTTGGGCGCTGCTTCGGCAGCGCCCTTTTTTCAGGAGAAACCCTATGAAGTGTATTTGCTGTGGGAAGGAAACTTCCGATTATCCCTTTCATGTGCTCCAGGTGCTGACCCTCCACGTTCGGGACCTGAACGGAGACAAGCGCATCCAGGCCCTGGGGGACTTTGAAGACTACACCGTCTGTAAAGCCTGCGCCCGGGAACGGCTGGATGCCATTATGAACATTCGCCCCGCCCTCCTGCGGGGTCTGGCCCCCTTTGCCGCAATTCTGGCGCTGGGTGCCCTCCTGGCCGCCCTTACCTGGAACGGAGAGGGTGCCCTGCGGATGATGGGCCTTGCCATGGTGGCCTGCGGCCTGCTGGGAAGCTTTGGTAACTGGCAGCGGGTCACAAAGAAAAAGCGGATGTACGCCGCCTTCTCCCCGGAAGAGGCCCTGTCCCAGGCCGCCTGGGACGTTTTTCTGGACAAGGCCCCTAAAAAATATGACATCAACGACATCACCTATATCCCCATCCAAGAGCAGACCCTTTCCCGCAAAAACGGCGACCTGATGATCCTCTACGACCTCCTCCCGGAAATCGCCGTCCAGGCCTATAACCGCATCCACGGCCTGGAGGAACCTACAAAGGAAAGCCCCTGCCGCTGAACGGGGAGAGGGCGAAAACTGCGTTGAAAAAGCCGCCGTTATTGGCTATAATGGGGGCATCAAGGAAAAGAGGCGGAAAGAAGTGTATCATGTAGCGGTTTGTGAAGACGAGGCGGTTTTGCGGCGGGAGCTGTGCGGCCAGTGCGAGGCCGTCCTTGGGGAAATGCAGGTGGCCCACAGGGTCACGGCCTTTTCTTCCGCCGAGGAGTTGGAGGCCGCATTGGCATCGGGGGAGACCTTCTCCCTGCTCTGCCTGGATATTCTCATGGGCGGCAAAAACGGCATGGAGCTGGCCCGGGAGCTTCGGGCCCGGGAGGACGAGACCAGCATCCTGTTTATCACCGGCTCCACAGAGTTTTTAAGGGACGGATACAGCGTCCGTCCCATCCAGTATCTGCTGAAGCCCGTGGAGCCGGAGGCGCTGCGCAGGGCTATAGATACGGACCTGCGGCTCCATCACCGCCCACGCACCGTCACCTTCTGCGCGGGGGGCCGGACGCTGGTGCTGCCCATGGGGGACATTCTCTACGCCGAAAGCCGGAATCACGGCTGCGTGCTCCACACGGTCCGGGGAGAACAGTTTTTGCCGATTTCTTTGAGCCAGGCCGAACAAACCCTGCCGAGGGACCGGTTCTGCCGCTGCCACAATAGCTTTTTGGTGGATCTGTCTTCCATCCGCCAGGTCAGCGGCCGGACGCTGTATCTGACGGACGGCACGGACCTGACCATCGGACGACGGTATATGGAGCAGTTTCAAAACCGGTTTGTGCGGTATTTGAATCAGGACTAATAGCATAGGGGCTGTCGCAAATGTGCCTTTCCTACAGGAAGGTCTTTGCGGCAGCCCTCTTTTTATATTTTGAGTGCGGTCAGGACCGTGAAGCGGCCGTCGGCGTGGGTGATGTCCAGGACGCTGCCGTATTTTTCCGCCACGGCCCGCATTTTGATCAGCCCGAAGCCGTGGTCGTTGGGGCTGTCCTTGGTGGTCAGCAAGTTCCCGCCGGTGTCGGTGCGCAGGGGCCCCCGGTAGGTGTTTTCACAGCGAATGGCAAGGTGCTGCTGCCGGATCTGCAGCGAGCAGAAGATTTCCCCCGGCTCCGTTTGGGAGGCGGCCTCCAGGGCGTTGTCCAGCAGGTTGAAGAGGAAGGCGCACAGGTCCTCGTCCCGAATGGACAGCCGTTCCGGCAGGATGGCGTTGACCCGGAAGGTGACACCCGCCTCCTTGGCCTGGGCCGCAAAGCGCTGGAGGATGGTATTGACGGTGGTGTTGGCGGTGAACACCTGGGGGGAGAGCTGCTCCAGGGCGCCGTCCAACCGGTTCAGATAGTCCTGAATTTCCGCTGTGTCCTGTTTCCGGGCCAGAAGCTCCAGGGCCGCCACATGGTTTTTCCACTCATGGCGAAAGGCCGCCGTCTGCCGCAGGGTGGCCTGGGCC
This sequence comes from uncultured Oscillospiraceae bacterium, assembly GCA_934589525.1. Lineage (GTDB taxonomy): Bacteria > Bacillota > Clostridia > Oscillospirales > Oscillospiraceae > Faecousia. The sequence continues at coordinate 24,400 of CAKTOB010000024.1, read as the reverse complement.
TGTTCAAATTTCTCCTGAACCGCCTGGGCGCTGCTTTTCATGGCCTGCATCTGGCGCTGGCGCAGCAGCATTCCCCGGGCAAAACCTACGATCACCCGCACGGTGCAAATGACGCCCAGGATGCCGCACAGCAGGGTGTAAAACCCCTTGGGGTGGCCGCTTACCAGGGCGGTCACAGGATTGGTCAGGGGATAGAGGGCCCCGGGGCCGGTGAGCCGGGTGATGCCCCAGAGTACAGCCAGTGCCCCCATCAGCGCAAAGAGAAGAAGGCTGATCCGGCGGGAAATTTTCTCCCGGGAAAAGCACATCAGAATCAGGGCCCCCAGTAATACAACAAAGCCCAGCCGGTCCCCAAGGGTTTCTGACAGCCGCAGCAAGCCAAAGCTTCCGAGACCGCACAGTGATCCGTGAGCCAGCGCGGCACCCAGAAGGCTCCACCGCTTCCAGCCATCCAGCTCCATGGCAAGGTAAATATACAGTAGGTCAATGTAGCTTCTGTATATCCAGTTCAGTACCCCACTGTCAGAGCGGAGGCCTGTGAAGGTCTCCAGGTTGGTGCAGCAAATGCCGGACACCGCTGCCAGCAGGAAATACCCGCTCAGGGGCAATAGCTTCCACCAAAGGTTTTCCTCCCGGGCACCGAGACCTAAAATCAGCAGCAGAAAGAGCCCCAGAAGAAGCCGGGCCGTCATGACGGCCACCGTTTGGACCATGGCCGTGGTCTGCACCGCGGCATCGGAAAACCGGCTGACCAGGGTGGGTAACACCGCCTGACGGAGGCCGTCAAAGGAGCGGCTGTAGGTCACGATCCGAAGCTTTTTTCCGGCTGCTCCCTCCGGCAGGGGAAGGCGCAGCCCGTCATAGGCGATGCCCTCCGGGTCTGCGTCAGACAAAAAGGCATCCGCCCGGTTTTCCAGTTGTGGGAAATCCGTATAGAGAAGGGTGTCGTCCAGAAAGACCTGAAGCCCCATATCATAGCAGCTGAATTGCAGGAACCGCCGGTGTTCGTCCGCCTCCATGACCCGCTCCGCCGCTACGGGGCCTGTTCCCAGGCCGGGAATGCCCTCCAGATACCCGCCCAGGCCGAAGACAGGCTCTGCTGGGCCGGTCTGTGTAAAAAAACTCCAGCCGCCGGGGTCTGATTCCCTGCACCCCAGGTACCGTTCCCGCTGGGTGCTGTCCGGCCGGGACAGCCGCAGCAAAAGCACGCCCGCCGCCGCCACACCGGCCAGCAGCAGGGCAAAAGCCAAACATCGAAGCCTCCGATCCTTCATTCCACCGTCCCCTTTCTGTATGCCTATTGTAACAGGGCGTCCGGGATTTCACAAGCGGCAAAGGGGCCCATCTCCTAAACGACAGGGTTTTCAACCTAAACGACAGGGAAAAAACCTGGCTGCTATGGTAAAATAGAAGCAACGGAAAAGAAAAGGAGAGATGCGCAATGGATAAGAACTGTTTGCTTCGGCGGGGAATGGGGGTGTTGCTGTCGGTCCTTCTGACGGCGGCCTGTTTCCCGGTGGCGGCCCTGGGGGAGGACGGGCCCCAAGAGGCGGATTTTTCCGGGACGAATCTGATGGATCTGGAACGGGTGCAGCCCAGCGGCTTTTCCAGCACCACCAACCCCTATGGCTACGATGTGGGGATGCCGTTCCTCATGGTGGAGCAGAACGAGCTGATGTATCTGAATGTCTGGGGAAATCAGGTCCGCCAGGCCTCCTATTTTGACATGGGCACGGAATCCTCTCTGCTCACCTTTGCCAGAAAGAAGAGCGATGCCGCCGGCACGTTTTCCGTCCCCACCTACGCCCTGATGGAGGCGGTGGCCTTTGACCCCACCGGCAGCGGACGGAAGGACCATGTGGCCTTTGTGGGCATCTCCAACAAGCGGGGCTACCTGTGGGTCATCGATACCAGGCAGGAGGCGGGCTCCGATCGCAGCGAGTCGGTGGACATCGGTGATTTTAACTACATGTATGAGGGAAAGAGCTTTGAGGTGCCCACCTACGCCAACCGCAGCTTTCTCAATATTGCGGCCGGTGACTTTGACGGCGACGGCAAGGAGAGCATCCTGGTCTATACCCCGGAGTCCTACCAGGCCGGAGGCTGCCAGATCCAACAGTGGGACTATGACGGCGGGGGGCTTACCCAGCGGGGCAAGAGCAACAGCCTGCTGATGAGCTACTATAACGGGCATCCTTGGTTTGACGTAGAGGACTCGGAAGGTAATCAGCGGCGCAAGCTGGGTGTTTCCATGGCTGTAGGCGACTTTAACGGCGACTGCGTGGACGACCTGGCGGTGCTGTCCTACTGCCACCGGCTGCCCAATGACGAGGCCAAAATCGACTACTATCGGCCGGAGCTCCAAATCGTCTATGGTTCCAAGGACGGCAGCGCCATTGTCACCAAGTCCGCGGCGCAGAAGGAAACCTTCTACACCTACATGGGCAAGAGCGGAGGACGCTATCGTTACGAGTTCCCCGTAGGTGCCAGCCTTACCTGCGGAGATCTGGACGGCGACGGCGACGTGGACCTGTTTCTGGCCGGTATGCTGGGGAAATTCGGAACATGGAAGAAAGACTCCAGCATGGTCAACGAGACCATCGACATGGATGCCGAATATCTGTATGTGGGAAAGATGACCAACGTCGGCGGCAGCTTTGCCAAGTCTACAAACGGTACCATCCGGTCCAACGGCTGGACCGACGGCGGCTACCATAACGCGGATGATGTCTGGCAGCGGCTGGCCGTAGAGGCGGTGGCCATCAACGGCAGGGGCCGGGGGGCAAAGGAGCTGGTCTTTTTAAGCGGCACCCTCTATGATGTCAGCAACAATACCCCGGTGGAGATGTACACCGGGAAATACTTCGGCAGCTCCGACGACGGCGCGGGCAGCACCACCCAGATCTCCAACTGCGATATTCAGTCCATTGCCGTGGGCAATTTCGATGGCAACAAGGCCGGGCGGGAGCAGGTGGTCTTTACCATTGCCCTGAAGCACGCCAACAACAATCAGTCCCATCTGCTTACGGGCTATATGCGGGGCACCAAATACTCAGACCATGTGGTGGACGGCCAAATCCGGGAGTACGGCACCGCCGGAGGCTATGAGAGCCTGGTTCCCACGGACAGCTATGTAAACACCAACGCCCAGAACGCCGTGAGCTTCCTGGTGATCCCCGTGGATAAAAACAACGACGGCGTACTGGCCAAATACCGGGGCGTGACCTATGCCTACACCGACCCGGACGTCAAGGCGGTATTGCAGGCGGCTCCATACTTTGAGGACATTATGGATGCGGGCAACAACGAAACGGAGTATGTGCTTACCGAGAGCTACGAGCTCTCCGACTGGGATTCCGACAACATCTCCTTCAGCGTGGGCTTCACAAGCGAATTTGACTTTCTGGGGGGCGAGACCTCCATTGAGACGGGCTATGCCATGGACTGGTCCAAAACCTTTGAGCGTTCGTTGTATGAGGAGTGGAGCCAGAGCTTTTCCGCCCAGGCCTACAACAGCGTGGTGGTCAACCGCACGCCAGTGTTCGTCTATGAATACGACATTCAGAACGCCGACGGAACCTGGAACGACAAGACGGTGATGCAGACCGCCATCCCCCAGGGGCCGGTCTACGAGCAGATGTCCGTGAGCACCTACAACCGATTTGCATCGGAATACAACAAGTACATTGCGGATCGGGCTGGCAGCGCTACCTGCTATGAGCTGCACCAGATCGACCCTGCCGGAAACTGGCTGGAGGCCAACGAGGGAAACCCCTACCGCTACAACCACGACGGCTGGGGCTATACGGAGCTTAACGCCGGGGCCATCAGCAAGTCGGAGTTTGCCCTGGGCTACAACGGATCTTTAGACAAGGTGGCCTGGACCAAGGAGAACACCACCACCAAAAGTGTGGAGATGTCCCACGGCTTCTTCTTTAACAGCTCCATCAAGTGGGGAATGAAAAATAACGGCCCCAAGTTCGGCGTGACCACCAGTCTGCAATACACCGACGGCAAGGGCAACTCCACCTCCAAGGGCACGGCGGTAGGGGCCAGCTGCACCGTCACCGGCATTGACAAGCAGGGCCTGGTGGCGCAGGGCATCCCGGCCTCGGTGGTGGATTCCTACGGCTTCCATTGGACCTTGGGCCAGTGGCAGCAGCACCTGAGCGGCGCGGAGGGCAATCAGACACCCTTTATCGGCTATTGCATCACCAATCTCTCCTCCCCGCCGAACCCGATCACGGACCTGGACGGCGCCATTGATCCGGGGAACGGGTCTGTCACTCTGACCTGGTCGATGCCGGAGACGGAAGGCGGCTGCCCGGAGATCACTGGGTTCTATGTTTACCGGGTGGCGGACGGCAGCTATACGAAAATCTCGGAGAAGTTGCCTCCGGAAACCAGGGAATACACGGTCACGGAGCTGGATCTTAACAGTGAATATACCTTCGTCCTGACGACCGTAGCCGCAAAGGACGGAAAGGATTTTGAAAGCGTCTGGTCCAACGAGGTCAACTACCGGGCGGACAGCACGCCTTATATCGGCAGCAACGGCAACTGGTGGGTCGGGGATACCGATACCGGGGTCAAGGCCGCCGGGCAAGACGGAAAGGACGGAAAAGACGGCAATACCCCCTACATCGGAGAAAACGGCAACTGGTGGATCGGCCTGACGGACACCAAGGTCCGGGCCGCGGGCACCGACGGCAAGGACGGCGAGAAGGGCGAAAACGGCGATACACCCTTCATCGGTGACAACGGCAATTGGTGGATCGGGGACGTAGACACCCAGATTCGGGCCGTCAGCAACATTCCGGAAATCGGAGAAAACGGCAACTGGTTTGTTGACGGCGAGGATACCGGCTATAGGGCCGTAGCGACGGAGGCCGTGTCCCCCACCGTCGGAGAGGATGGCAATTGGTGGCTGGGTGAGCTGAATACCGGCATCCCCGCGGACGCTCAGGATGGCGGCCAGGACGAGGAAGGCGAGACTCCCTATATCGGAGAAAACGGGAACTGGTGGATTGGTTCGGATGATACCGGTTACAAGGCCCCGGGGGATGAGAATCAGGACAGTGCGGACAGCCCAACCCCGGTCGTTGGGGGCGACGGCAACTGGTGGATCGGGGAAACCAATACCGGCATTCCCGCCGTCGGACAGGACGGAGAAGAGGGCGAGCATGCCGAGACGCCGGTCGTCGGTGACAACGGCAACTGGTGGATCGGGGAAACTGATACCGGCGTGGCCGCCGAAAGCGTCGCACAGGAGAGCTTCACCCCGGAGATCGGTGAAAACGGCAACTGGTGGATTGACGGCAAGGACACTGGCCACAAAGCCCCGAAGGAAGGTGACCAACAGGGGGATGGCGGCGAAGATGCCCAGGCCCCGTTCATCGGCGAAGACGGCAACTGGTGGATCGGCGGGGTGAACACCATGGTGCGGGCCGCCGGGCAGGAAGGCCTGACGCCCCACATCGGTGACAACGGCAATTGGTGGTTCGGTGATCATGACAGCGGCCACAGGGTCATCAGCTGCGGAAAAGACGGAAAGGACGGTCAGGACGGCCAGGATGGCAAAGACGGAGCCGACGGCATCACCCCCCGGCTGAAAATCGGCGGGGACGGCATCTGGTATGTTTCCTACGACAATGGGAGCAGCTGGGAGTCCCTCAATGTCCAGGCCGTGGGCCAGAAGGGAGACAAGGGAGACAAGGGGGACAAGGGCGATAAAGGCAATCGGGGCGAGCAAGGCATCCAGGGCATCCAGGGCGCCCAGGGTATTCAGGGTGTCAAAGGCGACAAAGGAGACAAGGGCGACCAAGGCATCCAGGGCGTACAGGGTATCCAAGGCGAGAAAGGTGATACCGGTGCCACGGGAGCTACCGGCGCAAAGGGCGATAAGGGTGATACCGGCGCCACGGGAGCTACCGGCGCAAAGGGCGATAAGGGTGATACCGGTGCCACGGGAGCCACCGGCGCAAAGGGCGATAAGGGCGATACCGGCGCTGCGGGCGCAGCCGGTGCGAAGGGAGATCAAGGCGAGAAGGGCGCAACCGGTGCCGACGGCAAGGACGGCACAGCGCCGAGCGGCATCAACGGTGCGAAGATCGACACCAACGGCAACCTGATTCTGACCCTGTCCGACGGAACCACCATTAACGCGGGCCTCGTCCGTGACACCTCCGCCCCGGAGCCCACGGAACCCCCCGCTGCCTCCGACGCTCCCACCCCCTCCGCTGACCCACTCACCGTGGCGGCCGCCTGCACCGCAGTGGTCTCTCTGCTGGGCCTCATCATCACCCTCGGGGTGCTCCTGCTGAAAATACGCAGGCATTGACCGCCATAAGGGGAAGAGGGGTCGAGCCCTGGGAAACAAAAAAGGAGAACGCAACAACGCGTTCTCCTTTTTGGTGCCGCTGACCGGGCCGATTGCTGGGCTAGCGGGGCAAACCCATAAGGCAGCAACCGGTTTTTGAACGGATTTCCTTGCAGGAATAGCGAAATAGGGGGCTGTCATTTACGTCTTATTTGTCAGATACAGCCTTCGCCACATCAATGCCGTTAATGTGAGGGTCACCGATTCACAGATGATCATTTGGGGCCATTTATAGCTTGCCATATTTCCTGTGGTGATCAGATTTCCACTGGTGACCAGCAAAATGGATACCGCTGCGCTGGCGGCAAGGATGGCAAAGCATCGGAGCAGCTCCCAGTTCCGGCCTTTCCGATTTCGGGTCGTCAGGAGCAGCACTACTGCCAAAAACACACAGCAGCCAAACAGGATCAGATAGGTGCCGCTGATCCATGGCGGGATTCCGTCAGTCTCTTTATGCGCACCATTCCAGATCAGTGTATTGCTGCTGGGGTTATGCGGGTTTACATACCACACATTTTTGTCCGCGGTTCTGCTGACCAGCTCCCAATCTCCTGTCAGATTATTTGTATTTGGGAAATAACTCCCGTTGGGGGTCTTCCATGTGCCGTAGTCCAAATGGATATTCAGAATCCGATCCCAGGCCACCTGGAAGGATTCTCCTTTCTGAGTGTTATTTTGCACATAGCGTTCCAGTTCCTCCTGGGTCATACCTGAAAGATCGGGGCCAAACAGTTTGCTTCGCAGCCAGTCATATCGGGTTGTATGGCACCAGAAAAATTCGTCGTCTTCACTGCCGAAGCTGGTGCTGCCGTAGCCCATGATTCCGCTTGTATAATCAATTGCGAGGGCCCCGTCTTCCCGCAGCTCCACCCCCTCAATGGCCTGCCGGGCCGTCAGGTACACCGGGGTCAGAAAAAAAATGAAACCTGTGACCAACACAGCTGCCAGTGTCAGCATAGCAGTTGCTGCGGTGAGTATCTTTCTTTTCCGAATGGAATCCTCCACGCGCTTGAGACTGGTGGTTTCCACTTCCATGGGAACCTTTGGAGCCTTCTTCAGCTCTGCCAGCTCCTTCGTACAGCTGTCGCAGCTGCAAAGGTGGTCGTCTACCAGGGCCTTACTGTCCTGGCTTACCAGGTCTTCCGCATACAGGGGCAGCAGATCCTTGATGATGTTGCAGGTTATATTCATTGCGCTTCCTCCATTTCCGATTGGATTTTTTGACGGGCCCGGTGATAGGTGACGCAGGCCCAATTTGCCGTTCGTCCAAATAAACTTCCAATGTCCCCAAAAGAGAGCTGTCCGAAGATCCGCAGGGAAAATACCTCCTTATATGGCTCCGGTAAATCATGTAAGATCCGATGGATGCGCATGGCTTGCTCCTGATCCGTGATCTGTTCTTCCACCGTTTTTCGGGGGTCTGGAATTTGAATCTCATCGATACGCTCCGTGGGCCTTTCTTTTCGCTGATGGGATAGAAAAGCATTGCGTGCCATGGCGCACAGCCAGGTGCGGATATCGCAGTCTCCCCGGAAGGTGGGAAGCGCCTTCAGCGCCTGGAAAAAAACCTGCTCTGTCAGCTCTTCTGCCAGGGCCTCGTCCCGGCAGATGGCCCGCAAAAACAATTCTACATCTCTGAAATAGTTTTCATAGATATGTTCAAATTCGGTCACGCCCTCACCTCCTTCGCTTATTAGACGCACGGGCAACGGAAATCTTACAGGAAAAATAAAATCTCAGAGCAGGAAAACTTCTCTGAGATTTCAGATGGTGCCGCTGACCGGGCTCGATTGCTGGGTTCGCGCGGCAAACCCATAATGATGCAACCAGTTTTTGAACTGGTTGCCGCTAAATGCCACCGGCATTTAGCATTTAAATGGGTTCGAGCCTTGCGGGTATCAAAAAAGGAACCACCACCTTGCGGTGATGTTTCCTTTTTTGGTGCCGCTGACCGGGCTCGAACTGGTACTCTGGAAACCAGAACGAGATTTTAAGTGCGATCCCTTATTCCTACAGCAGCGTAAGATAGCAACCTCAAGCTGCCAGTATTTATGACGGTATTTCACCGCAATTATGCCATCCAATTCGAATTTCTAATTGAATTGTTCGGATTTCTTTGGAAACCGGCACCGAAGACGCGAATAGACATTTGAAAAGATTTGATGCGGATTTTGATGAGTTGGAGGGATCTTTGAGCGGATATGCACTGTCCAGGTCTACCAGACAGGGAGGAAATTTCATGCAGAGCAGAAAATACTATGAAGCCTATTGGAGCCAGTACGATGATATTGTAACCCTGAACGAGTTTCGCAAGATGCTTGGCGGTTTGGGAGAGGTTCAGGCCAGACGGCTGCTTCTAAACAAAGCTGTAAGCTGATCGGGGAGCGTCCGGTAGCGATGCAAAGGATGATCCCATTCTCTTTTAACCGAATCAGCGTTTCAAGCATTTTTTCTGATATGCGTTTGGTGCGCATATCAATCAGAGTTCCGTCAATGTCAAAGAAAATGATCTTGATGCTGTTCATACTGTCCGCTCCAATCCTTTAACAAGGGTTTCATCCGACTTGTTTACCGTAGAGAAAATGATGACCGTTCCAACAAGAGCCATGATGATACCTGCAATCAGAATTGCCCTGACACCAAATGTAAGCAGCTGCCCACCCGTAAAATTACCGGCAGAGCAGCCCAGGGCATAGGCTGCGGTAATGAATGCCTGTCCTTTCACCGTATCGGTGGATCTCACCTTGGCATTGGCATAGTACACTTGTGCCGGGTGCATGAATCCGTAGGAGGTAATATGAAGAAGCTGCAGGAAATAGATAGTCGTAATATCCTTGGCAAAGTAAAGGCAGACCGCTCTGATCAGGAATGAAACAGCAGCAATCTTTAATAGACTGGTGTCCTTGAATCTGGCTCTGACTTTACTGAAGAAGAAAATCACTGGGGAGGTTACCATGGCGGAGATAAACAGCGCCGTTCCCACATGGCTGCTGTCACCACCAAGCGCACCCATAATGGCAATCATGTAGTTTTCCATCATGGCAAGGAACATTCCCAGGAAAGCAAAACCCAGCAGGGAAACGCAGTACCACTGATAGCGGGAGAAGAACTGCGGAATGGAACAGCTTTCCTGTGTTTCGGTCTTAACAGATACTTCCTTTCGGATATTGGGATAGCCAACCAAGGTGAAGATACAGCAGATCCGGGCAATCAGCAAAAACAGCAGCATCCATGTGGTGCCCAGTTCTGCGATGATAAAACCAATCACAAGGCTTGATATAGCTGTTGCAGCGGAACCATTACATCACTGCTCCACACACCGATCATGTACAAAATAGCAGCCGCCATCAGCGGCAGTTCGTTTATTAGCTGCAAAGAAAAGCATATACAACATACTGCGGACAGGAAAAGCAGTATCTTTGTCAGCACAAACCGCTCTGCTTTATCCGCAAGGGAGGCAAGAATAGGCTGCGTGAAGCAGGAAAGTAAGCCTGCCATTGCCAGCAGCAGACCAATAGTACCGGAGGGAACACCTTTATCCAAAAGATAGGTTGTAGTAAAAGCCGCCGCACCGGAGGATGCTGCCCAGTAGGTGAATTGGGTTATACTATAACGAGCGGTCAGATTTTTCATGGGAACAGTTCCTCAAGTGCAGTGAGTACGCCATCATCGTTATTAGACGGACAAACATACTTAGCTGCATCCTTTACATTCTGTGATGCATTTGCCATGGCATAGCTCATGGAACAGTATTGCAGCATCTCAATGTCATTTCCACCATCGCCAAAGGCAACGCACTGACTGGGATCGATATTCCATCGCTCAACCAACCGCTTTAGTCCAGATGCCTTGTGGCATCCAGGAACGATCAGATCAATGGAACCATGGCCACTGGTGGTGGGTTCAACCAAGCCGCAAAGTCTTTCCTTAAACATTTTGTAGTATTCCCATGTCTTTTCTACGGGAACAGTAGGTGCAAACTTCAAAATGCGATCATCCACTTTTTTGAAGTCATCCACCCATTTCAGACGGTGATAATAAATGCCAGTCAAATCGAAAAAAGCCTGACTGACCGTTCCGCGCTGGCAGTAGGCGCTTTCTACGCCACACAAAACATTCAATACCTCCGGATATTCCCGGCATACATCAATAACAGCATCCACTGTTTCCTTGGGCATATCTGCGGTAAAGAGAATGTCTTTTCGGTCTTTCACAAAGGCACCATTTTCTGCCACAAAGGACAGCTCTTCATGATACCCAGGAAACAGATCCCGAAGCTGATAATACTGATTTCCACTTGCAACGACAAAATTGCAGTCTGCTTTCTTCATCCTTTCCAAAATGCGCCGAAACCGGGGTACATCGTAAGTGTAATCGGAACGGACAAAGGTGCCATCAACATCTACTGCAACCAATTTAACGTTGTAATTCATATTCGTTTTTCCTCCGCTTCTCAAAACTGTTTTCAATCACACCGGGAAGGCAGTCATAGATGGAACGTCCCATGATTTTCTCAAAGTGTTCCTTGATTTCCAGTACAGCCTTCCAACGGTCAATGGTTGCGGGGTGTGTACCGTACCGGATGGCAACATCTACGAACCGCTTTTCCAGCAAACAGAAGCCGGTGGGCAGGGCCAGAGCATCGCAGAGCTGAACCAGACGGTCATAGTCATCATAGACGGCATCCTTTATGAACTGTGCCATAAATGCCTTGTCCTCATCCGGCATATCGAAAACACCGATGGATGTTTCAATGTCCGGAATCATAAACGCATGGGAGATACAGATTTGCGCAGCTTTTTCCCACCCCCGCTCCATGCAGTAGCGGTAGCCATCGATCAGATGACGCTCGGAGCTGACACCTGCGTGTCTGCCAATATCGTGAAGAATGCCATATATGTAGGCATCGTCCACATCCAAATGAGGACAACGGCTTGCAATATTTTGGCAGGCCAGTGCCACATACCGGGCATGGTCGGCCCAAGGACCGGGATTGGATTTGTACGCTTGCTCCAACGCCCTTTCCGCAATTACACGAGTCAGTAACATGGAAACCTCCTTGCAGTGGTAAGTGGGGGGCTGGCTTGTACCAGCCCCTTGAGAGAATTAAGGAAGAAACGCCGACGTGGGCCATCGGCGCTTTCTGCCAGCTTTGGCAGGTGCCTTCGCTGATATTATCATAGCGCAAAAATTGTGAAAAAGATATATTATTACTGCCAAAAATATCACGATTGTGCCGTTGCTTGCGGCATTCCAATGATATGCATTCCAAAATAAAGATGGGTTAGCCTTCCACTATTAGAATTGGCACAATCCTGATAATTTGGGGTGCAAACCGTATATTATTTCTATCCCCCTATGAATTATAATAACAAAGCAGGGGGTGCAGGCAATGATCATTCGGAATATCAGGAAATCCGATTATGAGGCAATCGATAGGCTGCTATTGCAATTACATCAAGTGGATATTGTGGGCAGGCCAGAACTGTTTTCTGAGATCGACCACTACATGCCCAGAGATTCCTTTGAAAGCCTGGTTGAAAACAACGAAATGATTACCATTCTTGCGGAAGCACGGAGAGAAATCCTTGGCTGTTGTTTTGTTTCTATGCTTGACTGCAGCGGAATGGTGAAAATGAAAACAGCATACATCGACCTCATTGTTGTGGATGAAAAGCACAGAAGAAAAGGAATCGGAAAATCCCTTTTTCAGGCTGTCCAGAAACGAGCCAGGAAGATAGGCGCGAAAAGGATTGACCTGATGGTATGGAGCCACAATCAAAATGCTGTTGATGCGTACAAATCCTATGGTATGGTCCCTCAGCGGTGTGTATATTCTCCTTATGTTGCTAAACTTTACGAGACCGGTTCTCACAATGAATATCCTGTAGAGATCCTTCCTTTCTATGAAAGAGGATCTCTACAGGGACACACCTTTTCTGAGGATGAAATCGTCCGAATGATTTTCAGCACTCCAGCATCTCCAGCGTGCAAGTTTGAGCAATGCTCTGGCGGATGGCTGCACGAACAGGCAGCACGGCAGAGGGAGATACAGACAGTTCATCGATACCCATAGCCAGGAAGGTAGGCAGCATGGAAATGTCAGCACCCAGCTCGCCGCAGATACCGATCCAGATGCCAGCCTTATGGGCAGCATCGGCAGCCATTTTGATGGCACGGAGCAGAGCGGGATGATGAGGATCATAGAACTTACCCAGATCGTTTGCCTGACGGTCGCAGGCCAGGGTATACTGAGTCAGATCGTTGGTGCCAACAGAGAAGAAGTCCACCAGTTGGGCAAGTTCCTCGGCCACAAATACAGAGGAAGGAGTCTCGACCATAATGCCCAGCTCAGTATCCTTGTCATAGGGAATACCCTCGGCTTCCAGTTCTTTCATAACGCTCATGCAGGCACGCTTACATTCCTTGACTTCCCAGACAGAAGTGATCATGGGGAACATAATGGCAATTTTACCGTAAACAGATGCCCGGTACAGAGCGCGCAACTGGGTGCGGAATACCTCAGGACGATTCAGACAGATACGAATAGCGCGAACACCCAGGGCAGGATTTTCTTCTTTCTTCATATCGAAATAATCCACCTGCTTGTCTGCACCGATATCCAGAGTACGAATCACAACACGCTTGCCGTTCATGGCAGCAGCAACACTACGGTACGCCTCGAACTGCTCATCCTCAGTGGGGTAATCGGAAGCACTTAAGTAAAGGAACTCACTGCGGAACAGACCGATACCCTGACCATCGTTGGCCAGAACGGCGGCCACATCCTCGGGAGAACCGATATTGCAATACAGCAGCATCTTCTTTCCATCCAGAGTGATGTCTTCCTGACCCTTCATAGTTTCCAGCAGTTTCTTGGTTTCCTGCTGCTTTTCATATTTTTCCTTCAGAGCTGCCTGGGTCATCGCATCGGGGTCAATAATCAGCTGTCCGGTTTCACCGTCAATGTAACCGACACGGCCATTGTAGCCTTCTGCCAGAGCTTCACCAGCACCGCAGATAGCAGGGATACCCATAGTACGGGCCAGAATAGCAGTATGAGAGTTACCGGAACCACCCATGGTGACAAATCCCAGAATCTTGGACTTGTCCAGCTGCAGGGTTTCAGAAGGAGCCAGATCGTCCGCTGCCAAAATAACCGGAACATCAGAGCGGATCCCTCCGTCCACAACACCCAGCAGATTATTCACAATCCGCTTAGCTACGTCCTTGATGTCCGCAGCGCGAGCCTGCATATATGCATCATCCATAGCTGCAAACATAGCTGCAAACTGGATGCCTGCCTGTTCCACGGCATATTCTGCATTACAGGATTTTTCATCAATCAGAGATGTAATACACTCTACAAAGTCTTCATCTTCCACAAGCATGGCATGGGTTTCAAAGAGGACTGCCATCTCCTCACCGGCATCGTCCCGACACTTTTCTGCCAGAGCGTTCAGCTGCTGGATGGATTGCTCCTGAGCCACAGCCAGGCGGGCTTTTTCGGCCTCAATATCAGAGACAACTTTCAACGTAACCGTGGTGTCAGAACGCTGGAAGAAATAGAGGGGGCCTTTTGCAATGCCCTTGGATACACCTTTACCTTGGATTGTAATCATAGTTCCGTGTCCTTTCTATACGTGGAAAGAAGTTGGAAAACGCCGAAGAAGGAGTGTTATCATTTCAGCGCTTCCCGTGGCAAAAGGATTTGATTGCTTACAGATTGTTGTTAAAGAAGGCAGTCAGAGCGGCAATTGCGGCATCTTCATTCGCACCTTCTGCGGCTACAGTAACAACATCGCCCTGCTTTACACCCAGACTCATGAGCTTCATCAGCTGACCGGCCTTCACAGTGGTACCATTCTTGGTGACGGTTACTACAGTATCAGCAAAAGCCTTTGCTTCCTTGACCAGCATGCCAGCGGGACGGGCGTGGATGCCCAGAGGATCATTGATGGTATATTCAAACTGCTTCATATTATTAGCCTCCTAAATCGTTATGATATTCCATTACTTGCTCAGTTCGATGACAACGTCATCATTGGTAACAGCATTGCCGGTGTGACCGTTCAGGGAAGCAAAATCATCCACATTGCAAACCAGGACAGGGGTAATGGTATTCAGACCGGCAGCCTTGATGCCTTCCAGATCTGCTTCGAACATCAGCTGGCCCTTCTTGACCTTCTGGCCATTCTTCACATGAACTTTGAAGCACTTGCCGCCCAGGCCAACAGTTTCCAGACCCACATGGATCAGAATCTCAGCGCCGTTTTCAGCTACCAGGCTGCATGCATGGCCGGTTTCAAACATGGTATCTACGGTAGCATTGCAGGGAGCATATACCTTGCCGTCAGCAGGGATAATGGCAATGCCTTCACCCAGTATCCCCTGGGCAAAAGTAGGATCGGGAACTTCTGCTACAGGCACGGTCTGACCAGCCATAGGAGCAAAAATATGATTGGGATCAAAGGTTTCTTCTTTCTTACCAAACAGTTTATCAAAAAGACCCATATTATTTCCTTCTTTCTATATTACTTGATCAGAGCCAGGCACTCGTAAGGCCGCAGAGTCAGATCAGTGAGGGCGGTGGCATTGTCCCAGTTTGCAATCAGAACATCGGTATTTTCCCAGCCCCGGGGCAGGGTTACAGGGGCTTCTTCACTGGTAAAGTTACACAGCACCAGCATCTCCTGGGAATCGGTATAACGGCGGTAAGCCAGCACCTTCTCGTCTTCCTTCATCAGGAATTCGATCTTGCCTTCGGAGATAACTTCCATCTCCTTACGCAGCTGAACCAGCTTCTTGTAGAAAGCACGGACAGAAGTCTCATCATTCATCTGTGCGGCAGCGTTGATCTGACGGTAGTTTTCAGGAGGATCGATCCAGGGAGTACCGGTGGTGAAACCGGCGGCGTGGCTGTCGTCCCACTGCATGGGAGTACGGCCATTGTCGCGGCTGCGCTCTGCCAGGATCTGCAGAGCCTCTTCGGAGGTCTTGCCGTTTTCCATGAGGATCCGGTAGTAGTTCAGGCTTTCCACATCCCGGTACTGGTCAATGGAGGTATAGTGAGGGTTGGTCATGCCAATCTCTTCACCCTGATAGATGTAGGGAGTACCTCGCATCAGATGGATGGCGGCAGCCAGCATCTTGGCGGATTCCTTCCAGTACTTGTCCTCGTTGCCGAAGCGGCTGACGGCCCGGGGCTGGTCATGGTTGCACCAGAATAGGGCATTCCAGCCGTCCTCTGCCTGCATTCCCTCCTGCCAGGTGCAGAAGAGATCCTTCAGCTTCATCAGATCGGCGGTCATTAGGCTCCACTTATCGCCATCCTTGTAGTCAACCTTCAGATGATGGAAGCTGAAGACCATGCTCAGCTCCTGTTCCTTGGGAGCGGTGTAGCGGACACAGTTGTCCAGGCTGGAGGAGGACATCTCACCGGCGGTGGTCATATCTGCAATGCCTGCATCACGAACCATTTCCTTCAGGAATTCGTGGACATGCCGTCCGTCAGTATAAAAACGGCGGCCATCGCCGATATCGTCATTTTCAAAAATCTCAGGCTTGGAGATCAGGTTTACCACATCGAAGCGGAAACCCTGAATGCCCTTGGTCTTCCAGAACCGCAGAACATTCTTCAGTTCCTCACGGACTTCGGGATTTTCCCAGTTCAGATCTGCCTGCGTTACATCGTACAGGTGCAGATACCATTTTCCCAGAGAGGGCACATATTCCCAGGCAGGGCCGCCGAATTTGGACACCCAGTTGGTGGGGATTTTATCGGGGGTGCCGTCCTTGAAGATGTAGTAGTTCTGGTACTTTTCGTCACCGGCCAGAGCCTTCTGGAACCACTCGTGCTCGGTGGAGGTATGGTTGAAGACCATATCGAACATGAGTCCGATGTTTCTCTTATCAGCTTCGGCAATGAGCTCTTCCAGTTCCTCCATGGTACCGAACCGGGGATCCACTGCGCAGTAGTCGGAAACGTCATAGCCATTGTCACGCTGGGGGCTGGGGAAGAAGGGAGTGCTCCACAGCAGTTCCACACCCAGCTCCTGCAGGTAGTCCAGCTTGGAGGTAATGCCCTTCAGATCGCCTTCGCCGTCTCCGTTGGAGTCGTAAAAGCTTTTGGGGTAGACTTGATACACAACTTTGTTCTTAAAATTTCCCATGAGAAGTCTCCTTTGATGCGGGTATCCGGGAAAGACCGAAGTCTTTCCCGGAACCTATTTTAAGAGGCGAATCAGGCAATGTTCTTGCGCTTGCCGATGATGACAGTCAGTACGAAGGGCACTGCGATGGCGATCAGCATGGCGATGGCGAAGGTACCCATGGACTGGGGCTGCATGGACAGGATGCCGGGCAGACCGCCGACACCGATGGAGTTTGCGGTGGAGGAGGTCATGACGGAGAAGGCACCGGCGATACCGGAACCGATCATGGCGCAGATGAAGGGGAAGTTGTACTTCAGGTTGACACCGAACATGGCGGGCTCGGTAACACCCAGGTAGCAGGAGATGCAGGAGGGAATGTTGACTTCCTGAGCACGGGCGTTCTTGCGCTGCAGGTAGATCATGCCCAGAACGGCGGAACCCTGAGCGATGTTGGACAGAGCGATCATGGGCCACAGCATGGTGCCGCCGAAGTCAGCGCACAGCTGGGTGTCGATGGCGTTGGACATGTGGTGCAGACCGGTGATGACCAGAGGTGCATAGAAGAAGCCGAATACAGCGCCGAACAGCAGACGCAGGGAACCGGTGATGCCGGCATAGACGAAGTTGGAGATCCAGGAACCGATGGTCCAGCCGATGGGGCCCAGAACGAAGTGAGCAGCCATGACAGCCAGCAGCAGGCTGCAGAAAGGAACCACAATCATGGAGATGACAGCAGGCGTGACCTTACGGAAGAACTTTTCCAGATAGACCAGAGTGAAACCTGCCAGCATGGCGGGGATAACCTGAGCCTGGTAGCCGATCATATCCACCTTAACAAAGCCGAAGTCCCACTGGGGAATAACGGCGGCAGAATTCACAGCATATGCATTCAGCAGCTGGCCGGAAACCAGAGTCAGACCCAGAACGATGCCCAGCATCTGGTTGGTACCCATCTTCTTGGTGATGGACCAGCAGATACCGACAGGCAGCATGTGGAAGACGGCTTCGCCGATGAGCCACAGGAACTGGTCAACGCCTGCCCAGAACTGGCTCAGCTGAACCAGAGTAGCGGTGCCGCCTGCGAAGATATACAGGCTGTCGATAACGTTACGGAAGCCGAGGATCAGACCGCCGGTAATAATTGCGGGGATCAGAGGAGCGAAGATCTCTGCCAGAGCGGTCATGATGCGCTGCAGCGCGTTCTGATTCTGCTTGGCTGCGGACTTAGCCTCGTCTTTGCTGACGCCTTCGATGCCGGAAATGGCGATGAAGTCGTTGTAGAAGTCAGCAACAGTGTTGCCAATGATGACCTGGAACTGGCCAGCCTGGGTGAAGCTGCCCTTAACGGAAGGGATAGCCTCGATGGCTTCGATGTTTGCCAGTGCGGGATCGTTCAGAACGAAGCGCATTCTGGTCATGCAGTGGCTGACTGCTGCGATGTTTTCCTTGCCGCCAACCAGCTCCAGCAGCTTGGCGGCATCCTGAGTGTACTTGCCCATAATTGTGGTTCCTCCTGTATATTTTTATTTTGAACTTGTCTGAACAAGTTCCTTGTGGCATCTTTATATCACACTTGTTTGAACAAGTCAACAAAGAAATAGTAAGTTATTTCCCATAAATACATATTTTGTAACAATATACAAAACCGATATTTACGTTTTGTTCATTATTACCATCACAGATTCTTTAGACGATTCGCATCTGCTTGTAATTGTTTCCTTTATTCGCTGATTTGTACACTTGATTTTTACGGATACTTCCGATATACTATTCGATGTTCAAACAAGATTAAGAAGGTGGTGCCTTTGACGAAGTCCAAATTTAAAGAAATCTACAGAGATTTAAAGTATCATGTGGAGCAGGGAGATTATTTGTATAGCGAACTCCTTCCCTCTGAAAATAATCTGATTGGAATTTATGACTGCTCCCGCAATACTATCCGCCGGGCCATTGCCGGACTAGTGGAGGACGGTTATGTTCAGGCTGTCCACGGTAAGGGTGTGCAGGTAATTTTTCAGCCCTCGGAAAAAACCAATTTTACCGTCGGCGGCATTGAATCCTTCCGGGAAACCGCTGCCAGAAACCGGATGACCTATTGCACAAAAGTAGTTGTTTACGAAACAATTACCGTTGATGAGTCCCTGTCCCGGGAAAGCAGCTTTCCTGTAGGCAGTGAAGTACTTCATATCTGCCGTGTCCGCAGCGTGGATGACAAGCCCCTGATTTTGGACGTTAACTATTTCCTGAAATCCGCTGTTCCCGGTTTGACAAAAGAAATCGCAGAAAACTCCATCTACACTTACCTGGAACAGGAATTAAAGATGCAGATTGTCACCAGTAAGCGAAAAATTACGGTAGAAAAGGCCACACCCCAGGATCGGGAACTGATCTTTATGGACGGTTATAACTGCCTGGCTGTGGTGACCAGCAATACCTTTAATTCTGACGGCGTGATGTTCGAATATACCCAGTCCCGGCATCAGCCGGAATACTTTTCCTTCCACGATACTGCTACCCGAAAGAAAGCAGCAACTTAACAAATAAACGCCTCTGGCTTTTCTTCGCCAGAGGCGTTTTTTATGTCAATATTTCACCAAATTATTCCAGATGTACAAACTGCAGGCATGGCTTGGTCACAGCACAATCGGAACGACAGCGAATATCCACACCCATTTGGACGAAAACAACAAGCTGTCTTCTGCCAATGCCATCATCGCAATCCTACCCGAAATGTAAAAATCTCAGAGCAGAAAAACTGCTCTGAGATTTCAGATGGTGCCGCTGACCGGGCTCGAACCGGTACTCTGGAAACCAGAACGAGATTTTAAGTCTCGGGTGTCTACCTATTCCACCACAACGGCATAGTTGGCGGTGGGATCGTGTTTTTAAATCCGAGAGAAATCATATCACAATCCCACCGGATTTGTCAAGGCTTTTCCAACTGATCCAGATTTCTGGTAAAGGGTTCCAGGCAATTTTCCAGGAACCAGGTCACTTCTTCCCGGTTTGCTCGTTCCAGGGCGGCCAGAGTCTGTGCAGAAGCTGTGGAAAACTCCTGATTCCCGGCTTTCAGTTCTTCCAGGCACTTGATGTAGGCCGCCAGTTTGTCCGCGGCCTTGACGATGGGGTTTACCGCCTCGTTTTGTTCCAGAACATAGTCCCGATAACTCTCCCGCAGGGCCGGGGGGAGCATGGAGAGCAGCTTTTCCCCCGCCGCGTCCTCCACCGTCCGGTAAGCCTGACGAAGCTCCGGGGAGTAATACTTGATGGGGGTGGGCAGGTCGCCGGTGAGAATTTCCGCGGCATCGTGATACAGAGCCGCCACGGCGCACTGCTCCGGGTCAGGGCCGGGGAGCTGGAGAATCTCCCGGCGGATGAGAGCCAGGGCATGGGCCAGAATGGCCACCTGGTGGCTATGCTCCTGCAAATTTTCCGAAAAGGTGTTGCGCATCAGCCCCCAGCGGGTGATATAGCGCATTCTGCCCAGAAAGGCATAGAACTCGTTGGCCATTAAAGGGCCTCCGCCATCTCTTCCAGCATGGGCACCAGCTGGGAAACCCGGTGGCAGTACCGGCTGCCGCCGATTTCCGCTTCCGTCCGGAAGCCCCAGAGAACGCTGAGGCAGGGAACACCGGCGTTTTGGGCCGTCAGCACGTCTACCTCACTGTCCCCGACGTAAATGCAGCGGTCTGCGCCCACGGCCTTCATGGCCTTCTCGATCATCTGGGGGGCGGGCTTCCGGGGGCAATCCTTGGTTTCACCCAGGGCAAAGACCCCAGGGAAATACTCCGCACACAGGGGCTTTACCGCCGCATCCGGCTTATTGGACACAATGGCAATGGGATATTTTTCCGCAAGGGCGGCCAGAGCCTCCAGAATGCCCGGGTAGGGGGCGGTTTTTACCTGGCAGTGCTCCGGATAATCCGCCTGGAACGCCGCCAATACAGGGGCCGGGTCTGCCCCCTCCGGCACCGCCTGGGCCATAAGCCGTCCGGCCCCGTTTCCTACGAAGCGGCGCACTTCTTCCAAACTCCTCTGGGGGTAGCCAAAGAGGGCCAGGCTGCGGTTGGTAGCGTCCATCAAATCCTCCAGGGTGTTCAGCAGGGTGCCGTCCAAATCAAATAAAATTCCAGTTTTCATACCATTCCTCCGTTTTTCAGCATTCGAATATCATCGCCCACAAAGGGCACCCGGCGATAGCTGCCCCGGAGCCGGGATGCGATTTGGGGGGTGTAGCGTTTTCCGATGTCGTCTGTGGTCAGGTTTGTGGAAATGATGGTGGGCTTCCCCGCCAGAAGGCGGTCGTTGATCAGGCTGTAGAGGGCCACGTTTGTAAACTGTCCGGGCATTTCCGTACCCAGATCGTCCAAGATCAGCAGGTCGCACCGGGTAAAGTTTTCGCACTCCCGGCGGCATTCCTCGTCCCCGCCGAATTTTGCCCGCTCCATTTTGGTAAACAGGTGCCCCGCGGTCTCATAGGCCACGGAGTAGCCCCGGTCTGCCACTGTCCGGGCGATGCAGGCGGACAAGAAGGTTTTGCCCAAGCCTGGATTGCCAGAGAGCAGCAGGCTTTCGGATTTTTCCGAAAAGAACACCGCATAGGTTTTGCAGTCCCGGAGATTCTTTTCCATAATGGTCCGGGGGCTGACGCCGTAATTGGGGTCTACCCGGTCCGGATAATAGTCCAGCCGGAAAGAGCCGAAGCTGTCCCGGCTGCCGGAGAGGATGGAGACCTCTTTCTTTTGCTCCTGACGGCAAAGCTCCCGAAGGCATTCGCACATGGTAGAGCCGATATAGCCGCTGCCTCCGCACTTGTCGCAAATGGGGGAGTCATCCAGAAAGCCCTCCTCGAAGTTTGCAAGACACAGCTCCTCCCGCTCCCGCTGTAGGGCCAGATTTTGTTCCCGGGCCTGCCGCAGCTCCTGCTGGCCGTCAGACCCGGCCTGAAATGCGGCTCTGGCAGCATGGGCCATGGTCATGCGCAGCTGCCGGTCGATTTCACGAAGCCGAGGCACCTGGGCATAGGCAAGGGCCAGATGCTGCCGGTTTTCGGACTCCCGGTCCTCCTTGGCCTGGGCAAGCCGGGCTCTGGCCCGGAGCACCACTTCCGCACTGTATCCCATGGTTTATCCCTCCTGAAACATTTTTCTGATGGCGGCCGCCTCGTCTGCGTCCAGAGGACGGCGCTCGGCCCGGGGGTCTGCCTTTTTGTCCCCGGTCTGTACCGCCTGGGCGGTGTGCAGCCCCTGACCGTGCCAGCGCTGCAAAATTTTATTCATGTAGGCCCAGTTGAGCCCGCCGGTATTCAGGCACGTCCGCTCATAGGCCATGGAAATGGCTTCGTTGTCAAAGCCCATTTCCAGCCAGCTTATGGCGTAGCGCTCCTCCGCCGGGGTCAGATTCCGGCCCCGGATCTGCAATGCGTTCATCAGCTGGGAAAGCCGGGAGGCCCGGACATTCTGGGACTGGATAAAGGCCGAGGCCTCTTCAATGCTGTCAATGCCCCGCTCGGCCCAGGCGTAGGCCTCTTTTTCAATGGTCCGCAGGCTGGGATTCCGGCTGCTGCCTCGGCGGCGGGCCCGGTCCTTGCAATAGCAAATGAGCATCTGAATGACTTCTCCGGGCATGTTGAGATACCGCACAAAGCCCAGAAGGATTTTCAGCTCCTCAATATTCAGCGCCCGACCCAGAAGCCGCTGGACCTCGCCGTAAAGGGCCCGGAAGGAATTGTCAGTGTCCACGGCCTGGACCACGTCCCGCTCGGTGTAGTCGGGCCGCTCCCCGGGGGCCACCCGGATGGGCCGTTCCTCCGGCCAAAGACCCATCTGCCGTAGGGTGGCGGCGGCGCAGGATACCCGGGCCCCGCTGAGGGATAGCTCCTGCTCCGCATTTGCCGGGTCGTTGCCGCTTTGTACATATAAGTATACCAGCGCCGCCTCGGGGCTGGCAGCCCCCAGAAGCTTGCGCATATCCGTTTCGGAAAGGGTAATGGTCTGTGCAATCATGGTTATTCCCTCGAATTTCTCCGCTTTTGGGAACTATTATACAGACTCAAAGGCAAATTGTCAAAAGCTATCTTTTTCCGGAAAAACCGGATTGCTTTTTGAAGGTCCTGCGGTATAATAAGGAAAAGAAAACGGGAGGAATACACCATGAACGTTGAAGAAAGAATCACCCAATGGATGCAGGGCCGGGAGGAGGAGCTGGTGGCGGCACTGGCCCCCATCATTGCGGCGGAGTCCACCTGCGCAGAACCCCAGCCCGGCATGCCCTTTGGCCCGGGGCCCGCTCTGGCACTGGACCGTGCCCTGGCCCTGGCCCACAGCTGGGGCTTTGCCACGGAAAACCACCAGGGCTATGTGGGCACCGCTGACCTGAATGACAAGCCCGAGGGACTGCATGTTCTGGCCCACCTGGATGTGGTGGGGGCCGGTGACGGCTGGAATACAGACCCCTATACTCTAGTGCGGGATGGGGACTTGATTTACGGTCGGGGTACAGATGACGATAAGGGCCCCTTGGTGGCGGTGCTGCTGGCCATGCGCTGCGTCCGGGAGCTGGGGCTGCCTCTGACAAAAAATGTCCGGCTCATTATGGGCACCGATGAAGAAACCGGCTCTCGGGACATTGAATACTATTATAAATCCCATCCCTTTGCTCCCTACACCCTGTCCCCGGATGCGGATTTCCCGGTGACCAATATTGAAAAGGCCCATTATTCCCCCAAATTCTCCGCCCGTTGGAAGAAAACCCAGGGAAGCGGGGTTCGGATTTTGTCTCTCGAGGGCGGTATTCGCACCAACGTGGCGCCCGCCAACTGCAAGGCGGTGCTGCAAAATGCGGAACTCCGGCAGCTGGAAGATATTCTTGGCGAGACTGCCAGGGAGACCGGTGTGGCCATGACTGCCCGGCAGGATGGCGACACCGTTCTGCTCATCGCAACAGGCATCCAGGCCCACGCTTCCACCCCGGATGAGGGTAAAAACGCCATTACGGCGGTTTTGCAGGCCCTGGCCCGGCTGCTCCTGGCAAGCGGTGCCGCGGAAAACTGCGTAAAAGCCCTCCACGCCCTCTTCCCCTACGGGGATAACCGGGGAGCGGCTCTGGGCGTTGCCATGGAAGACCGGGAATCCGGCCCCCTGACCCTGTCCTTGACCCTGCTGAGCCTGACGGAAACCGGCTTTGAGGGCCGCTTTGATTCTCGTGCCCCGCTGTGTGCCACCCAGGAAAACCTCTGCCGGGTGACGGAAGAAAAAATGGCCGGCCTGGGCTGGGAATGCAAGGGGGATATGCTTCCGGCCCACGTGGTAGACGGGGAGTCGGACTTTGTAAAGACCCTTCTTTCTGCCTACGAGACCTTCACCGGAAGAAAAGGCTACTGCGAGGCCATTGGCGGCGGTACCTATGTCCATGAGATTCCCGGCGGCGTGGCCTTTGGCGCGGGAGAACATGATTTTGACTCCCGGCTCCACGGTGCCAACGAGCGGGCACGGATCAGCCAGCTGCTGAAAACAGCTTGCATCTACGCACTGGTAATCTCCAAACTCTGCGCATAAGAAGCAAAAACCAAGCACCCCCGGCCTACTGATTTTCGGTGGGCTGGGGGAAATGGTAAAAAGCTGTGAAATCTGGAAAAAAGTTCTTGACAAATAGATGCTCCGGTGGTAATATAACCGAGCTATTCAGCGGGGTGCAAAAATGAACCGGCTGAACGGACCACAAAAATGAAAAATTAAAAAGAATTTCAAAAAAGTTCTTGACAAATGATTCATCCGGTGGTATTATAAAAAAGTTCAAGCGCAAGCGAGAACGGCTGCATCTTGTAAATTGAATAACGTAAAGACAAACTATAACACCTTGGACAATT
>CAKTOB010000023.1 GCA_934589525.1 uncultured Oscillospiraceae bacterium | reverse complement strand
GCAGGACTATTGTTTCACGTATTCGCTAACATTGCCGCTGCCATGGTTTTTAAGGTTTTCAACTCTTGATTGGCATTAATAATGATGAGTGGATAATTGAGGGGGTATATTATGCCTGGGTACAGCAAAGTTTTGATGAAGCTGATAAAATATATGTTTTAGATATGCCTGGTTATTTATATAAAAGTAGAATTATTATGCGCTCTATAAAAAGAAAATTGGGAATACAAAAAGGAAAAAGAGAAACTTTGAAATCGGTCTATAACCTTTTGAAATGGACTGAAACTTTTCAGAATAAAAATCTGAAAGAAATAAGAAGTATTTTAGATAGATATGATGATAAAGTTATATGGCTATCAAGAAAAAAAGATGTAGAGAAAATAATAAAGGCGGTATGATAACTTCCAGTTTATCAGTTCGAATTTCATTTTCCCTTGAACCGTTCTGCCCCTGACATACAAAGGTTTGCGAACGCTGCAAGGCTTATTCGGCAATCAGGGACTTGTAAGTAAAAAAGCATTCCCGGACAGTTTCTTACAACCGTCCGGGAATGCTCTATCTTTTATTGTTTTCCAGTATCAGCTTCAATGCCTCTGTAACGGCACTTTTGCGAACGGTCTCCCGGTCGCCGGGGAACAGAAATTTTTTGGAGATGGTCTGATTTTTGTCACTGTAGCCGATGAACACCAGCCCCACCGGGTTTCCAAACTCGTCTCCGCCGGGACCTGCCAGACCGGTGACGGATACCGCCACATCTGTTTCCAGCACCGCTATTACCCCCTGGGCCATGGCCTCCGCCACAGGAGCGGACACGGCCCCAAAACGGTCTAACAGGGCCTGGTCTACGCCCAGTATCCTGTTCTTTACCCAGTTGGTGTAGCTGATAATGCCGCCTTTGTAAACCTCGGAGCTGCCGGGTACGGCGGTGATGGCCGCACCAATACCGCCGCCGGTGCAGCTTTCGGCGGTGGCCAAGGTCTTTCCTTTCAGGGCCGCAAGCACATCACAGCAAAGCGTCATCATGGTAAGACACCTTGACCTTTTCCACGCTTTCCAGTGCCCGGGTGATCAGAGCCTCCCGGTCCAGCTTCCGCTCCGCATGGACTACCTGGCCCAGGGTGGGCTTGGTCTTGGGGTGCTTGGGGGTAAAGACCGTGCAGCAGTCCTCATAGGGAAGAATGGAGGTTTCCAGAGTGCCGATTTTCCGGGCAATGGTCACGATCTCCTCTTTGTCCATACCGACCAGGGGCATAAAAATGGGCATATCCACCACCGCACCGGTGACAGTCATGGCTTCCATGGTCTGGGAGGCCACCTGGCCCAGATTTTCGCCGGTGATCAGGGCTCCGCAGCCGTCCTCCCGGGCGATGCGCTGGGAGATTTCCATCATAAACCGGCGCATGATCAGGGTAAAGAACTCCTCCGGGCAGTTATCACGAATGGCTTCCTGGATTTCCGTAAAGGAGACAATGTTTACAGTCATCTTCCCGCTGTAGCGGGTCACCAGCCGGGCCAACTCCAAAACCTTGTCCTTGGCCAACTGGGAGGTATAGGGATAGGAGAAGAAATGAACGGACTCGATTTCCACGCCCCGCTTTGCCATCATGTAGGCAGACACCGGAGAGTCAATGCCGCCGGAGAGCAGACACATGGCCCGTCCCCCAACACCGGTGGGCAGGCCCCCGGCGCCGGGCAGCGCAGGGCCGTGGACATAGGCCGCATGGTCCCGGACTTCCACATACACGGTGTAAGCCGGATGGTGGACATCTACCCGGACATTGGGATGGGCCTCCGCCAGACGGCCGCCGATCTCCTGGGAAATGGCAATGGAGCCCATGGGGAACTGCTTGTCGGAACGCTTGGACTCCACTTTAAAAGACTCCGCGCAATCCAGGTCCTCTCCCAGGTATGCCTCCACCGCCTCGAAAATCGCATCCATGGTCTTTTCGCAGGGGCGGCAGCGGCAAATGCTGTTGACACCGAAAATGCTCTTGCAGGCCTCCCAGGCCCCTTCCACATCGGCTTCCTCATCCTGGGGCTCCACATAGACCGTGGACTGGAGAATATACACATCAAAATTTCCGTAGGGCTTCATCCGTCTGCGGATATTCTGGCGAAGCTTGTTTTCAAACTGCCGCTTATTGGCACCTTTGAGAATGATTTCTCCAAGCTTCATAAGAAAAATTTCGTTCATAGTGATCCCTTTCTGATATAGCGGTAACAGCGCCCCGGATGGGGCTGCCTTTTTCCGCCATTATACTGTTTTGTACCGGAAAAAGCAAGCAAAAAAGCAGCGGATACCTCCAAAAAGAGGGACCCGCTGCCATTTTAGCCGCTTTGGCCGATGGTCACGTTCCGATATTGAATGGCCTCGGCAATGTGCTGCAGCTGAATATCCTGGCTGCCGTCCAGATCTGCCACCGTCCGGGCCACCCGCAATATCCGGTCGTAGCTTCTGGCCGTCAGGCCCATGGCCTCGAAGGCCTGCTTCATCAGCACTGCGCAATCCTCCGTCAGAGCGCAGTAGTCCCGCATTTCCCTGGGGCCCATCCGGGCATTGCACATGCTGCTGTCCTCTCCGAACCGGGCCACCTGCCGCTGGCGGGCGGCATTGACCCGCTGCTTGATGGCAGCGGAGGGCTCTGCCGGGGCACGGTCCCGGAGGTTTTCAAAGGGTACTGCGTTGACCTCCACAATGATGTCGATTCGGTCCAGCATGGGGCCGGAAATCCGGCTTTGATAGTTTTCAACAGACTGGGGGCTGCACCGGCACCGGCCGCTGGGGTCCCCATACCAGCCGCATTTACAGGGGTTCATGGCGCAGACCATCATAAATTCCGCCGGATAGGTCACGGAGCCGGAAACCCGGGAAATGGTCACCTGGCCGTCTTCCAGAGGCTGGCGCATCAGGTCCAGGGAATCCTTCCGGAATTCCGGCAGCTCGTCCAGGAACAGGACCCCCTTGTGAGCCATGGAGATCTCACCGGGCTTCGGGTTGCTGCCGCCGCCCACCAAACCGGCGTTGGACACCGTATGGTGGGGCGCCCGGAAGGGACGGCGGGTCAGAAGGGGCTGCTTCTCGGTCAGCAGGCCCAGGACGGAATAGATTTTGCTGACCTCTAAGGATTCCGCCCAGGTCATGTCCGGCAGAATAGAGGGAAGCCGTTTGCTGAGCATGCTTTTTCCGGAGCCCGGCGGGCCCACCAGCAGCACATTATGGCTGCCCGCGGCGGCCACCTCCAGAGCCCGCTTCACATTCTCCTGCCCCAGCACATCCCGGAAGTCCGGCTCCGGCGTATCCTCAGGCTCCGGCACCCAGATGGGCTGCTCCGGCAGCTCTTTCAGGCCATTAAGGCCGTCTGCCAGCTCCCGGACCGTAGTGACGGGGACGATCATGGGGCCCCGGGACAGGGTCGCCTCCGCAGCGTTTTCCGCGGGGACAAACAGATATTGGATGCCCTGCTCTTTGGCCGCCAGCGCCATGGGCAGCACGCCGGAAATGGGCCGGATACTCCCGTCCAGGCCCAGTTCTCCCAGAAAGGCGCAGCGGGAGGAAGGTCTGCGAATTTCGCCGGAGGCTGACAGAATGCTCAGAAGGATGGGCAAATCAAAATGGGTCCCGGATTTTTTCTGATTGGCAGGGGCCAGATTCACGGTGATGCGGCTGACGGGGAACTTGAGTCCGGAGCTTTTGGAGGCGGCACGGACCCGCTCCCGGGCCTCCTTTACCGCCGCGTCCGGCAGACCCACGATGTCAAAGCCAGGCAGCCCGCCGGAGATATAGCACTCCGCCGTGATCAAAGAGCCGTTGATTCCGGAGATGCCCAGTGTTTTTACGCTGCAAATCATATTTCCCGCTTCCTTTCCAACGACGGCAAGGGAGTTTTCC
Organism: uncultured Oscillospiraceae bacterium; assembly: GCA_934589525.1. GTDB lineage: Bacteria > Bacillota > Clostridia > Oscillospirales > Oscillospiraceae > Faecousia. Next base: position 33,138 of record CAKTOB010000023.1, on the reverse strand, counting down.
GTCTAACTTCTTCTTATCATACCGTAAAAAATCACAAAAAACAATCCCTATTCTATTTTTCAATCCCCCCATTTAGAATTTAATATAGTCCGATTTGCCGATATAAAAAATCGGTATATGAAATTTTACGTTTCTTGTCTGTATTTGGCTTTACAAGTTGTAAAAATTGTGGTAATATATACACGCAAAACTTGAATACTTTAGGAGGTATTTCATTTTGGCAAGAAAATTTAAAACGATGGACGGCAATACCGCTGCCGCCCATGTCAGCTATGCCTTTACTGAGGTTGCTGGCATTTACCCCATCACCCCCTCCAGCCCCATGGCCGACAACGTTGACCAGTGGTCCGCTGCTGGCCGCAAGAACATTTTCGGCGACACCGTAAAGGTCGTTGAGATGCAGTCTGAGGCAGGTGCTGCCGGTACCGTTCACGGCTCTCTGGCCGCCGGTGCCCTGACCACCACCTACACTGCTTCCCAGGGCCTGCTGCTGATGATCCCCAACATGTACAAGATCGCCGGCGAACTGCTGCCCTGCGTGTTCCATGTTTCCGCGCGTACCGTAGCTGCTCAGGCTCTGAACATCTTTGGCGATCACTCCGACGTTTACGCCTGCCGTCAGACCGGCTTCGCCATGCTGTGCGAGACCAACGTTCAGGAAGTTATGGACCTGGGCGCTGTGGCACACCTGGCTGCCATCGAGGGCCGCGTTCCCTTCATCAACTTCTTCGATGGTTTCCGTACCTCCCATGAGATCCAGAAGATCGCCATCTGGGACTACGAGGACCTGAAGGACATGGTGGATATGGATGCCGTTGCCGCTTTCCGTGCCCACTCCCTGAACCCCGAGCGCCCCGCTATGCGTGGCTCCCACGAGAACGACGACATCTTCTTCCAGCACCGTGAGGCCTCCAACAAGTACTACAACGCCCTGCCCGCAGTGGTTGAGAAGTACATGGCCAAGGTCAACGAGAAGCTGGGCACCAACTATCAGCTGTTCAACTACTACGGCGCTCCCGACGCTGACCGCGTGATCGTAGCCATGGGCTCCATCAACGACGTGGCCGAGGAAGTCATCGACTACCTGAACGCTCACGGCGAGAAGGTCGGCCTGGTCAAGGTCCGTCTGTTCCGTCCGTTCTGCCCCGAGAAGCTGCTGGCTGCCATCCCCGCCACCGCCAAGAAGATCGCTGTTCTGGACCGCACCAAGGAGCCCGGCTCCCAGGGCGAGCCCCTGTACCAGGATGTTGTCATGGCTCTGGCAAAGGCCGGCCTGCACGACGTGACCGTTATCGGCGGCCGTTACGGTCTGGGCTCTAAGGACACCCATCCCGCTTCCGTATTCGCCATCTTCGAAGAGCTGACCAAGGAAGCTCCCAAGCACGAGTTCACCGTGGGCATCGTTGACGACGTGACCCACCTGTCCCTGGACGAGAAGGTTTCCCCCAACACCGCTGCTGAGGGCACCATCGAGTGCAAGTTCTGGGGCCTGGGCGGCGACGGCACCGTTGGCGCCAACAAGAACTCCATCAAGATCATCGGTGACCACACCGACAAGTACGTACAGGCTTACTTCCAGTACGACTCCAAGAAGACCGGCGGCGTTACCGTTTCCCACCTGCGTTTCGGTGACAAGCCCATCAAGTCTCCTTACTACATCAACAAGGCTGATTTTGTTGCCTGCCACAACCCCTCCTACATCACCAAGGGCTTCAAGATGGTTCAGGACGTAAAGCCCGGCGGCGTGTTCCTGATCAACTGCCAGTGGGATATGGCTGAGCTGGAGCATCACCTGGATGCTTCCGCCAAGCGCTACATCGCCAAGAACAACATCCAGCTCTACACCATCGATGCCATTGACCTGGCCATCAAGGTGGGCATGGGCAAGCGTACCAACACCATCCTGCAGTCTGCGTTCTTCTCTCTGGCCAAGGTCATGCCCGCCGAGGAAGCCATCAAGTACATGAAGGATGCTGCTGAGCACTCCTACGCCAAGAAGGGCATGGACGTTGTTGAGAAGAACTGGAACGCCATTGACAAGGGCGCCAACGCCTATGTGAAGATCGACGTTCCCGCCTCCTGGGCTGAAGCCGAGGACAACAAGGCTGACGTTCAGCTGGAAGGCCGTCCCGAGACCGTTAAGGTCGTTAAGAACATCCTGAACCCCATCGGCAAGATGGATGGTTACAGCCTGCCTGTTTCCGCCTTCGAGGACCTGCCCGACGGTCAGTTCCCCTTGGGTGCTTCCGCTTACGAGAAGCGCGGCGTTGCCGTTACCGTTCCTCACTGGGACGAGACCAAGTGCATCCAGTGCAACAACTGTGCTTATGTCTGCCCCCACGCCACCATCCGTCCCTTTGCACTGACCGAGGAAGAGGTCAAGGCTGCTCCCGCCGGTGCCCGTCTGGTGGATGTCAAGGCCGGCAAGGGCAAGGGCGTTTACAAGTACATGATGGCTGTTTCTCCTCTGGACTGCATGGGCTGCGGCGTCTGTGTCGGCGTCTGCCCCACTCAGGCCATCACCATGGTTCCCCAGGAGCAGGAGCTGCCTGAGCAGGAAGTCTGGAACTACATGGTCAACCACGTATCCGAGAAGAAGGATATGCAGGACAACACCGTGAAGGGTTCTCAGTTCCACAAGCCTCTGCTGGAGTTCTCCGGTTCCTGCGCCGGCTGTGCCGAGACCTCTTACGCCCGTCTGGTGACCCAGCTGTTCGGCGATCGGATGTACATCTCCAACGCCACCGGCTGCTCCTCCATCTGGGGTGGTCCCGCTGCTACCGCTCCCTACACTGTGAATGAAGAGGGCCACGGTCCCGCTTGGGCCAACTCCCTGTTCGAAGACAACGCCGAGCATGGCCTGGGTATGTACACCGCTCAGTCCGTGATCCGCGAGTCCCTGGCCAACAAGGTCCGCACCGTCATCGAGAACACCGTTGACGAGGCTCGGAAGGCTGCTTGCCAGGCTTGGCTGGATACCTACAACGACGGCGCTGCCAACAAGGAAGCTACCAAGGCTCTGGTTGCCAACCTGGAAGCCAATGTTTGCTGCGACACCGTGAAGGACATCCTGTCCAAGAAGGAATACCTGTCCAAGAAGTCCGTGTGGATCTTCGGCGGCGACGGCTGGGCCTATGATATCGGCTTCGGCGGCGTTGACCACGTGCTGGCTTCCAACAAGGATGTCAATGTCTTCGTCTTCGATACCGAAGTGTACTCCAACACCGGTGGACAGGCCTCCAAGGCTTCCAACATCGGCCAGGTTGCTCAGTTCGCTGCTTCCGGTAAGGAGACCAAGAAGAAGTCCCTGTCCGAAATCGCTATGAGCTACGGCTACGTTTACGTTGCTCAGGTCGCCATGGGCGCCAACCAGGCCCAGACTCTGAAGGCCATCACCGAGGCTGAAGCCTACCATGGTCCTTCTCTGGTCATCGGCTACGCTCCCTGTGAGATGCACTCCATCAAGGGCGGCATGACCAACTGCCAGGCTGAGATGAAGAAGGCTGTTGAGTGCGGCTACTGGAACCTGTTCCGGTTCGATCCCTCCAAGGAGACCGGCAAGTTCACTCTGGACTCCAAGGCTCCTAAGGGCGGCTATCAGGAGTTCCTGATGAACGAGGCTCGTTACAGCCGTCTGACCCGTGAGTTCCCCGAGCGTGCTACCGACCTGTTCGCTAAGAACGAGGCTGCCGCTAAGGAGCGTTACGAGCACCTGCTGAAGCTGGTGGAGATGTACAAGGACTAAGTTCCTGACATCCACTTTGCCTGAATGAAACTGCCCTCCCCCAGTTTTTGGGGGAGGGCTTTTTGAAAGGATGATTTTATGATCGGTACCGTCATCGACATTGACGGGGACTACGCCGTGGTCCGGTATGACGCAACCGGCACCCAGTCCCATGTGGCCCTGGCCATTCTGGGGGATGCCCAGATTGGCGACAAGGTGAAATTTGAAGATTTCTCCTATGAACTGCTGTAAAAAAACCTGATACCGCCTATGCCGCAAATCCCTTTGCGTCCGGTCGGTATCAGGTTTTTTATGTAGATTCCGGTAAAACCCTACTTGGGTTGATTGTTCTGGTAGCTCATAAACAGGTCCCCTACCCTGCGCTCAAATGCTTCCCACCGGGCTTTGGTCTCCTCCTCGGTTTTCTGCCGCAGGGCCTGGCATTCCTGCTGGGTCCAGTCTTTTTCCGCCTTTGCTTTGGAAAGCATTGCTTCGGACTGACGGTGCGCCTCTTCCAGGGTGTTCTGGGCCCGGGCGTTGGCATCGGCCAGGATCTCCTTGGCCATGATTTCCGCATCACCGCAGTTGGCGTACACCGATTGGAGATACTGGTCTGCCGCCTGCTGGGCCGCTTCAAACACCTGGTTTAAAGCCATGGCCGCCTCAGCAATGGAACCGGCCTGTTGGAGCTTCAGCTCCCGCTGGGAAAGCTGCCGGTGCAGCTCTTCATTCTCTGCTTCCAGTTCCTCCTGCTGCTTTTTCAGGGCATAGATCACATCGATCAGTTCTGCGCGGCTCATATGCCGCAGCTCTTTTCCGGCCATTCCGAACTCCCTTTCTGAATCTGTCCTTTTTACCTGTTTGCCATCCGTCTCCCGTGAGAATATAAGAAATCAGGGCATAAAGCGGCGGGAACAGCGGCTTTACTTTTGGAGGATCCTTTTCAAATCCCGGCACAGGGCATCCACGTTTTCCTGGGTGGTGGCCCAGCTGGTGCAGAACCGCACTGCCCGGTGGGTTTCGTCCATCCGCTCCTGCTCACTGAACGCATAGGTTTTGGAAAGCTCCTCCAAGGCCGTATCCGGCAGAATGGGGAATATCTGATTGGTGACACCGGGAACCAGCAGCGGCACATTGCATTCCAGAAGGCAGGCCCTGATTTGGTCCGCCAGTTCATCCGCCTGACGGGCAATTTGAAAATACAGTCCGTCCTCCATAAGGACTTCAAACTGGATGCCCAGCAGCCGCCCCTTGGCCAGCATTCCGCCGTGCTGCTTGATGAGATACCGGAAATCCTCTTTGAGTTCCGGGTTGGAAATCACCACCGCTTCCCCAAACAGGGCACCCACCTTGGTGCCGCCGATGTAAAACACATCACACAGCCGTGCCAGGTCCTCCATGGTCACATCGTTCCCCGCGGCTTCCAGGCCGTAGCCCAGCCGGGCTCCGTCTACAAACAGGTAAAGGCCCAGTTCCCGGCAGGTGTCGGAGAGTTCCTGAAGCTCCTGCCTTGAATACAGGGTTCCCAGTTCAGTGGGGTTGGAGATGTAGACCATTTTCGGCTGCACGGTATGCTCGCGGCTGCCATCTGCCCGATGGGACAGAACCGTCTCCCGGACCCGGGCCGCCGTGATTTTCCCTTCTGCCCCGGGAAGCCACAGGACCTTGTGGCCGGTGGCCTCCACCGCCCCGGTCTCATGGACGTTGATATGGGCCGAGGCCGCGCCCATGACCCCCTGGTGGGGCCGCAGAGCAGCATCGATCACCGTCAGATTGGTCTGGGTCCCGCCCACCAGAAAGTGGACCGCCAGAGTGTCGTTGCCGCAAAGGCTTCGAATTTTTTGTGCCGCCTTGGCACAGTGGTCATCCATGCCGTAGCCCGGGGTCTGCTCCATATTGGTTCGGGCCAGCGCCTCCAGGATTTTTGGATGGCAGCCCTCACTATAGTCATTGTTAAAGTAAATCATTGGTGGCACCTCATTTCTTCCATTATTTTAGTGCTTTACAGCTTTCCTGTCAAGTGCCGGAACACATACGGCGCTCCCCCGGAGAATATTATGGAGAAAGGACTTTCTGGTCCTACAAACCCATGGAGGGGAGCGCTGTGAAGGAAGAAATGGAAAAACGGGCCTGCGATTTGGCCCTTTACATGATCGATACCGGTGCCACCGTTCGGGCTGCGGCAAAGAAATTCGGCATTTCCAAGTCCACGGTCCACAAGGACCTGACCCAGCGTCTGCGGCAGTACAACAATGCCCTTTATACCCAGGTGCGGGTGGTGCTGGACCGGAATAAGGAGCAGCGTCATATCCGGGGCGGGCTGGCTACCAGGCGTAAATACAAAGGCAGCGGGCCCTAGCGGCTCACAAATCGTCTACATCCTGCACCGGCACTTCCCAAAGCTCCTCCGGGCGGCCTGTATAGCTGCCTTGGGGGTCCGTTTGGATGGCACCTGAATTGCCTCCCTCCGGAGGTATTATGGGTATTGCTTTCTTTTGATTCTGTTTTTTCATGAGAATCCCTCCCGGAAAACAGGATTCCCGCAATCAAGGCAAAAAATACACCGTTGCGCCGACTATCTGAATATGGTATGATAAAGAAAAGGAGGCAGGAGCAATGCCCGAAATCACGCTGATCACCATCGGAAAACTGAAAGAAAAATTCTATATTTCCGCCGCCCAGGAATACGCCAAGCGGCTCTCCGGCTACTGCAAATTTACTCTTCTGGAGCTGCCGGAATGCAGGCTTCCGGAGGCCCCCAGTCCGGCGGAAATCGCTGCGGGACTGGAAAAAGAGGCAGAGGAAGTTTTTTCTAAAATACCGAAAGGAGCCTGGTTCTGCGTATTTACCCCCGAGGGGAAGGAACTCAGCAGCGAAGCCTTCGCTCAGAAGCTGGCCCAGGTGAAGCTTTCCGGGAAAAGCAGTCTTTGCTTCCTCATCGGCTCCTCCTTCGGTATGGCCCCACGGGTGAAGGAGCGGGCGGATTTTCGGCTGTCCATGGGGCCTATGACCTTCCCCCACCACCTGGCACGGATCATGGTGCTGGAACAGCTGTACCGGGCGGAAGCCATTCAGTCCGGAAGCCGGTATCATAAGTAAAATTTCAAAAGCGGCGGCGAAACCTGGTTCGATTCGCCGCCGCTGGGCATTTATCAGTATTCTCCGGCAGCGTACATCACCGCGGACAGGGCGCACAGTGGCGCTGTTTCGCAGCGCAGAATGCGGCGGCCCAGAGTGCAGACCGTCAGTCCGGCTTCCAATGCCTTGGAGACTTCCCGCTCTCCCAGGCCCCCCTCCGGGCCGGTGAGCAGGCTTACCGTGGACCAGGGGCCCTGTTCCAGTGCCTGGTGAAGGGTCACGGTATCTTCGTGTTCATAGAACAGGAGCGCCTTCTCCGCCTGGGCTGCCCGGGTCAGAGCCTCTTCGTAGGAGCCCAACACCAGCACCTTGGGAATCACCCCCCGGCCGGACTGCTCCGCTGCGGAGGCGGCGATTTTCCCCCAACGCTCCAGCTTCTTTTGAATACTCTTTTCATCCGGCCTGGACACACAGCGCTCTGAGGGGAAGGCGATGATCTCCGCTGCCCCCAGCTCGGTGGCCTTCTGGATCACATGTTCCAGCTTATCCGCCTTGGGAAAGGCCATATAGACGCTGACCCTTACCGCCGCCTCACTTTGGCTCTTCCGCCGCTCCCCCAGAGCCAGGGTCAGCTTGTCCGGATCTTCCAGGATACACAGGCACTCCATGCCCTGACCGTCGCAGAGCAGGACCTCCTCCCCTGTTTTCAGGCGCAGGACCTTGGCGTGTTTGGCGTTCTCGCCGGTCAGCGTATAAGACCGGCCTGTCAGTTCCTCGGGAGTTACAAAAAAACGGATCATTGTTCACCCTCGTTATTCAGATTCTTGATGTATCGTTCTTCTACCGCTCCAAAAGCGGGCTGTGTTCTTCCGGTGGCCTCAAATCCGTGGGCCTTATAAAATCTGATGGCCCGGGTGTTGCTGTCAAAGACCCACAGCATGATTTTGGGATAGCCTGCCTTTCGCACATCCTCCAGAATCCGCTCCATCATCAAGTGCCCATAGCCTTTGCCCCAGTTATCCTTCAGGGAATGAATACAGATGAGCTCCGCCGCCCCCTGCATATCCTCATCCCGGGCCGCATCCCACCAGGCGATGCAATGGGGCTTGCCGTCTATTTCCAGAATATAACCGTTGCCCTTCCCCATATCCAACAGTCTTTGGTACATGGCGGTGGCTTTATTCAAATCCGTTGAACGAACCAACACATCATCGGGAATCAGGCCTTTGAAGGCCACCTTCCAGCTTTCTGTCTGGACATAGGCCAGGGCCTTTTCATCACCGCATGTCACTTCTCGAATGCGTTCCATAGGTTTTCTCCTTTTTACGGGTTTTGGTTCTGACGCAAAAAAGGAGCCCAGCGGGCTCCTTTTTGGTGCGAGAGAGGGGACTCGAACCCCCACGGCGTAACCACACGCACCTCAAACGTGCTTGTCTACCATTCCAACACTCTCGCAAGCGCTTGTGTATTATACCGTATATTCCTTAATTTGTCAATCCCTTTTCAGAAAATTGATTGGTACTTTTTTCCCAAAATCAGGTATCCATGGCCTGGGCTGGGCTGCCACTGGTAGCGGGACTTGTTTTCCTCCGGAAACAGATGGGCCATAATGGCGGCGATCACCCCGCCGTGGGTGATGAGCACCGTATCCTCTTTCTGTAATTCCGGCAGCGCCGCCAAAACCCGGGCACACATCTGGTTTCCGCTCTCCCCTTGGGGCGGGATGTTTGCCATATTGTCCCCGGTAAGCCAGTTTTGATAGTCCGGGTCCTCTTTCAGCTCCTCATAGGTCCCCATTTCGAAAATACCAAAGTCCACTTCCCGAAATTCAGGGTTCACCTCATGGGGAACCGGGCCGAAGAGAAGCTGTAAGGTCTGCTCTGTGCGCAGCATACCGGAGGTCAGAAACCGGGCCCCGGAAATGTCGTAGTGAAGGCTCCGCAGCTCCTCTGCCCCCTGAGACGATAGGGGCAGGTCGGTGGAGCCGCAGTAGCGGTGTTCCAGGTTGGCCTGGGTTTTTCCGTGGCGGATCAGATAGAGTCTTGTCATTTGAGTCGCTGCTCCAATCCGCAGAACATCCGGTGAATGCCCGTAGCCTGTTTTGCCAGATACTGGCACACCAACCCTGTGGTATGCCGCCACAGCCGCATTTCTCCGTCAATAGGCACCACGCCGCAGAACATATCCATACAAATGAGAACCTTGTCAGACAAATCCTGCTGCCGCAGCCCTTCCAGAGGGTCTATTCCGGCACGGATGCAGGCCAGTACATATTCCTCCAGCTTATTGATGCACTTTTTTGAAAAGTCGATTTCCGTTCCGGCGCAGGTAAAAATCTCCTCCTCCGGGATGCCCAGTATTTCCCGGGCAAAGGCCCGCTTGCCCTGATAGGCGCCGCCAATAATCAGCTCCATAGCCGCCTCCTTACAAAATGGCCAGGGCCCCCAGGGCCGCCAGTTCTCCAATGGTCAGGCAATAGCCTGAAATATCTCCGTTCATCCCCTTTAAAGACCGATAGCTCCGCAGCAACGCCAGAGCGTAGGCGGCCAGCTCCACCACAAGGACCAGTCCGCAGCGGAACCGCAGCAAAAAGCCAAAGGTCAGGGCCGCCGCCAGAAACAGCAGCGGGATCCAAATATCCGCCGGGCGGACCTTTTTCCGGGCGTACTGGCTGGTGGTCATTTTGGGCAGGCCGTTGACCGCCAGCGCACTGCAGCAGCGGCTGATCACCGGGATCACGATGAGCATTCGTAAATCCGTTTTGAGGTTAAAAGAAACGCAAAACGCAAACTGGGCCAGGATCAGCAGCACGCAGCCGATCACCGCAAAGGAGCCAACATGGGAGTCCTTGAGGATCTCCCGGCGGCGCTCCAGATCCCGGTAGGACTTGACCGCGTCGGTCACATCCATAAACCCATCCAGATGCAGAAAGCCTGTCAAAAAATAGGGGGCTCCGCACAGGACCAGGGCCGTAACAGCCTGGGTCAAGCCAAAATACCGGCACACCAGCCCCAGGGCCCACCAGACCAGGCCGATTTCCAGCCCCACCAGAGGCAGACACCAGAGAAGCCTGTCTCTGGCATCCTCATCCCAGACCTTGCAGGGACAGGGAATGGCACAGAACATGGACTGGCACATGAAAAAGGCATGAATAAATAGCTTCATTGGGGCAACGCTCCTTTGTGAAAAATCAGGTTTCCGGCGGAAACCTCGATTACCGTGTCCGCCATCTTCGCCAGAGCCCGGTCCAGTTGGGCAAGGCCTCGGCGGAAGCACTCCGTCTCCGGGTCATACTTTGCCGCATCGGAATAGATGTAGTCGCTGACCAGCACAATGTTGGCAGCGCCCCGGCACAATTCTTCCAGGTCTCTTTGGCACCGGTCCGGGGCGGTGGGGTCCAGTTTCCAGGTGGAGGGGTCCGGATACAGCTCATTCAGCAGCAGGGCTGTCACACTGTCCAGCAAAAAGCTGCCGCCGGGGTCTGCCCGGTCGAGGCACCGGGCAATGTCTCTGCCCTGCTCCAGGGTCTCAAAACCCAGGCCGTCCCGGTCTGCAATATGGTGGCGGATGCGGTCCCGGTCCTCCTCATCGCAGGGGATCATGGTGGCGATATAATACCGTTTGCCCCCCCGGGCCAGGCGTACCGCCAGGTCCTGGGCAAAGGAGGATTTTCCGTTTTTGGCGCCGCCGGAAATAAAGACGATCATTTGGCTGCCTCCACCGTAAACTTGTCCCCTTCTCGGATCTCCTCTAAGTAGCCGTCATCAATGCCCGCCTGGTCAAAGGTGGCCATGTCGTTGAGGATGGCACAGGCGGCGCTGAGAACCTGGAACGCCAAGGGGCAGCCGCTGCCCTCTCCCAGGCGCATATTCAGCAGGAAAATGGGCTGCAAGCCCAGCTCCTCCATGGCGAGCTTATAGCCGATCTCATAGGAGGCATGGCTGGGCACCAGATAGTCCCCCACGGTGGGGCACAGCCGCACGGCGCACAGGGCCGCCACGACGGAAATAAAGCCGTCAATAACCATGGGCCGGTGACTGGCAGCGCCGCCTAAGAAAGCACCGCACATGGCGGCCAAATCAAAGCCGCCTACCTTGCTGAGAACATCCACCGGGTCCTTGGGGTCCGGCCGGTTCAGGGCAATGGCCTGGGCGATGACCTGCTTCTTTTTAAGGAACGCTCCATCGGTAATGCCGCCGCCCCGGCCTGTGACGGTTTCCACATCCGCCCCCAGCAGCACCGAGAGCACCGCGGAAGAGGTGGTGGTGTTGCCAATGCCCATTTCGCCTACTCCCATGGCGTTGGCCTCCGTCTGCATGGCCAGTTCCGCACCAATGAGAATGGCTTTCTCCGCCTGTTCCCGGGTCATGGCCGGGCCCTTGACAATATTTTGGGTGCCGAAGGCAATTTTCCGATTCAGCACCTTGGGCTCGGTGATCTGGGCATTGACACCCACGTCGCACACGGTGATACCGGCGCCAAAATGTCTTGCCAGAACGGAAGCGCCGGTTTTGGCCCGGGTGAGGTTAATGGTCTGCATCAGAGTCACAGACTGGGGAGCGCTGGAGACCCCTTCCTCCACCACGCCGTTATCCGCCGCAAAAACCAGCAGATGGGTTTTATCCATGGTGTTATGGATCGTTCCCGTAATGCCCGCCAGTTGAATGGACAATTCCTCCAAGCGGCCCAGGCTTTCCGGGGGTTTGGCCAATGCGTCCTGACGGGTTTTGGCGGCCTCCATGGCAAATTTCGACAAAGGCTTGATCGATTGAAGCAGTGATTCCAGGGTCATAATGATTCCTCCAATTGGTTCTGCGCCGCAAGATCGCGAACCGCCCCTTCCCCGTCCGTTACCTCCAGGGTAAAGGTCGCTTCCGGGCAGAGCTGCTGGGCGCAGATCAAAAATTCATACATCGGAATGCTGCCCTCCCCAAGAGGGCTGTGGGTATCAAAGGAGCGGTCATTGTTGTGAATGTGAAAATGGCTGATCCAGGGGGCTAATTTTTGAAGCCAGTCATCCACCGGGATCTGGGAGTACACATTGCAGTGGCCCACATCCAGGCACAGCCCGAGTCGGGGGCTATCGACGCCGGAAGCCAGTTCCTCCAGCCACTGGGGGTCCGATTCCAGAACGTTTTCCACGCAAATCTCCACCCCGGGAAGAAGTACCAGCAGCTCCTTCCAGAAGGAGACCGACTGCTGGGTATACCAGCAGGGAAAATACACATTGGGAAGATAACCCCCGTGGAAGATGATTTTCCGAGCTCCATACCTCTGGGCCAAAGCTCCCGCTTGAAGGAAGCGCTGCTTTGCCAGCTCCCGGGCCAGAGGGTCAATGGCGCAGGGAAAAAGCTCGTTAAAAGGACCATGAAACAGACGATTGGAAATTCCCTCCACCTGCTGTTCTACCCCAGGACGAATGTCCTCAAAAAGGGTATCCATATTCATCGCCGTGCAGAAGTCCGCAATTTCCAGGCCCAGACCGTATTTCCGGGCGGTTTTCCCGGCGTTTTTGTCAATGGTCGAAAGAAAAAGCTGTTGTTTTTTCACGGTGTTTCCCCCTCCAAGGCTGACATCATGCCGTATTTCACTTGCAGCCGGTGAAGCTTATATAGAAGCGGCTTGGTCAGAAGCACCAGGGTCACCCCGCAGCCCAGGCCGTGGATCAGGTTCACGGGAAGGCCCCTGCCAAAAATCACCAGGGCTCCTGCCCAGGTGAGCTTGCTAAGCACTGTAAAGACGGTGCAGCAGTCCAGCAGCGGTCCAATTAAAAGGACGACGGACAAAAATCCAAAGGGACCCAAAATCCAGGGCTTACAAAGCTTTTGCCGGTTGTGAAAGCACAGCCCCGCCCAGAATCCCGCAAAGCCGTAGGCAAACATCTGCCAAGGGGTCCAGGGGCCTTGGCTGAAGAAAAAGTTGCTGGCAAAGGCGGCAATGGCACCGGTGAGAAATCCCGCCTGGGCCCCGAAGGCAATGCCGGTGATCATAATAATGCCGGTAATAGCCTTAAAGTAGGGCACCGCCACCAGAGCCACCCGGGAGACCGTGGCCAGAGCCGCCATGACCGCCAGAGTCACCAGCTCCCGGGGCTGGGGCTTCCGGGCCTCAAAGCCGGCAAAAAAGGGCAGCATGATCTCCAATATCACCAGGGTACTGGTCAGGTAATACCACCGCCCCTTCAGATGGCTGCCCAGGTACAGCGTGGCGGGGATCAGAACAAAAATGGTTAAAAGAGAAAACCAGGCGGTTTTTTTCATAGGCCTGCCTCCTGGTTCTGCCGGATCAGGGACACAACATTTTCCGCCGTCACCGCATTTTCAAACACGCAGCGGCTCATGCGGTTAGAAGAGGTGGTATAAAAGCTGTTGGAGCCGAAAAACGCCTGGGGCGTACCGGAGGCGATGACCTGGCCGTCAAAGAACATGGCGGCAATATCCGCGTTTTCCGCACAGAACTCAATATCGTGGGACACCATCACAATGGCCATGCCCGCTGCCGTCAGCCGTTTTAGTGTTTTGGCAAACCGGGCCTTGAAGCCGCAGTCCAGGCCCTTGGTGGGCTCGTCCAGCAGCAGCAGCCTTGGCTTTGTCAGCAGCACCTTGGCCAGTGCCACCCGCTGCCGCTCGCCGCCGGACAGATCATAGGGATGGGAATCCAGAAGATGGTCAACCTCACACAGAGCCGCCACCTGACTCTGGGCTTCCGGGTTATCATCCATTTCCCGAAGTTCATCCTGAACTGTTTGCTTTACAAATAGGTTGGTGGGGTCCTGAGGCAGCATAGAAAGGCAATTTTGGAACAGGGCACCTTTGGGGTATTTCCGGGTCTCCTTGCCAAACACCCGGACGCTGCCCCGGTAGGGCCGGTTGGCCCCGCAGACAGCCCGCAATGTGGTGGATTTCCCGGTGCCGTTGCCGCCGACGATGGCATAGAGGCAGCCCTGCGGCACGTTGAAGGTCAGGCCCTTTAAAACGTCCGCAGATTGCCGCTCATACCGGAACCACACGTCTTCCACCTGAAGGGCCGGTTCCCCTTGGGAGACGAACGCTTTTGGAGGAAGACTGCGAACCGCCGGAGGGGCGTCTATGTACTTTCCGGTGAGCCAGGTCCGGCCCTCCCGAACGGTCAGCGGGGCCTGGACGGTTTCGCCGCAGCGGTAGTAAATCCGCATGGGTGCCGGGAGCATTTGGGTCAGGGGGCTTCGGGAGTCAAAAAGGGTCCGGCCGATTTTTCTGGGGTCTCCATTGGCGGTCAGTCTCCCCTGCTCCATGACCAGCACCCGGTCGGCCACCGGGAATATATCCTCCGCCCGGTGCTCGGTGATCAGCACCGTGGTGCCCAGCTCCCGGTTGATCTTCTTCAGGGTGTTTAAAAAGTCCGAGGCGGCAATGGGGTCCAGCTGGCCGGTGGGCTCGTCCAGAATCAAAATCTCCGGCTGCATAGCCATAATGGAAGCCAGATTCAATAGCTGCTTCTGGCCGCCGGATAGCTGGGATACCTCCCGGTGGTACCAGCTCTGAATCCCAAAAAAGCTGGCCATTTCCGCCACCCGCAGACCGATGGTCCCCGGGTCGGTTCCCAAATTCTCCAGGCCAAAGGCCAACTCGTGCCAGACCTTGTCCGTGACGATCTGCTCGTCCGGATTCTGCATCACATAGCCAATGGAGGCAGCCTGAGTGCGGCTGTCCACCCGGTCCATGGGGCAGCCGTTAAAGAGGATCTCCCCGGCCCGGTCCCCCGTGGGGGTCAGAACGGATTTAAGATGCCGCAGAAGGGTGGTCTTTCCGCAGCCGCTGTTGCCGCAGAGCAACACGTATTCGCCCTTTTCAATGGAAAAGGACACATCCTCCAGGCATTTTTTCTTTGCCCCCGGATAGGAAAAGCTCAGGTTTCGAATTTCAATCTGGTCCATGCAATGGCCTCCCGCAGATAAAGAATGGATGGGATCAGCAGCAGCAGGCAGTATGCAGGAAATCCCAGAGTCAGATAATCGCAGTATAAATAGGGGGTAAAGCCAGCCTCCGTGCCTCCAAAGCCCAGGACACAAAGAGACAATATGAGGATCGCCGCCAACAGCAGCACATCCCGCCTCGTCAGCTTATAAATATGGAAATTGGTGCGTTTTCCGCAGCCGTAGCCCCGGGCCCGCATGGAGTCCGCCGTAATGATGCTGCCCTCCAAGGCCCAATCCGTCAGCGCCGAAAGCACGCCGACGCTGCTTTTGAGCGTCTCTTTCCCGGTGGCGGCATTGTCAACGCCCTTTCCGATGGCACCTCTGGCCGTCAGGATCTGCCGGGATTTTCTGGTAAAAGCAGGGATCAGCCGCAGCACCATGACCAGCAGCAGCGACAGGGCGGGGATCAGATTGCCAAAAAGGGCCGTAAATTTATCGCTGGTCAAAACCTGGCTGTAGCAGCCAAACCAGATCATGGTCACGGAAAAAATGAGACCCAGGGCCCCGCCGTAGGCCATGGCCTCAAGGGTATAGGGACGGCCCCAAAGGGAAAACAAAATATGCTCCCCCTGATCGTTGATCAAGGGGTTTAAAACCGCAATGAGCACCAGCATCCCTGCCATGGCCCGCAGAAACCGCAGTCCGCTTTTTCCATGGAGCAAAAGATAGTAAAGACCGGCCCCCACCAGTGCCGCCAAAGCATAGGCCGGGTGCTGGATCACCACGCCGAAGCCGATGACCGCCACAAAAAAGGCGAAGTTCACCGCCGGATGGCATCGGGAAAAAGGGTCAAAAATCATTTGCTCACATCCGTCCCATTTTGTTTTGTATCATTATACCAATCTTCCATTTAAAATGCAATACTGCTTCGGGAAGCTCTGATGAAATCGGCAAGGGCAGCGTTTCCCTAATTTCAAAAACGCATTGCGCTATTCCCCCTTCCGTGGTATAATAGCCCCGTCTTGAGAGCATTCTCTAAAGATAAAATCTAAAAGGAGAAAAATGACTATGAAAAAACGCATTTCTGTAGTTCTGTGCCTGATGATGGTTCTGGCCCTGTGCTTTGGCATGGCTGCCTGCGGCAAGAAGGCCCCTGCGGAGGCCCCCGCTGCCGGATGGGTCGAGGGTCAGGTCTACGGCTCCGGCAAGACTTCCTTTACCGTTTCCGAAACCGACCTGGACAAGAATACCGTGACCATCACCGTAAAGACCGACAAGGATACCGTAGGCGCTGCCCTGTTGGAGCTGAACCTGGTTTCCGGCTCTGACAGCGAGTACGGCCTGATGGTGGATACCGTCAACGGCATCACCCTGGACTACAACAAGGACGGTAAATACTGGGCCTTCTACATCAACAATGAATACGCCATGACCGGCGTGGATTCCACCCCCGTGGAAGAGGGCGCAGCCTACGCCTTTGTGGCGGAATAAGGCCACAGAAACCATTCCATATGCAAAACAGCAGCGTGATTTTGGTCACGCTGCTGTTTTATAATGCTTTTCGATTTTCCATGTGATGAAAAGGGACGTCATAAGATAGAGCACCACGATCAGGCAGTCCCGAACAAGGGTATAGTACGGCCAGGGATAGAGCACCAGAAGCGTCCTTACCAGCACCCGAATTGGGAAATAGGTTCCCAGCCATACTGAAATTTTGTAGAACTGCTTGCGGAAACAGATCGTTTGCGTACCGGCCCCATGGCCTTTTTTTGCGTAAGCATATTCAAAACCTCCGATTGCTGCCACGAAGGGGATAAAGCTCAACACGCCAAAAGTCACATTACATAGGTATACAAAGGCCGTAAATTGAAGGATCAACGCCATCACTTCCAGGGTAATCAAAAAAATCATGGCCTGGCGGAGGCTGTCTGTTTCGATTTTCTGCATCTGGGGCAGATCCCTGTCACTTTGGTAGTCGTCATGGAGCAGGTAATCCGTCGTCACACCGAACAGCTTACTCAGCCCCAGAACATTGGTCACGTCCGGCATGGCCGTGCCCATTTCCCACCGGGAGATGGCCTGTCGGGATACATTTAGCTTTTCCGCCAATTCTTCCTGGGACATGCCGCTTCCCTTTCTTAATGTCAGAATTTTTTCTGATAGTGTCATCATGCGTTCCTCCTGTGATCAGATGCCCTCATTGTAGCAAAAACCGCTGCCATCTGCCACCACGTTCTCTTTACATTTCCGCAACCAAATGTTACACGCTGTATTTTCACCTACAGGCGGCAGAATACTTCTCTGCATCCTATCTTTTTATACCATAAATGCTTTCAAGAATCCACCGCCATTTTCAAAATGGAACGGTTTACCTCAACTGGATGCTACGCAACATTGACAAAAAGAGGAAAATGTTTTATAGTAAACACAGCGAAAATACAAAACGTACACTTCATAAAGGACAGGTGAACATCATGTATTTGGATGATTACAAGCGTTGGGCCGCCGCCGATTTGGAGGATGCCAAACTCACCCAGGAGCTGCGGGATATTGAGGGGAACGAGGACCAGATCAAGGATCGGTTTGCGGTCTCCCTGAAATTCGGTACTGCCGGACTCCGGGGCGTTCTGGGTGCGGGCACCAACCGGATGAATATCTATGTGGTCCGTCAGGCCACCCAGGGCCTTGCCAATTGGGTCAAAACCCAGGGCGGCAATCAGCTGGTTGCCGTTTCCTATGACAGCCGTATCAATTCCGATGTCTTTGCGAAAACCGCTGCCTGTGTGTTGGCAGCCAACGGCATCCGGGTACGGATCTATGACGCACTGATGCCCGTGCCCGCACTGAGCTTTGCCACCCGCTACTATGGGGCCAACGCCGGTATTATGATCACCGCTTCTCACAACCCCGCCAAGTACAACGGCTACAAGGCCTATGGCCCCGACGGCTGCCAGATGACCGACGATGCCGCCGCCATTGTCTATGCGGAAATTCAGAAAACCGATGTACTGGAAGGGGCCAAGCTGGTTTCCTTTGAAGAGGGTCTGTCCTCCGGCATGATCCAGTATGTGGGAGAGGACTGCAAGGAAGCTCTGTACGATGCCATCAAGGCCCGGTCTGTGCGGCCCGGCCTGTGCAAGACCGCCGGGCTCAAGCTGGTCTACTCCCCCCTGAACGGCTCCGGCCTGGTGCCCGTTACCCGGGTGCTCCACGACATTGGCATTGACGACATTACCATTGTCCCCGAACAGAAAGACCCCGACGGCAACTTTCCCACCTGCCCCTACCCCAACCCGGAGATTTTCGAAGCCCTGCGGCTGGGTCTGGAACTGGCGGAGAAAAACGGTGCGGACCTGATGCTGGCAACGGATCCTGACGCGGACCGGGTGGGCATTGCCATCCGCTGCCCCGACGGAAGCTACGAGCTGGTTTCCGGCAATGAGGTGGGCGTTCTGCTGCTGGATTACATCTGCCAGGGCCGGATTGAAACCGGCACCATGCCCAAGAATCCTGTGGCGGTCAAGTCCATCGTCTCCACGCCCCTGGCCGATGCGGTGGCCGCCAGCTATGGCGTAGAAATGCGCAATGTGCTGACGGGCTTTAAGTGGATCGGTGACCAAATTGCCAGACTGGAAGCAGCCGGAGAAGTGGAGCGCTTCATCTTCGGTTTTGAGGAGAGCTACGGCTATCTGGCAGGCTCTTACGTCCGGGACAAGGATGCCATCATCGGCTCCATGCTGATTTGCGAAATGGCCGCCTATTACCGCTCCATAGGCTCCTCTATCAAGGAGCGGCTGGAAAGCATTTATGCCAAGTTTGGCCGGTACCTCAACAAGGTGGATTCCTTTGAGTTCCCGGGACTGTCCGGTATGGAGAAAATGGCCGGAATTATGGACGGTCTGCGGAAGAATCCGCCCAAGGAGATCGCCGGTTACGCCGTGACCAAGGTCACGGACTACACCGATACGAAGGCCACCGGGCTGCCCAGCGCCAATGTGCTGATCTACAGCCTTTCCGGCGGCGCAACGGTGGTGGTTCGCCCCTCCGGCACCGAGCCCAAGATCAAGACCTACTTTACGACCCTGGGCAAAGACTTAGCGGAAGCCCAGGCCCAGAAGGACAGACTGGCGGAAGCCCTGAAGCCCCTGCTGGCATAATAGATCGTTTAAAAAAACGCGAATCGGTTTTGGTGCCGATTCGCGTTTTTTATCAGGGCTTTACCACCTTGTCCATCAGGTAGCTTAGAGCCTCCTGGAGCTGTGGGTCATTCTCCGCTTCTAAAAGGCCGGCGAGAAGCTGGGTCTTCTCCGTGTCGTTCAGCTTCACTTCCACGTCCGGGGTCAGGCCAACCCCCTCCAGGTTTTCATTCTTGGAGGTATAGTATCTGCCAATGGACAGGCCCACGGCAGAGCCGTCCTGAAAACGGAACAGATTCTGGTAGAAGCCCTTTCCGCAGGTCTGGGCTCCAAAAATCTTTGCCGCACCGTATTCCCGAAGATCGGCGGCAAAAAGCTCTGCGGCGGAATAGGAATCCTCATTGACCAATACCGCCATGGGAACCTTCACGCAGGACGCACCGGAGGTCTTGATCTCCTCCTTTCCGTCGGTGCCCACCATCCGAATAAGGTCCCCCTCCGGAAGAAGGTAGTCCAGGACCCTGCAAAGCTCCTCCACATAGCCGCCGGGATTATTCCGAACGTCAAAGAGCAGCATATCCGCCCCCTGGTCCAGAACCTGCTCAATGGCGGAAATGGTCTCGTCGGCGCAGCGATCATCAAAGTTGACGATGGTCACCAGGCCCACATGCTCATTGAGCATACTGCCCTTGGCAACGGCAGTCTCCATCCGCTTCCGGGTCAGATACAGGCTGATGCCCTCCCCTTCCCGCAGGACCGTCAGGGTCACAGAGGTGTTTTCCTCCCCCTTGATCCGCCTGGAGAGCTCGGAAACCGTAAGGCCCTCCACGCTTTGGTCCTCTACCTGGATGATGATGTCTCCGACCTCCATGCCCCCCTGGTCCGCTGGTCCCCCGGGCTCCACCTTGGCAACCAGGAAGCCGGTGCCGTCCTCCAGGGCCGTGACGGAAACACCGATGCCTACATAGGCATTGTTGGAATTGTCCTGGAAGGTATCATAATCTGCCGCGGGGATATAGTAGCTCCACCGGTCACCCAGGGCATCGATCATGGCGTAAGCCGCGGCGTCCTCCATGGCGGTCTGGTCGCTTTCTCCGGCAAAACGGAGAAAAATCAGGTTTTCCAATTCATTAAGCTTTGAATACCCGGTTCCAAAATATACAATACCCAGCGTGGCCCCGCAGGCCAGGGCGGCCACCAGAACGTAAGAAAGAACAAGCAATACTTTCTTTTTCATTGTCTTTAAAACCTCTCTCCTATTTTATAGTATTCTTCCCACATTTCTCTGAGGGAAGCCCTGACAAAATCGTCAAGAACCGGCAGCAAAAGATCGCTGTCCAGCCGCAGACGATTTATTCAGAGTTTCCCCAAAGAATGTGGGAAGATGATTTACAAGGAAACGTAGGCGCAGGGGTTGACGTAGGCACCGTTGTAGGCGATGCCGAAGTGCAGATGGTAGCCTGTGGCGATACCGGTTCGGCCCACATAGCCGATCAGCTGACCGGCGGAGACGGCCTGGCCGGAGGAGACCACATAGTTATTCATGTGCATGTAAATGGAGCTGAATCCATCACCATGGTTGATGGTCACATAGTACCCTGCGTTATTGGAATAGGTGGCGGTGGTCACCACACCGGCACGGCTAGCGTAAATCGGCGTATTGGCAGGGGCCGCCAGGTCCACGCCCTGGTGATAGCTGGAAGCGCCGGAGGTGGGAGATGTCCGGAAGCCAAAGGGGCTGGACATGTAGGTATAGCTGCAGGGCCGCAGCCAGCTGCCGCCGGAGCTGGGGGTGCTGGTGCCGCTGTTGGAACCGGAACCGGAGCCGGAGGGGGCGGCGGTGGTAGCCGGGGGCACCGTGGTATAGGTGGCCATGTAGGCCAGCCACTCCTGGTGCTTGGCAGCGTTGTATTCCTTTTCCATCTGGGCAATCTGCTTGAGAAGGTTTTCGTCCTCCGCTTCCAGGTCCGTCTTCATGCCCTCCAGCTCCACGCCTTTGGCAATCAGTTCGGCGATGACTTCATCGGCCTCGGAACGCTTGTCGTCCAGTTCCGCCTGGGTGGCATTCAGTTCCTCTTTGGTGGTCTCCAGATCCGCCTTTTCCGTTTCCAGTTCCGACTGGGCCTTGGCCACGGCCTGGGTGGCTTCATCCAGCTCCTTCAGGCGGCGGTTATCGGAAGCGGCGATCTCCTCGATCATGCTCATGCGGTCCAGAAGGTCCGAGAAGCTGTTGGCCTTAAACAGGACCTCCCAATAGCTAAGAGTCCCTTCTTCCTCCATGGTGCGAACACGGACCCGGTATTCCTCATTCAGCTGATCGTAATGTGCCTGGGCGTTGTCCAGTTCATCCTGCTTATCTGCGATCAGCACGCCGAAGGCGGAAATCTGCTCGTTGATGTTGTCCAGCTGGGCATGGAGCAGACCGATCTCCTGGTCAATGATGTTTTTGCGGGATACGATGTCCGCAATGTCATCTTTATTGGCCTGGTACTGCTTTTTAAGGTCCTCGATTTGGGATTTCAGTTCCGTCTTCTGGTCCTTGAGCTGATTGATCTGCTTCCGGATCTCGCTGGAAGAAGCCGCATAGGCCCGGGTGGGCAGCAGGCTCAAAACCAGGGTCAGCACCATGACGGCTGCCATGATGCCGGCCAGAAGGGAAACCATTTTTTTGCGATTTTTCATAGAGTCTCCTTTGAAATTATCCGATGTAGGCCATTGGATTCACATAAGTACCGGCGTAGGATACGCCAAAATGCAGATGGGGGCCTGTGGAAAGGCCGGTGCTGCCCACATAGCCGATCAGCTGCCCGGCAGTGACCTTCTGGCCTTTGCTGACAACATAATTGGTCATGTGCATATAGATGGTGCCGAAGCCGTCTCCATGGTTGATGCTGACGTAATAGCCCGCACCACCCGCCTGGTAGGAGGCTGTGGTGACGGTACCGGCCCGGGTAGCATAAATGGGCGTCCCCTGGGGACAGGCCATGTCAATGCCGTTATGCTTGAGCTGATATTTGTAAATGGGATGCACACGCATACCGAAGGGACTGGTAATGGTGTAGCCGGAGACCGGGGTGATCCAGGTGGCATTGGAAGGGGGATTCTGGCCCTGCAAGGCAAGCTTTGCCAGCCGCTCTTCATACTCGGCATTGGAAAGCTCTTTTTGCTTCTGGGCGATCTCCTTCATGAGGGCATCCTGCTTGGCCTCGGAATCGTCCAGCAGCAGCTCAAATTCCTCCCGCTGGGAGGCAAGGCTTCTGAGGAGCTCGTCGGACTCCGTCCGCTTTTCCGCCAGAAGGGTTTCGCTTTCCGTCAGCTGGGTCTGGGCATCTCCCAGGTCCCGGAGCTCCTGCTGCATTTGGGCCTGGGTGGAGCTGACCTCCGTGGCCACCTGCTGAATTTCATCGATCCGCCGCTGGTCCGCGGCGGCGATCTCCTCGATCAAGGTCAGACGGTCCAGGAAATTGGTGAAGCTGCTGGCCTGAAACAGGACCTGCCAATAGCTGACCGTTCCCGCCTCTTCCATGGCCCGGATGCGGAGCTTGTGCTTTTCGTTCAGCTCGTCCAGCCGGGCATTGGAATCATCCAGCTGGTCCTGGGCATCGGCAATGAGCTGGCCGTAGGCAATGACCTGCTCGTTGATGTTGAGGATCTGCTCATGGAGCAGAGCGATTTCCTGGTCCACGGCATTTTTTTGATTTACCAGGTCCTGAATCTGATTGGAGGTGGCGGTATACTGCTGCCGAACGGCATCGATCTCCGATTGGATGGCTGCGTTCTTTTCTTTTAGTCCTCCCAGCTCGTCCTTGATCTTGTCGGTCTTCTGGGAGGCCGAGGCGGGAAACGGCACCGTTGTCAGCGTCAAGGCGCAGGCAAGGACCGCTGCCAGCAAATGTGATCGGGTTGCGGAATGTTTCATATCTCTTTATCCCGCGGAACTTACACGTCCATGAATTTCCGGATGGAAGTCCAGCTGCCCACAACGCCGACAAACAGACCGGCCGCCGCAAAGACGATGATCATGGGTACCAGCAGATTTTCAAAGGGCACAAAGGTAAAGAGCTTCAGTGCATCCACCGTGGAGATTTTTTCAACCAGGGCATCGTAGCCCACCCATTCCAGGCCAAAGGCCAGCACCGCACCCATCATGCCCAGAGAGAAACCCTCTACCATAAAGGGCAGACGGATAAAGCCGTTGGTGGCACCTACCATTTTCATAATGGCGATCTCATCACGCCGGTCATACATGGCAAGCTTGACCGTATTGGAAATAATCAGCAGAGAAATGACCAGCAGCACTGCGATCAGCGCCACGGAGGCGATGTGCAGCACCTGCTGAATGGTGGTAAAGCCCTGGGCCAGAGCGTAGGCGGCCTTGGTATCCGCCACACCGGGGATCTGCCGCAGCTGTTCGTCCGTCTGCTGCATCAGAGTGTTGTCTTCCAGAGTCACCACATAACGGTGCCGCAGGTCCGTGGCCTGAACACCGGTGAATACAGAGTCGTCATTATGGTCGGCGACAAATTCCTTCAGGGCATCCTCCCGGGATACGAAGGTTGCCTGCAAAATATTGGGCAGGGCATTGATCTTCGTGCCGATGCTCCGGGCCTCCGCATCCGGCAGGTCACTGTCCACATAGACCAGGATCTCACTGGTCTGATTCAATTCCTGAACCATCACGTCCAGGTTGTATGCCAAAATGGAGAAGCTGCCCACGATGATCAGGCAGGCCACCGTCACGCACACGGCGGCAAAGGACATGAATCCGTGGAGAAAAATGCCACGGAAGCCCTCTTTCATAAGATATCCGATATTACTGAACTTCATAATTGCTTACCTCTCTCTGCCGTCGCTGACCACATAGCCATCGTCAATGGCGATCACACGCTTGGCGAACAACTCCACCAGGTTCTTTTCATGGGTAACGACCAGAACCGTGGTGCCCAGGTTGTTGATTTCCTGCAGCAGGGCCATGATTTCAAAGGATCTGGCAGGGTCCAGGTTACCGGTGGGCTCGTCGGCAATGATGGTAGAGGGGTTATTGACCAGGGCTCTGGCAATGGCCAGACGCTGCTGCTCGCCGCCGGACATCTCACCGGGATGGCGGTTTGCCTTGTTTTCCAGGCCTACCAGCTCCAGCACATAGGGCACCCGGTCCCGAATCTCCCGCTCCCGGGCACCGATGACACGCATGGCGAAGGCCACGTTGTCATACACGGTCATATTGGGGATCAAACGGAAGTCCTGGAACACAACACCGACGGTACGGCGCAGCAGCGGGATCTCCCGCTTGCGGATCCGTTCCAGGGTAAAGCCGTTGACCTTTACGGTGCCGGAGGTGGGCCGCAGCTCGCCGGTGATCAATTTAATAATGGTAGACTTGCCGGAACCGGAGGGTCCCACCAGGAAACAAAACTCCCCGTCATCGATCTGCATGGTAACGCCGTTCAGGGCCTTGTTGCCCTGCTCGTAGCTTTTTACGACATCTGTAAATTCAATCATTTGCATCTATCTCCAGTCGAAGTATACGCTTTGCCGCCGTTCCACCAAGGAACGCTTTCGGCATCGCACGCAATGTACGGGAATTGTACCACAAATCGGCCTCAAAGTCAATGACGGGCCGTAAAACCTGGGCGTATTTCTTATTTTTTAACAAAAACTTTTTATTTGTGACATTGATTTCCCCCATCCCGGAGGGATTTTCTTCCGCAGGTGGTAGACATAAAATTGCATTTCCTTGCGGATGTCCTTCCCTGCACTGAACAAAAACGCGGAGAGGGCCCAAGGCTCTCCCCGCAAAATATTTTTGATTTTTCCGATAAGGTCACCGGGCCTCCCGAGAGGACAGATATTTTCTGACCATCAAGGCCACCTTAAACACAATGGCATGGTCAAACTGCCGCAGGTCGAGACCCGTAAGCTTTTTGATTTTCTCCAACCGATACACCAGGGTATTCCGGTGGACAAACAGCTTCCGGGAGGTTTCGGAAACGTTCAGATTGTTCTCAAAGAACTTGTTGATGGTAAACAGGGTCTCCTGGTCCAGGCAGTCAATGGAGCTCTTCTTGAAAATCTCACTCAGGAAAATCTCGCACAGGGTGGTGGGCAGCTGATAGATCAGACGGCCGATGCCCAGGTTTTCATAGCGCATGATGCTCTTTTCCGTATCAAAGACCTTGCCCACCTCAATGGCGGTCTGGGCCTCCTTATAGGAATCCGCCAGCTCCCGCAGATGCTCGGAGACGGTGCCGATGCCGATGGAGGTCTTGATGCGCAGCTCATTTTTCAGGGTGTTTTCAATGTTCACCGCAATTTTTTCCAGCTCCTCGCTGGGGGTATTGACCGTGATCTGCTTGATCACCGCCACATCGCTCTCGTTGACGCTGAGCACAAAGTCCTGCATCTTATCCGGGAACATGCCGGAGAGCACATCCACCGTGGCCACGTCGCTGCGGCCCACCTGGCGGATGAGGAAGACGGCCCGGGGGGCATCCGTGGCGAAATGGAGCTCCTTGGCCCGGATATAAATATCGCCGGGCAGAATATTGTCCATGATGATGTTCTTGACAAAGGTGCCCCGGTCATGCTTTTCCTCATAAAAGATCTTGGCATCGTTCAGGGAGATATAGGCCATAGAGCAGAAGGATTTTGCCAGTTCGTCATCACCGGAGCAGAACACCGCATATTCATACAAGTTGGAGCTGCCGACAATGGCCTTGAAGCATTTTTGGGCGAAAACCGTAATTCCGTCCACACCGCCGCCAATGCGCAGGGCGGCATCGGGCCAACGCTCTCCCAGCAAAGAGACGTCAGTGCAGGACACAACGCAGCCTTCTGTATCGATAACGCCAAAGGTTCTGTCAGAAATGTCCTTTAATTGAACGATCACGCTTTGAAATACACTGTTGGACATATGGGTGCCCCTCCTTAGAATGTTGCATAAATACGCATTCCACAAAATTGCACTGTTATTATACACAAGTTTTGCGCAGTTTGCAAGTACCTTTTGACATTTTATTGCAAATTAACACTTGATTTTTAGGTATTCTTGCTAGTTGGCTGTCAATTTTTCCAAAAGGGGGCCAAAAAGTTCAGGCATTTTGCTGATTTCTTTTGTCTACATTCCGCACAATGCTTCCAGTTCCCGGATTTCCCGTTCCTCCAGCAGCCGCACCTGGCCTCTGGGAAGGTTTCCCAGTTCCAGATTTCCTTCCTTGCGCCGCTCCAGATAGGTGACGGTCATGTTCCGGGCGGCCATCATCCGCCGGACCTGATGGTATTTCCCCTCGCAAACCGTGATTTGGCTCTCTCCAGGGCCCAGGGGGCACAGCTCCGCAGGCAGGCAGCAGGTTCCGTCCCGCAGGAGAATGCCCTTTAAAAAGGCTTCGATGTCGTCAGGCCCTGCCATGCCCTCATGCCGGGCATAGTAGACCTTGGGCACTTCCTTTTTGGGGCTGATCAATCTGTGCAGGAGTTCCCCGTCATTGGTCAGCAGCAGTAGGCCTTCCGTTGCCTTGTCCAGTCTGCCCACGGGCTTTAAATCCCAGTGGCCCATCTCTTCCGGCAATAGGTCCATGACGGTTTGATCCCGGGCATCCTCCGTCGCGGTCACATAGCCCTGGGGCTTGTTCATCAGCACCACCCGGCGCTGAAAGCCCCCCATGGGCGCGCCGTCCAGCAGCACCTGCTGCCGGGTGCCGTCGATTTTCAGCGCCGGGTCCTTGGCCGGTTTCCCATCCACCGTAACATGCCCGGCCTTTAATAGGGCTTTCACTTGGCTGCGGGTGCCTGCACCGCTGTCGCATAAGAATTTATCCAAACGTTCCATAGCTTCTCCGTTCTATCCCCTCCCTCAAGCACATAGGATTTGGCGAAAACATTTCGGGAGGGAATACGATATGGTTGTGTTGACCGCAAAGGTCGATTTCAAAAAAATGATGCTGATCCTGGCCCTTGTGGCCGCCGCCCTGCTGGGGCTGATCCTGATTCTGGGGAACAGCCAAGAGACCTTCCGCACCGATCACCAGGACCTGGCCAGCAATGACGGGCGGGTCCATTTTCTAAAAAGCTTCGGCTGGGAAGTCCAGAATTCCCCCAAGGAATCCGGGCAGGTTTTGATCCCCCAGGAGTCAAACGAGGTGTTTGACCGGTACAACGCCCTGCAAAAATGTCAGAACTACGATTTGAGCAAATTTGCCGGGAAGAAGGTCATGCGCTATGTTTACGAGGTGACCAATTACCCCGGGGCCACGGAGCCGGTATACGCCACGGTGCTGGTATACAAAAACCAGGTCATCGGTGGGGACATTACCAATACCGCCCCCGGCGGGAAGATCCAGGGCTTTGCCTTCCCCTCCAATGGGGCACCGGAGCCTACAAAAACCGCCGCAGGGCCCGAATACTAAGGGCAGTATAGCATGAAAAAAGGTTCTTGACAAGGCCGGGGTTGTGTGCTATGGTTAGGACAAGTGAATAACGTGATCTTCAGGGCGGGGCGAAATTCCCCACCGGCGGTAAAGTCCGCGAACGCGCAAGCGCCGAATCGGTGTGATTCCGATACCGACAGTATAGTCTGGATGGAAGAAGATACGCAAGGAGTTTGCGTTTTCACGCCCTGAGTGTTTGCTCAGGGCGATTTTTACGTTGAGGTGACCAAAAATGAACCAACTACTTACCCAAGCCAAAGACAATGTAAGCTTTCTTCTGATCACGGCCGTGGTGATCCTGGCCGTGGCCCTGGGGGCCCGGCTGGCCGAAAAGCGGTTTGACCATCTGCGTCAGGTGACCCCTGCCCGGCGGGTCAGCATCATCGGCATCTGCTCTGCCATTGCCGTGGTGCTGCATGTGCTGGACTTCCCCCTGATCTTCCTAGCCCCGGAATTCTACAAGCTGGACTTCTCGGAGCTGCCCGTGCTGCTGGGCGGCTTCTTCCTGGGGCCCAGCGCCGCCGTTGCCATTGAAGGCATCAAAATCCTGCTGAAGCTCCTGCTGAAGGGCACCTCCACCGCTTTTGTTGGCGACTTTGCCAACTTCTTTGTGGGATGCTGCTTTGTTCTCCCCGCCACCGTCTGGTATCATCTGCACAAGAACAAGAAGGGCGCCATTGTGGGCCTGGTCATCGGCACCCTGACCATGACCGTCATCGGCACCGGCTTTAATGCCGTGTACCTTCTGCCCAAGTTCTCCCAGCTCTACGGCATTCCCATGGAGGCCCTCATCGGTATGGGTACCAAGATCCATGGCAGCATTCACGGGGTGTTCTCCTTCGTGGCCCTGTGTGTGGCCCCGCTGAATATCATCAAAGGCGGCCTTGTATCCCTGCTGACCATGCTGCTGTACAAGCGGGTGGCAGGCCCTCTGTTCCGGGTACACGAGTAAGATTTGTTTTTCGTCCAAGGGTGCGCCCTTGGACGAAATTTTTTCTTTATTTCCGGAAGCGGAAGCTGTATAATGAAATCAAAAAGCCGGGTTTCACCTTATGAAAGGGCCCGGCAAAAGGAGGAGCGAACTATGGAATATGTAACACTGGGAAAAACCGGGCTGAAGGTCTCCCGGCTGGGCTTCGGCGGCATTCCCATTCAGCGCATTGACGCGGAGGGGACCAAGGAGCTGATGCATCGGCTTCTGGATGCGGGTGTCAATTATATCGACACCGCCCGGGGCTATACCGTCAGCGAAGAGTATCTGGGCTATGGCCTGGAGGGCATTCGGGAGCATTTCATTCTGGCCACCAAGGGGCGGGGCTGGACCAAGGCGGAAATGGAAGAAAACGTTGCGATTTCTCTGAAGAATTTCCGCACGGACTATATTGACCTTTACCAGTTCCACAACCCCTCTCTCCAGGATTTGGAGACCATCACCGCCCCCGGCGACGCGTTGGAAGCCTTGCAGGAAGCCAAGTCTTCCGGGAAAATCCGGCACATTGGCATCACCGCCCACTCTACGGAGGTTTTTGAAAAGGCTTTGGAGCTTCCCTGGGTGGAAACCATCATGTTCCCCTACAATATTGTAGAAAATCAGGGAGAGGCCCTGATCAAACGGTGCAAAGAAAAGAACGTGGGCTTTATCTGCATGAAGCCTCTGGCCGGTGGTGCCATTGAGGATGCCACCCTGGCCCTGCGGTACATCGTCCAGAACCCCTGCGTCAGCGTGGTGATCCCCGGCATGGCAGAGCCCAGAGAGCTGGAAGAGAATCTGGCCGCCGTTTGCAATACCGCGCCCCTCAGCCAGGAGGAGGAGCAAAAAATCCAGGCCGTCCGAAAGCAGCTGGGCACCCAATTCTGCCGCCGGTGCAACTACTGCGCCCCCTGCACCGTGGGTATTCAAATCCCCCAGGTCTTTGTATTGGAGGGATACCTGACCCGATACGGTCTGGGAGACTGGGCCAGGGGCCGGTATGCCGACATGACCGCCAAAGCCTCCGACTGCATCCAATGCGGCGCCTGCGAAAGCCGCTGCCCCTATCATCTGCCCATCCGAAACATGTTGGCGCAGGTTGCGAAAAAATTTGAAAAATAAAGGTAATGACCGTCTTTGTTTGGAAGACGGTCATTATTTTTTTACATGATTACTTGATCACACGGACCCGCAGAACGCCCTGGATGCCTCGGAGGCCTTCCACCAGGTTTTGAGAGGGCCTGTGGTCCAGGTCCAGCATGGTATAGGCGTAGACCCCCCGGCTTTTATTCATCAGCCCTGCAATGTTGACATTCTCCCCTGCCAGCGCCGTTGTGAACCGGCCGAGAGAATTGGGAATGTTTCTGTGGAGAATGGTGATCCGGCCCTCGCTTGCGCAAAGGCCCATATCGCAGTTGGGGAAATTCACGGAATTGACGATGTTTCCGTTTTCCAGGTAGTTCATCAACTGGGTCACGGCCATTTTTGCGCAATTGTCCTCGGATTCCTGGGTCGATGCACCCAAATGAGGGATGGCGATGCAGCCCGGCATGGCGGCGGTCTTTTCGTTGGGGAAATCCGTAATGTACCGGCGGACCTTTCCGGAGGCCAGGGCCTGGGCCATGGCCTCGTCGTCTACCAGCAAATCCCGGGCGAAATTCAAGATGATGACCCCGTCCTTCATTTTTTCCAAGGTCTCGGCGTTGATCATCTTCCTGGTGTCCTCCACCAGCGGGGTATGGAGGGAGATCACATCACAGGCGGCGAAAATCTCCTCCCTGGTGTTCACATGGTGGACCTGGCTGTCCAGATGCCAGGCAGCATCCACGGACAGGAAGGGGTCACAGCCGTAGACCTGCATGCCCAGTCTCCGGGCGGCGTTGGCAAAGGGGCCGCCTACGGCTCCAAGGCCGATGACCCCCAGCTTCAGGCCTAAAATCTCATGGCCCGCAAACCGGGATTTTTCCTTTTCTACCTGCTTGGCAACGTCCGGAGTACCGGCAATGGACTGCACCCAGCGGATGCCCCCTGCCACATCCCGGCAGCCCAGCAGGAGGCCGCAAAGGGTCAGCTCCATGACGCTGCGGGCATTGGCTCCGGGGGTGTTGAACACCACGATGCCCTGTTCCGCGCACCGGTCCAGCGGGATATTATTGACACCGGCCCCGGCCCGGGCCACCGCCAAAAGATTCTCGGAAAAGGACATCTCCTGCATTGGGGCGCTGCGGACCACCAGGGCCTGGGCATCCTCCAAGCAATCCGAAACCCGGTAATCCTCCGTCCAAAGCGCCGTGCCAACGGGGGATATTTTATTTAAATAGTTCACCTGAAACATGGTCGTTCCTCTTTTCTATGGGAATTTAAGGTAGCTCCGGTCAAAGAGTTTCCTTAAAGCTTTTCTTCGAAGTCTGCCATAAACTCCGTCAGCTTCCGGACCCCTTCCAGGGGCATAGCATTATAAATGCTGGCCCGCATTCCGCCTACGCTGCGGTGGCCCTTCAGGTTCACAAGGCCCGCCTCCCCGGCCTGGGCCACGAACCGGGCATCCAGCTGCGGATCTCCGGTGACAAAGGTCACGTTCATGAGAGAGCGGTCCTTTTTTTCTACCTGGTTGTGAAAGATTTTGCTGGAATCCAGATAATCATAGAGAATGGCGGCCTTTTTCTGGTTGTATGCTGCCATGGCTTCCAGGCCTCCCAACCCCAACAGCCATTTGAAGACCTTGCCACAGATATAGATGCCATAGGTGGGCGGGGTATTGTACATGGAGCCGTTATCGGCGTGGGTCTTGTAGCGGAGCATGGTCGGCGTGCCGGGCAGAACATCCTCACGAATCAGGTCCTCCCGAATGATGGCGATGACCACACCGGCAGGGCCCACGTTTTTCTGTGCGCCACCGTAGAGCATCCCGTAATCCGTCACCCGAAGAGGCTCCGACAGGAAACAGGAGGACACATCCGCCACCAGAGGCTTTCCTTTGGTATTGGGCAGGGTCTTAAATTTGGTGCCGTAAATGGTGTTGTTTTCGCAGATATATACATAGTCGCTGTTTTCCCCAATGGGCAGGTCGCTGCAATCCGGGATATAGGTAAAATTCCGGTCGGCAGAGGAGGCGACGGCGTTGGCCTGGCCAAAGAGCTGGGCTTCCTTCCAGGCCTTCTTGGAAAACTGGCCGGTGATGATGTAGTCTGCCACCCGATTGCGCATCAGGTTCATGGGCACCATGGCAAACTGCTGACTGGCACCACCCTGGAGGAACAGGACCTTGTAGTTGTCCGGAATGCCCATGAGGGTCCGCAGGTCTGCCTCTGCCTCATCGATGATGCGCTGGTATGGCTTGGAGCGGTGGCTCATCTCCATAACGGACATACCGGTGCCCCGGTAATCCATCATTTCCCGGGCGGCTTCTTCCAGTACAGGCTCCGGCAGCACCCCGGGGCCGGCGGAAAAATTATATACTCTGGCCATGGCAATGGCTCCTTTCTAATGAATCAGTTGGTCCAGAAGCCGGAAGCCCTGGGGCTGGAAATTGCCGGTCTGGGCTGCCTCTTCCTCCGTAAATCGGGCAAGCTTCTTTTCCTGCCTTGCAGAATCAAAAAGCAGATAGGGCACCGGGTCTCCGGTGTGGGTCCGCAGGCGGATGGGGGTGGGATGATCCGGCAAAATCAGCATCCGGTAATCCTCCCCGGAATCATCCAGCGCCTTTTTGATTGGCGCGATCAAGCGGCTGTCCAGGTCCTCAATGGAGCGGACCTTTTCGGAAACCAGGCCCTGGTGGCCCATTTCATCCGGGGCCTCCACATGGACATAGACAAAATCACAGCCATCCTCCAAAAGCGCCTTGGCGGCGGCAGCGGCCTTTCCCTCATAATTGGTATCGATGGAGCCGGTGGCACCGGGGACCCGGTAAACCTCCATGCCGGCCCCCACGGCAATGCCCTTCAGCAGATCCACCGCGGAGATCATGGCCCCCTTCAGGCCGGTTTTCTCCCGGAAGTTTTGCAGGCTGGGCTTGGTTCCGGCACCCCAGAACCAGAGGGAATTGGCCTTGTGCTTTCCCTGCCTTGCCCGCTCCAAATTCAGGGGGTGCGCATTGAGAATGGGATAGCTTTTTTCCATCATCTCTTTGAGGATTTCCTCTTGGGGCAGCCAAGGGCCGATAACCGTTCCCAAATGGTCATGAGGGGGCTCTAAAGAGACCACCTTTCCATGCTTCCATACCATAATATGCCGGTAGCTGGTGCCGGTGTAGAAAGAAATATCCTGGGAGTCAAAGGTCTTCCGGATGGAATCCATCAGAATATCCGCATCCTCCGTGCTGATTTCGCCGGAGCTGTGGTCCAGGATCTTCTTCTCTTCATAGGGCTCCTGCTCCGTCAGCGTTACCAGATTGCAGCGGAAAATCACGTCCTCCGGCTCCATGGCAACCCCCACGCTCAAAGCCTCCAGGGGAGATCGCCCCGAATAGCACCGGCTGGGATCATAGCCCAGAACCGACAGATTGGCAACATCTGAACCGGGGGCCATTCCCTCCGGCACATTCTGCACCAGGCCCATGGTGCCCTGACAGGCCATACGGTCCATGCAGGGTGTGTTGGCGTAGTCCAAAGGGGTCTTGCCGTTCAGAGCCGCAAGGGGCTCATCTGCCATGCCGTCACCCAAAATGACCACATACTTCATTCGAAACGCTCCCTTCCACGGTGGACAATTGTCCACAGAGTTGATGTTTCCTATCATACCACCGGTTGAACCAGAAAGCAACCTGCAATTTTGAAAATTTAAAATTTCAATCCGGGTATGAAAAAAGAGACCTGCAAAAGCAGATCTCTTTTTTATGGAGCGGGTGACGAGGCTCGAACTCGCTACCTCCACCTTGGCAAGGTGGCGCTCTACCGGATGAGCTACAC